>CAZXNH010000050.1:0-2204 GCA_964641615.1 uncultured Ectothiorhodospiraceae bacterium | reverse complement strand
CCACATCTTCCATATCAATCAGGTACTCTTTCTGCATTTTGATCAGTTCAGCCCGGAGTTCAAATGCGGTATGTTCATTATCAAAGCCAACGACAACCAGATCGCTCATGATTTGCTCCTTTAATTTTGATATTGTGACATTATCCTTCATGTATTGGTGAATAACCCAAGGACAATCTTAATAAAATGCACGTTTATTGAAAATTCAATCTCATTTTTATCCCAGGATCTTCTGCAACTCTTCTTGCTTATCGATGTTCAGTGATGATTTAATCGCCTCGGCCTTGACCACCGCCGGAACCCGCTCCAGGCAGTAGACGACCTGGCTGTACATGGGGTGCTCGACTCACAGCGTGTCGTCCTGGTCAAAGGTGGCGATGCGCTCTTCCGGCGAAACATAGTCCGCACTGTTTTTATCTGTCGTTGCTTTTACAAATTCCAAAATCATCTGCCTGGCTGCCCCATCGTTCCACGAGGGCAACGGATCAGCTGCTCGCGCGGGCACCGGCAAAATCTGGAAAAAAAGGGCACACAACGCTATTGCGTGGATGAAATAAGCTTTCATAATTCAATTCTTCATATCGAAAAAAAATGAGATTGAAAAAAAGTCGGCGACCTTTTCAGGCCGCCGACTTTTTACTTCACACTATACAACCCAAGCTCTAGGGTGCTCGGTTAGTGACCCTGGTGGCTGATGTGTTTCGCATCCTGCATCGCGTGGATGATGTTATCCAGGTTATAGCTCGCCGGGACCTGCAGCGAGGGGAAGGTCCTGTACGTCTCGAGTTCCTTCAGCCACAGCAGCTGGCCGATGGGCAGCAGGTTCCAGTCATAGATAAACGCGGTGCTCGGGGCTGCCAGGGCGCCACCGTAGCCCAGCAGGGTACCTTCAGCCGACGCGACCGACCTCTCAAATGGATCACGCTTGAGGTTGTTGACCTGGGTCCAGTGATAGGTGCTTGCGTCATTGAACGCTTCCAGCGCATTGGAAGACACCATCGTGTAGTAGAACTTCCAGTTCTTGTACCGCACCGCCGAAGGCTGTGCACCGGTGTAGTAGAAGAACGTGTCGCGTGCCGAATCTGCCTTGCCCTCGAGATAGTCCCGCTGGTCGAAACCGTCAAGAGTCGTCTTGACGATACCGGGATACTTGCCAGCCTCAATCTGCTTTTTCAGGCCATCACCCTTAGGCCCGCCGGCGATATTGACCAGCGTTGGCACCCAGTCCAGAGAGGAAAATATCTGGTCCGGATTCGTGCCAGCCTTAATGTGTCCCGGCCAGCGAATAAGCATCGGCGCCCGCATGCCGCCTTCCCAGGTGGTCAGTTTGCCACCCCTGAAGGGCGTTATGCCACCGTCCGGGTAGGTGATCGACTCGGCGCCGTTATCGGTGGTGAAGACGAAACCGTCCTCTTCAAGCTTCTGAGTGAGATCTTCTCCTAAAAGAGCAATCGACTGGTCTTTCCTAATCATAATATCTCCTTCCAAGAGACTTGCTTGAGGGCCAGATGCTCGCCCCGAGCCAACAGAGAAGGTGTGAGTATACGGAAAGAGGGGAATATCGGGAGGAAGAGGAGGCATGGCATCTATCAGTCCCCGAAGATGCTGATTCTCTGCCATGGCCATGGGCGTGGCTGAAATGAACATGTATAATATCATCATGGTTGTATGGAACGCCATCATTGTCATTAACGTCGTATATGTCGTCTTGTGTGTGAATGTTGAGTTGTGAGTGAGAGGTGAGAGAAAACATTGTGAAGGGCACAAGTGTCACAAATAGTTTAGAAACCAGAAGGGTCATTCGAAAGAGCTGAAAGACCTCAAGAAAAATGACCGCTTTTTTCTGAAGTTCAACGCACATGTAAAATCAGTACAGTACGAGTATAGTACATCCCTAACCATCACTGCTCTATCCATACTCGTAAAATATAAAAATTACTAATCCGATGTACAGTAACCTTACTGGTGGTACTCGTAGATCTCTAACCAGTCCGGCAACGTACTGTACGAGTCGTCGTACTGTACAGTGTGGATACAGTAAACCTTATATGGATACCGGTATTCCATTCGAGCCTAGAGAATATAATATGAGTAAAAACCATAGGTCGGTTTCCGGAGAACTAAAATTGTGGCCTAGACCGAGTTAGACATATCCTCCATCGATGTCTTCTGCCGCTATCACCTATCACATCAGCTGGTTACTC
>CAZXNH010000049.1:0-2295 GCA_964641615.1 uncultured Ectothiorhodospiraceae bacterium | reverse complement strand
CGGACAAAGTCGTGCCTATCCGCCCGTTGCTGCCAACGCTACCCTGGATCCTGCCCTGGAATCGGAGCAGGTAGGTCTGCTGCACATCCGCAGTGTCTATGACTTCGATGGCACATTTAATAACCTTTCGAATTTCACCGTAAACGCGACCAGCAATCTGTCCGAGATGGCCTCGTCGCTGTTGACTGCAGCGGACCAGCGTCCAGCCAGGTTCCTTCGCCTGGTCAAGAATGTCAGTATTCCTGATCCTGATGATGAAATTACCCCTGGGCTGCCTGATCTTGATGGCACAGCATTTGGGCCGAATCGCCGTCTGGGTATGCGTGAAATCCTGGGCTATGCCCCGGTAGAGCCTGATGGTTCGGTTATGATCAAGGTGCCTGCCGATGTGCCCTTCACTATCGAAGTATTGGATTCAGAGGGGCGCCGCATTGGAGCCAGGCATGACAACTGGCTGCAGATAAGCGCGGGTGAGACGCGTCAATGTAATGGTTGCCATAACCCTGCCTCAGGGCTACCGCATGGGCGGGAGGACCTTGATCCGACTCCTGTGAACCAGGGAGCGGGCCTGCCTGCGGGTACGCCATCATTACCCTGGCCCATGCCAGCAAGTCTAGGCACTGTGCCTGCGCTTTACGCGGTAACCGGTGAGACCATGGCAGAGGCTCGTTATAATCGCTGCGTTTCTGATCTTGCCTGTGCAGCCCTTCCTGTAGCGACTGCAACTTTTAATCCTTCGGTGGATGTTTTATACGAAGATGTCTGGACGGACAGCAATGTTGCGACAGTCAATTTAGCGGATAGCATGAAGGCCTACGCAGAGTTACAGCTTGCAGGTGAAATCTTCGAGACAGCAGCGCCACCTGTATACCCGAGCACCTGTTTAACGGCATGGGAGAACGTAAACTATACCTGTCGTACAGTGATTAACTATCCGGTTCATATCCATCCGTTGTGGGCGAAAGATCGTGGCGCCAATACCTGTACCAACTGCCACAGTACGCGAGCCAATGATGCAATCCAGGTACCTGCAGGGCAGCTTAATCTAAGCGACAACAACCTGGTCGATGATGCCACCATCGTCTCCAATGGTCAGGAGCATGCCTATCGCGAGTTGCTATTTACCGATACTCAACTTGAGCTGGATGGTATGGGTGGCCTACAGGAAGTTCTGGTGGATCAGGATACCGGGCAGTTAGATATTAATGGTCTTCCCATCATTATCCAGGTGCCCGTAAACGTTGGCCCCAGCATGTCATCAAATGGTGCCAGGGTCAGTTATTTCTTTGAGAAACTGAATAATACCGAGCTCAACGCAGGCAGGGGGCTGAGTGGCCCTACCGACCACAGTGGCTTTATGTCAGCGGCTGAATTACGCCTGGTTGCCGAGTGGCTCGACATTGGTGCGCAGTATTACAACAATCCGTTTGATCCAAACGTGCCTACAAATTGATGCGAATGTCACGAATTTCAGGCAGGCAAAGCACACAACAGTTTGTATAATGCCGACGGGGGAGCGGGACAGTTGTCTATGTGTCGCATGATGAAAAAATATAACAAGGTCTTGTTACTGGCAGGTAGAGCCTGCCGCTACTAAATCCATGCGCAAACTGTATATCTGTCTGATCCTATGCCTTTTATCGACTCCGGCCTGGTCCTGGAGCTGGTTCGATGACGAGATACAGGCAGTTGCTATTGCTGACCCCTATATCGAGATGCATAACGGCCCCGGAGCGGGTTATCCCATATTTCATGTTGTAGACCGTGGTGAAACGGTTTATGTCGTCCGCCGCCAGAACGACTGGTTCAAGCTGCGTACCGAGTCTGGCAAGGAAGGCTGGGCCTCGCGGGACCAGCTTGTGCGTACTCTGTCGGAAACTGGTGAAGAGGTAGAGATTAAAGACGCTACCCAGGCAGAGTTTGAAAGACGTCGCTGGGAAATGGGTGCAACAGGTGGCCAGCTCGGTGATGCAACATCGCTTTCGCTTTATGGTGGTTATGCCTTTAGCAAGAACCTGTCAACCGAACTGACCCTGTCTCAGGCCCTGGGTACACGGGCCAGTAATTTTTATGTCACAGGTAGTCTCCTGGCTCAGCCCTTTCCCGAGTGGCGGTATTCACCATTTTTCGCAATTGGTACCGGCATGATGGAGACCAGGCCAAAGGCCACCCTGGTTGGTTCAGAAAACTCTACCAACCAGTACAGCCAGGTAGGCCTGGGATTACGTACCTACATAACGCGGCGTTTTATCTTCCGTGCAGAAGTAAACGAAATCATGATTTATTCGGCCAGCA
>CAZXNH010000048.1:0-3015 GCA_964641615.1 uncultured Ectothiorhodospiraceae bacterium | reverse complement strand
TTAAACTTGAATTTGGAAAAGATAAAGATGGAAATATCATTCTTATCGATGAAATATCTCCAGATAATTGCCGTTTTTGGGATATAAAAAGTGGCTGAAATGGTCAGGTGGCGTTATTAAAACCATCTCCCCAACTTGCGCCAACCCCCTGTAAGCCCTAAAATTCGCCGCTTTCCTTATATTTAGTGCTGCCCCGGAAGGTCCGGGGCAGTCTTCGTTTTGTTGGGGTTGGAAGTATGCGTAGTCATTATTGCGGCGATGTCACCGAAGAGTTCATGGACCAGGAGGTCACCCTGTGTGGCTGGGTCAACCGTCGTCGTGACCACGGTGGGGTAATTTTTGTTGACCTGCGTGACCGTGAAGGTCTGGTTCAGGTGGTGTTCGATCCGGATGATCCGGAGATGTTTGCTACCGCCGAGCGTGTACGTAATGAGTATGTGCTGAAGGTTAAGGGCCGCGTGCGCAACCGTCCTGAGGGTACGGTGAATGATGAGCTGAAGACCGGCCAGATCGAGGTGCTGGGTCTGGAACTGGAAATCCTGAATGCCTCTGAACCTACTCCCATCCAGATGGATGACGAGGACGTGGGTGAGGAAACCCGCCTCAAGTATCGCTACATCGACCTGCGTCGCCCTGAGATGCAGCAGCGCCTGCAGATGCGCGCCAGGGTGTCTCGCGTACTGCGTAACTTCCTCGATGATCACGGATTCCTGGATATTGAAACCCCGGTCCTGACCAAGGCTACACCCGAGGGTGCGCGTGACTACCTGGTGCCCAGCCGTACCAACCCCGGTACCTTCTTTGCCCTGCCGCAATCGCCCCAGCTGTTCAAGCAACTGCTAATGATGGGCGGCATGGACCGTTACTACCAGTTCGCCCGCTGCTTCCGTGATGAAGATCTGCGTGCCGATCGCCAGCCTGAGTTCACCCAGCTGGATATCGAGACCGCCTTCATCGATGAAGAAGAAGTGATGGGACTGATGGAAGACATGATCCGCGAGCTGTTCGCGAAGGTGCTCGAGGAGCCGCTTCCCAATCCATTCCCCCGTATGAGCTACGCGGATGCCATGCATGATTATGGCTCTGACAAGCCTGATCTGCGTATCGATCTGAAGCTGGTCGACATCACTGACCTGATGAAAGCCGTCGAGTTCAAGGTCTTCTCTGGCCCCGCCAACGATCCCAAAGGCCGTATCGCGGCGCTGCGCCTGCCCGGCGGTGGCGATCTGAGTCGTAAGGAGATCGATGACTACACTAAATATGTGAGTCGTTACGGCGCCAGGGGTCTGGCCTACATCAAGGTCAACGAACTGGCCAGGGGTCGTGAGGGCCTGCAGTCGCCGATCCTGAAGTTCATCCCTGATGATGTAATCAACCAGATGATCGACCGTACCGGTATCCAGGATGGCGACATGCTGTTCTTCGGTGCCGATAAGGCCAAGATCGTCAACGAGTCACTGGGCGCCCTGCGCGTGAAGCTGGGTCATGACCGTGGCCTGTGCGAGCATGGCTGGAAGCCGTTGTGGGTCGTCGACTTCCCCATGTTCGAGGAAACCGACGATGGCTGGACTGCGCTGCATCATCCATTTACCGCGCCTAGCGTCTCCCCTGAAGAGTTGCTGGAAAATCCCGGTGCCGCGCTGTCACGTGCCTATGACATGGTGCTGAATGGTACCGAGCTGGGCGGTGGTTCTGTGCGTATCCACAAGCCAGACATGCAGGAAGCGGTATTCAAGCTGCTGGGTATTACCGAGGAAGAGGCTGAAGACAAGTTCGGCTTCCTGCTCAACGCCCTGAAGTTTGGCTGCCCACCACATGCGGGTATCGCCTTCGGCCTGGATCGCCTGATCATGCTGATGTCTGGCAGCCAGTCTATCCGTGATGTCATGGCCTTCCCCAAGACCCAGACTGCGGCCTGTCTGCTTACCGGTGCCCCGGCAGCGGTCAATCCCAAGCAGCTGCATGAGCTGAACATACATATTAAGAAGCAGGGATAATTCACCTTAATATAGTGTTATTGAAGCCCTCTCCACGGAGAGGGCTTTTTTGTGCCTGGTGGAAAGTGTTGCATAAACCACACAGGATGATCTCAGGCCGAATATTCCCGTGACGGCCATCACATTATATTTTGTGTGAGAATTTGTGCGCGAACACCTGTTGTTAAAATGACACAGCGCATGTCCGAGACGGAAAATTAAAAAATCAGTTACTTAGACGCTCTTTTTAAGAAATATGACGAATTATTGTTGCAGAAAAGACACAAAAAAGCAGAAATGTGGTTTTTTTGAGAAAAAGGTGTTGCATTCTTGTTTGCAGGGGTCTATAAATGCAACGTCGATTTATGACACCACAACACAAATTTGGAGTTGAGACTCATGAAGAAAAATATTATTGCACTGGCAGTTGCTGCTGCCGTAGCAGCACCAATGGCTGCTTCTGCTGATGCTACCGTTTACGGTAAAATGCACTTTGATTTCGTCAGTCAGGACGACGGTGCAGATTCTGGCCTGTTCGTTGATTCAAACGACAGCCGCCTGGGCTTCAAGGGTTCAGAAGACCTGGGTAACGGCCTGAGCGCTCTCTACCAGATCGAAATGGATCTGGATACTAGCAAGACTGGTGCTGTTGCTCTGCAGAACGGTCTGCGTAACACCTACATCGGCCTGGCTGGTGGCTGGGGTGCAGTTATCGTTGGTAAGCACGACACCCCTTACAAGATCACTGGTCGTAAGCTGGACCTGTTCGGCGACACCAAGGGTGACTTCCGTCAGCTGTCTAATGCCTTCGGTCACGAAGCGCGTCTTGACAACGTAGTCGCATACAAACTGCCTACCATGGGTGGTTTCAACCTGCTGGCTGCTTACGTTGCTCCAGACAGCACCACTGCTGAAACAGAAGCCTACTCTATCAATGCTGACTGGTCTAACGACATGTTCTGGGTTGGCGCTGCTATGACTGATACCGGTGAAGACTTATTCGCTGGTACAGGCGCAAACAGCAACTGGCGTGTAGGTG
>CAZXNH010000047.1:0-3615 GCA_964641615.1 uncultured Ectothiorhodospiraceae bacterium | reverse complement strand
TAATATACAGATAGTCGGATTATTCTGGATGGAAGTAAACAACATATAGGAGGACTCACTCTCCGCCAATAAAAGAAAAGCCCCGCTAGTCGGGGCTTTTCTTTTATCAGGAGTAGTGCGGCTTTGATGAGAATCCTTAGTTCGAGCCGGAGGAGGCGAAGCCTCTGGAGATCAGCGAGCGCAGCGAAGCTAATCCCTCATATATTTCAAAGGCCTCCATCAGGGGCTTTTTTAATGGGATGTCGAATTCAGGTTCGAACCCTCGATCAATAGATAAGTTGGGTTCGAATATAGATGCAGCGAGATAACAATGATCAAATCTTTTCCTGTCATTTCACGTCAAAGTTATCAATAAACCTTCGTAATTATTCCTACATCCCACTCCTGATATGATGAACTAATCGCCTACCCAGAGGATTGATATGTCCAATTACAAAGAATATAAAGTCATGATTGTTGCTGAGGGTGCCATTGGAACCTTGTTCCTAGGTGCTTCAGGTATGCCATTAAAAAGGCTCGAGTCTGTTTTAAATGAAGAGGCCGCTGATGGCTGGCAGCTGGTTTTCCAGGTCATTGAAAAGCGTCGCTTCTGGCTGTTCTGGTCGCGTGAGTCAGTCATCATAACCCTGGGACGTTAGCATGCTTAAACAGGAAGAGGTGGATGCCCAGGAAGAAGCAATACGCCTGAGGGTCAGAGAGCTCAGCGATGCAAAGCGTAAGGAATACTTTCATCGCTTCAGGAAAGAGGTTAAGGATCCGGATACCTATGCAGGCCTGAACTGGCTATTTGTCGCCGGCCTGCATCACTTCTATCTGGGGCGGATTGGCATGGGGCTGCTGGATCTCGGCATCTTTGCATCCGGTGTGGTCCTGCTTTTCACTCCTCTGTTTATACTCGGAATCATCCTGATTGCAGGCATTGCCATCGTAGAACTATGGGCCTTGTTCAGGGCGCAGGTTATAGCCCAGGATTTTAATAATCAGCTGGCGTTACGGATTCTTAATGAGCTGGGCAAAGACTAAGCAGTACGATCTACCGGTCGTCCTTCCTGGCGCCATTCAGGTAAACCGCCTTCCAGTCGACGTGCTCTGATGCCTTTAGATCTCAGTATCGAAACCGCCTCGTAGGAAAGTACGCACCAGGGCCCCCGGCAATAGGCGATAACTTCGGTATCTCCAGAGAACTCTGAAAGGTGTTTCTCAAGCTCACCCAGGGGTATATTGATCGCGCCGCTTAAATGCCCCTGACTAAATTCTTCTTCGGGGCGTACATCAAGAATGGTGACCAGGCCGTCGCTGGCCTTTTCCATTAATTCATCAGCCTGCATGGGTTCAAGCTTATCCTTGCTGGTCAGGTAAATGTCGATAAGTTGGTCAACTTCCGTCAGTCGCGACTGTGCCAGAACGCGCATTGCGGCAATAGCGCTGAGCACATCGTCACCGGACATACGATAAAAGACATGCAGTCCTTCTTTACGTGCCTCTACCAGGCCAGCCTGACGTAATTGCCGAAGATGCTTGGAGGTATTAGCCACCGATAATCCAGCGACGCGTGCGAGTGAATCGACGGATCGTTCACCCTGTGCCAGATAATCGAGGATTTCCAGGCGGGCAGGGCTGGAGAAGGCGCTGGCAATTAACCCCAGTTGTCCGAAAAGGGCCTGTTTAGTGCCGGGTTTTCTTGACATGGTGAGTGATCAGGATAACTATTCAACCAATTAGTATAATAGTTGAGCGGGTCTGACTTCACAATGCCCGCCTGCACACGGATTAAGGAGTCTGTAATGGAGGCGTTTATCCAGGCCCATGAAGGGGTCATACGTCTGAGTTTTTTCCTCGGCATGCTCATAGTCATGGGTGTATGGGAAACGCTGCTTCCAAGGAGAACACTTTCAGTCTCGCGCTGGGTCCGATGGTTAAATAATCTGGGCCTGGTGGTATTCAATTCCGTATTACTTCGCCTGATCTTCCCGGCTGCTGCCGTAGGCATGGCTGCCTACGCTTCGAGTCAGGGCTGGGGACTATTAAACCAGGTGGACTGGCCACCCCTTGTTACCATCCTGTTGGCTGTCGTGGTGCTGGACTTTGCCATCTGGCTACAGCATGTCATGTTTCATGCAGTGCCTGTTCTGTGGCGATTACATCGTGTACATCATGCGGACCTTGATTACGACGTAACGACCGGTTTGCGTTTCCATCCGATAGAAATCCTGCTTTCCATGCTGATCAAGTTCGCCGTGATCCTCGTGCTTGGCCCCCCTGTGGTTGCAGTCATTATCTTTGAGGTTCTGCTGAACGCGGGCGCCATGTTTAACCATGGCAATGTGCGGCTGCCACCTGCCCTGGACAAGATTATTCGCTGGGTGATCGTGACACCGGATATGCACCGTGTGCATCACTCTGTCGAGGATGACGAAGCTAACTCAAACTTTGGTTTCAACCTCAGTATCTGGGACAGGGTCATGGGGACCTACCGAGATCAACCCAGGGCAGGGCATCTCGATATGACGATTGGTATCCATGGCTATCGAGATAAAAAACAGGTCACCTGGCTATCTGGTTTGCTGACACTGCCTTTCATTGGTCGTGTTAAAGGTTATGCGATTAACCGACGACAGTGGCAAGGCAGTGACAATGAATAAAGGTGTTATTCGTGTACTGATACTTTTTTCTGTCATTGCCCTGATCAGTGCCGCAGCGATCTATCGTGAGCAACTCGATGTTCAACAAATACAGGAATGGATAGATCAGGCAGGTTTTCTGGCGCCCCTGCTATTCATGGTCTTATACGCCCTCGCTACGGTCAGCTTTTTCCCGGGCTCAGTTCTGACTCTGCTTGGTGGTGCACTTTTTGGTCCCGTTCTGGGGACGTTTTATAACCTGACGGGTGCAACTCTGGGCGCACTGCTGGCCTTCCTGATTGCGCGCTATCTTGCCTCGGACTGGGTAGAGCAGAAAACCACAGGGCGAGCCCGTACCCTGGTGAAAGGGGTTGAAGCGGAAGGCTGGCGTTTCGTGGCCTTTGTACGTCTGGTGCCGCTGTTTCCATTTAATTTACTGAATTACCTGCTGGGCCTTACGCGAATTCCTTTCCTGCAATACGTCATTGCCAGTTATGTGTTCATGCTTCCCGGCGCTATTGCCTATACCTATCTGGGTTACGCAGGCCGAGAAGTGGCAGCGGGTAGTGAGGGGCTAATTCAGAAGGGTTTGATAGCCATGGCCTTGCTGGCAGTTGCAGGCTTTCTACCCAGACTGGTGAGCCGGCTCAGGCAGCATCCCATGGTTGATGTAGAAACCCTGAAGGCAAAGCTCGATGCTCAGGACTGTCCTGTATTGCTCGATGTTCGTTCTACGGATGAATTTATCGGTGAGCAGGGACATATTGCCCAGGCCAGAAACATTCCCCTTGAGCAGTTGAATGAACGATTAACTGAACTGGGTGATGATCCTGAAGTACCCATATTGGTTATCTGCAGGACCGATCGTCGTTCCAACCAGGCAGCCCGCCAGCTTGCGGGCAATGGATTTTCCCAGATCCGAGTGGTGCAGGGTGGTATGACGGCCTGGCTGGATAAAGGCTGGTCTGTGGTATGAACAGGAAATAGATGAATC
>CAZXNH010000046.1:0-3620 GCA_964641615.1 uncultured Ectothiorhodospiraceae bacterium | reverse complement strand
AAGTTTCTGAATGACGGGCGCTTGATCACCGGGCGCGTATACCGGCTCCCGCCCTTGAGAACGAGGTGCCTGCCATCAAACCAGGTGCTGGAATACCCCGCATAAGGAAAGACCACGTATCCCTCATAGGGCGCAAATTGGCTGCGGCACCATTCCCAGGACATGCCTGTCTGCTGTAGTGCATGAAGCTTGTGGGCGGCCTCCCACTGATGTTCATCCGGTAGTTCAGCCCCGGCATGGCGTGCAAAAGCCTCGGCTTCGTAGTAGTTGATGCCATAGACGGGGTCGCTGGCTTCCAGCTCTACCGGTCCATTCTCGGTCAGGGCATACCACCAGCCGCGATCATCCTGACGCCAGTGTTCAGGGTGATCGATATCCTGCTCAGATTTCCATTTCCAGCCATCTCCACTCCAGTATTCCTGATGCTCATAGCCACCGGCCTCCATAAAGCCCAGGTATTCAGCATTACTTACCGGGGTGCGGCGAATAGAAAAGGCCTCGAGTTCAGGGGCGTGTGCAGGCAGTTCATTATCAAAGGCCCTTGGCCACTCGCCACCTATGGGGTAGGTACATTCCGGCAGTTCTACATAATCGTCATCTGGTGGTGTTGATAGCAGGCGCTGTTGGGGGTGGTACTGATTGCGATGCAGACTATAGGCGCGCTGGGTAAGGATCATCAGCATGGTCTCATAGTGCTGGGCATGATGCTGAATCAGGAAGTGGATCAGGTACTCATCCTTGAGCAGAGGATTATCTTTCAGGGGCTCTGCCATGCCACTGAGCAGTAACAGGTTCTGTTCATGCTGTTCCTGCGTCTGTGCCAGCAATTCAGCCTTTGCAGGCAGTTTGCCACCACGTTCAGGTTTGGGGCTAAGCTCAGGGAAATAAAGCTCATGTAGCCCGCGGGTTAGCTGGTCATCTTCCTGTACCACCTCTCTGACCCAGTAATTCTCGATAAAACAGCTATGGCCAAGATGCCAGCCAACCGGAGACAGGTCGCTGTGGTATTGCTCACGCAGTTCCGTGTCACTTAGCGGTTCCACCAGAGAATGCAAACGCTTATGTATGCCACGCAGGCGGGCCAGGGTATTCAGTGAAAAGCTCATAGGGCAATCAGTTCAGGGGGCGTGTCGCGGTCAAGGTGTAGCATGTGGAACTCGGGCACCGGATGCCAGAACTCAGACTGGTGCAGCGGCTCGGATACAATGATCTGGGCCCCTTCGGGGTATTCCTCGTCATCGGCGATGAAATAAAGGGTAGGCGCATCATCATTAAAGGCTGCTCGGCAGGCCGCAACGGATGCCCCGTCAGTGACGGCAAGATTGAGCAGGGCCTTCGTGTCATCGATGTGAGGCTCCAGCCAGTCCAGAACCTGTTTGAGCAGGTCAGTAAGGTTGTATTCAGGATATTGTCGTCGGCACCACCGGGTCAGTGCGAACAGATATTCGGAGTCTGTTGTACCCATGATGTCTGCCTGCAGTTGATGTGGCAGTGCATGGAGTAGTTCTATCCTGATGGTTTCATTGAATCGTTCGATATAACCATTATGCATGAACAGCAATTGTTCATCGCGAAAGGGCTGGGTATTGACGGCCTGGTTACCAAATCCCTCTGAAGCACTGCGGACGAATCCGAACCACAGATCGGACTCCAGTCCTTTGCACAGATCATGTAAATTGGGGTCCGACCACATGGGTTCGGCAAAGACGTAACGCAGAGGCTGGCCATCATTATTGAACCAGCCAAAGCCGTAACCGTCTGCATTGAGCTTAGCGTATTTCAGTTCGCGAGGCTGCCAGGACTGCTGAAGCAGACTATGCTCAGGGCTAGTCATAATTTCGCCCAGAGAGATTTCCGGGCCCAGGTAAATTGCTAGTCGGCACATGATTGGATATGAGTCATAAGCATGTCATAGGCATGTTAGATGTTTGTGCCTCAACTTGCACGGAGTGGATACATGAGTTGTTCAGAGTATACGGGTTACCAGTTTCAGGAAGTACCTCCGATCAGGGAGGTCCCTAGTCTGGCGGATGACGTGCGCACAGGGTTATTTTCGCAGCCGCGAAGCCTGGCACCCAAATATTTCTATGACCACAAAGGCTCCCATCTTTTTGACCAGATCTGTGAAACCCCTGAGTACTACCCCACGCGTACCGAGGCGGCGCTATTACAGGAGTATGCTGCCGCAATTATCGAACATGTCCAGCCTGATCATGTGCTGGAATTTGGTAGTGGTACCTCGCGTAAGACACGACACCTGCTTGAGGCAGCCAGACAATCTGATCATTCCATGACTTACTGGCCATTCGATATCTGCTCCAGTCTGTTACACGATGTTGCCGGACGATTGCGGTCTGAATTTCCCGGTCTTGAGATTAATGCCCAGTGTGGAGACTTTACTGCAGGTATTGAACACCTGGAGCAACCCGGTGGGCGCTGCCTGTACCTGTTTCTCGGAGGCACCATCGGTAATTTTGATCCGATAGCTGCAGAGGAATTTATTAACGAGATTGCCGCGCATATGCGCCCTGGCGATGCCCTGTTACTGGGAGCCGACAGGGTCAAGGATACCGGCGTTCTCCATGCGGCTTACAATGATGAACAGGGACTGACTGCCGAGTTCAACCTGAACCTGCTGAACGTGCTTAACAGGGAACTGGACGCGAATTTTATACCGGGGCATTTCAGGCACGAGGCTTATTACAATGCTCGAGATAGCCAGATTGAGATGTACCTGGTTGCCGAAAAACCGCAGAGCATATTTTTTGGACAGCTTGGCAAGGCGCTGGAACTTCAGCAGGATGAGGGCATCCTGACAGAAATCAGCCGCAAATTTTCTTACGACTCCATCCGTCATCTGATTGAAAAGGCCGGACTGGTCGAGACGGCACACTACGAACCTGAGAATGGCTGGTTCTCACTGATGCTGGCAACCCGGCCTGATTTTTCTGATTGAAAACAGGAGGCTGCTACCAATATTGCACAAAGATGACAAAACGAAATACCCTGTCACGAAGTTGTAACATGACTTGTTTTTAATGTGCCGGTCATTTGTGAGGAAAGATCATGGCTGGGAAAAACATCCTGATTGTTGAAGACGAGGCAGCTATTCGCGAGATGGTTCGTTTTGCCCTTGGCAAGTCTGGTTTCAATTTCATCGAGGCATCGGATGCCGACGAAGCCCAGGCACTGATGGCTGATCAGCTGCCCGACCTCATCTTGCTCGACTGGATGTTGCCAGGTATCAGTGGCATTGAACTGGCCAGGCGACTGAAGCGTGATGATTACACACGCGGTGTGCCCATTATCATGCTTACGGCACGTAGCGAGGAAGATGATCGTGTTGGTGGTCTGGAGGCTGGTGCAGATGATTACGTCACCAAGCCTTTCTCACCCCGTGAGCTGGTTGCCCGTATCAAGGCAGTGTTGCGCAGGGCGCAGCCAGAGGGCGAGGGTGAAATACTAAGCACTGAAGGCCTGCAGCTCGATACCATTAGTCATCGTGTCACTATTGATGGCAATACAATTGATATGGGGCCCACTGAATTTCGGCTGCTGCGCCATTTCATGTCGCATACGGAGCGTGTTTTTAGTCGCGGCCAGCTCCTAGATGCTGTGTG
>CAZXNH010000045.1:0-4081 GCA_964641615.1 uncultured Ectothiorhodospiraceae bacterium | reverse complement strand
GACAAGACCGGGCTTGGCGGGTCCTGGGTTGGCCTGATCATGCTCGGCACAGTCACTTCTCTTCCCGAACTTGTGACCGGTATTTCCTCAGTTACCGTGGCCGAGGTGCCTGATATCGCTCTGGGTGACATCATGGGCAGCTGTGTCTATAACCTGATGATCATCGTGATACTGGATGTCTTGTACCGGCGCTCTTCTGTTTATACCGTTGCTGGACGTGGCCATATCCTGTCTGCTGGATTCGGTGTCATGCTAATTGGTTTTGCCGGATTCGGTATTTTGCTGTCGTCTTCGGGCCTGATTGGGAAGGTGGGGCATATCGGCTGGTACAGCATCGTGATTGTTGTGCTGTATGGCGTGGCCATGCGGACTGTGTACTCCTATGAAGCTCGCCAGATCGAGGCGTTTACGGAGAAAGAGGCAGATCGCTATCCGGGGCTTCCCTTGCGGCAGGCAATACTGCGTTACCTTGGGGCTGCGGTACTGGTCGTCGCGGCTGGGAGTTTCCTGCCCTTTGTCGCCAAGGACATTGCCATACTGATGGGCTGGCATGAAGGCTTTGTCGGTACCATGTTCGTGGCCTTTGTGACCTCATTGCCGGAACTGGTGGTTACCGTGTCGGCCCTGCGCATGGGCGCCATTGATATGGCCATAGGCAACCTGTTCGGCAGTAATCTGTTCAATATCCTCATTATTGCAATTGATGACCTTTTTTACATGCAAGGCCCGATCCTGGCAGATATATCGCCAACCCATGCGATTTCAGCCTTCTCGGCCATGATGATGACCGGGGTAGCCATTGTTGGCCTGCTTTATCATCCAAAGACCCGGGTTTTGAATATCATGGGCTGGGTCAGTGTTTTCCTGTTCGCGATATACATTATTAATACTTACGTCATGTTCCTGCATGGTAGTGCCTAGTACACCCGTTACTTACATGGGTGTTTGTGACCCGGACGTTCTGGGTTTAGAATGCCCGCCAATAACAAACCGCGCCTAAAAAGCAGTGGTTGACTGTCGGAACCCGAGAACACTAATAACAAGGCCATAACGGCCAGTTTTTCCGTTCATACCGCTCGATGTCCGTGCCATTGGATAGTTGTTTGTGTGCGTGTGAAAAAGGAAAAATAATGCGTCAATTTCTATTAAGTCTGTTTTTAGCTGTGTTCATGGCGCAGCCAGCGCTGGCCGAGCCCACCAAAATTCTGCTCCATATCTCGGATAAGCGAAATGCTCAGGTTGTCCAGCAGGCCCTGGCAAATATTGTTCAGCACTACGGTGAAGGTGATAGAGAGATTGTGCTGATTGCCAATGGTCCTGCCGTAGAGCTGTTTTCAAAGCAGCTGGGCAAAGAGGCATTGATGCAGAATCTGACGATGAACGATGTCGAAGTAGGGGTGTGCAACATAGCCCTGCGTCGTTTTGATGTACCCGAGGATCAGCTCTACGAGGGTGTGAAGATATTTCCCGAATCTGGGATTATCCGGATTCTTGAATTACAGAAGCAGGGTTACCTGTACGTAAAGATTTAGCGGCGAACAGCCACAGGCATATCAGATATCCCTGTGGTCCCACATGTCTTCTGGTTCATTATTGACCTTCCGGCGGTCTTTGCCAGAACGGCGGTCAGCCAGGGCGTTGGCTGGATCAAAGCGGATTTCGTTGCGTCGATCTTTTGGGCCTACGCGACGGTCCTTGCCGGAACGGCGGTTAGGACCCTTGTACAGCTTAGGCTTCTCGACTTCCCTTAACTGTTTTTCGGGATGAAGCTCAGCGTCCAGTTCATCATCCGACATTATGCTGAGTTCAAAATCATCATCAGACATAAGCAGCACCACAACCTTTGTGTTTAAACGTTTTTAGTTATCGGTTTTAGCTTACTTCGGCTGCCCTGATCAGGCAATAAGCCCCAGAGCCCTCAGTTTCATGACTTTTACTGGCCTCTGCCTTCTTGTTTAACAACAAAAAAGGCAGCATAAGAATGAGCAATACCAGGATGGTCAGTATTATTCGGTACATCGAAATGCAGGCACCATATATTTAACCGATTAATAATTAATTATAGGCGCTTTATATAATGTGTCAGGCTTTAAGCGTTTGATTCCTGGCTGCCCTGGCCGGGCTGCTTGTTGACCAGGGGTACAAAGGCGACGCCAAGAACGCTGCGCTTTTCAACATTGCCCTGCTCATCCTTGTTGATCAGGGCCAGCTCCTGGTAGCTATAGGGCGCACCCAGTGGGATGACCATTCGGCCGCCTGGCCTGAGCTGGTCGATCAGCGCCTCGGGTATATAGGGCGCAGCAGCTGTCACGATAATGCCGTCGTAGGGGGCGTGCTCTGGCCAGCCCTCATAGCCATTGCCGGTGCTGGTGATGACATTGTCATAGCCCAGCCTGGCAAGGTGTTCTGCCGCATCATGATTGAGTTCGCTGATTACCTCCATGCTGTAGACGGTTTTGCATAGCCGGGAGAGGATGGCTGACTGATAACCCGATCCGGTGCCAATTTCCAGAACGGTGTGTTCTGGACGCAGTTCGAGCAGGTCTGTCATCAGGGCGACAATATAGGGTTGTGAAATGGTCTGGCCGTGGCCAATAGGCAGGGGGCCATTATCGAAGGCGCGTGATTTAAGGTTGGCTGGAACAAAGGCCTCCCTGGGAACGGTTGCCATGGCATCCATGACTAAGGGGCTGAGTTTTTCTCTGCCTATCATGTGGCGGGTGTATTCCACCTCCTTCTCAATGGTGGCAATCATCCTGTCTGTACCGTTCCTGCTCATTGGTGTTTTTGCGCGCCTATTCTCATGTTTCTTAACTGTAAATTTCGTTTGTTTAACATGTCTCTGAGCCATGGGCATTAGCAATTATCATTTTGGCAAACAAGCTACCTGACTGGAAACACTATCGAGAAAAGACATGATCTCGGACAAGGAAACTACTGCTTAAAGGGTGTTTAATTGCCGCCCGGTAAACAGATAGATTGTTTTAGTCTTACTGTGGTTTTTGCCGGGAAAAGGAGTATATTAATGCACCTTCAGTGCTCGTCCATGCGTATTTCCTGATAAGAAGGACAGGCTAATACGCATGGGTGAGACTGAAAATCTCTAAGTTTTTTAGATAGTTGCAGAGCGGACACAGGGGGAATTTGGTTGGCGCGTCGCTATTCATAGATGATCATCTATCAAACGCAAAGAAAAAATCTATTTGTGTAGATGTGTTACTGCCAACTATTCTTCTGTCCCTCGGCAACAAATTCAATTAACCGTCATTCCAGAAAACGAACAGGAGTTGACCATGGCTGTAAAGAAATATGATGCGGGCGTAAAAGAATACCGCGATATGTATTGGACCCCGGACTATGTTCCGCTCGATACCGATTTGCTCGCATGCTTCAAGTGCACCGGTCAGCCTGGTGTGCCTAATGAAGAAGTTGCAGCTGCGGTAGCTGCTGAATCTTCAACCGGTACCTGGAGTACCGTTTGGTCCGAGCTGCTCACAGATATGGAGTACTACAAGGGCCGCGCATATCGCATCGAAGACGTACCTGGTGACCCAGAGTCTTTCTACGCGTTCATCGCTTACCCAATTGATCTCTTCGAAGAAGGTTCAGTCGTTAACGTACTGACTTCTCTGGTTGGTAACGTATTCGGCTTCAAGGCCCTGCGTCACCTGCGTCTCGAAGACATCCGCTTCCCAATTGCTTATATCAAGACTTGTGGTGGTCCACCAGCTGGTATCCAGGTTGAGCGTGATCGTCTGAACAAGTACGGTCGTCCAATGCTGGGTTGTACCATCAAGCCTAAGCTGGGTCTGTCAGCCAAGAACTACGGTCGTGCAGTATATGAGTGTCTGCGCGGTGGTCTTGACCTGACCAAGGATGATGAAAACGTAAACTCTCAGCCATTCATGCGCTGGCGTGACCGCTTCGACTTTGTTGCCGAAGCTATCCAGAAAGCAGAAGCAGAAACTGGTGAGCGTAAGGGTCACTACCTGAACGTTACCGCTTCTACTCCTGAAGAAATGTACAAGCGTGCTGAGTATGCGAAAGAGCTGAACCAGCCCATCATCATGCATGACTTCAT
>CAZXNH010000044.1:0-4988 GCA_964641615.1 uncultured Ectothiorhodospiraceae bacterium | reverse complement strand
CTTAGTTAATTTATCTCTGTTTTCTTTGGCTAGTTCATATGTCTGACTTAAAAGATAAAACCTACACCCAGGTTCTGGGGAAGACGTTGCTCGAACAGGGTTTCCTGACGACTATAGCCATCAGTACTGACATTAGCGATGTTATGCCCGGTCGTGTTGAGCGCCGTCTGGAAGGACTGCAGACCAGATACACCTATACCAAAGAGACCGCTACCCATGGCTTAGGCCTCCTCTCTGTCGGTGCTGATTGTCGGGTTCTGTGTATGCATCATCTCTTCCTCACTACCGTTTATCGGCAGGCTTTCGGATAACTTTAATTCTTTTTCAATTGCGGCAAATTCCTGCCGCCCCAGGATACTTTCGATCTTTTTTGCATAGGCCGGATCAGTGGCATAACCGGCTTCCTGCAGGGCCCTGGCGTAACTGGCCGGGTCTTTCAGGCCCAGGGCATTCTGATATCGGCCGTTGTTCTGAATGAATGCTGCATAATCCGCCAGCCCCTCTTCCAGGGAATCGTAGGCACGGAAACGGGCTATTTCTTTCTGGGCCACACCATCACGATATTCGAGGGTCGGCACACTGACCGTTTTGCCTTCCCAGTTGTGGTTAGCCTTGATGCCAAACAGGTTGAAGCTGCTGCCCCCATCCGAATGCTTCATCTGATGTTTGCCCCAGCCCGTCTCCAGCGCCGCCTGTGCAACGATGGCATCTGGCGATACACCTAGCTGCTCGGCAACCTTGGAGGCCTGTGGCATCAGTTCACGGATGAAGGCTTCCGGAGTCTCAGGCTGCCATTCGCTCTGATTGAGCTGACTCTGCTGAGTCTGTGTGGTCACCCTGCCCTCAAAACCTGCTCGCTGAAAACTGAGCATTCCCTGATCTTTGGCAGACTGCGGGATCACAGGCTTGCCACCCATTTGCGCTACCAGCTGATCCGCCAGGCCGATACCACCCTTTTTTGCCATATCCATGGATAGCTGATGATCCATCAGGTCACGGTATTGCTCCATGGCCGGGCTGTTGAAGATTTCGTCCTCTGTCAGGCTGGCCTCGCGCATAGACTGAAGCATCATCTTGATGAACAGTGATTCAAACTGCGCGGCGGCCTCACGCACCAGCTCCTCGCTGGGCTGTCCGTCTTTGGCCTGAGCCTTAAGCCGGGACAGACCCTGTAGATCTGTATAGTTCTGAGCTGTTGATATAGGTGCGTTCATGATCGGGCCTAGATAACGATCAGCTCCGCCTGCAGGGCACCGGCCTGTTTCAGGGCCTCAAGGATTGCGACCAGGTCACCGGGGGCAGCTCCCACGTCATTCACGGCACGGACTATCTCATCCAGACCTACACCGGGATTGAACAGGAACATACGGCTATCCAGTTCTTCCACGGTTACCTGAGAATCGGGCGTCACAACAGTTTCCCCCCCAGAGAACGGCGCCGGCTGGCTGACATCAAAGTCTTCAGTAATCGTGACCACCAGACCGCCGTGCGAGACCGCAGCGGGCCTGACACGCACCTCGTTACTGATCACAACGGTGCCAGTACGGGAGTTCACAATGACCTTTGCTGCAGCCTCACCGGGCTGAACATCCAGTTTTTCCAGCAGGGAGACGAAAGATACGCGCTGGCCGGGATCAACTGGCGCCCTCACCCTCACGGTTGCCGCATCCATGGGTTCGGCTGTTCCCTGCCCCAGGGTACGGTTTACCGCCTCGGACAGGCGCGTAGCGGTGGTGAAATCCGACCTATGCAGATTGATATAGACTGAATCACCCTTCGCAAACGGATTGCTAACACCTACTTCCACGGTGCCGCCACCGGGGATACGGCCAGCACTGGGAATATTGACCGTGATACTGGAGCCATCTCTACCTGAGGCATCCAGTCCACCAACGACCAGGTTGCCCTGGGCAATGGCGTAGGTCTGACCATCCCCACCCTTGAGTGGTGTCAGCAGCAAGGTGCCACCGCGCAGGCTTTTGGCCGTACCCAGAGAGGAAACCGTGACATCGATTTTCTGGCCGGGTTTGGCAAACGGGGGTAACTCGGAAGTAACCATAACCGCCGCCACGTTCTTGAGCTGCGGGTTCACATTGGTCGGCACAGTCACGCCCAACTGCTCCAGCATGTTCTTGATACTCTGGGTAGTAAAAGGCGTCTGGGTGGTCTGGTCACCGGTACCATTCAAGCCGACAACTAGGCCGTAACCAATCAGGTGGTTACTACGTACACCGGCGATCGAAGCCAGGTCCTTGATACGCTCGGCCTGCACACTTCCGCTTGCCACTACTGCAATAATTACAAATAGTTGCAGGATATTCTTAAAGTTTATTTTCATTTGAATATCCTCTTTTAGAATGGCCATATCGGATGATTAAAGAAGCGCCCAAGCCAGCCCTGTGCATTGGCCTCGGCCAGTGCACCCGTGCCGCCATAGAAGATCTCGGCATTGGCTACCTTCGTAGAATCAACCGTATTGTCTGGCTGCACATCCATGGAGCGGACTATGCCTCTGAAACGGATAAACTCCTTTCCCTGGTTTAACTCCAGCCACTTCTCGCCCTGCACCACCATATTGCCGTTGGCCATGACCTCGGCCACCGAGACAGTGATGTAACCAGTCAGGTTATTACTCTGTGAACTTGCGCCGGTACCATCAAAGCTGTTTGCGCTTTCAATGCTATTGCTCAGGATGGCGCGGCCATTAAGCGTTACCACATCGCCAAAAATGGTTGGATCAGGTATCTCGATTTCACTCTCTTTGGAGGTCGCCGTGTTGGCCGACTTACTGGCATTGGTTCGTTCGGACAGAATGATCGTCAGGACGTCACCTACATGACGCGCCTTGTTATCGGTAAACAGGGATAGTCCCGCACCTGTCTGATAGATGGCGCCGTTGAATTCCTGGCGCGAAGCCGACTCTACGGGACGGATAGGCGTGTAGGTTGCCGAGTCTCCGGGCTGCGGCCCCTGGACAGTTGAACACCCTGTCGTGAACAGGGTGGAACAAACCAGCATGGCTAGCCCTGTCTTTTTCCATTGCAATAAGGTGTTCATTTCTACTTCCTATTCAATGCGTTATACGTTGTTTGTAATAAACTGCAGCATCTGATCTGAGGTCGAGATTGATTTAGAATTCATCTCGTAGGCACGCTGTACTTCAATCATGTTGACCAGTTCTTCGACCATGTTGACATTGGAACTTTCAAGAAAACCCTGCAGGGTTGAACCCAGTCCATTCAGGCCTGGAATGCCGGTTGTGGGCGCCCCGCTTGATGCGGACTCGAGCAGAAGATTATTACCAATGGGCTGCAAACCCTGGGGGTTTGCGAAGTCGGCGAGCTGAATAGTGCCTACCTGGGTAGGAGCCGTCTGGCCCTGCTGCATGACACTAACCGTGCCGTCTTCGCCAATAGTAATCGTCAGGGCATCGTTTGGAATCGATACCCCTGGCTGCAGGAGATAACCATTGGGTGTAACCAGCTGTCCCTGTTCGTCCAGGTTGAAGGTCCCGTCGCGGGTATAACCCAGGGTGCCGTCGGGCCGGAGGATCTGAAAATAACCTCGCCCAGAAATGGCTACATCCAGTGAGCCGCCAGTCTGAGCCATACTGCCTTCACTCTGATCTTTCTGAGTAGCAACGGTGCGCACACCGGTACCCAGGTTCAGGCCAGTTGGTAACCTGCCCTCCTGGGTGTTCTGTGCACCAACCTGCCTCTCAACCTGATACATCAGGTCCTGAAAGACCGCGCGATCTCTCTTGAAGCCCGTGGTATTGATGTTGGCAAGGTTATTGGCTGTAACTGTCATGCGCGTCTGCTGCGCATCCAGCCCTGTTTTTGAAACCCATAGTGACTTCATCATGACCTTAAATCTCCTTAACCAATACGCATTAACTGAGTCACGGATTCATCCTGTTCCTCAGCTGCCTTCATCATTTTGATTTGCATCTCGAACTGCCTTGAATAACTGATCATGTCGACCAGCGCTTCAACCGAATTGACGTTGCTGGTTTCGAGTGTGCTGTTAAATAAACGCACACCACCATCTGCATCAGCCTGCCCACCGGTAAAACGGATCAGACCATCCAGCCCCTTTTCAAGCTGCCCCGCATCGGGATTAACCAGTTTGATACGATCAACTACGGTTACGGTTTCAGGCCCAGAGCCAAGGGGCTGAATCGAGATCGTGCCATCTGCGCCAATTTGAATCCGCTGGTGTTCAGGAATCGAAATGGGGCCCTCATTGCCCAGAACAGGCAGTCCAGTCTCGGTGGATAACAGACCGGTAGCATCAATTTTTAAACTACCGGTACGCGTGTACGCCTCTGAACCATCAGGGGCCTGAACAGAAATCCAGCCTTCTCCATTGACGGCAATATCCAGTTCACGCCCTGTACCTACCAGGTTGCCTGGCGTGAAGTCCGTTCCCAGTCCATCTGTTTGCGTGTAGTGGCGGGTATTTTCATGGCCCGGACCAAACACCTGGCGTTGCACCATGGCATCGAAGTCAGCACGAAAACCGTTCGTGCTGACATTGGCCAGGTTATTCGCATTAACTGTCTGGGCGTTCATGATTTCTTTCGCGCCCGACATTGCTATGTAAAGGAAACGGTCCATTCAGATCACCTGTTATCGGAGATTGATAATCGTCTGAGTGATGGCATCGGCAGTCTGAATTACCTCGGCATTCGCCTGATAGTTACGTTCTGCCGTAATCAGATTAACCAGCTGCTCAGAGATATCGACGTTAGAGGATTCCAGAGAACCTGACTGGATCAGACCGAAGCTACCGGCACCAGCCTCACCCAGCTGCAGGTCACCAGCACCGAAGGTTTCGGCCCAGACGTTATCGCCCAGCTGTTGCAGGGACTGAGGATTAGCAAAATCACCCAGGGCCACCTTGCCCAGGGGAATAGCCTGGCCATTGGTATAACGTGAATAAACCACACCGGTTTCATCGATATTGATCGAGGTCAGACGACCAGT
>CAZXNH010000043.1:0-5085 GCA_964641615.1 uncultured Ectothiorhodospiraceae bacterium | reverse complement strand
AGTTCCACTTTGTTAGGGTCTAACTTTTCGGGGTCTCCGATTTTTGAGGCACGAACTGTTGCTTCTTCCGCCAGGCACTCCGCGACAGCATCACCTAGCGACTCCTGCATGTTAGAAGTAAAATATTGAATCTCGTTGATGGTCAACGGACCATTGCTCGTATCAAACGGGCTCGGTTCAAATAATTCCTCTAACGAAGAATCGCAGGCACTACACAGAGAAGCTAAAAATACAAAAATAAACATCGCTCTACAATTCATATGCTAGCCTTATACCTAGTTATTACAGAACAGCTTAGTCTTAATTGATACCTAAAGATTGAGCTAAAGGGCCGCAAAAACCGCGCAGCAGTTTCGCGGTCCCTATTTGAGCGATTTGTTATGTTGCGCCAACACTATTACGGCAGCAACATAATTAAGTTTGGCGACATTTCTATATCCCCGGTACCATCTCCGAACTCTATTAAATAAGTGAGCTCAGGGTTTACCGAACTAATTGATATAACAGCCGCAATTTTTCCACAATGAGGCCCTTTCGTTACCTCCACTGCGTCATTCACGACGAACGGCAGGACCTTACTCCGACTTGCCTCATAGAATTCTTTTTCTAATGTTTTAATGTTCTTACGTAAGCAACATAACAGTATGTTAGATAGATTACTAAGTATTAGTAATACTGAGTAATCGGAATATCAATTTGCCGATCAGTCAATAACAACCCCTAATGACTAACAAATTCAACCAAGTATAGGTCTTAGTTAAAATATACTTCACTCAATAATAAAGACAGCATAGTCTGAATTCTAAATGGGTCTACTTTAGCGCAATAGCAGACTCTTTTTTTAATGCTTATTATGCCTGCTTCAGGACAAAAGCAGACATTAACACCTTTGCTTGAAGTTGCCACCCCTTCCCCCCTTACTGACTGCCGAGCAGAAAGAAGAATTTAGGATTTGCAGCATGAATGCTGCAAAAGAGGATGCCGGCGCATGGACGCACCGTCAGCCTCGGTCCGTTAAGAATCCGTATTGATGCGAGGGAAGCCGTAGGCCAGTCAGTTCGGGGCGGCATTTGTCAGGCACATCCTTGTGCCTGACCCTGAAGGGCTAGCGCGATAATTAGCTCCAGACAAATTATTCTTGCCTACTTCTTTATCGCTGTTGATAAAGAAGTAGGTCGCTAAAGCTTACGAAGAAAGCGAGCGAGCGAAACATTTCTTAAAACAGAAAAACTAAAATTCCGTATCCTGAACCTGCTTCATAATCGACCGCATATCACTGGCACAACGCACGAAAAACTTTTCTAGCTCTGGGTCGGGAAAAAACTCGGCTAACAGCCCTGGATTAGAAGCAACCAGGATCGTCTCTTCACCCTCAGCAAAAATCGCGATCTTAATTGGCAGATAAGGGATCATTTCAGGATGTTTTTTAGTGATCATCTTCTGCTGCTCATGTTTCCCGAAAAAGACGACACGATACTTGTCTGTCTGGTACCCCATTGAGGTCAGGCCGATATCAACACGTTGCACACGTGAAATCGTATAACCGTGATCCTGAATGGCCTGCTGCAGGACGGTCATGGCTTCGGGAAAGGCCTGTAACGAACGCACCATAATGAGTTCATCCTGCGCTGAAACAGGCGATATGAACATAAAGAATATAATCAGGCTGAACAGGCGCTTCATAGCGTTGCATCCTCGAGTATGGACTCGTAAACATCCCGCATCTCGTGGCAGGCCTCGTTAAGTTCCACGTTATTGAAGATACGGCTCAAACGCATGGGATTGATCGCCATAACCATCACGACACCATCCTGTTCTACTACGGTTATACGACAGGGTAGAAACAGGCCTACGCGCGGATCTATGGTCAGTGCCTTGTTCAGAAAATTAAAATTACAGAAATACATGATGACTTCTTTCTTATTTTCTTCACCCTCGGGGACATAACCGTTATCCAGATACTGGGTACGTATCAGAGTGAAGTTCATCCCTGCCAGGACATCCTCGATATTGCCTATGGTTTCTTCCAGGCTATATGGCGACTCGACCATCAGCGTCGCTGAGTCTGTTTCCAGAACAGGCTTTGGATCTTCAGCCTGTTCATAACTGCGCACAAAGGCAACCAGATCATTGATCTGCTCATCACTTAAGCCAGCCTCCAGAAAGGAGACCATGGGCGTACCTTCTCGACCAACACGCAGGGTGTGACGAATCATCTCGTCAGAAGCAGCAGCGAGAAAGCCCTTGTTATTCAGCGCGGGGGCAATAATGGGCAGGTCACGCGGCCTGGAGAAGGTGACGCCGGTACCCTCTCCCCCTGCACCATTGGCTCCATGACACACAGCACAGTTTGCCGTAAAGAGCTTTTTGCCATTATCAACATTACCTTTAACGGGCTGATCATCAAAGACAGGGGCTGGCTTATCACTCCATGCCCGGATGTAAGCTACGAGTGCATTGATCTGGGCATCACTCAGCGCACTGAATGTCGGCATAACACGACCGGGGCGACCATGACGGATGGTGTTAAAAAGAAATCGATCATCGACATTATTCAGGAAGGAAGGCAGCGCCAATGGAACACCCACGCCACCCTGACCATCCACACCATGACAGACCATACAGTTATCACGATATAATTGCTCACCATCCAGGCCAGCCCAGGCAGGCATCAGCCAGAAACAGGCCGTCAGACCTAGAAGAAACTTTAACAAGCGCATCACAGGCTGTTTTCCCTGATTTCCAATTAGCAAAATTATACTCACATTTTTCTCATGGCGTTGAGCAGGAGCGCACACAAGGTATAATTACTTTTTGCACCATCCTCACCTTGGAAACATCAACATGACTCAAGCCTGCGACTGGCCGGTAACCCGTGCCCTCATTAGTGTGTCGGACAAGACCGGCGTCCTTGAATTTGCCCAGCATCTGCATCAGGAAGGTATCGAAATACTTTCCACTGGCGGGACCGCGAAACTCCTTGCCGACAATGGCGTGCCCGTTATCGAGGTTTCAGAACACACAGGCTTTCCTGAAATGATGGATGGTCGTGTTAAGACCCTGCACCCCAAGATTCATGGCGGCATCCTGGGCCGTCGTGGTGTTGATGATAGCGTGATGAAAGAACACGATATCCCACCCATTGACCTGGTCGTGGTAAACCTCTACCCCTTCGAGGCCACAGTAGCCCGCGAAGACTGTACCCTTGAAGATGCCATAGAAAATATCGATATCGGCGGACCTACTATGGTCCGCGCTACTGCAAAGAACCACGCCCATGTCACCATCGTGGTCGATCCCGATGACTATGCACGTGTCGAAAAAGAAATGAAGGCGAGTGCCGGCTGTATCAGCCACGAGACCCGCTTCGATCTGGCAGTGAAGGCCTTCGAACACACCGCCAAGTACGATGGCATGATTGCCAACTACCTGGGCAAGCTAACCAGGCCCGGCGAGAAAGCAGACTTCCCACGCACCCTGAACCTCCATTTCGAGAAGGTGCAGGACATGCGCTACGGTGAGAACCCCCACCAGAAGGCAGCCTTCTACAAAGAGCACAAACCCGGTGAGGCCTCTGTCTCTACGGCCCAGCAGATCCAGGGCAAAGAACTTTCCTTTAACAATGTAGCCGACACCGATGCCGCACTGGAATGCGTGAAGCAATTCGAAGACGCAGCCTGCGTCATCGTCAAGCATGCCAACCCCTGCGGCGTCGCCGTGGGTGGTAGCCTGCTCGACGCCTATAATCGCGCCTATGAGACTGACCCGACTTCAGCCTTCGGCGGCATTATCGCCTTCAACGATACCCTGGATGGAGCAACGGCTGAGGCCATTATCGAGCGCCAGTTTGTTGAAGTAATTATCGCGCCGGCCGTCAGTGTCGAGGCCATGGAAATCGTTTCCAGAAAACCGAACGTGCGCCTGCTGGCCAGTGGCGAATGGGCTGAATGCGATCTGCGCCTGGACTACAAGCGCGTTAATGGTGGCCTGCTGGTACAGGATGCCGACCATGGCATGGTGGATACTCACGAACTCAAGGTCGTGAGCAAGCGCCAGCCATCAACCAGGGAAATGCAGGACCTCATGTTTGCCTGGAAGGTTGGCAAATTCGTGAAGTCGAATGCGATTGTCTATGCCTCGGGCCTGCAGACCATTGGTATCGGCGCCGGACAGATGAGCCGTGTCTATTCTGCCAAGATCGCCGGTATCAAGGCTCAGGATGAAGGCCTGGAAGTTTCTGGTTCTGTCATGGCCTCTGATGCCTTCTTCCCCTTCCGTGACGGCATCGATGCAGCCCATAAGGCCGGTATCCGCGCCGTGATCCAGCCCGGTGGTTCCATGCGCGACGAGGAAGTCATCGCCGCGGCCGACGAGCACGACATGGCCATGGTCTTCACCGGCATGCGTCATTTCAGGCATTAATAACAGGAATTTCCCTCTCCCCAGCCGGGGAGAGGATTCTTAATTTTTATTCTTCTCTGGCTTTTTTGAGTTCCTGCCTGGCATTCGACAGGAACTCGGCAAAGAATGCCGCCATAAAGCCCAGCATCAGACCAAGAACTACTGAAAGCGCCAGAACCATCTTGAGCTTTGGTTTGGTCGGTGATGAAGCCAGACCTGATTGTGAAATGACCACGGTCTTGCTGGTATTGACCTCAGAAAGCGATTCTTTCAGGTTGAAGATTTCCTTGCGAGAATCAGCAATACTCTGAATTAACTGACTTTTCTGAATCAGAAGCACAGAGGCCTGCTCAGGTTTAGAAGACATAAGGTCCATCACACCAGCATCAATGGCCTTTAGTTGTGCCTCATAGGTATATAACTGACTCTCTAACTCACCCAGACGTTGCTGCCTGACATGCATAACCGACTCAAACATACGTTTATGCTTAGCGATAAAGGCAGTAAGTACCTTGTTCAGATATACATCAGCTGCTTCAGCACTACTGGCCTCAACCTTGACAGTCACCAGGTTTTTCGCACCACTTTTCTGATATGAAGCGCCTGCCAGCCTGGCACCAGGCTCTGACTGAATATCGGGATTTTGCCCCAGCGTCTTGATCAGCACATCAGGGGCTTCTATGT
>CAZXNH010000042.1:3513-5944 GCA_964641615.1 uncultured Ectothiorhodospiraceae bacterium | reverse complement strand
GTCAGTTCGGGGTGTATTTTGTCAGGCACATCCTTGTGCCTGACCCTGAAGGGCTTGCACGATAATTTGTTCCAGACAAATTATTCTTTGGTTAGCTTTCTTTGTACAAGCAAAGTAAGTAACTCGCTCCAGCTGGCGCAGCCAGAGAGCGAAACAGCTTGTAAAAAAGTTAAGACTTCACCAAACCCTTCTTAATCATCCCCACCACATGCATCACAGCAACCAGCACCAGGCCAACCACTAACCCGGCAAGAAACTCTGCCGTCACGCTCGGCAAGGCATGAAGTAAATGATGCACAGCCTCAATGTTATGCACATACATGCCTCCACCGACGAGCAGCATGGCAATCGTCCCCACAATACTCAACAGCCTGATAACTTTAGGTAAGGAAGTAATTAGCAGATTCCCTGTGCTCATGAACAGACGTGACATAAAACCCTTCATGTCCCGGGCACGCTCTATCATGTAACTGCCCGTGTCATCCATACGAACCAGTAGTGCTACCAGGCCATAGACGCCGACTGTTGCGACCAGGGCAATAAAGCTGACAACCAGGATCTGTATGGGCAAGGATTGTTCGATAACGACATCCAGACTGATGATGATAATTTCGATGGAAAGTATGAAGTCGGTACGCACTGCGGATTTAATCTTGGCGGCCTCGCGCTGGAGGATTTCCTCTGGATCGGAGACTTCCTCAGCGGCTGGCTTTTCATGCGCATGTTTATGTGGGAGCATCCATTCCAATACCTTCTCTGCACCCTCATAACTCAGATAGGCACCACCAAGTAGCAGTATTGGCACTATCAGCCCTGGCATGAAGGCACTGAGCAGGAAAGCCAACGGCAGAATGATCAGTTTATTGAGAAACGAACCCTTGGTGATGGCCCAGAGCACGGGTAGTTCGCGTGAAGCATGAAAGCCTGTCGCTTTTTCGGCATTAACCGCGAGATCATCACCCAGCAGGCCCGCGGTCTTCTTCGCCGCCACCTTGCTCATGACCGCCGCATCATCCAGCAGGACAGCCACATCATCCAGAATTGCAAAAATACCGCTCGCCATAACCTAAGCTCTCGCCCTCAGAAATATGCTGCATAGGATACAGATGCTGACAGACTACTGTGAACCATTAATGAGGAAGACACTGTTTTCATAGCAGTTTCCTCCTACCCAGGGCCTAATATGGCCAATGTGCCCAGATTTTCTTCATAATTCCGATCACTTAGCCTAAAATCCCCGCTCCCTGGGAATGGGGAAATATCTGCAAATAAGGCTTGCTAAGTCGGCCACGAACTGGCAAAATTCCCGCCCTTTGATTTAGACCAATCCAAGATTTCTGGAGAAAACCATGTCACGCGTGTGCCAGGTAACCGGGAAACGCCCCATCACAGGCAATAATGTTTCCCACGCCCATAACAAGACCAAGCGTCGTTTTCTGCCCAATCTGCATTCTCGCCGTTTCTGGGTTGAGAGTGAGAACCGTTGGGTAAGACTGCGTGTTTCCACTAAGGGTGTGCGTATTATCGATAAGAAGGGTATTGATACCGTTCTGACTGAAATGCGTTCTCGCGGTGAAAAGGTATAAGGAGATAGATCATGCGTGAAAAGATTCGCCTCAACTCTTCTGCTGGTACCGGTCACTTCTACACCACTACCAAGAACAAGAAGAACATGCCTGAGAAAATGGAGATCAAGAAGTATGATCCCGTTGTACGCAAGCATGTGATGTACAAGGAAGGCAAGATCAAGTAACTCTGATCCTGATGCTTCCCGAAAAGCCCGCCTCTGGCGGGTTTTTTGTTGTCTGAACCCCGGCCGCCTGCTGCACCAGAATACATTGTTCGGTAGACTATGCGGCCTTATTGATAAACACGTACAGGGCCATGCAACTCATCATTAATGGCGACCCAATGGAAGTGCCCGAAAAGACTACGGCGGCACAGCTTATTGAAATTCTGGAACTGAGTAACAAGCGCCTGGCTATCGAGGCCAATCTCGAGATCGTGCCGCGCAGTCAGTTCGAAGAGCATATTTTCCAGGATGGCGACCAGGTTGAGATTGTTCAGGCCATAGGTGGCGGCTAAAAATGCTAAAAGATGATGCACTCATAATTGATGGAAAGTCCTACCAGTCACGACTCCTGGTAGGTACCGGCAAATACAAAGATATGGCTGAAACTCAGGCCGCGGTTGAGGCAAGTGGCGCCGAGATCATCACCATAGCCGTACGCCGCAGCAATATCGGCCAGAATCCTGACGAGCCTAACCTGCTGGACGTCCTGCCCATGGACAAATACACCCTGCTGCCTAATACCGCAGGTTGTTACAACATCGAAGATGCCGTCCGCACCTGCCGTCTGGCTCGCGAGCTTCTGGATGGCCATGACCTGGTCAAGCTGGAAGTACTGGGTGACGAGAAGACACTTTTTCC
>CAZXNH010000042.1:0-3398 GCA_964641615.1 uncultured Ectothiorhodospiraceae bacterium | reverse complement strand
AGAATGCCAACGTACCTATTATCGTGGACGCGGGTGTCGGCACTGCCTCAGATGCCGCGATTGCCATGGAAATGGGTTGCGATGGTGTATTGATGAATACCGCGATTGCTGCAGCCCAGAACCCGGTGCTCATGGCCTCTGCCATGAAGAAGGGTATCGAGGCTGGCCGCGAGGCCTATGTCGCCGGACGCATGCCACGTAAGCGTTATGCCTCGGCATCATCGCCAATAGACGGCACCTTCTTCTAAGCAAGGGGCATCATGCCCCTTCCCTTTCTGAATACGCATACCAGGCGTTATGAACAAACCAGAATTCACGCGAAAGATACGCAGCTTTGTCCGCCGTGAGGGACGCCTGACCACCGGTCAGCAGCATGCCCTGGACACCCTGTGGCCAAAGTACGGTATCGACATGAGCGACACTGCCCTCGATCTTGGCAGCATCTTTGGCAATGAACAGCCTGTCATACTCGAGATTGGTTTTGGCAACGGCGATTCACTGGCCCAGATGGCCAAAGGCAATCCCGGCCTCAATTACCTGGGTATCGAGGTTCACCGCCCCGGTGTGGGTCACCTTTTATATCTGATTGAAGAACAGGGTATTGAGAACCTGCGCATCATGTCTGAGGATGCCGTCGAGATCATCAGAAACCAGATACCCGAGCAGGCGCTCACCGGCGTTCAGTTATTCTTCCCTGACCCCTGGCCCAAAAAGAAACACCATAAACGCCGTATCGTGCAACCGGAATTCGTCAAACTGCTTGCCTCGCGCCTCAAGCCAGGTGGTTTCTTCCACATGGCGACAGACTGGGAAAACTATGCCGAGCATATGCTCGAGGTAATGAGTGCCGTAGAAGATTTTGAGAACAGCACGAAGGAAGGTGACTTTATTCCCCGTCCTGACTCACGCCCCCTGACCAAGTTTGAGCAACGCGGTCAACGCCTGGGACATGGCGTGTGGGATCTTTTGTATATCCGAAAATAGAAGTCAGGCCGAAGGATTGGCCTGGGCAATGAAATGCGCTGTCACGGTATCCATGGTCTCGAGATGCATCTCGAACCACATGGCCAGGTTATCAACCTGGACCTTGAGCCAGGCGATATCACGCTCGCTCTCCCAGCGTTCCAGTAATTCCTCGAGACCTGCAAGCACCCGCTCATGCTCGGCCCTGTGGGCCTGGTAAGGCGGAAAATTGATCCGGGCCATTTCCTCGTTTTCACGCTCGAAATGTTCTCGCGTATGTTCCAGCAGGTCTGCGAACAGGCAATCGATTTCTGCAAAATGCTCTTCCTGTCCAGAACTGATTAACTGTTCAAGCTGGTCTAAGCGGATCGAAAACTCACGGTGATCCTCATTCATGAAGGAGACAGGGAGTTCTTTGATATCAGTAGGAACCATGATTACTTTCATCCAGCCGCTGCGCCACTTCTGCTGCATTCACATATATCCAGCCAGGAGTCAGACCTGAATCTGCCAGCAATCGCCGCCTGCGGCCCTTCAACAAGGTGAACGATTAATGTGTCTATTTTCCAAAAACTAGCATTATTTCAATGCATTGGCTATTACCGCAGCAAAAATCATCATATTTCTGCAAAATTAGCGAAATCTGGGCAACCTCGGTAAAATATCCGCTTTTACCCGGGCAGAACCTGGTGACCCAAATATCCCGATAATCTGGGTATTTCGGTCACCCGGTTTTTAATTTCAACCCTCATATCTTCTATCAGGGAGAGTAATTCATGTCTAAGAAGCACCCTATTGTTGCGGTGACCGGCTCCTCAGGTGCTGGTACCTCTACCGTAAAACGCGCCTTTGAAAACATTTTCCGTCGCCAGGGCGGCATCAACCCCGTCATCATCGAAGGCGACAGCATGCACAGCCTTGACCGCATGGCTTTCAAGGAAGAGATGGCCAAACAGACTGCTGCCGGCAATGACAGCTTCAGCCACTTCGGCCCTGACGCCAACCACTTCGACAAGATCGAAGAGATGTTCAAGGTCTATGGCGAAACTGGTGGTGGTAAAAAGCGTTACTACATCCACAGTGACGATGAAGCCGCTGAACTCAATGCACGTTTAGGTACCAACCTCAATGCTGGTCAGTTCACCCCATGGGAAGACATTCCAGAAGGTTCTGACCTAATGTTCTATGAAGGTCTGCATGGCCTGGTTAAGACCGACAAGGTTGACGCCGCACAGCACGTCGATCTGGGTGTTGGTGTTGTACCCGTTGTTAACCTCGAATGGGTTCAGAAGATTCACCGTGACAACGCCGAGCGTGGCTATTCTGCTGAAGCTATCGTAGATACCATCCTGCGTCGCATGCCTGACTATGTGAACTACATTACTCCACAGTTCTCACAGACTGACATCAACTTCCAGCGTGTACCAACGGTTGATACCTCTAACCCGTTCATCGCGCGTGAAATCCCGACTCCTGATGAAAGCTTCGTTATCATTCGTTTCAAGGATCCCAAGAAGTTCGATACCGACTTCAATACCCTGCTGAACATGATCAATGGTTCTTTCATGTCTCGCCCGAACACCCTGGTTGTTCCAGGCGGCAAGATGGGCTTCGCCATGGAGATCATCCTGACCCCGATTATTCGTCAGATGATTGCAGATCGCTAAGCATAATTGCTTACGAAAAAACCCCGCCCAGGCGGGGTTTTTTTATGCCTGCAATAAGCCATGAACACATGATGGTAATCAATTACACCCTTCAACTATCGACTATGCTATGGGTCATAATATTCCTAAGACTCAATTGATAAGAAGCGAAACTAGCCATGAAATACAGCAAGCTGGGAAATACTGATATCGAGGTCAGTCGCATCTGCCTGGGCACCATGACCTATGGAGAACAGAACACCGAGCAGGAAGCCCACGCTCAGCTCGACATGGCCCTGGATCGCGGCATCAACTTTATCGATACCGCCGAACTCTATCCCGTACCCCCGAAAGAGGAGACCCAGGGCCTGACTGAAACCTATATCGGTACCTGGCTCAAAAGGAATCCTGGTAAGCGTGAAAAGATTATCCTGGCCTCCAAGGTTGCCGGCCCTGCTGAATGGTTGCCCTACCTGCGCAACGGACCGCAACTGGTACGTGAACACATGGAGCAGGCCCTGCAGGAAAGCCTGACGAGACTACAAACCGATGTCATCGACCTTTACCAGGTGCACTGGCCTGCACGCAGCACCAATTTCTTCGGCGAACTGGGTTATCAACATAATGAAGATGAGCAAGCCACCTCCATCGAGGAAACCCTTGAAGTACTGGATGACTTTGTAAATCGTGGACTCGTACGCCATATCGGCATTTCGAATGAAACACCCTGGGGCACGATGCGTTTCCTGCAGCTTGCTAAAGAACGCGGCTGGCCACGCATCGTCAGCA
>CAZXNH010000041.1:0-9339 GCA_964641615.1 uncultured Ectothiorhodospiraceae bacterium | reverse complement strand
TTGCATATTCTTATAGAAGCTGCACAAAAGACAGATTACCCCATTGTCATCATTGGTGCTGGTCCCATAGAGGTTTCACTGAAGAGCCAGGTAAAGACCCTTGGTGTTACAAATGTTCACTTTGTAGGTCGTCTTCCAGACGAAGATAAAGTAGCTCTTCTCACACTTTGTTATGGCGTTGTGTTTCCATCTCATCTTCGATCCGAGGCATTTGGCGTATCACTGCTAGAGGGAGCTATGTACGGGAAACCAATGATATCCAGTGAAATTAGTACCGGAACAACTTATATCAATATTGCTGATGATACTGGTCTTGTTGTTCCCCCGAGCGATGCGACTGCATTGCGCGAGGCCATGGACTACCTGTGGGATCATCCTGATGTGGCATCAGAAATGGGGCAACGTGCATGTAAGCGGTATCGTGAACTCTTTACTGCTGAGGAAATGGCGGAAAGCTACGAGAAATTATATAGAAGCCTAGTCTAAACTTCCTGCGAAAGGCGCGCTCTATCCAGCTGAGCGACGAGCGCATAAAGGCGGAACTCTTAACGAAATTGGGTCCCCGAGCCACGATTTCCCCAGTGAATCTATGAAACCGCACAGTTCTAGAGGTTAAATAAACCTACAAACTCGGAGTTGAATGTCGTCCGCACAAGCTCTATAACCTAGTAAAACACTCAGGAATATAGAGGAAGGCTGATGGCTACTGCACAAAATCCAGTTGATGAGCTCATTGATAGTGGTTACGAACATGGCTTTGTCACCGAAATAGAAAGTGACACCCTGCCCCCGGGTTTGAATGAAGATGTCATTCGAACCATTTCGGGCAAAAAGAAGGAACCGGAGTGGATGCTGGAGTGGCGTCTGGAGGCCTACAGGCACTGGCTAACCCTCGAGGAGCCAGACTGGGCACATCTTGAGAAGCCACCCATCGATTACCAGGCGGTGTCTTATTATTCAGCGCCGAAGTCCCAGGGTGATGGGCCCAAGAGCCTGGACGAGGTCGATCCTGAGCTGCTGAAGACCTACGACAAGCTGGGCATTCCTCTGGAAGAGCAGATGATGCTGGCCGGTGTTGCAGTCGATGCAGTCTTTGACAGTGTCTCGGTGGCCACAACCTTCAGGGAAAACCTGGCCGAGGCCGGCGTTATCTTCTGTTCCATTTCCGAGGCCCTGCAGGATTACCCTGAACTAGTCAGGCAGTACCTCGGCAGCGTCGTTCCCTACCGGGACAACTTCTTTGCCTGCCTGAACGCAGCAGTCTTCAGTGATGGCACCTTTGTTTATATCCCCAAGGGTGTGCGTTGCCCCATGGAGCTGTCTACTTATTTCCGAATCAATGAACGCAACACGGGCCAGTTTGAACGCACGCTGATCATTGCCGAAGACCAGAGTTACGTTAGCTACCTGGAAGGCTGTACCGCACCCATGCGCGATGAAAATCAGCTGCATGCCGCGGTGGTCGAACTCGTTGCCATGGAAGATGCCCAGATTAAGTATTCCACGGTACAGAACTGGTATCCGGGAGACGAGCAGGGTCGTGGTGGTATCTATAACTTTGTGACCAAGCGTGGTGACTGCCGCGGTGACCGTTCACGCATCTCATGGACCCAGGTCGAAACCGGCTCGGCGATTACCTGGAAATATCCCAGCTGTATCCTGCGCGGCGATGACTCGGTTGGCGAGTTTTATTCCGTGGCCGTGGCACGTGGTAAACAGCAGGCCGATACCGGCACCAAGATGATCCACATCGGCAAGAACACGAAGAGCACCATCGTCTCCAAGGGTATCTCGGCAGGCGAAGGTCAGAATGCCTACCGCGGTCTGGTGCGCATCAGTCCCCGTGCAGAAAACGCACGTAATCATACCCAGTGTGATTCGCTACTGATCGGTGATACCTGCGGTGCACATACCTATCCCTATATCGAATCCAGGAACCCGTCGGCAAAGCTCGAGCACGAGGCAACCACCTCCAAGATCAGTGAGGACCAGTTGTTCTACTGCAAGCAGCGCGGCCTGTCAGAAGAGGATGCGGTTTCGATGATCGTCAATGGTTTCTGTAAGGAAGTATTTAATGAATTGCCCATGGAGTTTGCGGTTGAAGCGCAGAAGTTGCTCAACGTAACCCTGGAAGGCGCAGTCGGTTAATAGGAGAGATCACATGTTAAGCATTAAAGATTTACACGTATCTGTGGATGGTAAGGAAATCCTGAAAGGACTGAGCCTGGATGTGAATGCCGGTGAGGTGCACGCCATCATGGGCCCGAATGGCTCCGGTAAGAGCACGCTATCCCATGTGCTGTCTGGGCGTGATGGTTACGAGGTGACCGCGGGCAGCATCATCTACCAGGGCCAGGATCTGTTGGAACTGGAAACCGAGGAGCGTGCCCATGCCGGTGTGTTCCTGGCCATGCAGTATCCGGTTGAACTGGCTGGCGTGAACAACATGGTCTTCCTGCGCGAGTCCTATAACGCGATTCGAAAGGCGCGTGGCGAGGAAGAACTCGATGCCGTTGCCTTCATGAAGTTAATCAAAGAAAAGGCCGAGATGGTGCAGCTGCCACAGAAGCTACTCAAGCGTAGCGTAAACAGTGGTTTCTCCGGTGGTGAAAAGAAGCGTAACGAGATCCTGCAAATGGCCCTGCTGGAACCCAGTCTGGCGATTCTTGATGAAACCGATTCCGGCCTGGATATCGATGCGCTGCGCATTGTTGCCGAGGGTGTGAATACCCTGCGTTCACCCGAGCGCTCGATGATCGTGGTAACCCATTACCAGCGTCTGCTGGATTACATCAAGCCAGATTACGTCCATGTACTGGCAGACGGCAAGATTATCCGTTCCGGCGACCAGTCGCTGGCCCTGGAGCTGGAAGAACGCGGTTATGGCTGGATTACCGGCGAGGAGGCAGCATGAGCGCAGTCGACGAAAAAAACGCATGGATGAATCGCCTGCTTGCTAGCGGCACGCGTGATCTACCCGTAGAAAACCTGGCGTGGCTCAAGGCCCACCGGGAAGAAGCTGTCAGTGATCTGGCTGTTGTGGAGCTGCCCAACAGGAAGCAGGAGCGTTGGCGTTATACATCAACGGATGCCCTGATGAAGCAGGACTTTATCCCTGCGCACAAGGTTACCGAGAAGCCTGATGAAGATTCGGTTCGCCAGTGGTTTACCCCAGGACTAGATGCCTATCGCCTGGTCTTTATCAATGGTCGCTGCGTTCCAGGTTACTGCGAAATAAAGGGTCTTCCAAAAGGTTCACGTATTGGTAGCCTGCGCGCCTCGATGACCACGGATGAAGAACTGATCAGGGAGCACCTTGGTACGATACAGCACAGTAGTGGCGAATTATTTGCATTGCTGAACCAGGCCATGATCAGTGATGGCCTGTTCCTGCACCTGGAAGCAGGTGTCAGCCTGGATAAGCCGATCGAAGTCATTTATCTGAGTGATTCGGGGCAGGACTCAATCATGGCCCAGCCCAGGGGGCTCGTTGTTCTTGAAGAGGGTGCCAGTGCCACGCTGGTTGAACGTTTTGTCGGTAACGATGGCGCGTTGTACTTCAATAACAATCAGACCGAAATCCTGATTAAGGAAAAAGGCAGTCTGCAGCATTACCGTGTTCAGCTTGAAAGCACTATGTCCTTCCATATGGGCGGCATCCATGTTGTGCCCCACGAGAAAGCGCGTTACGAGTCAGGTGTGTTCTCACTGGGGGGCAGCCTGGCACGTACCGATATCAATCTGCGTTTTGCAGGTGAGCATGCGAACGCCAGCCTGATCGGTCTTTACCTGGCAGGTGATGGGCAGGTCAATGACATTCACCTGGATGTCACCCATAAGCAGCCTAACTGCGAGAGTGAAGAAACCTACAAAGGTCTTCTTTATGGTAAGGGTAAGGCTGTGTTCGACGGCAAGATTCTGGTTGCCAAAGATGCGCAGAAAACCGAGGCGCATCTGTCGAACAACAACCTTATGCTGACGCGCAATGCCGAGGTCGACACCAAGCCCCAGCTGGAAATCTATGCCGATGATGTGAAGTGCAGTCATGGCACCACGGTAGGCCAGATTGAGGAAGAGCAGGTGTTTTACCTGCGCTCGAGGGGCATCGAGGAAAAGAGAGCCCGCGCCATGCTCAGCATGGGCTTTGCAGGATCGGTAATCGACCAGGTAAAGCTTGAGGCATTGCGTGATGACCTGATGGGCAGGACCCAGGATCGTCTCAATCTTGCCTTGAATGCTGTGGCTTCAGGAGAGTGATATGTCGGAAGTTGCAGGCAATACCGCTATCGAAACACAGGAAAAGGTGAATCGAATTATCGATGCGATGAAGACGGTCCAGGACCCCGAGATTCCGGTCAATATCTATGATCTCGGCCTGATCTACGAGATACGCCTGATTAATGGCAACAAGGTGGATGTAAAGATGACCCTGACTGCACCGGGTTGTCCTGTTGCGCAGACCCTGCCTGGAGAGGTCGAACAGGCAATCTGCACGGTCGATGGGATTGATGAGGCCAAGGTCAATGTTGTCTGGGAGCCTGCCTGGACCCAGGACCGAATGACTGATGAAGCCAAACTAGCGCTCAATCTTTTATAGCCATTGATATAAGGAGTAAGACAATGAGTGTGAGACTAACTGAGAAAGCCGCCGAGCATGTACAGAAGATGTTGCAGCAAAGAGGCAGTGGCATTGGGCTGCGGCTTGGTATGAAAAAATCAGGCTGCAGTGGATATGCCTATGAAGTGGACTATGCTGATGAGGTTGAAGCCGGTGAACTCGTTTTCGACAGCAATGGCATTAAGGTCATTGTGCATCAGGATAACCTGGAATATCTGAATGGGCTTGAGCTCGACTACGTCAAACAAAATGCCCTCAACCAGGGGTTTGAATTCAATAATCCCAATGTCAAAGACATGTGTGGTTGCGGTGAAAGTATTACATTCTGATACGAGGTGATGAATGTCTAATCTTGATGATTACGTTGAAGCATTCGAGTTGCTGGGCGACTGGGAGCAGCGTTATGAGTACCTGTCTGAACTGGGAGAAAAGCTGCCGGCATTGCCGAATGAGTCTCGTATTGAATCAAACAAGGTAAAGGGTTGTATCAGCCAGGTCTGGGTAGAGGCCTACCGTAAGCCCGATGATGATAAGAAGTTGATCTACTTTCATGCTGACTGTGATACAACGACGATAAAAGGTGTGCTGGCGTTAATGGTTGATCTTATGTCAGGCAGGACCAACGAAGAGATCCAGGCGGTAGACCTTGATGAGATTTTTGAAAGGCTAAATCTCTACGACCACCTTTCTCCCAGCCGACATGTCGGTGTCTACAGTATCGTGCAGCTGATGAAGGAACAGGCCCAGGCCCTGAGCCAGGCCTCAGCAGCCTGAGGTCTTTAGATCACTCAGGTATAGAACAAATCCTTGTGCATGTCCTCGGCCCAGGCTGGCTTTGCCTGGGCAGCCTTGAGTGTTTAACTTACCGAGGCATGAACTTCACGCCTTCGAGCTGCTCCAGGGGACGAGGACGGTCAATATGATAACCCTGAGCATAGTCCACACCGATCTCATTCAGGGTGTTGAGTATTTCTTCTGTTTCGACAAATTCGGCTATGGTCTTTAATCCCATGACATGACCAATGCTATTAATAGACTGGACCATAGCCTTATCAGTTGTGTCCTTGTCTATGTCCTTGATAAAGCTTCCGTCGATTTTGAGGTAGTCAACCTTGAGGTTCTTCAGATATCCAAATGATGATAGCCCGCTACCAAAGTCGTCGAGTGCAAATTTACAGCCGATAGATTTTAGATCTTTAATAAATTTTGTTGCCGATCTGAGGTTGGCGATGGCGGCAGTTTCTGTAATCTCAAAGCAAATAAGTTCTGGTAAAACTCCATATTGCTTAAAATAATCCTTTATAGCGGTCAGGCATGCCGGGTCGCCGATTGATGCGCCTGAAAGGTTAAGTGCGCACATGCCGATAGGATTTTTGCCATGCTTGGTGTGGTCGCCCAACCATGCCAGGGCATTCTTGACAACCCATAGGTCAATTTCCTGCATGAGGTTGTAGCGTTCAGCTGCGGGTACAAAGGCGCCAGGAGGAATAATGCCTTCATTTTCATCAAGCATGCGGATGAATATTTCATAATGGCCGCCCGCTCCATTCTTTTTATTTACTGGTGCTATTGTCTGGAAGTAAAGTCGGAATTGATCAAGGTCCAGAGCCTGGCGTATGCGAGATACCCATTGCATCTGTCCCTGTCGTTTGGCCAGTTCGATGTCTTCAGGCTCATAAAGATGTACGCGGTTCCGACCAAGATCTTTAGCGGCATAGCAGGCAGTGTCTGCCCAGCTTAGGAGTTGAGACAAATTCTCTACAGTTGAGTCAATCTTAACAACACCAATGCTAACTCCGATCGAAAACTGCTTGTCCTCCCAGGGGAAGCGGAAGTCTTTAATGGCCTCACGAATGTTGTTGCAGATTTTTAAACCCTGAGTGACTGGGCAGGTATGTAGAATAATGCCAAACTCGTCACCGCCAAGCCGTGCAATGGCATCGCCGCTCCTTAATTCATTCTTTATAACCTGGGCAACCTGACGAAGTAACTCATCGCCTGCGATATGACCGCAGGTGTCGTTGACGAGTTTGAACTGGTCAAGGTCCAGATAGCATAGAACATGCTCTTCCCGTTCCAGAAGTGACTGGGATATGAGTTCAGCGGTCTGGGTTTCAAAGGCACTCCTGTTCATGAGTCCAGTAAGGCTGTCATGTGTGGCCTGATGAGAAAGCTGCTTTTGCATCTCTCTTGCTACTGTTACGTCATGAAAAACGATGACTGCCCCAATAATCAGGCTATTTCGGTCGCGTATAGGTGCGGCCGTATGTTGAACAACAAAACGCTGCCCCTGTTTCGAGTATATATGGTAGGTGCCTGAGTCAGGTATGGGCTGGCTAAGGTTAAGAGGCTGTTCAAGGATTCTTGTAAGTATGTCTCCTGAGGTTTCATCATGCGCCTGGTAGACCTCGCTAAAGGGTTGGCCAACAGCTTCATTCAGAGACCACCCTGTGAACAGTTCGGCAGCGGTGTTGAGATATTCGACCATTCCTTCTTTGTTGGTAGTAATTACACCATCGGCAATCGATTCTAGCGTAACAAGTGCTTTTTCCTTTTCCTGGTAAAGCTGGTCTTCGATCTTTTGTCGTTCAGAAATATCACGAATTGAGGCAGTGTACTGTTCAGTATGTGTAAGGTCACCCTTGCTTATGGTGATCTCCATGTGAAACTTTTCCTTACCAGACCTCTGGCCCAGTGCCTTTCTCTTATTGTTCAGGTTGATACAGGCCTGATACATCTGGTTACGTTTATTACATAAGACCAGGGTAGGCTCATCTGGATGTAAAAGCTCAATAAAAGGCCTGCCGATAATCGCGCCGGCTGAGTAGCCAAATATTTTTTCGGCTCCTGGATTAAAACTTGTGATAAGGCCGTCGTGACCGAATGTCAGGATACCGTCCCGGATATCACGAATGATGGCCTGGGTCTGTTCAACTGCATTTTGCAGAGCGTCCATGACGCGGTTATGTTGCGCGGCAATCTGGCCAACCTCGGTGAAGGGTTCAATGGGTACTCGTTTAGAAAGATCAGTAGATGAGGTTTGCTCATGCATGGCAGAAAGAAGTTCTATTAAGTCTGTTTTTGCGCCATGTTCGGAAACATTTAGACCAATATGTTCATCTTCTTGCGTGACACGCAGAGGCTTAATGCGATTGATGGTCGTTAGTAAGATGAGTGCAAGCAGGAAAGACCAGAGGCCGATGACAACGATGCCCGTGATCTGTGCTATGAGTTGCTCGCTGAATGAAAGACCTGTAGCAAGAATTTCAGGGTCACCAAAGAAAGCTACGCAGAGGGTACCCCAGATGCCAGCACCAAGGTGGACTGGTACGGCGGCAACAGCATCGTCGATACGCATGCGCAGCATCCAGTGGTCGATGGCCAGCATGATGGCGGCGCCAAGCCCACCAATAAGGCATGCCTCAAAAGAGGAGACGGCGTTTACACTTGCGGTGATAGCGACGAGCCCGGCAAGGGCTCCATTAACCGGTATGAGTACATCATCAATATATGCGTCTGGCTGAAGGTTATAAAGCGCGTATGCGGTAATGGCGCCCGCTGTAGCAGCCAGTATGGTGTTAGCAATAATACCTGGTACCAGGTGATTTAACTCTAACGTGCTGCCACCATTAAAACCTATCCAGCCAACCACGAAGAACAATGCGCCCATGAGCGCCAGGGTAGGATTGCTTCCCGGGATTATATTTATCTTCCCATCCGAGAAACGTCCAGTTCTTGGGCCAACGATGAGAAGGGCGGCCAGGGCTACCCAGCCACCTACGCTGTGTACAACGGTCGAGCCTGCAAAGTCGACAAAACCAGCAGCAGCTAGCCAGCCAGGTTCCCCTGAGTGAATACCACCCCAGGCCCAGTGACCAGACACGGGATAGATCACTGCCACGATCAAGACGGTAATGACCAGGTAACTGTTGAATCGAACGCGTTCAGCAATGGCGCCAGAGACAATTGTGGCCGCGGTTGCACAGAACATGCTCTGGAAAATGAAAAATGCCGCATCCCAGGCAGCACCCTGGCCAAGGTCGATAAGGAAGTTATTACTGCCTATCCAGCCATTAAAGCTGGTGCCGAACATCAGACCATAGCCGACGACCCAGAAAAGAAAGAATGTGATGAAAAAGTCGGCTGAATTTTTCATGGCCACGTTAATGGCGTTTTTACTGCGCGTTGCACCACTTTCCAGGCACAGAAATCCTGCCTGCATAAGCAGGACAAGTATGGCGCTAATTAATAGCCATAGTGTGTCCAGGTCTTGGGTATCCATGTTCGTTTTGTATCAGTTAGTTGGCAATGTGTTTATGTATGAAATATCAGAGAAAGGCAGCAAGAATCCTGCCAATTGTCCAACTAGCATTCTAAATCTGTACTAAAGTCTGGTTTTTTTCGAGTGAGGAAAGGTGTCTTATCAGGGAAAACGGTTTCGTTCCGCGCTTTAAGATCAGGCCAGGTAAATGCACGGCGCATGAGATACCTGCCCATCATCTTTGGGTACCCCTGGGCTTGATGCCTTTTAGCATTAGCCCAGGAAAGTATATGCACGACCATGCCTACAGAATAAGCATGCGGAATTTTTCTCTATAACCAGCTGTTAGGTATAGAACATATCCTTGTACATGCCCTCGGCCCAGGCAAAGCCGGCCTGTGCGCCACGGTCACTCCACTTGTCAATCATGTGTACACGATCGAAGGCAAAGGTGTTTTCT
>CAZXNH010000040.1:0-9937 GCA_964641615.1 uncultured Ectothiorhodospiraceae bacterium | reverse complement strand
TAAGTTCTAATCTAAGCCTGTCTTAGACTTAGTACTTCAAAGACGGGCTCCTTAGGGAGCCCGTTTTGCTAAATACAATTAGGGTATGACGCAAATGAAAAAAAGTATTATTTCACTGGCAATTGCTGCCGCCGTGGCTACTCCTGTAGCTGTCATGGCTGATGCTACCGTTTACGGTAAGCTGCACCTGGATTTCGTATCTCAGGATGATGGTTCTGATTCAGGCCTTTTCGTTGATTCGAACGATAGCCGCCTGGGTTTCAAGGGTTCTGAAGATCTGGGTAATGGTTTGAGTGCTTTATACCAGGTTGAAATGGATCTGGACCAAGGTGGAACGGGTGCGATTGCACTGCAGAATGGTCTTCGTAACACATACATCGGCCTGTCGAGCAGTAGTTTGGGTGCGGTGATTGTAGGTAAGCATGACACCCCCTACAAAATCACTGGACGTAAGCTTGATATGTTTGGCGACACCAAGGCTGACTCTCGTCAGATCATTGATAAGTTTGCCGGTGGTCTGGATGATCGTAACGATAACACCCTGCTTTACAAGATGCCCACTATGGGCGGCTTTAACCTGATGGCGGCATACGTTACCCCTGACGCGATTGATGATGCGGGTACTACGCATAATGAAAATGCTGCAGATGCATTCTCTATCAATGCGGACTGGGGCAACGACATGTTCTGGATCGCTGGTGCCTATACGCATACAGCCAAGCACTTTGGTGGTTACAACAACGGTAACATTGATGGATACCGTATTGGTGGTAACTTCAAAATGGCTGGCTTTAAGGTCAATGCGCTATATAGCAGTGAAAAACAGGAAGCCTCTGATCTGGTAGCTGAAACCAAGTGGAACAACTATGTACTGGGTGCTTCCTGGAGCACGGGTCCTCACACCATCAAGGGTCAGTACGTAGAGGGTGAAGAAGATACTGGCGGTAATACCGAAGTAAAAGCAGTTTATGCTTTGGGTTACGACTATGCCCTGTCTAAGAAGACCACGGTATACGCCTTGTATACATCTCGTGATGACGATAATTACACCGGTTCATTGTGGAATGGTGTAGCAGCTAATGGCGATAATCCTAGCGCCGTTGGTGTTGGTATGGTCGTTAAGTTCTAATCTAAGCCTGTCTTAGACTTAGTACTTCAAAGACGGGCTCCTTCGGGAGCCCGTTTTTATTTGTCTGGATTTAATTAATGGCCTTTATGATTCGGGTCAACCGTGTCTGTTGATCAGGTAATACATCAGCAGTAGTCTGCTGAGATGACTCAATCAATTGAAACCTGCCTCGGTTCTATTCCAGAGCCGTTACATCCGTCCCTGGTCGATGCCTGGGAAGCCTTCCAACTCATAGACGCAGTTCCTGAAAGCTTGATATCCGATTTGCTGCAGGTGTGGTCCTGTAGTGAATTTGTACAGCGCAATATGACTATACGTCCTGAGCTGGGCGAACGCTTGCTGGCCGCAGGATATATTCAGGAAAAGCACACGAAAGAGCAGATGTTGCAGCGTGTGCAGGCTGAATTTGCCGAAGCGCAAAACCTGGAAGACCTGATGCGTCGGCTGAAACACCAGCGCGTTCTGGAGTCGATGCGGATAACCTGGCGGGACCTGACAGGTGTAGCTGAACTGGATGAAGTCCTGCGGGCTACCAGTGACCTGGCCGAGATTCTGATTAACGAAACACTAGAATGGTGCTATGCCCAGCTAACCCATCAGTTTGGGGTGCCGCGTAATGCAGAAGGCGACGCCCAGCAGATGGTCGTTATCGGCATGGGCAAGCTGGGTGGTCAGGAGCTAAACTTCTCATCCGATATTGATCTTATATTCGCGTATCCCGAATCCGGCCAAACGGATGGAGATCGTTGCCTGGATAATCAGCAGTTCTTTATTCGCCTGGGTCAACAACTGATCAAGATCCTGAACGACGTGAATGCCGACGGTTTTGTCTACCGGGTGGACATGCGCCTGCGTCCGTTTGGAGACAGTGGCCCATTGGCGGTTAGTTTTGATTCCCTGGAAAACTATTACCTCACGCATGGCCGCGAGTGGGAGCGTTATGCCCTGATCAAGGCGCGTGTCGTGGCGGGAGACCAACAGGCCGGGGCCGAGTTGTTCGATATGCTGCGGCCATTTGTGTACCGGCGTTATCTTGATTACGGCGCCTTCGAAGAGCTGCGTGATATGAAGGCGATGATTGATCGCCAGGCGCGTAGCAAGGGGCAGCTTGAGAATGTGAAGCTGGGTCCGGGAGGGATTCGTGAGGTCGAGTTTATAGGCCAGGCCTTCCAGCTGGTGCGTGGCGGACGCGACCCAGAGTTACAGGTTAGGGGTATACGCGAGGTACTCAGGCTTATCGCCGACAAGAACCTTATTCCTCAGGCGGCTGAAGAGCGCCTGCAAAAGGCTTACAGTTTCCTGCGCCGAACAGAAAATCATATCCAGATGTGGGCCGATCAGCAGGCCCATGATCTTCCAGACTCAGACGAACAACGTTTGCGACTGGCATATTCCATGGGATTTGAGCAATGGGATGCGTTTAAGAAAGAGCTGGATCGTCATCGGGCTGCAGTGGCACGGCACTTCGCTGAGGTGTTTTCTGTGGAGACGGATGAGCAGGGCGAAGCTACCGGCGAAGAACAGTTTGAGCATTTATGGAATGGGGACCTGTCTGGCGAAGCGGCGGAGGCCCTGTTTGCGGAACACGGCTATGAGGTGCCAGGCGAGTCCGTGAAGCAGGTGCATGATCTGCTCAATAGTCGTGTGGTGCGGGTCCTGTCAGATAAGGGACGCAAGCGGCTGGACCGTCTGATGCCGACGCTGCTTGCCGAGGTGTCGCGATCCGACGCCCGGGATGTTCTGTTAAACCGTTTCCTGGTGCTGATCCAGGCTATTGCCGGTCGTTCGGTATACCTGGCCCTGATCAGTGAGCATCCGCAGGTGCTGGCCCAGTTGATCCGCCTGTTTACCGCCAGTGGCTGGATCACAGAGCAGGTGACCAGGCACCCCATTCTGCTGGATGAGCTTGTGGATCCGCGTGCGTTGCAGCATCTGCCCAATCGAAAAGAACTGGAGCAGGAACTGGCACGAGAAATAGCCACGATCGATCTTGAGGATATAGAGCAGGTCATGAATCGCCTGCGCCACTTCAAGCATGCCCAGGTTTTTCGTGTGGCAGCCGCTGATGTCTACGATCTGTTACCTGTAATGAAGGTGAGTGATCACCTGACCTGGATTGCAGAGGTGATCCTGAACCAGGCCGTTGAGCGGGTCTGGGCGGTTATGACCCAGAAGCATGGGCGGCCCCGCTGTGTCATAGATGGGGAAGAGTACTCCCCGCAGCTTGGGGTGATCGCTTATGGAAAGATGGGTGGATTTGAGCTGGGTTACGGGTCAGATCTGGATATCGTGTTTATTCATGACAGTGCCGGTGAAAAACAGGCAACTGATGGCGAACGGTCACTGGATAACCAGGTGTTTTTCTCACGAGTGGTGCAGCGCCTGATTACTATGCTGACGGCGTTAACTTCGTCTGGTGAGCTATATGAGGTGGATATGCGTCTGCGCCCCAGTGGCAACTCTGGTCTGCTCGTGGCTAGTCTCCAGGCATTTGAAAAGTATCAGCAGGAAGAGGCCTGGACCTGGGAGCACCAGTCCCTTATACGGGCACGCCCCGTGGTGGGTAATGCCAGTATTGGTGATGCCTTTGCCGCTATTCGTAACAGGATTCTGCACCAGGTACGTGATACTGAGCAGCTGCGTATCGAGGTGCGCGAGATGCGTGAGAAGATGTGGCAGGAAAAGGCGGGTAAAGAAGCAGGCAAATTCGACCTGAAAAAGGACTCGGGAGGTATCACCGACATCGAATTTATGGTGCAATATAGCGTTTTGGCAAACGCCCATAATTTCCACGGCCTGACGCGGTTTACGGACAATATCCGTATCCTGAACGTACTGATAGAAGCCGAGGTAATGACCTACGAGCAGGGTAGTTTCCTGGTCGAGACCTATCGCGAATTCAGGGATAAATTGCATGAGCTAAGCCTTCAGGAGGCTGGCTCTGCAGTGGACCTGGAGATGTTTAGTGCAGAGCGAGAAGGTGTGCAGCAACTCTGGCGTGAGGTGATGCAGGGCGAGCCTTTTGCAACCGAATAAGATTACGGGAGATTGAACAATGTCGATGGCTGACCGCGATGGCCTTATCTGGCTGGATGGAGAGTGGGTTGAATGGCGTGAGGCCAAGGTACATGTCCTGACTCATACTCTGCATTACGGCATGGGTGTGTTCGAGGGTGTGCGTGCCTATAAGACCGACAAAGGTACCGCGATCTTCCGTCTACAGGACCATACCCGTCGACTGTTGGATTCTGGTCATATCCTGGGCATGAAGATCCCTTACGATGCCGACACGCTTAATCAGGTTCAGCTCCAGGCCGTTCGCGATAACAAGCTTGAGAACGCCTATATCCGTCCCATGTGTTTCTATGGATCTGAAGGTATGGGTCTGCGCGCTGATAACCTCCAGGTGCATTGCATGGTTGCTGCCTGGGACTGGGGTTCTTACCTGGGTGCAGAAGGTATGGAGAAGGGGATTCGTATCAAGACCTCTTCCTTCACGCGTCATCACGTCAATATCACCATGTGTAAATCAAAGTCCAACGGTAACTACATCAATTCGATGCTGGCACTGCAGGAAGCGATTCGCGACGGTTACGATGAAGCCCTGTTGCTGGATACCGAAGGTTTTGTTGCCGAAGGTAGTGGCGAGAATATTTTTATCGTGCGTGATGGTGTGATTTACACGCCTGACCTGACATCCGCCCTGGATGGTATTACTCGTCGCACCCTGATCAGTCTTGCAGAAGAGCTGGGTTACAAGGTTGTTGTAAAACGCATCACTCGTGATGAGGTTTATATTGCTGATGAGGCCTTCTTTACTGGATCAGCAGCTGAGGTTACTCCGATTCGTGAGCTGGATAACCGCGCTATAGGTTCTGGTTCTCGTGGTCCGGTTACAGAGAAATTGCAGTCCGCCTATTTTGATCTTGTACATGGCCGTCTGCCCGGCCATGATCAGTGGTTAAGCCTGGTATAACACTGGAGTGCTATGTCATGAGTTCTGATCAGCAACAGTTAAATACACCCAACGCGCAGCAGCACGTTGAGTTAACAACGGCTGACTTGCCGCTGCACTGCCCGCAACCCGGCAGCAGTCTCTGGAACTCACATCCCAAGGTTTATCTCGAGATTGAGCACGCCCCTGATAACACCATTGTCTGTCCTTATTGTGGTACCGAGTATCACCTGAAGGGTGCCTGATGCAGGCCGGTACATGAGCCGGCCCGGTACCTGACAGGTGTGCTCCGCAATGACCTTCCATCCTGAACGGTGTCTTGTTGTTGGCCCTTCCTGGGTTGGTGACATGGTGATGGCGCAAAGCCTGTTCATAGTGCTTAAAAAACGCTTTCCTGAATTGCAGATCGATGTACTCGCTCCTGCCTGGTCTCGTCCTCTTCTGGAGCGGATGCCCGAGGTGAGTAATGCTATTGATATGCCCTTAGGGCATGGCACCTTGCAATTAGGCACACGCTATCGCCTGGGTAAGTCCCTGCGCCAGAAAAACTATGACTGGGCAATAGTGCTGCCCAATTCCCTGAAGTCTGCCCTGATACCGTTCTGGTCACATGCGAAACGCCGTACTGGATATACCGGTGAGCAACGCTATGGTCTTTTAAATGATCGAAGACATCTTGATAAATCAGTACTAACAAAGACGGTTCAGAGGTTTGTGGCGCTCGGCCTTGAGGTAGATGCAGCACTTCCACCTCAATGCCCAAATCCAGAATTAACTATCGAAACTGAAAATCAGAATGCCTTGTTCAATAAATTCGGTCTGGATAATGAGAAGGGTGTTGTTGCTTTAGCCCCTGGAGCCGAATATGGACCAGCGAAACGCTGGCCCGCAGAGTATTTTTCTGTAGTGGCAGAAAAACTTATTGATCAGGGTAAGCAGGTCGTCGTGGTGGGTAGCGATAAGGATGCTGAGATTTCAGCTAAGATATGTAGCCAGTCAGAAGCTCTTGATCTCGCGGGGAAAACCTCTCTGGGAGAGGTGATCGATTTATTGTCTTATTGCGAAACAACTGTCTCTAACGATTCCGGTTTAATGCATGTCGCAGCGGCTACGGGTTCGAATGTAGTCGCTATCTATGGTTCTTCAGACCCTGGTTTTACACCACCAATGACAAGCTCAGCCAGGATAATTAATCTCGGACTTGATTGTAGCCCCTGCTTTAAACGTGAATGTCCACTGGGGCATACCAACTGTCTGGTAAAGCTCGGGCCAGATATGGTTATGGATGCCATAAAGCGAGTCAGTGCATGAGGCGTGTCCTGCTCATTAAAATGTCCTCGATGGGGGATATCATCCATACCTACCCGGCATTAACCGAGGCGAAGCACCTGTGCCCCGACCTGGTTTTTGACTGGGTGGTAGAAGAGGGTTTTGCTGACCTGGCGGCACTTCATCCTGCTGTAGAAAATGTTATTCCGATTGGTTTCCGAAGGTTGCGCAAAAAGCCTTTCGAGATGTTGAGGTCTGAAGAATGGAAATCGTTTAAACAACAGCTGCGACTACACGATTATGATTACGTGATTGATGCCCAGAGTTTGCTAAAAAGTGCCTGGATTGCACGACAGGCTGGCAGGGCCGTTCATGGCCTGAATTTTTCATCTGCACGTGAGTCACTGGCCAGTATCTTTTATAAGCGTCGGTATGCAGTAAAGAAGGGGCTGCCTGCAATTGAAAGAATCAGGCAGTTGTTTGCCAGGGTGCTTGGATATAAAGAAGAGCCGGGATTTCCTGGCTACGGAATTAAGCCATTGTCACCATTAAAGGTGGTTGATGGTAAACCGACAGTTTTCTTTTTGCATGGCACAGCCTGGAAGAGTAAGGAGTGGCCTGACCGGTACTGGCAAGAACTGGCAAAGCTGGCGAATAATGCAGGGTATCGAGTTCTGATTTCGGGTGGAAGCTTGGCGGAAATAGCCAGAGCAAATCTTTTAGCTGACAGGGCTGATGATGTCGTTGTGTTACCCAGACAGGAAATTCTGCAGTTGATGAGGCATATCGCTGGATCAGAACTCGTAATAGGGCTGGATACAGGCTTGAGTTATCTGGCTGTTGCCATGGGCCTGCCAGTGTTAACACTGTATGGGCCAACAAGGCCTGAAGTGTCCAGAGAAATGGGGGTAGAGCATATATTAAAAGCAGATTTCCCCTGCGCGCCATGTCATAAACGAGATTGCTGGTATAAGGGCGCAAGCACGGTAATCCCGGCCTGTTACGAAACAATTCCACCTGAAACGGTCTGGACTGAGGCAGAGATGATACTCAGTAAGGGAGTGAAATCATGAGTCATCAGGAGAAGCTACCTGTATCAGCAGTCATTATTACCCTGAATGAAGAAAAGGCACTACCAAAGTGCCTTGAGTCTGTGTCTTTCGCGGCTGAGATTGTTGTTGTCGATTCAGGTAGTACAGATCGAACTATTGAAATTGCTGAGCAGTATGGAGCCATAGTCATTCATCAGGAATGGCTGGGTTATGGTAAGCAGAAGCAGTTTGCCGTCGACCAGGCCAGTCATGACTGGGTATATTGCCTGGATGCTGATGAGTGGGTGTCTGATGAACTTGCGAACTCTATTCAGGGTGTGATTCCATATCCTGAATATGTTGCTTATGAGTCACCGCGATGCAATAAGTTTTTAGGCCGATGGCTCAGACATGGAGAGGGTTATCCAGATTACAATCTGAGGTTGTTTAATAGAAAATTTGCTCGGTGGTCTAATGACCTTGTACATGAACATGTTGTTTGTAATGGGCAGGTCGGTCGTTTAGCAGGTGACCTGATGCATGAATCAGAAGATACACTCGAGAATTATCTTTCGAAGCAGAATCGTTATACGTCGTTGCAAGCAGAGGTTCAAGCAAACCGATGTAACAAGCCCTCTATTATCCGGACTGTTTTCAGCCCATTTGTACGATTTATTAAAATGTACTTTGTACGGCTTGGTTTTAGAGACGGCTTTCCAGGTTTTGTGCATATATCAGTCGGTTGTTTAAATTCATATATAAAGAACTTAAAAATTTATGAAAAATTTCATAACAGCAGGTAATAGAGTTCCAGCATTCGAGATTTATGGAAGCTCAGTGTTCCTCGGGTTGATTTTCATTTTGCCTTTTACTCATACAACGGCATTACGAAATGTGCTGCTTTTATTAGGTTTATGTTATGTCTTAATTAGCTTTTATAAGGAAGGCGTAAATAAGTTCGTGCCATTTAAATCATCAATTATCTTATGGCTTGTGGTGGCGTGGTTATCTGTAATTTATACAGTAGACCTGTCAGTTACTCTGAAAGCATTGAGGACAGAAACCATTTATACGGTCATGATGTTCTATATGGGTTTTATTCTTGTCTGGAAAGGTATGAAAATCGAGTGGGTGTTTTTGTCGAGTCTGATAGGTTTCTTGGCGATATCTATAATTGCGCTAATTCATGTGCAAATTGATGGTGAATGGTTGGAGGAGAGTCATATAGGTGCTAGAGGTTGGAGTAATTATTTAATAGTTGCTATGCCTATTTTATTTTATTTCCTTGTTAAAAATATAAGTTCAGTGAATATTTTAGTTGCGTTGATAGCAGTTATTTTCTTTTTATATGTTGGTGTTTTATCTGAGGTCAGAATAATCTGGTTAGCGTTGCTAGTGCAGATATTTGTGGCTGCGGGTCTTTATTTTAAACAGTATGCTCTGAGTGCAAAAACAAAGTTAACTATTTTGATCTTGCTAGGAATGCTATTGCTGTCAAGTATGCTTGTGCTTCAATACGTAAACCAGGAGAGGAAAGCTGAGGACTTTTTAGTTTCTGCGGAACGTGATCCAAGAATTGAAAGGTGGCCAAAAGTAATTAACATAATTAGTGAGAATCCATACTATGGCTTAGGGTTTGGTAGAGAGCACTTTGGCGAGGTCTATCCTGAATTCGATACTGGGAAGAAACGTTATTTCACTCATGCACATAATATTTTTCTTGATTATGGCGTTATGCTGGGAATTCCAGGTGTGTTAGTGATTACATTGCTATTCTTCTCAATTGCCATTTATTTTTACAAAAGTTTGAAGGTTGATGTTTTTATAAGTTCGCTTGGGCTTATCTTATTAGCTGGTATTTTAAGCAAGAATATGACGGATGATTTTTTTATAAAAGATGTAAGTCTTACGTTCTGGATGTTATTAGGTGTATTGTCTGGGGTTATTGCAACAAAACGTGATGATCTAAGTAGTAATGTTTAATTAGAATATTGGTTGTCTTGCTTATTGTTGATAAAAAGGCAGGAAAGTTGCCACAAATTAGTTGTTATTATCTCCGAAATACTGCCCAGACTGTATGTGCATATCGATTATGATATCGCTCTCCTGAATATCGTAGTTTACGAATTGCGCGTATCAAGGGGTTGCGTGGTTTGTCATTAGCAACCATTTCAATAAGTTCAAGTGAATACTTGTCTGCCATTGCCTCGAGAAATACACGGGCATCAGTAAAGCCAAAGAACCATTTATGCCTGTCTACAGGCTTTTCAGTCTGCAGGCCATAATGCGCGATACCACCCTTGCCGCGCTCGATGGGACGTCGGGCATTCGCCCAGTTGTTGGGCAGAGAGATCAGCAGGTGCTGATCAGTTACGCGGACAAGTTCAGAAAACATGTAGTGCAGATTATCCAGATGTTCTAGTACATCAGAACAAACACAGGCTGAAAATTCACGATCATTAAATGGAAGTCTTTCAATCTGTTCCAGATTCAGTTCCATGTCCGGGGTGCCACCCATATCGATTCCCAGGTATCGGTCAAGTGTTAGCAGGC
>CAZXNH010000039.1:0-10480 GCA_964641615.1 uncultured Ectothiorhodospiraceae bacterium | reverse complement strand
CCCGCGACCCCCGGCGTGACAGGCCGGTATTCTAACCAACTGAACTACCGCTCCATAATGGTGGGTGCTGAGAGACTTGAACTCCCGACATTCGCCTTGTAAGGGCGACGCTCTACCAACTGAGCTAAGCACCCGGTGTCAAGAGGGGCGCTAGTTTACGGCATCCTTAAGCGCTTTACCAGCCTTAAAGCTAGGAACTTTTGAGGCTTTAATCTGGATGGTTTCACCAGTGCGAGGATTGCGGCCGCTACGTGCTTCACGCTGACGAACCAGGAAGGTACCGAAGCCAACCAGGGTCACCTGGTCATCTTCTTTCAGTGCATTAGTTACAACACCGATAAAAGCATCAACAGCCTTGGTCGCGTCTGCTTTGGTCATGTCAGCCGCATTGGCTACTGCGTCGATCAGCTCTGACTTATTCATTAAGCTTATTCTCCTTTGAGCGGAATTTACTGCGAATTAATTATTGCCTGTCTGTCCCTTAACTCTGAAGAAACGTAGCGCTGGAAGGCACCGGGAGTCAGGCACAAGCGCAAGATTTTATACGAAGAACGGCAACTGTCAATCTTGACAAGGGCCTGCTTTTCAAGCCCTGCAAGGCTTTGCGCTGATATTCATTCTAAAAAGCAATGCTAATGATTTGAAAATTAATAAAGAACCTGAATTTATCCTGCTATGCACGTCTAGGAACATATCGAAAAAAAAGCCCGGATAACTTGAATCAAGTCACACCGGGCTTCGATATCTACGGTATTAAATTAGTGATGCTGTACGGAAGAACCCTTTTTTGAAGAGGATTTCTTGCCTGCCACGCCTCCAGACTTTCCAGACTTGGCACGTTCTGGCTTGTGCTGGAGCGCAATCTCCAGAACCTCATCAATCCACTGAACAGGATGAATTTCCAGCTTATCCTTGATGTTCTTGGGGATCTCAACCAGATCTTTTTCGTTGTCTTTGGGGATCACAACTGTGGTAATACCACCGCGGTGTGCAGCCAGTAGTTTTTCCTTGAGACCACCGATAGGCAATACCTCTCCACGCAGGGTAATTTCACCTGTCATGGCAACATTTGCACAGACCGGAATATCCGTTAGCGCTGAAACCAGGGCCGTACACATGCCGATACCTGCGCTAGGTCCATCTTTAGGCGTTGCGCCCTCAGGAACATGGATATGGATATCCTTTTTCTCATAGAAATCGGACTCGATACCAAGGACTTCTGCCCTGCTCCTGACAACGGTCATCGCTGCCTGAATCGATTCACGCATAACGTCACCCAGCGAGCCTGTAAACACCGTCTTGCCCTTACCAGAAACAACGGCTGACTCAATGGTCAGTAGCTCACCACCAACCTCTGTCCAGGCCAGGCCGGTAACCTGTCCAACCTGATCGTGCTCTTCGGCCAGACCATAGCGGAATCGATGCACACCCAGATACTTCTCAAGATTCTTGGGGGTCACACTGATCTTTTTCTTCTTGCTTGCCAGCAGTTCATCCTTCACAACCTTGCGGCATACCTTCGAGATTTCACGTTCGAGGTTTCGCACGCCAGCCTCACGCGTGTAATGACGCACAATATCCCTGATAGCTGCATCACTGATGCTCAGCTCATCATCTTGAACACCGTTACTCTTCATTTGCTTCGGAATCAGGTAATTCTTCGCAATATTGGTCTTCTCATCCTCGGTATAACCGGGGATACGAATAACTTCCATACGATCTAGCAGAGGACCCGGGATATTCATACTATTGGAGGTCGCAACGAACATGACATCTGACAGATCGTAATCAACCTCAAGGTAATGGTCACCGAAACTATTGTTCTGCTCAGGATCCAGAACCTCTAACAGAGCCGAAGCCGGATCGCCACGGAAGTCCATGGCCATCTTGTCTATTTCATCGAGCAGGAACAACGGATTACGCACACCCACCTTGGACAGGTTCTGGATAATTTTGCCCGGCAGTGAACCAATATACGTACGCCTGTGACCGCGAATCTCGGCCTCATCTCGTACACCACCCAGTGACATACGCGTAAACTTACGGTTGGTTGCACGAGCGATAGAACGACCCAGTGAGGTCTTACCCACACCCGGAGGCCCTACCAGACAGAGGATAGGCCCCTTCAGCTTTTTCACGCGCTGTTGCACTGCAAGATATTCGAGTATGCGCTCTTTGACCTTTTCCAGTCCGTAGTGATCCTCATCAAGAACTGTCTGAGCACGACCCAGGTCGTTACGGACCTTACTCTTCTTCTTCCAGGGGACCTGTACCAACCAGTCGATATAGTTACGTACAACGGTGGCCTCGGCAGACATGGGTGACATCATCTTAAGCTTATTCAGCTCAGTATCAGCCTTCTGCCTGACTTCCTTAGGCATACCAGCCTCTTCAATCTTGCGTTCGAGTTCCTCAACCTCATTGGGCACATCCTCTATTTCTCCCAGTTCCTTCTGGATCGCCTTCATTTGCTCGTTGAGGTAATACTCGCGCTGACTCTTTTCCATCTGCTGCTTAACGCGGCCTCGGATGCGCTTTTCAATCTGGAGAATGTCGATTTCGCCTTCAATCAGGCTCATCAGATATTCAAGGCGCTCACGCACATCATCGATTTCGAGAATATTTTGCTTCTCATCAATTTTCAGAGACATATGCGCAGCAATAGTATCTGCCAGACGCGTAGGTTCATCGATACCTGCCAGTGAAGTCAGAATTTCGGGGGGGACTTTTTTGTTTAGCTTTACGTACTGATCAAACAGATTCAAAACTGAGCGCATTAAGACGTCGGCCTCGCGCTCATCCGGGCCATGGTCATCCTGGATCACAGAAATCTGGGCAGAATAGTAACCATCGCTCTCATGCAGTTCGAGCATGCGTGCCCTGTCTCCACCCTCGACAAGAACCTTGATAGTGCCATCAGGTAATTTCAGGAGCTGGAGAATAGTAGAAAGTGTACCAATGCGATTAATGTCATCCGGCTCCGGATCGTCAACATCGGCGCTCTTCTGAGCTACCAGCATAATCTGTTTGTTGTCAGCCATCGCGGCTTCCAGGGCCTTGATCGACTTTTCCCTGCCTACGAACAGGGGGATCACCATGTGGGGATATACAACGACATCACGTAGCGGCAGCATGGGAACGACCTGCATGGGTTCTTTCGTGATTTCGCGTGATTTGTTTTCTGCTGTAGCCATTATTTACTCTCTGTATGCGATGCCTTAGTTTCAGGCATCGTTCAAGGAAATGATTATTGCTTTATGGGGGCTTCTACACCCCATTTCAAGACAGAAAAAAGGCGGCCAGTAGGCCGCCTTGTCAGATATTAATCAGCAGCTGCCTGCTGCAGGTCCGAATTTTCATAGATCAAATAGGGTTGAGCCTCTCCCTTGATAACCTCGGCATCTATAACAACCTTGCTGACGTTATCCGTCGATGGCAGGTCATACATGGTATCAAGCAGCGCATGCTCGAGTATGGTCCTCAGGCCACGCGCCCCCGTCTTACGTTCCATGGCTTTCTTGGCCACTGCAGACAGTGAGTCTTCACGAAACTCAAGTTCCACACCTTCCATATCAAACAGTTTCTGGTACTGCTTGGTCAATGCATTCTTAGGTTCGGTCAGGATCCGAATCAGGGCCTCTTCATCCAGCTCAGTAAGCGTGGCAATAACAGGCAGGCGTCCGACAAACTCTGGTATCAGGCCATACTGAATCAGATCTTCAGGCTCTACCGTAGAGAGCACTTCACCGACACTACGCTTGTCATCACGGGACTTAACCTGGGCTGAGAAGCCAATTCCGGTTTTTTCGCTGCGATTGCGAATCACCTTATCCAGTCCGGCAAAGGCTCCACCAACGATAAACAGGATATTGCTGGTATCAACCTGCAGGAACTCCTGCTGAGGATGCTTGCGACCACCCTGAGGGGGAACCGAGGCCACGGTGCCTTCAATGAGCTTGAGCAGGGCCTGTTGTACGCCCTCACCCGACACATCGCGAGTAATCGAGGGATTGTCTGACTTACGTGAAATCTTGTCGATCTCATCGATATAGACAATGCCTGTCTGGGCCTTTTCTACATCGTAATCACATTTCTGAAGTAGTTTCTGGATGATATTTTCAACGTCTTCACCGACATAGCCTGCTTCAGTCAGGGTGGTCGCATCAGCAATGGTGAACGGTACGTTGAGTAGACGAGCCAGTGTTTCTGCCAGCAGAGTCTTACCAGAGCCCGTGGGGCCTACCAGGAGGATGTTACTTTTTGAAAGCTCAACTTCATCCTTGCCACCACCTGCGCCCATACGCTTGTAATGGTTGTAGACCGCTACCGACAACACTTTCTTGGCATTATTCTGCCCGATGACATACTCATCAAGTATGTTATTGATTTCATGAGGATTTGGAAGCTGCTCTCCAGAAACCGGAGACTGTTCCTGCATTTCTTCCCGAATGATATCGTTGCAGAGCTCTACACACTCGTCACAAATAAAAACGGATGGGCCTGCAATAAGCTTACGGACTTCATGCTGGCTTTTTCCACAGAAGGAGCAGTACAGCAGTTTATTGCCATCCTGATCGGTGTGGTTATCGTCACTCATTCAAGGTTACCTCTGAATTATCCTGAGAAACACAGTGCCTCTTTTTAGGAACTGTTTCAAGCCGAAATATTTGGGGTTATTGCCATTTCTAAACCCATTTTGGCCATCTTTCCAGTCAAAACAGCAAAAAATGGGCAGAAAACCCGGCTCAGGATCAATTAATCGTCAGATTCAGCGGGCTCAGCTGTAGGAACCACACCACGATCCAGCAGGACCTGGTCAACCAGACCATATTCCTGAGCATCTTTAGCACCAAGGAAGTTATCGCGATCGGTGTCCTGCTCAATCTTCTCAAGAGGCTGACCGGTGTGCTTGGCAAGAATGCCATTAAGCTGGTCTTTCAGTTTCAGAATTTCACGGGCATGGATATCAATATCACTGGCCTGGCCCTGGAAACCACCCAGAGGCTGGTGAATCATGACCCTGGAATGAGGCAGACTGTAACGCTTTCCAGCCGCACCACCTGCCAGGAGGAGAGCACCCATACTGGCGGCCTGACCAATACACAGGGTACTGACATCAGGCTTGATGAATTGCATGGTGTCGTAAATAGCCATACCAGCAGTCACAACCCCACCGGGTGAATTGATATACAGATGGATATCTTTATCCGGATTTTCAGACTCCAGGAAGAGCAACTGGGCAACAATCAGGTTAGCCATATGATCTTCAATCGGACCCACAACAAAGATCACGCGCTCTTTTAACAGTCGCGAGTAAATATCGTAGGCACGCTCACCACGAGATGTCTGTTCGACAACCATGGGCACCAGGCCACCTGCAGCAGAATGCTGCTGCGACGTTACTCCATCCAGAATCTTGTCATGCATGTTTATTCACCTGCCTGTGGCTGTGGATTCATGACTGAATCGAAATCCTTACTAACTTCTTCAATTTTCGCCTTCTCAAGCACCCAGTCGACAAGCTGGTCTTCAAGTACCAGAGACTCAACATTGAGCATGGCCTGAGAATTAGCACGATAGTAATCAATCACCTGCTGAGGATCATCATAATTAGCAGAGAGCTCTTCCAGCGCCGTAGTAACACGCTCTTCTTCAGGCTTCATCTCTTCTCGGCGAATGATTTCACCAATAATCAGCCCCAGCTTCACACGGCGCTTGGCCTCTTCCTCAAACAGAGAGTCAGGTAGTTCTGCACCCTGCGCCTGCTGACCTAAAGACTGAGTCATCTGCGCTTTGAGGGCCTTGATTTCGTCCTCGATCATCGCCTGAGGAACATCTACATCATTGATCTCAAGGAGGGCATCCATAACCTGGGTCTTGGTGTTCTTATGAATGGCCTGACGAAGCTCACGCTCCATATTGGAACGGATTTCACTGCGCAGGGCTTCTACACCACCCTCTTCTACACCAAATTGCCTGGCCAGCTCATCATTGACCTCGGGCAACACAGGCTCTTCAACCTTATGTACTTTGACGTCAAACGTGGCCTCTTTACCTGCAAGCTTGTCCGCATGGTAATCATCTGGGAACTGGACTTTTAAACTCTTTTCGTCATCTGCCTTTAAACCTACCAGCTGCTCTTCAAGACTCTTGATCAGTCGCCCCTTACCCAGCTCAACAGGCATCTGCTCAGACTTGCCACCTTCAATAGCCTCACCGTCGATCGAGCCATCAAAATCAATCACAATGCGGTCACCGTCCTGGGAGGCACGATCTACAACTTCCCAGACAACACGCTGACTACGAAGGGTTTCGATCATCTTGTCGACATCAGCATCAGCTACTTCTGCCACGGTCTTATTCACGGCAATACCATCAACCGAAGCGGGCTCAAATTCAGGATAAACTTCGAAAGTTGCATCGTATTCGAGGGGCTTACCAGGCTCCAGGGTGCGGGCCTCGATAGTGGGCGCGCCGGCAGGTCGCAGCTTTTCCTGAGTAACAGCCTCATAATAGCTGGACTGCATCACTTCACTGGCGACTTCATGGAATACGCCCTCAGCATAACGCTGCTTGACGATCTTCATTGGCACCTTGCCAGGACGGAAACCATCTACTTTGACGCGTCCTGCCATTGATTTCAGACGTTTTTCTACTTCCTGATCGATACGCTCAGCAGGAACCTGGACGGTCATTTTCCTTTCGAGACCACTGGTGGGTGCCACAGAAACTTGCATCAAGTACTACCTCTTACCCTGACTTCAGGTAATTCATTAAATTTAAAGATGGTGCGAAAGGAGAGACTCGAACTCTCACGGGTTACCCCACTGGAACCTAAATCCAGCGCGTCTACCAATTCCGCCACTTTCGCGCGAAGCTGGCAATTATATGAAAGTTGCTACCCCTATGTCAGCATTTCCACACAATAAGTGGCCGTGAACAGGGATTTTTTTAGATCGCCACGTCCTTGAGCAGGTCTGCAGCGGGTTGAGGACGGCCAATCAGATAGCCCTGAGCGTAGGTGAATCCGAGGCTACGAACGCGTTCCAGCATCTGCTCAGACTCGATTCCTTCGGCCACCAGCGGAAAACCTGCATTAAGAATGACATCTGCGAGACCTTCAATAACCTTTCTCTGCCTGGAACTCTCGTTCAGATCTCTGATCAGGGTGATATCAAACTTCACCAGATCTACAGGCATAGTCGCCAGATAACGCATCGAGGAATAACCGCTGCCAAAGTCGTCCAGTGCTACCAGGAACCCCTTCGTCCTGAGCTGATCAAGGTAGTTGCTGGCGGTATGCAACTGTCTGATCAACGTGGTTTCAGTGACTTCAAGCTGAATTTTATATTTCTGCAAAAACGGCTCGAAAGGCTCCATCCACTCAATCAGGGATTTTTCAATGACGCAGGGGCCAGACAGATTAATCGACAATCCCATGCCTTGAGGAATACTTCCTGATTCAAGATCTCTTAATATGGCTCGTAGTACGGCGCGATCAAACTCCCTTTCCAGCCCCCTATTATCAACCACCTGAAAAATTTCAGCCGGAGAAATAATCCCATTTTCATCCCTGATTCTCACCAGTGCTTCGAAATATTCCACCGAACCGGATGCGAAATCGAGTATGGGCTGATAATGCATAACGATATTGTCGCTCAGTGTTATCGCATCATGCACTGCACTAATGACCCGACTGGATAACACAGATGCAAGATCCTCATTCATTTCGTCAGTAAAATGAACAATATTTGCATTATCCGGCCTTTTCGCATGATACATAGCAATATCAGCTTTCTGGTGAAGTGTTCTCAGTGCCTCAGCACTTTCTGCCAGAGTTGATGCCACGCCTATGCTGACACGAACAGGTTCGCGAATTTTGTGGCCAATAAAATCCAGCCTGCTGATTTTCTCAAGACATCGTCTGGCCAGATTATCCGCTGCAGTGGCATCCGCATGCAGCATAATCAGAACAAACTCATCACCACCGATTCGATAAAGCTTGTCCCCTGCCCGCAAAACACTCCGAATTTCCGCACCGATAGACTTCAGCACGAAATCGCCAACCTCGTGCCCATAGGTATCGTTGATCGCTTTGAAATGATTACAGTCAAATAAAAGCTGGGATACATAAGAGCGACTGCCAGGCACCGTTCTTTGTAGGCTCTTCATGTCTTCCTCAAAAGCCCGCCGGTTTAAGCAACCGGTTAGCACATCGTGATAAGACTTCTCCCATAACTGCTGATTTGCGGTTGTCAGTGTGTGCTGATAATCATTGAGGGCAACACGCACCTCTTCAAGCTCAGACAGATTGAGTGATTCATCCATGATCACTGCCTCATCACCACTATCCTTTAGTAGCTTTAAATGTTTGAGGAGTTGATCGAGCGGGCGTTCGAGTAAGCGAATTGCCGATGTATAAAATGCGAAGGAAAGGATCATGGCCCCGAGAACCACGAACATGAGCGTACGTTTAACGACGTCCAGCAGGAACTGATAATCTAGATTCTCAGGCAACTGAAATAAGATATTGTCCGCAAGCTGCTCAATTGATATAGGCCCGCTTAAATCATCAAGACGTATAGAACCCTGCACGCTGAAATTCATCCGCTCATTTTCCAGCTGGGAAAGCAAGTCTGTACTGACGCCTAGATACCCAACCACTCTTCCTTGCTGGTCAGCCAGGCTCTTCTGGGTAATAGTTAGGAATTTTGTGAAATACCCTTCCGGACTGATAACTGACCACTGCTTCGGGTCTTCAGGCACCGTACCTGGCAATCCATTACCCGAGCTCTGGATCAGGCTTTCACGATTAATGTTATAGATCTCAATATCAAGCAGGTAATCTGAGCCCAGGTAAGGATTTCCGCCAAGCAGGCGATGCTCCTTTACATAGGCATAGTACGCTGGGTTCCTTAGCTGCTGACGAACCTCATCCCAGGCGGCCACACTGGCCATCTGCGTATCCAGCTTTTCAATAATGGTGTCGATGGTGTGCGCAATTTCCTGCCTGGCATTTCGATTTTTTACTTCTTCCAGGCTCTCGTTAACACGATTGATGGAATACAAACTGACGACAGCAGCGAGAACAAATACGAGGACCGTAATACCCAGATACAGTACCGAATAAAAACGGATGCTCCTGGGTTTGTTGAAGGACTTATTTAAGGACTTATTCAAGGCCATGATTACAGTCCGAAGTGATCAAGCTGCCCGGTAACATTATCAAGAAGATCAAACTCGGTCTGAGCATCAAAAAAGTGTCCGGCATCCTCTACTACAATCAGGTTTGCTTCTGTTGAACGTAGTGCCTCCAGCCAGTCAGGCGTGATTCTGCCGTCACTGCCACCCAGGATAATGCTGGGTTTGTATGCCAGCGCATTAAGTGCCTCGATGGTTTTATTCTTACCCCATTCACGATATGAGATAAATGGCATGGGCTCACTGGGATATTCTGCACAAAAGGCCAGGCTGTAAGTTGCCAGACCGGTTACACCCTGCTCCTGAAGCTTCAGGGCCTTTTCATAGGCCTCTGCAGTATTGTGACTCAGCGGGTCCTCATCAAAATGTAAAAGACTAATCAGGATAACGCCCGAGATGCGCGGATTTTTATCACCGTTAAGCGCAGCAATAATATTGGTACTACCAGCGCTATGCCCTACCAGGGATATAGGCTTATCACTTTTCTGAGCAACCCATTCCAGCCAGGCCTGCAACTCCAGACTGTCGTTTTGCATGGTATGACTATGAATGGCTTCACAGGCCACACTTTGCTGCCGATGATCGACATTCAGTGTCAAGGTGGGCATTAAAACCGAGTACCCTTCCTCTTTGAGGGAGTTGCCAAGACGAGAAACGGTGGAAAAATCTCGAGTCTGCAGAAAGCCATGCACAATCATCACGACTGGCTTGTCTTCATCACCTTCCACATATTCAGCGGAGGCCCATAATCCATTAGGCATCTGCAAGGAGACAATCTCCGCCATGACAGGAGAGTTCACCATTACCAGAAGTAACCCGGTAAGAACTAACTTTGATGCTCGAATCGTCATGGCTCCATCCTTTAGTATTTTCATTCTTATAGTTTCCGAAGAATATCCTATGAATTTAGTACATAAAACCCCCACAAACCATATAAGAATATAACCATATCAGGAACTTATTCACAGAATTGCAGGCCGCGCCTTAATTTGCTGGCCTTTAGTATCAGGCGAGTAGCTATTTATCAGGCATGAGTGAATGACAGAAACAAAAAAGCCCGCAGTAAATGCGGGCCTGAAATTGGTGGGCCGTGTAGGATTCGAACCTACGACCAATTGATTAAGAGTCAACTGCTCTACCAACTGAGCTAACGGCCCTTTTCTGAACAGGACGACTCAGGAGAGTGGTCAGAAAAAGATGGGGTGGATGATGGGACTCGAACCCACGACGACTGGAATCACAATCCAGGGCTCTACCAACTGAGCTACACCCACCACTG
>CAZXNH010000038.1:8079-12302 GCA_964641615.1 uncultured Ectothiorhodospiraceae bacterium | reverse complement strand
TTATGGCAGCATGGTCTGGATTAGTAACGGTCGCATGTACGCTTGATATGGCAATCAAGCTTGAAAGCCCGGCAACAGCAAGTGCGAGTAAAAGAGGTTTAGTCTTCATCACAGTCACTCCTGTATCTAGTAGTAGTTATTACAGGTATGCGGCTTTTTATATCCTTGAGCCACGACTCCATTTCTTAGCTTCATTTTAACAAGTGAAAGCCCTGCTTAACACAGGGATATTTGATCTGGATCATGTGGATTTCTGCTTTATTCGTGCAAGGGTATTTTGAAAATCACTCATAATTTCATACATATGCCTGAACAAGCTGTTTTCCTCGGGGCTATATTCTGCCTGCCTGGGGAAAAGTCCGTTTACTCGGTTTCTCGAAAGTGCCAGTAAGATTCTGATCTTAACTACAATTTTTTACTCCGCTGTTGTGCTTAAGACTATGAACCCGCCTATAGATCATTGATAATCCTCAATATGCGCAAGGCATTCTCACAGTCTCGTACATGGTTTCGTTCCTCGACGCCGAGGGCGCTGCTGATTATTTTTCTCCTGTTTGCACTGCTGTCAGGTGTAGTAATTTATCTTTCAACGGAATACCTCAAGTCTTCAGCAGTCAGCACCATTGCCCGCGAGGATGCGCATCAGACCTCACAACTGATATTCGATAGCCTGTATTCGGTCATGCGCCGCGGCTGGACCAGGGCAGAGATGCAGGAGGTGGTTGATCGGCTGGATAATTCCTTACCCGATAGTCAGATCATTATGGTGCGATCAGAGAAGGTGGCGCAGCTTTACGGCGAGACAGACGCCTCGGAAGAACAAAGAAACAACCCTGTCTACCAGCAGGTCCTGAGAACCGGTGAAGAGTATGCCCACCAGGAGGCTGGGGCGCTGCGTTATGTCTTTCCCGTCATCGTGATGGATGAATGCCTGGGCTGTCACGCCAATACCGCGCCTGGTGAGGTGAATGGGGTTATCGATATCCAGATTCCGCTGGAACGACTGCAGAAACCTATAGAGCAGTCTCTTAATACCGCGTTCTATGTCTTTGGCGGCACAATGCTGTTCCTGTTCCTGGTAGTGATGTGGAATATTCAGCGTTTCCTGGTCAGGCCTATTTGTTCTCTGACCGAGCATGTGGAAGAAATTCGCGAAAGCCATGACCTGACGCGACGGCTGCCGCCCGAGTCGAAATGGTTTGAAGAAATTCGCCAGTTGTCGGAAAACTTCAATGACATGATCAGCCGGCTGGAGATTGCCAACCAGCAGCTTGTTCAGGATTCCGAGGAAGATCCCTTAACCGGGGTTTTTAATCGCCGTAAATTCGATAACGTCGCCGAGTTTGAGCTGGAAGTGGCAAGACGCAATAGCCTGGATGTTTCGTTCCTGATGTTTGACCTGAACAAGTTCAAACCGATTAATGATGAACTGGGGCATGCTGCTGGTGATATGGTCCTGGTCGAGGTGGCGAGGCTGTTGCGGGAATCTGTGCGAGATAGCGATGTCTGCGGCCGGTTTGGCGGTGACGAGTTTATGATCATGGCGCCTGAAACCGATGGTGCCCAGGCGCTACATCTTGGCTCGGTATTAAAGAGCGCTATTCAGGGACTGAAAATAGAATTCGACTCACGCCAGCTGAACATTGGAGTAAGCGTTGGCGTTTCAACCTTCCCATACGATGCAGATCGTTACGACGACCTGATCAATATTGCCGATAACCGTATGTACAAGGATAAACATACGCGAGAGCAGGGCGAGTTGATTAAATAAGGCCTGTCAGACCTTGTAGTACTCACGGTACCATTCAACAAAGTTGGCGATACCTTCTTCGATAGGGGTGTCAGGACAGTAGTCCACATCACGGATCAGGTCATCCACATCGGCATAGGTATCAGGCACGTCACCGGGCTGCAGGGGTAGCATATTCTTGATGGCTTTCTTGCCGATGCATTCTTCCAGTATCTCGATATAGCGTAAGAGCTGTACCTTGCGGTTGTTGCCGATATTGTAGACACGCCACGGCGCAGCTGCGGTCGCAGAGTCCGGGGCATCACTGTTCCAGTCCGGATTTGGTGTAGCCACTTTATCCAGGGTGCGGATCACACCTTCCACAATGTCATCGATGTAGGTGAAATCACGACCATGGTTGCCATAGTTGAAGACATCGATAGGTTCACCGGCAAATATCTTCTGCGTGAACTTGATCATCGCCATGTCAGGACGACTCCATGGGCCGTATACGGTAAAGAAGCGTAGTCCTGTGGTTGGGATATTGAACAGGTGGCTATAAGTGTGCGCCATCAGTTCATTCGATTTCTTCGTGGCCGCATACAGGCTGATCGGGTGGTCGACATTGTCATGGACGCTGAAGGGCTGTTTGGTATTCGCGCCATAAACAGAGCTGCTGGAAGCATAGACCAGGTGTTCAACGCCATGATGACGACAGCCTTCCAGGATATTAAGAAAACCGACAATATTGCTTTCGACGTAGGAGTAAGGATTAATGATTGAATAACGAACCCCGGCCTGAGCCGCGAGGTTGACGACGCGCTGTGGCTTGTGCTCTTCGAAGACCGCTTCCATGGCCTCGCGATCTTCTAGTGAGATAAGTGCCTCGGTAAAGCCATCGTAGGCACGCGTACGTTCCAGGCGTGCCTTCTTCAGGTTAACGTCGTAATACTCATTCAGATTGTCGATACCAATGACTTCATCACCGCGTTCCAGTAGACGTAGTGATAGTGCTGAACCAATAAAGCCGGCCGCGCCGGTTACCAGGACTTTCATGTTTACTTCGTTCCTTATAAGCGACCGTCAACGTCAGCCTTGGGCAGAATGCTTTTCACGTCATAAAGAACGTGTAACGATTTGCCCAGCTGGCGGATGCCACTGGTATTCATGTCTTTAAATTGATTGTGTCCGACTGCGAGAATGATGGCGTCATACTGATCTTGCTGCAGATCAGAAATAAGTTCGATGCCGTATTCTTCATGAGCCTCCTTACTGTCAACCCAGGGATCATACACATCGACATGGGCATGATAGCTTTCGAGCTCATCGATGAGATCAATCACACGCGTGTTACGTATATCCGGGCAATTTTCCTTGAAGGTAAAGCCCAGAACCAGGATTTTCGCATCAGGCACCGGGATGCGCTTTTTGGTCATCAGTTTAATGACCTGTTCGGCCACGTGCGCGCCCATGCCATCGTTAAGTCTGCGACCTGACAGGATCATCTGTGGGTGGTAACCAACCTCCTGGGCCTTGTGGGTCAGGTAATAGGGATCGACACCTATACAGTGCCCGCCAACCAGGCCGGGTCGGAACGGCAGGAAGTTCCACTTGGTGCCTGCAGCCTCCAGTACCTCAAGCGTATCAATACCTAGTTGTTCAAAGAGCAGGGCAAGTTCATTAATCAGGGCGATGTTTACATCGCGCTGGGTGTTCTCGATGACCTTGGCAGCCTCAGCCACGCGAATGCTGCTGGTCAGATGTGTGCCTGCCGCGACAATGCTGCGGTACAAATCATCGACGATCCGGGCAGCTTCCGGGGTAGAGCCTGATGTGACTTTCTGAATATTGGTAAGGCGACGTTTCTTGTCGCCTGGATTAATACGTTCAGGGCTGTAACCGATGAAGAAGTCCTGGTTATATGTGAGCCTGGAGAACTTCTCCAGGATAGGTACGCAGACTTCTTCGGTGGCTCCGGGATAAACCGTCGACTCGTAAATCACGATATCGCCTGCCTGTAATACGCTACCCACCATTTCGCTGGAATGAATGAGGGGTGTCAGGTCAGGGCGTTTATACTCATCGATGGGAGTAGGGACGGTAATGATGTAGACCGAATAGTCTTTCAGGTCATCGACCTGGATAGAAAAGCGTAACCGGGGTACGGCAGCCAGTTCCTCGTCCGGGATTTCCAGGCTCTTGTCTCTACCGGACTGAAGCTCACTGACTCGATCTTCGTCGATATCAAAGCCTATGGTGTCGTACTGTTTGCCAAACTCTACGGCAAGCGGCAGGCCGACATAGCCCAGGCCAATAATGGCGATTTTTTTATCTTTTAATTCGGGCACTTATCTGGCCTGTTTGTCTGCATGGGGTGGTAATGCAGCATTATCTGGGTATTTTCCAGGCGCTTCAACACGCCTGGTATTAATGACCGTGTTTTTGAAACCTGGCGGGGTTTACCACTGGAGCATGCCTTCCGTAGCCAGAGCCA
>CAZXNH010000038.1:0-8069 GCA_964641615.1 uncultured Ectothiorhodospiraceae bacterium | reverse complement strand
GCCCCATTTTCCGATAATCCAAAACCACCCGTGCAAAGCTTTTCGTAATTTGCTCTGGACTTTTAATAACAAAACCACTTTTTCTCTATTTGTATATTATCTTTTATTTGTATATTTAAATTATATATGTTATGTTTTTCTAAGTTGTGGACGTAATTATATCAGAGTGCTTTTAAAAACTTGCTTATGTGCTAGATCACAGATTTTTCTTATTTAGTATGTTTGTGAAACCTGGCGGGGTTTACCACTGGAGCATGCCTTCCGTAGCCAGAGCCACGATCACAAAGCTGATCAGCAATAATTTCTGCGCAGATGCCAGACGATAAGATGCCGCGCGAGGCATGGGCTGTACTGATTACCAGCCTGTTCTGTGTGTTGCCTGTGGGGAGTAAGCCGGCAACCGGCATACGGCCTGGCACGACGCAGCGATAACCTACACGCCCATCAATCACATCATCAGGGCCCAGCTTGTTTCCCAGTTCTGGAAGGTATTGTTTCAGCGTCTTCAGGTTTTCTTCATGTTCTTTGTTTTCCGGTGAATAACCAGAACGCTCACGTGTATAGGTAGCACCGATGAGAAGTTCGTCTGGTGCCTGTGGCAGTACATAACCTTTATGGCAGATGACCTTCTGGAGTGCGTGTGCGGATGGGGTTCGGATCCGTGATATCTGACCGGCGACCTGTTTCAGAGGCAGGTTTCTGGATTGTTCAAACTGGCCGGTAAGGTGTCCACTAGCAATCACAGCTATCTCCGCTGCAGCAATGACTTCCTGAGCCGTATTAATGGCCAGCCACTGGTTTTCCCTGGATTCAAGATGTGACACCACGAATCCGGTAAGGAGCTGAATATCCGGGTGATCCAGGTTGAAGCGACATAAGGAAACAGGGGAGAGCCAGCCCCCGCAAGGGTAATAGAGACAATCCTGGCTAATGCTCATGTTGATGAGCTGGCTGGCCTCATCAGCATTCAGAAATTGTGCCGTTCCGGGGGGAAGATCGTCACGATGCCGAACACGCTCAAATCGCTGGGCAATCTTCTCATCACGAGGCAGATGCAGGATGCCCGTTTGTTGGTGCTGAATAGATTCCCCTGCTGCTTCCAGCTTGTTGAGCAGAAGATGCAGGGCGTCCAGGTAAAAGGCTTCGCGTGGGCTGCTGGCTGCTTCCAGCACCGGCATAAAAATACCAGCAGGATTGCCCGATGTTTCCTGGGCAGGCTCATGGTGTTTCTCGATGACGGTCACGCGCATACCACGCTCTGCCAGGCTACGCGCAACCGCGCTGCCCGCCAGCCCAGCGCCTATAACCAGGGCGTCCATAGTCTAGGGACGCAGTCCCGTTCCTGTACGCAGCAGGTACAGGCAGAAAAGATACAGGCTCAGTATGAACAGGCCTATCAGTCCGAAGGATACGCCGAGGCTGATATCGCTGACACCCAGGAAGCCATAGCGGAACCCGTTAATCATGTAGAGGATTGGGTTGGCCAGGGAGAGTTTCTGCCAGATCGGCGGCAGCAGGGTGAGGCTGTAAAACACGCCACCCAGATAGGTGAGCGGTGTTAGCACGAAGTTAGGGATGATGGTGATGTCATCAAAGGACTTTGCAAAGATGGCATTGATCAGTCCGGCCAGTGAAAACAGGGCTGAGGTCAGCAGGCCGATGGAGAGAATGACCCAGATACTATGTATGTTGACCGAAGTGAATAGTAAGGAAATCAGCCAGACGGCAAAACCCACCGTCATGCCTCGGGCAATACCACCGGCCATATAGCCGGCAATGATGGCGTAGTTGGGTGTCGGCGAAACCAGTATTTCCTCAATGTGGTGGTGATACTTGGCCTGGTAAAAGGATGAAACCACATTGCCATAGGAGTTGGTAATGATAGCCATCAGGATCAGTCCGGGCACGATGTAGTCGATGTAGGGCACGCCATCCATGTCACCGATCTGGCTGCCAATCAGTTCACCAAAAATAATGAAGTAGAGGGCTGTCGTGATCATCGCCGGCAGGATAGTCTGCACCCAGATACGCACAAAACGCAGAACTTCCTTGATCAGCAGGGTATAGAAGGCGATGAAGGTGGTTTGTGCTGAGCGATGCTTCATGACTTGTTCACCAGGTCGACAAACATTTCTTCAAGACGGTTTGCCTTGTTTCTAAGGCTGGAGACGGTAATGCCGTGTTTCTCCAGCTCTACGAAGGTCTGATTGATCTGCCCCTTGGTAATATCAATCTCCAGGGTCAGTTCATCGACCAGGCGTGTGTTGCCGATTGAAAGCCTCGGTACCTCGGTCAGTGGAGACTCGATATCCAGCACGAAAGTCTCGGTGTTTACCTGGCCAAGCAGGGATCTCACCGTTGTGTTGGAGATCAGGTCGCCCTTGTCGATGATGCCGACATTTCGGCAAAGCTGTTCGGCTTCTTCCAGGTAATGTGTGGTCAGGATAATGGTGGTGCCCTGTTGATTGAGCTCGCGCAGGAATACCCACATGCTGCGCCTGACCTCGATATCGACACCGGCTGTGGGTTCATCAAGTATGAGTAATTTGGGCTGATGGATCAGGGCACGGGCAATCATGAGTCGGCGCTTCATGCCGCCGGACAGGTTGCGGGCCATCTCGTGGCGCTTGTCCCAGAGTTGTAGCTGTTTCAATAACTCTTCGGCGCGTTTATAAGCCTCGTCACGTGGGATACCGTAATAGCCGCCCTGATTGACGACAATCTCAACGACCGGCTCAAAGACGTTGAAGTTGAATTCCTGTGGCACCAGGCCAATAAAGGTCTTGGCAACCTGGGGTTCCTTGTCGATGTCATGCCCGAAGATTTCGACATGACCTGAAGTCTTTCTTACCAGAGTGGTAATTATGCCGATACAGGTAGATTTCCCGGCGCCATTTGGACCGAGCAGGGCAAAGAAATCACCTTCTTCGACTTCAAGGTTGAGGCCCCTGAGTGCGCGAAAGCCGTTCTTGTAATCCTTGGTCAGGTTCCTGATAGAGAGGGCGAGGGACATTGCCGTTTGTTCGATGTCTGCAAAGGGATTATTCTAACACGGCAATGCTTTTCCCCTTCTAATTCCCCAACATTAAGAACGTTTCTATGAACCACTATTCAGTACAGTCTTCCGATGCGGTCCAGCCCGGTATTCCCTTAAGCCTGGTCGCGGTAGATGATTATGAAAGCTGGCTACAAGACCAGAACAAACGCAGTCAAAACTGGTTAAGCAACTCCGGCTTTAAGGCCGAGGCAGGTCAGTGGTCCTTAATCCCGGCAGAAGATGGTCAACCTTCCAGGGTGCTGTTCCTTTATGGAGCGCTGGATACCTGGACGCTGGGCATGTTACCTAAGGCTTTACCTGTGGGTAGGTATCGTATTGATACAGACCTTGAAGCCGAGCAGCTTTTTCAGCTGAGCCTGGGTTGGGGGCTGGGTAGTTACAGTTTTGATCGTTATAAAAAACCTGAGGCAAAGCAGCAGGAGCTGGCACGCCTGATCTGTGAAGATGCGTCGTTACGTGAGCGCATTGAGTCTGTGGTCAATGCTGTGTTCCTGGTGCGTGACCTCGTCAATACCCCTGCGCAGGACATGATGCCGCAGGACCTGTCTTTTGTTGCGCGTGAACTGGCTCACCAGTTTGGCGCAGAGTTTAATGAAATAGTTGATGACGATCTGCTGGAAGAAAACTATCCAGCTATCCACGCCGTAGGTCGTGCCAGTCAGCATGTGCCCCGATTACTGGAACTGAACTGGGGCCAGGCAGGTGCACCACGAATTTCGCTGGTTGGTAAGGGCGTCTGTTTCGACTCTGGTGGTCTGGACATTAAGCCAGCCACCGCCATGCGCCTGATGAAGAAGGATATGGGGGGTGCCGCCCATGCCCTGGGGCTGGCACGCATGATTATGAGCCAGCAATTACCTGTCAGATTACATGTGCTGATCCCAGCGGTAGAAAACGCTATTTCGGGTGATGCCTTCCGGCCTGGCGATGTACTGCAAAGTCGCAAAGGTATCAGTATCGAGGTTGATAACACCGATGCAGAGGGACGCCTGGTGCTTTGTGATGCCCTGACGCGTGCCCAGGAAGATGAGCCCGAGTTGTTGATTGATTTTGCTACGCTGACCGGGGCCGCACGCGTTGCACTGGGTACCGAGGTGCCAGCCCTGTTTACCCGGGATCGGTTGCTGGCACATGAGCTCATGGATCGTGGCGAGACCTGGAAAGACCGTGTCTGGCAGCTGCCGCTGGTGGACGATTACCGAGACATGATCGATAGCAAGATTGCCGATATCGTGAACTCGACCACCGGGCCTTTTGGTGGTGCAATTACTGCGGCCCTGTTCCTGCAGGAGTTCATCGAAGACGAGCAGGGCTGGCTGCATTATGACCTGATGGCCTGGAACCTGCGTGAACGTCCCGGCCGTCCGGAGGGTGGCGAGGCCATGGGGCTGCTGGGGCTGTTTGATTATCTGTCCTCACGTTATGCCTGAGTCTTCACATTCGCCGCGCCGTTTTTGTGTGGCGCCCATGCTGGACTGGACTGACCGGCATGATCGCTACTTCCTACGGCTGATCTCACGCCATGCCTGGCTCTATACCGAGATGGTCACTACCGGGGCCATTATTCATGGTGACAGGGACAGACACCTGGCCTTCAATGAAGTAGAACATCCTGTCGCACTGCAGCTGGGTGGTAGTGAGCCGGCAGACATGGCCGAGTGTGCGCGCATTGGTCAGGACTATGGTTATGACGAGGTAAACATCAACGTTGGCTGCCCCAGTGAACGCGTGCACAAGGGTAGTTTCGGGGCCTGCCTCATGGCAACGCCTGAAACGGTAGCCGAGTGCGTGGATGCCATGCGTCAGGTTGTTGATATCCCTGTCACCATCAAGACCCGTATCGGTATTGATGAGCAGGAAGACTATGAACATCTGCATCACTTTGTGCGCATCAACCGAGAGGCCGGTTGCAGGATTTTTATTGTTCATGCCCGCAAGGCCTGGCTGAAGGGTCTGAGTCCAAAAGAAAATAGAGAGGTCCCGCCGCTCAGATATGCCCTGGTCTATCAGCTCAAGCAGGAGTTTCCTGACCTGGAAATCATCATCAATGGCGGGTTGCAGGACCTGGATAGGGCCGAGCAACAGCTGGAACATGTTGACGGCGTGATGCTGGGGCGTGCTGTCTACCATGATCCCTGGCTTTTGTCTGAAGTGGACCGTCGTTTTTACGGTGATGATCACGAGGTAGTCTCAGCAAGAGAGATTGTTGAGCAGATGTATCCCTATATAGAAGAGCTGATACGCAATGGCGGTCAACTCAAATACGTCACCCGGCACATGCTGGGCATGTTTCATGGCAGGCCGGGCGCAAAGCTCTGGCGCCGTACTTTAAGTGAAAAGGCTTACAGGGAAGGGGCCGGTATCGAGGTGGTGGAAGAGGCCCTGAGTTACCTACAGGCGTAGGGTTTCCAGCGCACTGGTTGGAAACTCTGTGAGTTCCAGTCCCGGAGAGAATTCCAGAATACTGAGTTTTGCATCCTCGTAACTGGAGGAGTAGGCCGCTGCGGTATCCAGGTAATACACGTTGCCTACCTGGACCGCAGTTTTTAAGGGCGTATGACCCACAATCATCAGGTCAATGCCATCAACATTAATGGGCTTGCCTGTCAGCTCGGTCATGCGGATTCGATTGCGTGACCAGACGGCATGCGCAACGGCCTTCGGGTTTGAATCAAGTTGGGCCACGAAGTCGTTCCAGTTCTCTCCATGGGCAATATCGGCGTGGATAATCCCAACCTTCGCATGCGACATCTGTATTTCGATGGCCAGCGGAATGTCGACAAAGGTGTCAGCAAATTCCTGCTTCATACTGTCATTGATATTTAACCACCAGCCGCCACCATTTATGTGCAGCCAGCTGTCCATGTCATCAGGATGATAAATGGCATCAAGCATGAGTCGCTCGTGGTTGCCCTGTACGCAGTGGAACCAGGGCTCGCGTATAAACTCCAGGGCGCGGTAAGATTCTGAACCACGGTCAATCAGATCACCTACGGAAAACAGGCGGTCGACCGAGGTATCAAAGTCTATGGCATTTAGCAGGTGTTCCAGGCTATTGAACATGCCGTGAATATCGCCGACGGCAAAGTCTCTTCCCTCTGTGTTTTCGGAGAATATCTGTACTGCCTGGCTGGGAAGAGGGGCGTGGTCAGTCAAAAGCTGCCATCTCATATGTAAGTATTATTATGTGGAATGTAATCGCATTAAGTGTGTTTCGCAAGTTATTGATTTAAAAGCGATGATAACGACGACTCAAAGAAGCCGCCTGAAAACCCTGGGCATTCAGGGCTACAGGATGCTTTTTTTCTCCAAGCTGTTGATTTTATTAACACTAGGGCTCTCCTACCTACTGGTGCTGGCCCATGTGTTTGGCTCAGGGCGCAGGGCAGCTACTGATGGCCAGTTTGATGAGGTGCTGGTGCTGGGAAAAACCCTGAATTGTGGGCAGGTTGATCAGGATTACCGATTGCGCCTCGATCGAGCTGCTGCCCTGCTGGAGTCTAATTCGGGCGTTCGCCTGATTCTGCTCGGTGGCCAGACAGACCCTGCATGGGTAAGCGAGGCGAGGGCTGGTAGTGATTACCTGCAACAACGAGGCGTTCCTGCACAGGCCATTCTGCTTGAAGAAGCTTCCCGCCATACCCTGGAGAATCTGCGGCATGCGCGTGACATGATCGAGAATGAAGGCAGTAAAAGGGTGGGGCTGGTGACAAATCGTTACCACCTGGCTCGGAGCCAGATCATAGCGCGTGGACTGAATCTAAAAGTGGAGCCTGTTGCGGCGGAAGAAAGTAACTGGCCCGGCCCTATTTTGAGTTTGCTGTCGGAGGCTTACCTGCTGCACTGGTACCTGACAGGGCGTTATCTTTCGCACTGGACCAGGGATCAGGCCAGTCTTGATCAGATTTCCTGATCACCATCATCAACGTTGCGGCCAAAGCAGATCAGTCCACGACGCAGTTTTTTGTACTTGCGCACCATGATTAGCGCCATGAGCAGGGCGCGCGCATCCAGCTCATTGATATTCAGCCCGATCGTAATCGGGGTAATGCCGTTGTGAGTATCACCTATCTGCATGAACTGTGGGGACTGTCTGTCACAGGGAAGCGCTTCCGGGTAAGAGCCGAGAGGCCATACCGATGCATCCCAGGTGGTTTCGATTCCTTCAAGCAATCCTGAAAACTCCAGCCGGGCAGGTATCTCGCCTTCATTAGATAGCAGCCGGTAAGGTGGAGAGACGAGGGTGCCAAGATGCCTCAGTGATTGGGGGTCGTCAGCCATGCGCGGTTGGGAATCGGTTGGTGCTCAAGTAAAATAAGAGGCAATTATAGTAGGAATAGCCAATGTCAGATACCGAATCCATATACCGCGTTAGCTTTATCAATCAGGGCGAAGTGTACGAGGTCTTCTGCGGCAACGTTTACCAGGCCGATATGTATGGCTTTGTGGTACTCGAGGATATGCGATTTGGTGAGCGTAGCAGCATAGTCGTGGATCCGGCCGAGGAGCGGCTCAAAGATGAGTTTGAATCGGTTAAGCGCAGTTTCATCCCCATGCATGCCGTCATTCGTATCGACGAGGTCTCCCGCGAAGGTCCCGCAAAAATCACCGAACTGGGTGATAAGGTCGCCGCATTTCCGGGCCCCTACGCCGGTAACTGGCACGGTGGAAACAAGGGCAAGGACTAGGCCCTGAGGTTTACTTAAACCCTTATCTCATGTAGTCTTGCGCGCCTGTTTTGACTGGCATGTATAGTCAAAATCCAGTTTAGGAGAGTTGTCCGAGCGTCGACTCGAGGTCCTGGCCGAGAGAACGTCGAACAACGTGAGGCGGCCCCGCAGGGGTGAGGTTGCAGAGCAACCGAATAACGAGCACGCATGGCGTGTGACGCCTGAAAGGGCTGAGCAATTCAGTCATCACAAGCAGTTTAGGAGAGTTGTCCGAGCGGTCGAAGGAGCACGCCTGGAAAGTGTGTATACGGCAACGTATCGAGGGTTCGAATCCCTCCCTC
>CAZXNH010000037.1:0-13179 GCA_964641615.1 uncultured Ectothiorhodospiraceae bacterium | reverse complement strand
TGCATAAGGCCGCTGATGCATTTGACCAGAGCCGTGAAAATGAGCGTGGCCCATCATGGTGGAAACAGACGGCTGATGCCGTAATCCCGCATCTCAGTGAAGACGAAGTTACCTTGTTGCAGGACGAGATTCGCTTCCAGCTTTCTCACCGCAATGACAAGCTGCCGCGTGGCATTATTCATGCCGACCTGTTCTGCGATAACACCCTGTTCGATGATGACTGCCTGTCCGGCATTATTGATTTCTATTACGCCTGCAATGATGTGCTGCTCTATGACCTGGCGATTACCGCCAACGACTGGTGTAGTAATGGAGACGGCACCCTGGATAGTGAGCGCGTCAGTGCTTTACTCAGCGGCTACAATGAACAGCGCCCGCTGACGGATGTTGAACATGAAGACTGGCCGGTGATGCTGCGCTCCGCCGCACTGCGTTTCTGGCTGTCGCGTCTGTCTGACCTGCACTTCCCCATGGAAGGCGAACTGACCCATACCAAGGACCCGGAAGAATTCCGCCGCATCCTGCTCGACCGCAGGGAACGCTCGGAAGAGCTGCTGAACTACTGGGTTTAACACATCCGCAAAACTGTCTTCTTTCAAGCGCCCTTATCGGGCGTTTTTCATTTTCAACTCATATTCAAATTGCGTTTTATCAGTTTTGCATACCACTTTTATTCCAGGACCAGGGTGAATGCCAAGCAGATCACATTTTTTAAGGCATTAAAGCGCTTTGATTAACTCTACGAGAAGAGCATCCCCAGTTTGGTTAGCAGTGACTCCCGTTCTTTTCGTGTTCATCACAGTTAGTTTGCGGGCTTCATCAGGGATGTGAGCCCGCTTTGTTAAGTTCCTCACACTATTTACATTAATCCACCCAAAGAATGTGGAAATAGTCACACCAGGCCTGTGTGCGCAGTCGTTACCATTCTCTCGCGTTATTGATTCATTATTATTAAGTAACATGGAGATTGTTATGAAACGTTTTATTGCTGCCACTGCCCTGGCCTCAAGCGCTCTTTTCTCGGCTTCTGTTTTTGCCCATCACCCCGCTGAAGCTATTGTCTCGGACGAAATCTGGGAAATGGTCAACACTCAGCTTGAAGAAGCAGACAGCCCCCACCTGACCATGGATTTCTCAAGCATGGACCGCATGGTAGTGACTGACATCGTAGGTACGGATGCTGAAATTGATGGCATCCTGAATGCTGTAAATACGCTTGATACCGACAACACCATTACCGTGATCAGCGAAGACCTGGGTGATGGGATGACCGAGATCGTCATTATTGAGAACGTTGAATCTGCCGCTGCAAACGACAGTGCGCCTCAGGCTCCCGCCCGATAAGTACGCAGGTTAAGTACAGCCGATAGCCCGTCCCTGTGGACGGGCTTTTTTATGCCTTATGGCAATAGAGCTGTAATGCCGGGAATGCTAATCTGTCGTCTCTTTATATGCGGACTTTCACATGACCCAGCATCTCGACACCAGCAACCTGCTCTGCCCCATGCCTGTCATACGTACCCAGGACAAAATTGCTGAAATGCAGGAGGGTGAGACCCTGGAAGTTCTGGCAACTGATCCCGGTGTAAAAAATGACATTCCCGCCTGGTGTCGCATTAATGGACATATGGTCAAAGATATACGCGAAGAAGGCCGTGAAATCATTATTATGATCGAAGTTGGCCCGCAGAGCTGATTTCTACACCGTCATGTTAAGACTTTCACATCCCAGGTTTGCGACACTCCTACTGATTATTCTTGTTGGCTTTAACATTCTGACATTCACCCTGGGCTGGTCAGAATATTTTCAGTACCAGCGTTACGGCATAGGACAGTGGGAAATCTGGCGTTTACTGACTGGCCACTGGGTGCATGTCAGCCCCATGCATTTCCTGTTTAATCTTTTCGGCCTGATTATCCTGTGGCTGATTATTGCGGACTGGCTGGGCAACAGAGATGCCATCCTGGTGATGGGCATATCGATGCTACTGATCAGCCTGGGGCTTTATTACATTTACCCTGAGGTTCAGTGGTACAGAGGACTGTCCGGTGCCCTGCATGCACTCTGGAGCGCCGCTGCCATTCTCGGCCTTGAGCGCAGAAGAACTATGGCCATTCCCCTGCTTGCCCTGCTCCTGATCAAACTGGGCTGGGAAGTCACCATTGGTCCATTACCCCTGAGCAGGGAAATCAGCGGTGGTGATGTTCTGATCCAGTCTCACTGGCTGGGGGCTGCCTCTGGCCTGCTAGTTGCTGCAAGCTACATGATTTTGAAGCTGTTCAAATCCCGGAGCCCCATTTAAGTCTTATACTGTAGTAACTACACAGTAAGGCCTGAACAATGCGATTACTCATACCCCTGATTAGCTGCATGACACTCCTGCTGGCTGCTTGCCAGGAACAACCATCATCCAGTCAGAGCGATGCCACTGCTATCCCTGATCAAATTCCTGCCAGTGGCCTCCGGGCATACAAAGACCCTGTTACCGGCGAACTTACAACGCCACCCGAAGACGAAATACGCCGTCAGAACCTGGAATCCAATATCAACACGATGGATGTCAGGAAGCCTGAGTCCGTTGAAATGATTCCTCTTGAAGGGGGTGGTTATCGCGCACCCCTCGGTGACCAGTTTAAAGTTGAATCCCGCGCAACCATCCAACCCGATGGCAGCATCGTCATTGAGGAAACGATGTCACAACCCGAATGAGACAACTGGCCATTATTGCAGCAGCTTTCCTGTTCGCCTCTCAGGCGGTAATGGGTGAGATCGTGATTAAAAACAACGATGCACCCGGTGAAGGGTTTAATGATCCCACGCCGATTACCCCTGCAGGCGGTAATGCTGCAATCACCCTTGGGCAGGCGCGACTGAACCTATTTCGCCATTCGGCCCTGCTTATTGATCAGATGATTAACTCACCCGTCACCATCACTGTTCGGGCAGAAATGAATGCCCTTGGCGGCTCAGCAAACAGCGCAACACTGGGTGGCGCCGCGCCACTGGAAGTCTTTAAGGATTTTCCAAACGCACCACGGGCCAACACATGGTATGTCGGCGCTCTAGCCAATGCGCTTCGGGGTTTTGACCTTTCAGCTGAAGATGAAATTCAGTCTGAATTCAACAGTGATATTGATGGCGATGTCGTGCTGGGCAACATTCACTGGTATTACGGTTTTGACGAGCCTTCCAGTAACGATATCGAATTTCTGCCCACGGTTAAGCATGAACTTATTCATGGCCTTGGCTTTCTTTCCCTGGTTCAGCCGGATGGATCACTCTTCCTCGGCTTTATGGATACCTATAGTCTCAACCTTGAGCGTCATGGGACAACGCCTGCTGACTTTCCATCCATGACCAATGCGCAACGTGTTGCTGCCATGATTGATGATGGCAACCTGCACTGGACAGGCAGCAATGTGCGTTCTGCTTCCAGCTTTTTATCGGCTGGAAAGCTTGGTGATCATGTTCAGATGTATGCACCTGGCACTTATGCACAGGGATCTTCCGTTTCACATTTCGACATAGACCTGGTGCCCGATGACCTGATGGAACCCTTTCTAACCGATGATCCCTACATCATTATGGATGCAGCCCTGCTGAATGACATCGGCTGGAATATTGTTACCAATAATCCCAGCCTGGACTCGACCGACCTGCTCACATCAGCCCAGATAACAGGAAACGTCAATCCAGGTACAAATCCTACTAGCCTGTCCATAACGGCCATTAACAATTCGATATATCCGGCACCCAACTCCGCATTCGAACTCATTATTCCGGCAGGTGTATTAATTACAAATGCCACACCCTCGTCTGGTTCCTGTGAACAGATTACCAACCTGCTCCGCTGCAACCTGGGAACCCTTCCGGCCTTGTCTGACAATGTGCAACTAGATCTTGATGCTGAAACTGATGGAACCGCAAAGGAATTATCTTTCAACCTGAGCAGTCCACTTTCTGATCATAGTATGCCTAATAACCTGGCATCCTTAGTGATAAACCCACCTGCAGTCTCACCTGATATTTCGATCACTAATGCCCAGGCAGAAGAAGGTGATACCGGCGACACTACTGGCATTCTTTTCACTGTACAGCTGAGTGCTGCAACCTCAACCGCTATCAATGTCAACTTTGCATCTAGTGAAAACTCAGCGACTTCAGGCTCAGATTTTCAACAGGTGAATGGCGTCCTGACAATCCCAGCTGGCAATACCTCGGCTCTTATTCAGGTACCGATTATTCCTGATGACATTGTCGAGCCCGATGAGACTTTTACATTGACTATCTCCAGTCCCTCTAACGGGGTCATTACATCCGGCAACGCGACTGGAACCATTGTTAATGATGACCCACTGGCTTTTTCGATTAGCAATACCAGCGTCATTGAGGGCAATACCGGTCAGACTTCTACACTCTTATTCCCGGTCAGCCTTTCACACCCCTACAGTAGTGACCTGTCTGTTGACTACTTTACCCAGGACGGCTCGGCGACTTCACCCGCAGATTACTTATCTCTATCAGGCTCCCTGATTATTCTGGCCGGTGAAACAAGCGGGACCATTGCCATTACCGTTAATGGCGATGATGTCTACGAAGCTAATGAAACTCTAAGTATCTTCCTTAGCAACCCTTCAGCACCGGCTACTATTGATCAGGATACTGCTACAGGAACGATTACCAATGACGATGCCGCTCCATCATCCGGAGGAGGTGGCGGGGGCAGCATGGGCCTGTTCCTGCTTGCTTTACTTCTGACTCTATTCTTCAGGCCCAGGCTTCTCAATCAACTGAAACGCTAGACATGCCCTCGCTAATGCCGGGTGGAGCCACGCTTAAACTGAACTATCTTTGACTTACATTTGCCGCATCCTGAGCATCCTCCAGTAAAGGTCTGCCTGATCGAAAAAATATCCTCAATACACCCGCACAGAAACAGATCACTCACCAGCTTTTTGATTTCTGAGGGTTCGGCGCGTAACAGATCATCGAAACATATTTCACCGCTGTCACACCATTGCTGGATTGCATGGGCGTCCCATTGCCTGAGAACCATTCCAGTTTTTCTATCCAGCACTCTTAACATGGGGTCTTTACGTTCTAACCAGGCATCGATAAGAAAGGGCATATTCTCCACTCCAATATTGCTCAACCTTTCTAGATGATAATGATTCTCATTTGCATATCAAGTAATTTTATTGAATAGCTGCTGTTCTGCTCAGGATCAGGAATAATAGCCACCTATGGGACATGATCATCACCACCATCAAATGGATGGACTGCCGCCTGAGAACGCGAGCGAGAAGGCCAAGGCACGCTATCGCGATACCTTCATGGTCACCATCGTGGGTTCTTTTCTCGATTTTGGTCTCGCCGTAGCCAAGATTGCTGCCGGCCTGGCTGCCCATTCGCAGGCATTGATTGCGGACGGCGTACACTCTCTTTCTGATCTCGCCACTGACTTTATTGTCATCTTTGCTGCCAAGCACGCCCATGAAGAAGCCGATGAAGAACACCCCTACGGTCACGGCCGTATCGAAACCGCCGCCACGGTATTGCTGGGCATTGCCCTGATCGCGGTCGGTGTAGGCATCGGCTGGGATGCAGCAACACGACTGTTCAACCCGGATGAGTTACTCCAGCCCACCATGCTGGCGGTCTGGATCTCTGTAATTTCTATTGTCAGCAAGGAAGCCATCTACCACTACACCATGCATTACGCGAAGAAGCATCGTTCCGAGATGCTGCGTGCCAATGCCTGGCACAGCCGTACTGACGCGATTTCCTCAATAGTCGTGCTGGTTGGTGTCGCGGGCACTATGGCCGGCCTGGCCTACCTGGATGCGATTGCCGCCATTATCGTTGCCGGCATGGTCGCCAAGATTGGCTGGGGCCTGGGCTACCAGGCCTTGCAGGAACTGATCGATACCGGCCTTGCCCCGGAAATGGTCGAGGAAATTCGCGAGAAAGTACTCGAAGTGAAAGAGGTACAGAGCCTGCACATGCTGCGCACTCGTCGCATGGGTGGCCATGCCCTGGCAGATGTCCATATCCAGGTGAATCCCCGCATCAGTGTTTCCGAAGGTCATCAGATTGCCGAGACCGTACGTGCCGTGATGATCCGTGAATTCGACGAGCTTACAGACGTGATGGTGCATATCGACCCCGAGGATGATGAGGAAGGACCAAGCACTGCCCATCTTCCACTGCGCTCTCGTTTCCACGACCAGCTAAAGGAAGCCTGGCAGGGTTGTGCTGCTGCGGACCAGATACGCAAATACAATCTGCATTACCTGAATGGACAGATCGAACTGGAGATCTTTTTGCCTCTTGAGGCCCTCGATAATTCGGCGCAGAATGAGGAAATAAGGACTGAGCTGGTACAGGCCAGTCGCACACTGGATTTTATTGGCAAGGTCCGGGTTTACTACACCTAGGCACCAATATGGTGCGCATAGAGGTGCATCGCACCATATTGGTGCTTATGCGCTGTCGTAGCTTTGCCTAAGCCTCTGATTTGATTAGAAATAATGCCACTATTTTATTGGCATAATTAATGCAGTATTGGCGCGATATTTTTTTATAGAAAACGTTACACCTTTTAAGGAGTGATACATGTCCACTAGTGATTTTTTCAATATGATCAAGGACAACGACGTTAAGTTCGTTGACCTTCGTTTCACCGATACCCGTGGTAAGGAACAGCACGTTACTATTCCTGCCCATACCGTTGACGAAAGCTTCTTCGAAGACGGCCAGATGTTCGATGGTTCTTCTATCGCTGGCTGGAAGGGCATCAACGAATCCGACATGATCCTCATGCCAGATCCCACTACCGCTGTCCTGGATCCTTTCTTCGCCGATCCTACCGTTATTATCCGTTGTGACATCATCGAGCCTGCCACCATGCAGGGCTATGAGCGTGATCCACGTTCTGTTGCCAAGCGCGCTGAAGACTATATGCAGTCTACCGGCATCGCTGATGTTGCATTCTTCGGTCCTGAGCCTGAATTCTTCATATTCGACGACGTACGCTGGGGCGATGATATCTCTGGCGCCTTCTTCGAGGTTGATTCTGAGGAAGCCTCATGGAATGCCGAAAAGGTATTCGAAGACGGCAACATCGGTCACCGTCCTTCTGTTAAAGGCGGTTACTTCCCCGTACCTCCTGTTGATTCACTGCATGACATGCGTGCTGCTATGTGCCAGGTCATGGAAGAAATGGGCGTTGAAACCGAAGTACATCACCACGAGGTGGCAACTGCTGGTCAGTGTGAAATCGGTACCAAATTTAACACCCTGGTTAAGCGTGCTGATGCCAACCAGATCATGAAGTACGTTATTCATAACGTTGCCCACAACTATGGCAAGACTGCGACCTTCATGCCTAAGCCTCTGGTTGGTGACAATGGTAGCGGCATGCACGTACACATGTCTCTGGGCAAAGACGGTAACAACCTGTTCGCTGGTGACGGCTACGGTGGCCTGTCTGAAACTGCCCTGTACTACATCGGTGGTGTTATCAAGCACGCCCGTGCACTGAACGCCTTCACCAACGCTTCTACCAACTCGTACAAGCGCCTGGTTCCGGGCTTCGAAGCTCCTGTTATGCTGGCCTACTCTGCCCGTAACCGTTCAGCCTCTATCCGTATCCCTTACGTGAACAATCCTAAGGGCCGTCGTATCGAGGTTCGCTTCCCTGACTCTTCTGGTAACCCCTACCTGACCTTCGCGGCCCTGCTGATGGCTGGTCTGGATGGTATTGCCAACAAGATTCATCCTGGTGAAGCCATGGATAAGGATCTGTACGATCTGCCTCCCGAAGAAGAGAAGCAGATCCCTCAGGTTTGTCATGCTCTGGACCAGGCCCTGGACGCTCTGGACCAGGACCGCGACTTCCTCAAGGCCGGTGGTGTATTCACCGACGACATGATCGATGGTTACATTGCCCTGAAGATGGAAGAAGTGACCCGTCTGCGCATGTCTACTCATCCTGTTGAGTTCGACCTGTACTACTCTAACTAAGCATTTCCGCTTAGCTGGAACAGAAACGCCCCGCTAGTCGGGGCGTTTCTTATTGCGGGGCAGAAAACCTTCGTCTATGCTTCAGAAATGAGAAAAATAATACTTTTCAGCTTGTTACTCGCCACTGGCCTGGCCAGTGCCGCCAATATCTACAAATGGACCGATGAATCCGGTCGCGTCGTTTTTGGTGACAAGCCACCCAATGGTGTAGAGGCTACACCTGTCAGGGTACAGAGTCCCCAGACCTTTACTCCACCACCGACACCGACCTTCAAATCCACAAGTACTGAAGAAGCTGAGAAAAAGGCTGCTGAAGAAGCTGCCAGGCCTAAATATAAGGTGGCCATTGCTTCACCTGCCGATGATGAACCGGTTCGCAACAACCCAGGCAACATCGCGATACAGATCAGTTCTGATCCCGCTCTGAATTTAGAAGCTGGACACAAGTTTCAGCTGCTCATGGATGGTAATCCTGTCATGACCAGCCAGAAAACCACGATTGTTCTTACCAATGTGGATCGTGGCACCCACACCCTGCAGGTGCAGGTGATTGACGAGACTGGCAAGGTTCTGGAGTCCAGCGCATCCAGCACCTTCCATATGCTCCGCTTCGCTGGCGGCTAATAAGCGCTCCGGCAACAGCAGGGCAAACGCCTTATTATTTTCTCCCTAAGCACCATTTTGGTGCATAATCTCCTATGATCCTCTTTAGGATTTTCAGCCTGACTTTCTGACTCAGCCTGAAGACCTTATTTAACGCCCTGTTAACGCTTCAGGGGCATCCGTCTGTTCCATCCTGGTGCGGGTACAGATCTTGCAAGAACCAATATAGCTATGAATGTTCCTACAACGACCACACAGGTCCTTTTCGACAATATGTGTACGTCGGTGCTGTTGCTGGATAACCGGCTACGCATCCTGTACATGAACCCGGCCGCCGAAATGCTGCTGGGCTATAGCCTGCGCCAGTGCCTGGGGAATCCACTGCAGCAGTTTATTCCCGGTCCGGATGAATTTATCGAAAAGGTACAAAAGGCCCTGGATGATCGCCATCCCTATACCGCCCGGGAACAGGAACTGATCTTTGCGGCGCGCCAGGAAGAAAGCCTGGCCGACATGACAGTCACCCCAATCTCTACTTCATATCAGCAGGAACAGCTCATGCTGGAGATCTCCTGCATCGACCGGCGCGCACGCCTGCTGCGCGATGAGAACCACCTGACACAACACCATGCCACGCGCCAGTTGATCCGCGGCATGGCCCACGAAATCAAGAACCCCCTGGGCGGACTGCGCGGCGCGGCGCAGTTACTGGACAAGGAGCTTGATACCGAGGAACTCAAGGAATACACCCAGATCATTATCGAGGAAGCCGATCGTCTGCAAAGCCTGGTCGATAAGCTGCTCGGCCCGCGCAATGTCCCTACCAAGGAAATGATTAATATTCATGAGGTGCTGGAACATGTCCGGCAACTCATCATGGTTGAAGCCGGCGATCGCGTCGGCGTGAGCACCAGTTATGATCCCAGCCTTCCTAAAATCTATGCAGATCGTGACCTGCTGGTGCAGGTATTTCTGAATATTGCACGCAATGCCCTGCTCGCCCTGGAAGGTACCGATGATGCAGGCATTAATTTCAAGACCCGCATTAAACGCCAGTTCACGATCGGGGCAACTAAACACAAACTCGTGCTGGTGGTAACTATCAGTGATAACGGCCCCGGCATACCGGAAGAACTCAAGGAAACCCTGTTCTTCCCCATGGTTACGGGTCACGCGGCCGGCACTGGTCTGGGCCTCTCTATTGCCCAGTCACTGGTTGGCCAGCACGAAGGCACTATCGAATTTGAATCTCAGCCTGGCAGGACCGCTTTCAAGGTTTATCTGCCTGTTACTGAACAAAGGAATGAATCATGAGTACGCAATCACACCAGGTTTGGGTCATTGATGATGACAAATCCATACGCTGGGTCCTGGAAAAGGCCCTTACCAAGGCGGGTATCGAGGTCACAAGTTTTGAGAATGCCTCGGGCATTCTAGAGGTCCTGCAGAACCAGCAGCCCGATGCCCTGATCAGCGATATACGCATGCCCGGCATCGATGGTATTGAACTGCTTAAGCAGGTGCATAACGACTACCCCGATATTCCGGTCATCATCATGACTGCACACTCAGATCTTGATAGTGCGGTTACGGCCTACCAGAAGGGTGCCTTTGAATACCTGCCCAAACCTTTTGATGTTGATGAGGCCGTTGAGCTGACACAGCGCGCCTGCCAGTTGAAGGATGAGAAACAGGGTAAGACTCAGAAGACCACCGAACAGGTACCTGAGATCATCGGCCAGGCCCCTTCCATGCAGGAGGTGTTCAGGGCTATTGGTCGCTTGAGCCACTCCAATATCACGGTACTCATCAATGGCGAGTCCGGCACCGGTAAGGAACTGGTGGCGCATGCGCTACACAAACACAGCCAGCGTGCCGGTGAGCCCTTTATTGCATTGAACACGGCAGCGATACCCAAGGACCTGCTTGAGTCAGAACTCTTTGGACACGAGAAAGGCGCCTTTACGGGTGCACAAACCCAACGCAAGGGACGATTTGAACAGGCCGACGGTGGCACCCTGTTCCTGGATGAAATCGGTGACATGCCTTCGGAACTTCAGACACGTCTTCTACGTGTACTCGCTGATGGTGAGTTTTATCGAGTTGGTGGTCATACACCGATCAAGGTCGATGTACGCATCATCGCGGCTACGCATCAGAACCTTGAAGAACGTGTCCGTAAGGGTCTCTTCCGAGAAGATCTGTTCCATCGCCTGAATGTCATTCGTATTCACATCCCTTCACTGCGTGAACGTCGTGAAGATATCCCATTGTTACTGCGCCACTTCCTTAATATCGCTGGATCCGAACTTGCCGTAGAGGCCAAGACGCCCCGTCCCGAAGTTGAGGAATACCTCAGCACCCTGGACTGGCCGGGTAACGTACGCCAGCTGGAAAACATCTGCCGCTGGCTGACCGTTATGGCATCGGGTCGAGAAATTCATATCGATGATCTGCCACAGGAATTACGCGAGGTTGAAGCGAGTAGCGAGGATGGTGCTTATGGTAGCTGGCAGCAAGCCCTTGAGCACTGGGCCAACCAGCAGCTCGCATTAGGCAAGGAACATATTCTTGATGAAGCCGTGCCCGACTTTGAACGCATCATGATTCAGGCAGCGCTGAATAAAACTGCTGGCCGCCGCCAGGAAGCTGCACAGTTACTTGGCTGGGGAAGAAATACCCTGACACGTAAGATTAAGGAACTGGGTATGTAAGTAGGTTCAGGCTATGCCCTGGGTAAACAGGACACGGATATCCATCCATAGACCCTGTTCACTGGCCTGGTCTGCTACTTCTTCCAGATGCTCTGCACGAAAGCGTTCAAGTGCGTCTTCTTCCAGCTGCATGAGTAATCCTCGATAACCACTATTCCACAATACGCTCCACCATGACTGCGCATCAGGCAGGTAATATCCCAGCTGCTCATCGTGCGTATCAATATTATTAAAACCCGTCGTACCTAATAAGGCTGATGCCTTATCCGCAGTATCAACCCGCTTCCAGGAGAGCGGCGGTGGTTCCAGACCATAGGCCTGGATGCGATCAAGAAAAAGATCAGTCAAAGGCTCCTGCATACCTTCCATGAAGGTCGACATAATAAAACGCCCACCGGGCCTTAATTGTCCATGTATTACACGTAGGCCACTTTCCATATCAGGCAGAAAGAAAATGCCAAAACCACAGCTTGCGGCATCAAAAACCTGATCCGGCTTTTCCAGATGTTCAAGATCGCTACAGTGAAATTCGATATTACTCAGGCCTAAAGCACGCGCCTTTTCACTTGCCTGTTGCAGCATGCCCTCTGACAGATCCACTGAATGAACAGCGCCTGCATTTAAGCGCTGGGCAGCAGCAAGAGTGATGTGCCCCGTACCTGCTGCTACATCAATCAGGCGTTCATCGGGTGTGAGCGATAGCAGGTCCAGCATACGCTGCGCACTGCTATGAAAGAAACGCAGCTCTTCACAGTCGTAGGCATCACAGACGGTATTAAAGGTCGTGGCTACCTTCTGCTTATGCTCCGAGTGTTTACCCATCATGAAAGTATCTAGGGGAAAAATTCAGTGATGATCTGGCGTTGTACTGGCCCGTATAAACCATTGGCGCTACCGGTACTGTTGATCTGGTAATGGCTAACCGTGCCAAAGTTCAGAACTGTGGTGGCATATAAAAACTGCGCATCGGGACAATTACTCGCATCGCAGGCATTGCTGCCGCCGCCACAAATATCTGCACCATAGACTGCATTATAGGCGGCGCAGTCGATACCGGACTCTGCTGCATAATAGGCCTGGGCCGAATACCATTCGTTGAGTGTCGTCGTACTACTCATCATCATAAGTCGTGCAATCAGCAGACCCAGCGCAAGCAGGCCAGTAATAATGAATACGGCGGCAATAATGGATACACCCCGTTGACGCGATCTCGGATGCGTCTTCATGGCGTGTTCCTTATGTTTACCTGGTGAAACAGGCGGATGGTTTCCGTACCATTACGCAGCGTCAGATCAATACTTACCACTTCACGTGATCCTGATGCCCCGGTGCTATAGGTAAACTGGACTGCATCCACACCATCGATTAGCAAAGGATCAGCCCCACTCCAGTCAGGCGAATTATTATAGTCTCCTATCGCCGCGGTACGGTGCCAGTGGAGTGCGCCATTCACGAGCCCTATCTCATGTGTGTAGTTCGCTATTTGATAATGCCTGCCAGGCGAGTCATAGGGAAAGTTATGATTACTCGCCAACCCCATTATCTGCCCATCCGTTGTCTTATCAGGATTAGCCTGCGTTGGAGAAATGCTAGCCAGACCCACGATTGTAGAACCATTAATAAGGTCTGCAGTTGACAGGTTGCTAATGACAAGGTGGTCGTTTGCAGTCAATACCTGGCTAGTGCCTACGCTATACAAAGACGACTTATTTTTTCCTGCTTCGAATCGCCGCGCCGGTACATTAAATGCATCACCAAAGTTTTCGAAACGCTCAACTAGTCGTCCGCCAGATCGAGCAGAGAGGAACTCAATACCCTGTCCGCCAGGAGCTATAT
>CAZXNH010000036.1:0-18846 GCA_964641615.1 uncultured Ectothiorhodospiraceae bacterium | reverse complement strand
AAGTGATTGATTGTATGGATTTTGGAAAGGCTCCTCATTGAGGGGCCTTTTTTAATTATTTCGCAATCACTTCATTTTCGAATTAGTGATTGTCTCATGGCATTTTTCGCCATCCTGATGTTAGCAATATTATAATTCGAGTTCTGATATAACTGGCAGCAGATGGCAGGGCAGACTTTCTTGTGCTGATAAGGGGCTAGAAGATAATACAGATGTCAAATCTCACTTCACTTACCGATTTGGGCTGGCAATCCTTTTTCCAGCAACAGCTTTCCTTAAATGACTTGGATGAATCTATTCCTGCAAGAGTCGTTGAGCAGCATAAATCTGAAATTGCCGTGGCCACAGAAAATGGTGTTTTTAATATCCATTTATTAGCCGGCATGCCCGAAATGGTGGTTGGTGACTGGCTGTTGTTAGATGATCAGCATCATGTGTTGCGCATGCTCGATAGGAAGACCACTTTTTCAAGAAAAGCCGCAGGGAGCAAATTAAAAAGGCAGCTAATCTCTGCCAATGTTGACACTGCCTTCATCGTTTCTTCAATGAATGATGATTTTAGCCTGAACAGGATAGAGCGCTTTCTTTCGTTAGTGAATGAGTCGGGTGCTGAACCGGTTGTCGTGTTAAGTAAAAGTGACCAGGCAGTTAGGCCTCAGGCCTTCATCGAACAAGTACATTCCCTGGATCCCTTTTTGATGGTTGAGGCTGTGAATTGTTTAGATAGAGACAGCCTCGATCAACTATCTCCCTGGATCAAAGCAGGAACTACTGTAGCGGTCCTGGGTTCTTCAGGTGTTGGAAAGTCGACACTCATAAATACATTGCTCGGCGAAAATCGACAAAGCACGGGAGGTATAAGAGAAGATGATGACAAAGGTCGTCACACCACAACACGCCGTTCGCTGGTTCCATTAAGCTCTGGGGGAATGATTTTAGATACCCCGGGCATGCGTGAAATACAAATTGCTGATTGTAAGGAAGGCATTACGACAACATTTTCAGATATTGAAGCGTTCGCGGAACAATGTAAGTTCAGTGACTGCAGGCACCAGACAGAGCCCGGTTGCGCGGTTCAAAAAGCCATTGCCGGAGGTGATTTAGATCAGAGGCGTCTGGACAACTATCTCAAGTTATTACGGGAAGAAGCATATAACTCGGCCTCTCTGGCCGAACGTAGGTCCAGCGATAAAGCTTTAGGCAAGTATTACAAGAGCACGCTTTCTAAAGCGCAGAAACTAAAAGGCAGATAGTCTGCCCAGTTTTAATATCCACTCACTTGCTTTTATCCAGGCAGGTATAGTTGCGGACATCCAGTTTCCAATCAATGAGAACGCCTGACAGTACAGTAGGAGTCAAAAATGACGGGGCGCCGCGTACATAAATGAAAGGGTAGGCATTTATTTATTTGGGTTGTTACAGAACCAATAGCATCCCCTATACTCAAACACGGTATAACAATTCCGTATTGGATGAATGGGTATGAAGGAAACAGTTTCCTTGCGCGCGATACTGCATTACCTGGCCATGATGATCATCATCCCGGTCTACGGGATTCAGGTCTGTCCCTTTATCGAGGGGCAGAATCCAGCTGAGGTGTTCCTCGCCATTAATAGCTTGTTACTTGTCGCTTTTATCGTACGTAGCCTACTGATTCCTCGCCTGATTAACCCTTTACCATTATCACAGCAGGCCTTGAGACTCTTCGTACTGGAACTAGGTATTATTATTGTTGCGGGGATGGTGCTGAGCACTTACAACTGGGTCGTTCATGAATTTCCCCTCGAAAGTGGTCTCAAGGTACTGGTCGGTATTACAGCCATGGGTCTGTTTGCGAGTACCGATCTTGCTCTGGAGCGTGAACGAAAGGTTGCTCATCGGGTAGAAAACGAAGGCCTGATACTTGAGATTAGTAAACAGTTCTTTCCCTTGACGTCAAAAATGGCCTTTTTCTCAGGGGCCTTTGTTCTATTACTTGTTGCAGTGTTTGCTTTGTTGGTCATCAAGGATCTGGACTGGCTGATTAGCGTAGAAAATACAGTGCCCCTGAAAGAGGCAAAATTATCAATACTTAAAGAGTTCGGCTTTGTCTTTGTTGTGGTTCTGGCAGAGGCAACCAATATCATTTTTTCCTTTACCCGTAATTTGAATATGTTCCTCGGTAAGGAAAACCAGGTGCTTGAAAGAGTGACATCAGGGTATTACGAAGCGCATGTCCCCGTGAGCAGCAATGATGAGTTTGGTGTGATGGCACTTCATACCAACGAGATGATCAGGCGTATACGGGAGCGAACAAATGAGCTTAATCAGACAAGGGATGTCACTATCCTTACCCTGGCCTCATTGGCGGAAGCTCGTGACAATGAAACAGGCGCGCATATCCTCCGTACCCAACGTTATGTGCGTGCACTGGCTCAGCAGTTATCTGGTCACCCACGATTTTCTAATGTCCTGGATGAAGAAACGATAGATCTCCTGTACAAATCAGCTCCTTTGCATGATATCGGTAAGGTCGGTATACCCGATAACATTCTACTTAAGCCTGGAAAGTTATCTGAAGAAGAGTTTCTAATAATGAAAACACATGCCCAGGTTGGGGCGGATGCCCTGAAGGTTGCCGAGGAGTCACTGGGTAGTAATTCATTCTTAAACCTGGCGCGTGAAATATCGTTAACACATCATGAGAAGTGGGATGGTAGTGGTTATCCTGCGGGTTTAAGCGGGGATGATATTCCTGTTTCAGGAAGGCTTATGGCTGTTGCGGATGTTTACGACGCACTGATTTCTAAGCGGGTATATAAACCAGCCTTTACACATGAAAAGGCTATGGAGATTTTACGCGAGGGCAGGGGGCGGCACTTTGATCCTGATGTTATAGATGCCCTGGAAACTATCGAAGAAGAGTTTATTGAGATTGCTAAAACTTTCAGTGATGAAGAGTATCAGGCGGGCGAATAGAAGATAAAAGTATGTGCCTGATATCTATGCCCGGCCTAATAACCGATATGTAGCCGGCACCACGACCAGGGAAACCAGCAGGGAGAAAGAAAGCCCCCAGGTAATTACGATGGCCAGTGGCTGGAGTAACTCGGCACCTTCACCAAAGCCGATGGCCAGCGGCAGCATGCCAAAGACCGTAGTCAGCATGGTCATAAGGATAGGGCGCAGGCGTTGTCCTGCCGCAGTAATGATAGATTCAACGCGGTCACGACCACGGTCGCGGAGGATCTCGATCTGTTCTACCAGGACAATCGCATTATTCACCACGATTCCAGCCAGCATGATGATGCCCAGCCATACAGGCATGGAAAGCGGGATATCGGTAGTAATGACGCCCATCGCAACGCCCACAAGGCTGAAAGGTACACTGATCAGAATAATCATCGGATTGCGCAGGGACTCGTACTGCACGGCCATAACTACGTAGACGAGGAACAGGGCAAGCAGGCTGAGCATGATACCGGTATTACGGCCTTCTTTAAGGCTTTCTTCGGCACCACCGGCATAGAGCGCATAGGCCTCAGGCAATTCTAGCCCATCGAGTCTTTCATTGACCTGCTCAAACAGGACGCCAAGGTCCTGACCGGCCGTTACCGTGGCGCTGACCTCGACGATACGTTGTTGCTGGTCGCGCTGAATGGTGCGTGGCTGTGGCTCCAGGCTAATGTTGGCCAGTTCACCCAGCATCACCGGGCGGCCATTGCTGCGTCCGATATAGACCTGTTCGAGCTGTTCAGGACTGGTGAATGTGCCACGTGGCAGGCGTAAGCGGACAGGCATATCTCGATCACCTTTAAGGAACTCAGTGACCACGACACCATCCATGGCGACCTGCAGGGCAAGGGCCAGGGTGTCTGTACCGATATTCATGCGCGCCGCAAGCTCCCTGTCCAGGCGTATATTCAGTTCCAGGCGGCTGTCTTCGTATGTGTGCTTGATATTGCGTAGTCCCTCGATGCCTTCCAGCCGCCTTACTATTTCCTGGCCAATATCACTGAGCTTCTCGAGGCTGTCTCCCTGTACACGTATGCTCAGGTCATCGTCGCCACGGTTGACGCGAATACCGCGAATACCCTGGTTACGCAGGCGAAGCTTATAGCCTGTCAGTTTGAGCCCTTCGAGTTGTATTTGTGTTTCCTTGATCCATTGTTTCGTGCCGTAGTCGCCACTGGCATTCTTGTTTAACTGGATGCTGATGGAGCTGCGGTTGCTGGACTGGTATTCCGATCGGCCAAAGATAAAGCCGCCAACCGTGGTAAACAGGCTTTCAACCCTGGGGTCCTGTTGCAGTAGCTGTTCAATCTTATGGACTGCCGCATTCATGTCGACCAGGCGTGTGCCAGCATCGCTACTGATACTGAGCGTGACTCTGCCTTCATCGATCTCAGGCAGAAACACCTGTCGTTGCTGGGATACCAGGTAAATTCCCAGAATCAGCATTAGGATGAAGGCCAGAAGCACGATCATTGGGCGTTTAAGTAACCTGCCCAGGTTTCGGAGATAAACAGACTGTAGCCATTCCATGGGCTTTCGCAGTACATAACCTGATGGTCCACGCTCGGTTACCCGGGCTGCATAGGCGGGCACCAGCGTGATAGCAACCACCAGAGAAGCCAGGATGGCGGCTGAAATGGTGATGATGAGTTCACTGAATAAAAGCCCGACCAGGCCGCCGACGAACAGGAAGGGGAGTACGGCAGCAAGGTTGGTGCTGGTGGAGGCGATAATCGCGCCATGCACCTCGGCCGCAGCCTCGGTGGCTGCATCTGGGTTGTCAGGGGTAAGCCGCTGATGCCTGGTGATGTTTTCCAGCATGACGATAGTGTTGTCGACAAGCAGACCTATCCCCAGTGCCAGTGCCCCCAGTGTTGTGATATTCAGGGTCAGGTCGGACAGGGTCATGATGGTGAAGGTTACCAGCACTGCAACCGGAATAACGCTGCCTATGATCAGAGTGCGCCTGAGGTTACCAAGAAACAGATAAACCACCAGCATGGCCAGTATGGCGCCACTAATGGCTGCCTGTGAGGCGCTGAGTAATGAATTACGTACGAAGATTGCCTGATCGCCAACAATTTCAATCTGAAGGTCATCGGGCAGCAGTTTTTGTTCTTCCAGCCAGTCCAGTCGGTCCCGTACATGGCGTACTACATCGACGGTATTGGCCTGAGGTTGTTTCTGAATCGACAGTTTGATTCCACGGGTGCCGTTGAGTCTTACCAGTAATCGGTCATCTTTGTGACGCTCGAGTACCTCTGCAATATCACTCAGGCGAATCGTCCTGCCATTTTCTGTTCGCAGGGGCAGGTCGGCCAGTTCCTCGACGCTACGAAAGCGGCCCTGGGACTGCGCACCCAGCTCGATGCTATCAGTGGTCAGTCTTCCAGACGGCTGATCGGCATTGGCCTCAGTAATAGCAGTCTTCAGAGTTTCAAAGTCCAGGCTTGAACCAAAAAGTTTGAAACTATCAGGTATGACGTGAATCTCCCGTTCCGGCGCACCGGCCACCTCTGCTGCCGCAACGCCTGGCAGATTCAGAAACCAGCGAGAAAAACGGTAGTCGACCCAGTCACGTAAATCCGCTGCCGAGAGCTGCTCTGAGCTGATCACGATTTCAAGGACGGGCAGCTGTGAAGGATCACGTTTGAAAATGATGGGTGGTTCTATGGTGTCTGGCAGGAAACGTTTGGCACGATCCAGGCGTGTGCTGGCCTCACGCAGGGCCACGTCCAGGTCGGTGCCGTAAGGGAAGGTCAGGTCTACAGCGCTTCGACCCTCGCTGGTCTGTGACTGTATGGCGATGGCCCCTTCAGTAATGGCCAGTTGTTCTTCCAGCTGGCGCGTAATCCGGTCTTCCATGATGGTGGCGGGCACGCCGGGGTCCAGTACACGGACACTGATTTCAGGATAGATGATGTCTGGGAGCAGGTTTGTGCCCAGGCTTTTGAATGAAAAACCGCCCAGTACCAGGATGGCCAGAGCGATCATTGTTACCCCGACAGGGTGACTGATCGAAAATGCGGCAATGCCGGCGCTACGGTTTTCTGGCTGCCTGGTCAAGTTCAGTCAAACGCCTGCCGGAGTTCGATTATGCCTTCAGGGGGTATGGTCATGCCGGCACTCTGCCCAGGGTTCAGCATGATCCCGATACCAGAGTCTGTGCCTTTAAGAATGGCACTGAAACCGACCTGCAGTATGTAACGGTAATCCGGGAATACTGAGGTCCAGGTTTCGGCGCGGTCTGCGGAACTGAAGATGGCCAGACGGGTGGGGTGTTTGTCATCACTGATACACAGTAAAGAGCTCGTATTAACAGGTTTCTCGAGCAGTGTGCTGGTCGACAAAACATAGACGTCGCTCTCAAACAGGTAGGTCATAAAGCTGCGTGGCGAGACACTCCCCTCCTTGGCTGCAAGTAACTGAATCTCGAGCTCGTTGCGGGGCAGAAATATCTTATCGGCTTCTATTGTTGTCATTCTTAGTTATCAATTTTAAGTGGTCGGCCTTCGCTGAGACCGTTAAATCCGGTAATGATGACCTGGTCGCCTGAGGCCAGCCCATCGATAACCTCTATATGGTCTGAGCGAATCTCTCCGGTGCTTATCGCTTTGCGGGCAGCCTTTCCAGCATCATTGATGAATACGTAGCGGCCTCGTTCATCTTCCTGAATGGCAACAAGAGGAAGCCACAGGCGAGAGCTCGGCATGGTCTGCATCACGATATTTGCCTGCATGCCGGGCAGGAGCTTCGTTTTGTCACTGACTGACAGCTCAATCGTTACCTGTCGTGTTGCAGGCTCGGATACTGGATGGATACGTTGCACAGTGCCAGCCTGATCAGTAGTAGCGGCCAGTCTGGGCAGACGGACGGCCCAATTGGAAGCGGGTGCATCGTTGACCAGTGACTCCGGCAGGTAGGCCTTAATGTAGATAGAGTCAGGAGCAAACAGGCTGAGTATCTTGCTATTCTCGGGGGCGTATGAGCCCTGGCGAATAACAACCTCACTCACCACCGCATCCACGGGAGACAGCAGTCGAGTGTCATTGAGTCGCGTTCTGAGTACGCGTTCTTCTGCCCTGGCCAGTTCCATCAGGGTGCTGGCCCGTGATATCTCGTCTTCAGAGGCAAGGTTCCTGGGCTGAAGTTTCTTCAGGCGGTTCAGATCGAGCCTGGCCTGTTTCAGGTTTGCCTCGGCCTTGTCGTGTTCGGCAGTAATTTCCCGGTCATCGATACGAACCAGCAACTTATCTTTTTCTACTGAGTCACCCTCGTTCCAGGGAAGCTCCATGATACGGCCCGAAACACGGTTAATCACATCAATGCGGGTTTTTGCCTCGACGCTGCCCATCAGCTGGTACTGGCGATCCAGGGCAATTTCCTTCAGTTCATAGATGCGCACGGGATGTCCGGGCTGTTTCTCTGCGCTAACGGCACCAGTTACAAAGGTGCAGGCCAGCAGGAAAGTAATTGCCCTGAAAAAGTTGGGTTTGTTCATGATCAAGTCATTGCTTTATAGTTTCTTGAATTTATGCGCTTGCCGAGGGCTATGCAAGTACCCTTTGCTTTCATAGTCGATTCATTTCCAAAGAAGTTCACTACATGGCCGTTTCTTTTACACGACATACTGAGCCCCCAGAGGGAGACAGGCAGGATTTTGCCAACCTGAAACGCATGCTGCCCTATATCTGGCAGTACCGGGGCAGGGTGCTGGCAGCGCTTCTGAGCCTGGTATTAGCGAAGCTGGCACTGGTTGGTGTCCCACTGGTACTCAAGGAAATTGTCGATACCCTGGATAATCCGGATGGCAGGGTGCTATATCTGCCGCTAACGCTATTGCTTGTCTATGGCTTGCTGCGGCTTTTTGCTTCCATGTTTAATGAGCTGCGTGATGCCCTGTTTGCCCAGGTTCGTTACCACGCCATGCGCAGGTTATCTAACCAGGTGCTGGAGCATCTTTATCGTCTTTCCCTGCGTTTTCACCTGGAGCGAAATACCGGTGGCATCTCCCGCGACCTGGAGCGTGGAACGCAGAGCATCAGCTCCATCCTCAATTACATGGTGTTCAACATCATCCCTACGGCGGCAGAATTCATCCTGGTGGCCTTTATTCTGCTGAGTCGCTACGAGGTCAAGTTCACCATCGTGACCTTCGTTACCGTGTTTGCCTATATTGGCTTCACCCTGGCGGTAACAAACTGGCGCATGCATTTTCGGCATGAGATGAACCGACTGGATTCTGAGGCCAATACGACGGCTATTGATGGCCTGATCAACTATGAAACCGTGCGATATTTCAATAATGAATCGTACGAGCTGAAACGTTATGACGATACCCTGAGTCAGTGGGAATATGCGGCCGTTAAAAGCCAGAGCTCAATGTCGCTTCTGAATTTTGGTCAGGGAGCGATTATTGCTGTTGGTGTCACCCTTATCATGATTTATGCCACGCAGGGTGTGGTCGATGGCAACATGACCCTTGGGGACCTGGTACTGGTCAATACCATGATGTTGCAGTTATTCATGCCGCTGAATTTCCTGGGGATAGTCTATCGTGCCGTACGTTACGCCCTTGCGGATATGGATCGCATCTTTAAGCTGCTTGATCAGAATGAAGAGATAAAGGACCAGGCAGATGCTCAGCCGCTGGATGCCTCTGAGCCTTCAATACGTTTCGAAAATGTAGACTTTGCCTATAACGCCGATCGCCAGATACTGCACGGAGTTAGCTTGGAGGTACCACAGGGACATAAGGTTGCGGTAGTCGGGCCCTCAGGATCCGGCAAGTCAACACTGGTGCGTTTGTTATTCCGTTTTTACGACGCTACCGATGGCCGGATTACTATTAGCAATCAGGATATTCGCGCGGTTACCCAGGATAGCCTTCGCAGGGCTATCGGCATCGTACCCCAGGATACGGTGCTGTTTAATGCCAGCATTTATCACAACCTTGCCTATGCGAATCCCGAAGCGAGTGATGAAGAGATTCACGAAGCTGCCAGGCTGGCGGATATCCATGAATTCATCATGTCTCTGCCACAGGGCTACGATACGATCGTTGGCGAACGCGGGCTGAAGCTGTCCGGCGGCGAGAAACAACGAGTTGCCATAGCGCGCGTTATTCTTAAAAATCCAGGCATCATGATCTTTGACGAGGCTACGTCTTCCTTGGACTCACATTCAGAGCGCCAGATACTGGATGCGATGGCGAAGGTTTCGCAAAAAAGAACCTCGCTGGTTATCGCACATCGTCTTTCCACGGTCGTGGATGCCGATACCATCCTGGTAATGCGTGAAGGACGCATAGAAGAACGCGGTACACATAAAGAGTTACTCAGGCAGGATGGTTTGTATGCAAGACTCTGGTCGCTGCAGCAACAGGAACATGAAGAAGAGGAGCAGGGCCTTTCCCCGGAGCTCCAGCCTTCTGAAACCTGACGCATAAGAAATGCCTGTGATTGGCATCACAGGCATGCCTGGAAAGGTTAAGCTGCCTTAGCGGTTCTATGCTTATATTCATTGGCCAGAAGACAGTTAATCAAATATAAAATCTGTTGTTTTAAGATTTACACGACCTGTTCTTTTACAATGCGCTCCAGTCTTAACTACTTTTATTCATCGGGTGAAAAATATGGCGTATACCTTTAGCAAGACACTGGATATGGATTTTGATCAGGCCATCGAACACGTGACGGCTGCTTTGCAGCAGGCGGGTTTTGGTGTGCTTACAGAGATTGACGTGAGTGCAACCCTGAAAAAGAAGATCGATGTTGATTTCAGGCACTACCGCATTCTTGGTGCCTGTAATCCAAAGTTTGCGTACCAGGCCCTGCAGGCCGAGCCTGAAATTGGCGCCATGTTGCCCTGTAACGTGATTGTTCAGCAGGCAGAAGATGGTGTAATGGTTTCAGCAATCGATCCGATTGCCTCTATGCAGGCCGTAGATAATCCTGCCCTGGGTGAGGTCGCCACGCAGGTGCAGGGGCTTTTAAAGGGTGTGATAGAAAGTCTGTAAAACAGTCCCTGATAAGCGTTATTTGTCATGGAAAAGGCCTGTTTATCGGGCCTTTTCTTTTTATAGTTATAAAAGCTATCTAATAATCTGAAAAGAATATAAAGAGCAATAAATACAATGAGATAGTGGTGTGATTTAATAATTGATGTTGAGTGCCTGGGTGTATTCCCACATATAAAACTGGGAATTACGGGGGCTTTCCATTAGTATCGCCCAAATAGTCTTTTAAATTACAGGGTGTCAGCTGCTAAAAGCAGGTGGGGGTAGACGGATGGGTGTTCAGGCCAGTAAACAAGTAATCAAAGACCAGACCTGCTGGGATTGCCTGCTCAGGTTACTGCGTAAAAGAAATCCCCTGAGTTTTAGTGAAGCTCTGAAGCTTACCGATATGGTCCGCAAGGACAGCCGATATTTGCCGGGGAGTATTCATCATGAACCGCGGCAGAAATTCGAACGCTGAACATAAAAAAAGGCCGGTAGAGATACCGGCCTTTTCCATGGTGCGAAGTACTGCTTAATTGGTAGAAACAGGCTGATCTGATTCCAGTGGAGTTACGGCAGCAGGTGCTTCGTCCTGACCCTTGACCTGGATATCTGCCTTTTCACGCAGCGCAGCAATATGTTCCTGCAGCTTCTTCTGGGTGACGATCAGTTCCAGACGCTCCTTCGACTCTTCAAAGGTAGGTAGCTCTACTTCACGGGTGTCTTCCAGGTAGATCACATGCCAGCCAAACTCACTCTGTACAGGTGTCTTGCTGATATCACCCTTGTTCATGGTCTTTACGGCATCTGAGAACTCAGGAACCATGGCGCTGGCACTGAACCAGCCCAGGCTGCCGCCGTCTTTACCAGATGGGCCAGTTGAGAATTCCTTGGCCAGATCTGCGAAGTTGCTGCCATCAGCCTTAACCTTGCCAATGACCATTTTTGCGGCATCTTCATTCTCCAGCAGGATGTGGCTTGCCATGTATTCCATCTTGTCGATGCCTGCAATCTGCGCGTCGTATTCAACCTGCAGGTCGGCATCCGACAGTTCAATGTTATCCACGAAATCACGAATCAGGGCGCTAACCAGGGTGGCGGCGCGCTGAACGCGGAGCAGGCGCACAACTTCTTCCTGCTGCTCGATACCCTTGGCTTCAGCCTCGGCAACCAGCAGGCGGGTGTTGATCAGTTCGTTCAGCATCAGCCCGGGATTCATCATGGTGCCGGGCTGGGTCTGCTGCTTTAGCTGCATGAAGGTGATCATGTCCTGCTGGGTGATAGGTTTACCATCAACGGTGGCCAGGACATTTTCATCCTGAATGCTAGCCTGTGGAGCAGGTGCCTCAGCGGGGGCTTCGGCCGTATTAGATTTGTCATTACAGCCTGCAAGCAGTGCAAGGCTGATCAGGCCAGTAGATGCCAGCAATCCCGGGCGGTATTTCATGAGAGTTTCCTTCTTCGGGTTAAGTAAATGTGTGCGCCAGTCTAGCGCTTATTGGTGGTTAAGAACATTGGTGCTGTTCACGTATCAGGGCAGCACTTTCTTAAAGGGTTTGACTGTAACCTGAGCGTATACACCAGCTTGAATATAGGGGTCCTGGTCGGCCCATGTCTGTGCTGCGTCCAGAGAATCGAATTCTGCTACTACCAGGCTGCCAGTGAATCCGGCTGGGCCTGGATCTTCTGAATCGATCGCAGGGTGGGGGCCAGCCAGTACCAGGCGACCTTCATCCTTAAGCTGGTTCAGTCGTTCCAGGTGGGCGGGACGCGCAGCCAGTCGTTTTTCCAGGCTGTTGTCTACATCCTGGGAAATGATTGCGTACAGCATTACTGTTCCTCAGAAGCTGCTTCAGGCATGTACCTGGCGAGGTAAAAGGCCTGAAGAAAGATAAATATAACTGTCAGGCCAAGCAGGCCAAACATCTTAAAATTGACCCAGGCCTCTTCACTGAACTGGTAGGCCACCAGGATGTTCAGCACGCCGGTCAGGATGAAGAAGCCAACCCAGGCCAGGTTCAGACGTTTCCATATCTCCGAAGGCACAGAGATAGATCCGCCCATCATGCGTTCTACCAGTGGTTTTCTGCCGATCCACATTGAGCCGAGGAAAACCAGGGCAAACAACCAGTTCAGCAGGGTAGGTTTCCACATGAAATAAATAGGGTCACGTAGTACCAGGGTCGCTCCGCCGACCAGGGTCAGGATGCCGAGTGAGACCAGATGCATACGCTCGAAGCGGCCATGGCGCATCCGGTACAGACTGACCTGGATAAAGGAGGCAATAATGGCAACCAGGGTGGCGAATAAGATCGCGTGGCTGCTGGCTGCAGGGTCCAGGCCCAGCGCGGTAAGCTGGTTAACCGGGGCTATGGTTTCGGGTGAAAGGCCTGGGAAAATCTTGTAGGCAATGAAAAAAAGTATAACGGGAAAAAAATCGTACAGAAATTTCATGTATTTAGGGCTCCTCAGGGGAGAGACATAGTAACGTATCGCTTCAGGAATCTGTAGGCTTGCTGCGGGATTGAATTAAAACCATTAAATACAATGGCTTGTGGGTTTGCTAGAAGTAGAAATAGCCACGTATCCCTGCCTCTCTGCGAAAGCTCTCGGGTTGCCAGACATAGCCTACGCCGTAGGCAACAGCATCAGAACGGTTAAAGCGGGTCTCTTCATAATAAACTGAAAGACCATATTTCGATCTATCGGCGTTACCCCGGTAAACCAGCTGCCACTCGGCAAAGGGTGAGGGCTGCATCTTTGGCTCGAGTGTCAGTCCAGGTAGTTCATTAATCGTTTCTTCGATATATAGCGGGCCTCTCAGGCCAATGCGCAGGTGGTTGTCCCAGGATTGTCCGGGAATGAACAGGCCACCTGTCAGGCGTGCATAAAGCAGTATGTAATGCTCAGTAAGTCCTGCGACGGGGTCTCCTGCATCTGGGCCAGAGGAAATTGTGGTGGGATTCAGTTTGCGGCGCCAATAGTCATAGCCGATACCGCCCTGCAGGTCCATGAAGGTGTTGCTGGCTGCCTGGAATCGATAACCGATATTACCTTCCAGGTCCCAGCTCAGGTAATCGACATCGGTGGATGCAGGGTCTCCTGCCTGTGTCTGGCCATCATAGTCCACCTTGCCTGCAGTAATGCGAGTGTCTATGTTGTAAATCATGCCCGCCTTACGAGTGTGTTCATTATCGTAAGTCACGCCCAGTTCAAACAGGAGGCCATTTTCTTCCAGTAGCTGGTCTGAGCCACCGATCAACGACCCTGGGTCATCTCTTTCATCCCAGTAATAATCCTGTATACCCAGGTAAATAGCGGTGTGACTGGAGGCGCCAGTTTCAGAATACGGGGCGGCAAATATGTTGCTGGTAAATGCCAGTAGGAGCAGGATAAACAGAAGAGAGGGTGTCTTTGGCATAGTGGTGATCCGTACCTTGGCCTGTTGTTGTTCTCGTTATCTGACAGGCAGTATGCCTGAGCTTAGCGCGCCGGCAAATAAGCCGTATATTTTATTGGTATTCCCCCCTGCGGAAGTTAAAATGACGGTTTTGCCCGGACCCGATGAGCCAACTCTTTTCCATACATCCAGAGAACCCCCAGATCCGCCTGATCAACCAGGTTGTCGATATCATTCAGAGGGGTGGTGTGGTCGTGTATCCGACTGATTCGGGCTACGCCCTCGGCTGCCAGCTGGGTGAAAAGAATGCTGTTGACCAGATTCGGCGCATCAAGAAAGTCGATGATAAACATCATCTGACCCTGGTTTGTCGGGACCTTTCTGAGCTGTCTCGTTATGCCAAGGTAGATAATGTGGCCTATCGACTCATCAAGAGTCATACACCAGGCCCTTATACCTTTATCCTAAAAGCTACTTCCGAGGTACCCCGTCGCCTGTTGCATGCCAAGCGTAAGACCATTGGCCTCAGGGTGCCGGATAACCGTATTGCCCAGGATATGCTGGGCTCGCTGAATGAGCCGATTATGAGCTCAACCCTGATTCTGCCAGGCGAAGACATGCCCATGACTGATCCTTATGAAATTCAGGATCTGCTCGGCAACCAGGTCGATGCGGTAATCGATGGCGGTTTCTGTGGTATGGAAGAAACCACGATTGTTGATTTCACCGGGGATGCACCCGAGATTGTGCGTGAAGGTGCCGGCATCGCCGACTGGCAGCAGGACTAGGATGGACGTCAACGAAATCGTTCAGACGATCAGCATCTGGGCCGTTCCTGTCCTGTTTGCGATCACCCTACATGAAGTAGCGCATGGCTGGGTGGCACGCATGCTGGGCGATCCAACCGCCTTCATGATGGGCCGGCTGACCCTGAATCCCCTGAAGCATATTGACCCCATCGGCACGGTCCTGGTGCCACTGGTACTGCTGGTCCTGGGGGGCTTTGTCTTTGGCTGGGCCAGGCCAGTGCCGGTCAATTTCCGGAATCTTCATTCTCCACGCAAAGATATGGCGATTGTCGCGGTGGCAGGGCCTGCAGCCAACCTCGTAATGTTGTTGTTCTGGGCCCTGTTTATGAAACTCGGGATTGTCATGTACGAGATTAGTCCCTGGTTTGCGGTACCCATGACCCTGATGGGGCAGGCCGGGATTATGATTAATCTCATCCTGATGTTGCTGAACCTGTTGCCGATTCCGCCGCTGGATGGAGGCCGCGTCCTCACCGGTCTGGTGCCAGCCAGGATGTCGACCTATCTGGATGCCATCGAGCCTTACGGCTTTTTCATCCTGCTGGCCTTGTTGGCCACGGGGATTCTGGGCATCATACTCAGACCACCCATGAGCTTCGTCTACGGTCTCGTAGGCAGTCTTTTTGGATTACCGATTTAAGGAGTAAGCTTGAACAGTAGCAGCGTAACCAAGGGCAGGGTTCTGTCCGGCATGCGTCCAACGGGTCGATTGCACCTGGGCCATTACCACGGCGTACTGAAAAACTGGGTCAAGCTGCAGGAAAGCTACGAGTGCCTGTTCTTCGTAGCCGACTGGCATGCCCTCACCACGCATTACGAAGAACCCACCATCATGGCTCAGAGTGTCTGGGACATGGTCGTAGACTGGCTCGCTGCCGGTGTGGATCCGGGTTCTGCCAAGCTGTTCATTCAGTCTCGCGTGCCCGAACATGCGGAGCTGCACACCCTTTTGTCCATGATTACACCGCTGGGCTGGCTCGAGCGTGTGCCCACCTATAAAGACCAGCAGGAAAAGCTGCGTGAACGTGATCTGGCCACCTATGGGTTTCTCGGTTACCCGCTGTTACAGAGTGCCGATATCCTCATGTACAAGGCGACATCGGTTCCGGTAGGTGAAGACCAGGTCTCGCATGTTGAACTGACACGCGAGATCGCCCGACGCTTTAACCATCTTTATGGCCGTGAGCCCGGTTTTGAAGAGAAGGCCGAGCAGGCTATCGGCAAGATGGGCAAGAAAAACGCCAAGCTGTATCGTGAGCATCGACGTCGTTACCAGGAACAGGGTGACGCACAGGCACTGGAAGTTGGCCAGGCGCTGCTTGAATCACAGCAGAATATCTCCCTGGGCGACCGTGAGCGTCTGTTCGGTTACCTTGAAGGTTCAGGCAAGATCATCCTGCCAGAGCCCCAGGCCCTGCTGACCAAGGCCTCCAAGATGCCTGGTCTGGACGGTCAGAAGATGTCCAAGTCCTACGGCAATACTATTTCCCTGCGCGAAGATCTCGACGAGGTTGAAAAGAAATTACGTACTATGCCAACCGATCCGGCCCGTGTGCGCCGTAATGATCCAGGTGATCCGGAGAAGTGTCCTGTCTGGCAGTTCCACGAGGTCTATTCAGACGATTCGACGCGTGAATGGGTACAGGAAGGCTGTAAGAGCGCAGGTATCGGCTGTATCGACTGCAAAGGCCCTGTCATTGAGGGAGTACGTGGCGAACTCAAGGTGATTCATGAGCGCGCTAAGGATTACGAAGAAGATCCTTCAACCATACGCAACATTATTAACGAAGGTTGCGAAGGTGCCCGTGAAATAGCACGCGAGACTATGGAAGAAGTGCGCAAGGCCATGGGCCTGCAATACACCTAAGGAATATCATGTCACAAAATACAACAAGCATGGGTTCAAAGCAGGAGGAAATGCCTTTTGCACTCGTGCAGGGCGAGCCACTGGCAACCCCGCCCGAGGATCTGTTTATTCCGCCCGATGCGCTGGAGGTTATCCTGGAGGCCTTCGAAGGTCCCCTGGACCTGTTGTTGTATCTGATCAAACGTCAGAACCTGGATATCCTGGATATTCCAGTCGCCCAGATTACCGCTCAGTACATGTCTTACATCGCTATGATGGAAGAGATGCGCTTTGAGCTGGCGGCGGAATACCTGGTTATGGCCGCCATGCTGGCCGAGATCAAGTCGCGCATGCTGTTGCCTCGCCCCACCTCAGATGACGATGAAGATGATCCGCGCGCCGAACTGATACGCCGTCTGCAGGAATACGAACGCTTCAAAAAGGCCGCTGAAGACATCGATGAACTGAAGCGTCTCCATCGTGACTTCCAGCTGGTCAAGGTCGAGCCGCCGGTCATCGAGAAGAAAAAAATCGAGCCTGACGTTGAACTGAAAGAACTGCTGTTTGCCTTTGCCGATGTACTTAAGCGTGCCGACATGTTCAGCAGTCACGCGATTTCTCGTGAACCCCTGTCCATGCGTGAGCGTATGAGTAAGATCCTCGACCACCTGCAGGATCGTGACATGGTGGAATTCAATCACCTGTTCAGTTTCGAAGAAGGCAGGCGCGGTGTGGTTGTGACCTTTACCGCCATCCTCGAACTGATGAAGGCCCATCTCATCGATATCGCCCAGGCCGAGCCTTTCGCCCCGATTTATATCAAGCCTGCCGCGCAGGCCTCTGAAGCTTAGAAGTAGAAGAACTATGGAACGTGATCAGATTAAGTCCGTTATTGAAGGTGTCCTGCTGGTAGCCGGCAAGGCCATGTCCATCGACCAGCTCGAGCGAATCTTCGAGCCTGACGAGGCACAGCCAACGCGCCAGGTGTTGCGCGAGATACTGGATGAGCTGCAGAAAGAGGCCGACGGCCGTGCACTGGAACTCAAGGAAGTCGCCAGTGGTTTTCGCTACCAGGTACGTACCGAGGTGGCACCATGGGTTGGTCGCCTTTGGGAAGAAAAGCCGCCACGTTATTCTCGAGCCCTGTTAGAGACCCTTGCACTGATTGCCTACCGTCAGCCGATTACGCGCGCCGAGATCGAAGAAGTGCGTGGTGTGAGTGTCAGTACGCACATCACCAAGACCCTGCTGGAACGTGAGTGGGTGCGCATTGTGGGCCATCGTGAAGTACCTGGCCGTCCTGCGCTTTATGGTACTACGCGCCAGTTTCTCGATTACTTCAATCTCATGAGCCTGGATGAACTGCCCACGTTAGCCGAGCTCCGGGACCTGGATTCTCTTCATCCGGAACTGGAGCTTGATAATGGTGAAGAAGCTGAGGGTCAGGCAGTCGCGCAACCTGAAGCTTCGGATGAGCAAGTAGATGAAGCGCAGGAAGTTGATGACGCCATGGCAGATGATTCAGTAGAAGAGGATTCAGATGTTGATGAGGCCGAAATAGTATCGACTGATTCAGAAGAAGCTACTGAATCTGACGACGAAGACAACTCCATTCTGCACTAAGCCGCATCTGAATTATGCAGATGCAAACCCTTTCACTGGTTGCCCGCTATAGCCTTTTTGCGGTTATCGCAACCATCGTCAATCTCCTCACCCAGGAGTTCAGTTATTCCTTTTATTCAGGGGAGTATGCCCTCTATACCGCCATCGCAGCTGGTACACTCACGGGCCTATACACCAAGTTTATTCTCGATAAACAGTATATCTTTCGTTTCGAAACCCAGGGTATAGGTGAACACGGCAAGCACTTTATTCTCTATAGTTTCATGGGTGTGTTTACCACGGTTATCTTCTGGGGCTTTGAGCTGGGTTTTGATTACATCTTTGAAACGCGCTTCATGCGTTACACAGGAGCGGTGATTGGCCTGTCGATCGGGTACTGGGTCAAGTATCAGTTAGACAAGCGGTTTGTGTTTGTTCGTTTCTGAGTTTTACTAAAGATTATTCCGCATTAGCCACGAAGTGGCATGTAAAATGTTCGGTTTAATTGACATCAACTCATCAACATCCTAATTTCTGAATACACCTAACAACAAAGGATGGGATGGATGTCTGACAATTCACGTCGTAAGTTTCTGACAAGCACCGTAGCCCTTGCCGCTGGCTCGACTGTGCTGGCCTCTACAAATGTTATTGCTGGTTCCCATGGTGGTCATGGTGAAGGCATGGGCATGAAAATCGCAGCGGACACTAAGGATACCTGTGCAACCTGCCAGTTCTGGGGTGGCATGCGTAAGGTGTCCAAAGACAAGGGCATGGTAACTGCACAAAGCATGGGTTGGTGTAATAACCCGGAAAGCATGAGTTATCAGAAGCTGACCAATGCTGATAAAAAGATGAAGAAGACCGGTATCTGGCAGAAGTGGTCCGCACTGTAATACCTGGTAAGCATTAATATGAAACGCCTCCTTATTCAGGGGGCGTTTTTTTATGGGCGGCTTCCCATATCTGTATGGCTATTTTTCTGTCGCTACCCCAGCGATAGTTGCCGATGTCGCCGCTTTCACGAATTACGCGATGGCAGGGAATCAGATAGGCAATTTTGTTCTTTGCCATGGCACTTCCCACAGCTCGTGATGCCCTGGGTGAGCCAGCCAGGTTCGCCAGAGTACTGTAGGAAACCAGTTCGGATGGGGTGGTCTTGATTAACGCTTCCCAGACCTTGATCTGGAAGTTG
>CAZXNH010000035.1:8837-19931 GCA_964641615.1 uncultured Ectothiorhodospiraceae bacterium | reverse complement strand
CGGCGTTTTATCTTCCGTGCAGAAGTAAACGAAATCATGATTTATTCGGCCAGCAATGACCGAGACAGCAATGAAGGATTTACAGAATGGAAAATTGGCTTCGGCGTTTTCTTCTAGGCGCCACGATTTCACTGGCATTGTCCGCGGTCTCGGTGAGCGTGGCCGAGGATGCAGCGCCTGCGGCAGAAGAAGAGCTTCAACCCGTTATTCAGCCTGAGGTTGAGCGGACTGAATTCAAAGAGGCCAGGATCGATACCGAGGATTTTGAGATTACGGCTTTTGCAGGGCTGCTGAGTATCGAGGATTTTGGTACCAATCCAGTTTATGGTGCCAGGCTGGGCTATCACATTACCGAAGAGTTATTTGTTGAAGGCACCTTTGGGCAGTCAGAGGCCGGTGAGACCAGTTACGATGTCATTACAGGCGGTGCACCACTACTAACCGACGAAGAGAGCCAGTTCCGTTACTACAACCTTTCTCTGGGGTTCAATATCTTCCCGGGTGAGGCCTTCGTAACCCAGAACACAACCTTTAATAATGATTTCTACCTCATTGGCGGCATAGGAAGTACAGAGTTTGCCGGTGCTGATCGCATGACAATTAACTGGGGAGCGGGTTATCGCCTCTTTCTCAAGGATTTTGTTACCGTACGCCTCGATTTTCGTGACCATATGCTGAATATGGACCTCATCAGTGCGGATAAAATGACGCATAATCTCGAAGCGACAGCGGCTTTGAGTATCTTCTTCTAGGGAGCGATCTAAATGTCGAATACATTGAAAAATATGATGCGCGCATTAGTGATGATGTTCGTGGCGCTTTCACTGGTAGGCCTGGTGCAGGCCGGCGAGGTAAATGGCAAGGCGCCTGACTTCACCCTGAAGAGTAATTCCGGAAAGAACATAAAACTCAGTGAATACCGTGGTGAAGTGGTACTGCTGAACTTCTGGGCTTCCTGGTGTGGTCCCTGCCGCAAGGAAATGCCGCTGCTGGAACAATTGCAGGAGCGCTATGGTTCCTATGGCTTTACCGTGATGGGCGTGAATGTAGAAAAAGACTCTTCCAAGGCGAAGAAGATGCTCAGGGATGTGCCGGTTACTTTCCCTATTCTGTTCGATACCGAAAACAAGGCCAGCAAGCTGTACGAGGTCTCTGCCATGCCCAGCACAGTCATGATAGATCGTGATGGCAATATGCGTTATCTGCACAAGGGTTATAAGTCAGGTGATGAAAAAGAATATGCAAAATGGATCAAGAAGCTGATTCGGGAATGATCCTCATGCGTATCATTTTTTCTGTCCTGATGATTAGTATGCTTTCGGCCTGCAGTGGTATTGAGCCCTGGGTGCAGCCCTATGAGCGTGCCAATCTTGCAGACCCCATCATGAATCCGGTGCGGGATCCCGTATCCGAGTCTTATATCCATCATGTATACGATACCCGTGAGGGTGCTCGCGGTGCGGGACTGGTGGGCGGTGGTGGCTGTGGCTGTAACTAGTCGCGTCTCATTATTATTCCTTCTTGTCCTGTTGCTGGTTATGCAGCAGGCATACGCGGTTGTCCTTCCGGAAGATCGTGCGGATATCCTGTATCACTCCTATGATGGTGGTGGCGTAGAGGTTACTGGTCCTTCTGTTCTTGTGCGTAAATCTTTCGGTAATAGTGTTTCCGGTTTTTATAATTATTATGTCGACAATATTTCCAGTGCCTCGATTGATGTACTGAGCCAGGGCAGTCCTTACGAGGAAAATCGTACAGAGAATAGTGTTGGTCTGGATTATGTTCATGATAAGACCATCATGAGTGCCAGCTACACCAGCAGTAAGGAAAACGATTACGATGCTGAAACCTACTTTCTGGCGGTCAGCCAGGACATGTTTGGAGACCTGACTTCGGTTACCCTGAGTTTTGCCAAGGGCGATAACCTTGTCAGCACGCGAGACGGTTTTGTCAGGCCAGACTTCCAGCCAACTGAGGGTGACAGTCGTTCCTACAAGGTGTCTGTTTCGCAGGTTTTGACCAAGGACCTGCTCATGGGGCTGGCTTATGAAACGATTGCTGACGAAGGCTTTCTGCATAGCCCTTATCGTCAGTATCGATATCTGTCGCCCGGTGGTTCTAGCTATGACTGGGCCTATGAAATCTATCCCAACACGCGGACCAGTAATGCTGCTGCAATCCGTCTGAATTATTTCCTGCCTTTCCGTGCTTCGGTATATGGCGGTTTCCGCATCTTCAAGGACTCCTGGGGTATTGATGCCAGTAACTGGGACCTGGGCTATGTACAGCCCCTGGGTAACTGGACGCTTGATTTACATGTACGCAGTTATACGCAGACCGGTGCAGATTTCTACAGCGACCTTTTTAATGCGCAGGATGAGTACAATTTCATGGGGCGTGACAAGGAGATCAGTCCCTTTGATAGCCTGCAACTTGGCTTTGGGGTGAGTTACGATTTCCTGAAAAATGGCTGGGGTGTGCTTGATCGCGGCAGCCTGAACTTCCATTACAACTACATGATGTTTGATTATGAGGACTACAGGGATACCACTCAAACGGGCTTCCCTCCTGGCCAGGAGCCTCTGTATAGTCTCGAAGCACATGTATTGCGCATCTTTGCCTCATTCTGGTTTTAACACTTCATAAATCCACCATATGGTTCAGGTATACTCCGCGGTGTTGCATGAACATGATTTTGTGTACGATGAGTAAACATTAAGATCATCAGGATTACGTGAGTATGTCTTTCAGCAAGATCTTTCTTATTCTTTTCCCAGTGTTGCTGTTTTCGGCCTGCGCTAGCACACCGGACCAGCAGGCTGGGCAGACACCAGAAGCCGAGGCCTATAAACAGGCCATGGAAGAAGTTTCAGCCGGTCGTTATGAAACAGGCCTGGTGCTGCTTGAGGACCTGAAAAAGAAGGCTGATTCAGATCAGGACAGGAACAGAATCGACGTTAGCATCGCTTATACCCAATATAAGAAAGGTGATTTTGAGCAGGCACGTAATACCTGTGACCAGATTCTGAGCGCAAGTAAAAAAGGCGATGATGTTTCCTATGTTTATTACCTGCAGGGATTGATTGCATCAGGCCAGGGTAATGAAAAGCTGGAGCCGCTCATGCAGGCCATGGCAGTCAATGCGCGTTATCCGGATGAACTCAGAGAGGCCTATCAAATCTTCTCAACACTCGTGCAGGACTATCCGGAAAGCACATATACGGATGATGCGGTACGACGCACCGAAGACCTGAGAAAACAGCTGGCTGAATTTGAGTTGCATATCACCCGAGCCGAACTGGTCCAGGGTGATTTTGATGGGGTCATTCGACACGCCCGTTATATCAATGAGTATTTCGACGAGCCTGAGGTACGCAAGGCTGCACTCATCCTGATGAAGAAGGCGTATGAGCAAAGTGGCCGACCAGAAGATGCTGAGCGAGTGAGCCAGCAGATCAACAATCTGGTAGTGCCGTCAGATTATTAAGCCCTGTCAGGGCAGTCGGATGCGTTGTCGGTAGTTGAGGGTAACGCGACCAGAGACGTCAGGCTTACCGATCACGGCAAGCATATTATCCAGGTCTTTTCTTGTGCGGTCCTGGTTCATTAAACTTAGTGTCAGGTTCATCTGACCGTTCGGATTCATCTCAACCTTGCCCTGGATATCCAGGGGGCTGGCCTTGTTGGTAAAGCTGGCAATGCTGCCGTTCCCCTCAGGCTGCACCCTGGCTTCAATATCCCCAAGCTGTATATCCTGAAGGCCTTCGACCTTGATGTAATTCAGATTGACGATGCCGTCGAGGTGCAGCGTTTCCCCGCTGCTATACCGGATCGCGTCAAAGCTGGCAGTGATACTGCCATGAAGGACAAAGGGTTGTGTTAGCTGTTCCAGCGATTCACCCTGCATGCGCAGGTCAACATTGGACAGTGTGAACTTTCCAGGGCCAGAAACCCGGTAGTCTCCGGTTAGCGCTTCAGGCTCGCGATCAATAATAAAGCTGCCTGATGCAGAGCCGGTCAACAAGGTCCAGGGGTTGAGTGTCCAGCTCAGTTTGCCCAGGTCATTCCTGTTAACGATGAGCCCCTGTGCTGAGCCATTCCAGATACGTCCCTGTATACCCGTAATCTGTACCTGCCGTTTGATCGAGTCAGGTGCCAGTTTCCAGCCCAGGCTGGCAGGAAACATAATGACCAGGAATACCAGGTACAGAACGAGGCCAAAGCCCCCAAGTTTAAGTGAGCTCTTTACGATAGGTTTCACTGTGCGACTCTTAGCAGTATGCGGCTGTTAATCCGGCCTGGATTCTCGGCATGTTCAATCGATATGTCAGTGACATAAACACCATGCTGCTGTTCCAGCTGGTGCAGCCATTGCATCATCTGGTCGAAGTTGGCGCTGTCCAGCCATAGTCGAACACCATCATTGCCGTCGGGCTGGATCTTGTTCAGGCTGGCCTTGATCCTGAGCTCGGTAGCGGTGCGATCCACCAGGCTGAGCAGGGAACTGCTGTCTGTGACGCGCTGTCGATTGCCTGAGCCACCCTTCAGTTGGCGTAGTTCAATGGCCTGTGCCTGCATGGTGCTAAGTTGTTCGGTGTGCAGCAAGATACCCTGTTGTTCACGTACGATGCCGTTGGTTAAGGGTAGCCAGATCAGCAGATAGAGCATGGTCAGCGTGACAGCGCCAGCACCAATCACAAGCATGATGCGTTCACGTGGAGAGATTTGTTGCCAGTAGGTCTTGATCATGACTTTTTCGAAATCAGTAATCGGCCCTGTACCTGATTGCCACTGGCATCGGCAGAGCGGAGTTCAATATTCCAGCGGGTATTCTCAGCGAGCTTGATTTTAAACTGTTCCAGGTCCTGCAGGCTGGGTAACACCACCAGGATTTCCATCTTGCCCTGCTGATAACGCAGCTGCCTGACATCCAGCTTGTTAATACTTCGGGCCACTGGCGCAATGGTGACCAGCATTTCACTAAAGGAATTCTCAGAGCCGGTGCCCTGAAGTCGGCGCATCTCGGATTGCATGCGCTGGTAAGGGTTACGCACATTTTTAGAGCCGGGAAAGAGCTGCTGGTAAAGCGCAGAAATCTGATCCTGTATGGCCTGGTTCTGACGTGACAGGGAAACGTATTCCATGATGTTGCTGGTCAGTATCAGGATAAGAAGCATCGCGGCCATGACTGCGGCTGAATACCATGGCTGCAGATGTTTGCGCAGCCGTGTTTGCGGCGCATAAGGGCCCTGTAGCAGGTTGTAGGGCGCCCCTGGTCTGTCAGCCCTTGATAACAGTTCGGCAACATTGCTGCCGGTATTGTTTTCATCGACGAAGACTTCGATGCCGTCAGCCAGTATGGTGGTTTCTTCCGGCGTGAGTTCGGCACAGCCCATGAGCCGGATGCGTGCAGGTTCCGCTAACTCCTTGCTATGTAGCGTCTGCCCGATAAAGGTAGGCAGTGATTCACGACTGCAGACAAAGCCACTACCGTCGCTGCTGCGTAGGCGTGTGTACTCACCGGTGCAGTGAATCGTCCATTCATCTTCATGGATAGGCAGCAGGAAGATATCAGGCAGCAGGAACTGAGGGCGCAGGCCAGCCTGATTAAACAACTCCATCCACTCCTGCATCTTGTCTTTTCTGACAACAGCAGCCTGGTAACTATGTTCTGCAATCTTTCTGCCCAGCGCGCAATGCAGCCGGTCGACATCTTCAATCAGGTTATCTTCAAGGGCATAAGGCAGGGCGGTCAGTAATTGAGCGCGTCGTCCACCTGGCAGGTTTGCACGGGTGAGCAGGACATCGATAGCAGGGACGTAAGCAACAAGCACCTGCTCACCGATATCGGCAGCAGCATCTTGCAGTGTGCCCTGTTTGATGCCAGATGTGGCGACTCCATTCAGCATAGAAACCCAGCTCACAACAGCTTCTGGTGATTCACTATCCGAATGTATTAACAGATGGACCTGGCCAGCCATCTAAATCTCCCCCTGGGCACGCATGATGGAGTATATCTTACCCTCAGTGTCACGTTCATAAACAACGTTCATCTTTTGTCGTAGATGACCGATTTTTGCCTCGCTACGTAGTACGAAATAATTACTGCTGACACTGAGCAGGTTTTCGGGGATTTCCTTCCCTGCAAATAATGTGTTCGATAGCAGCTCATCAACATCCTCAAAGGGATCGTCCTCACGCGCATCCACTATACCCTGCATCTGAACCAGTGATAGGTCTTCGGTAATGCTGGTCAGCACTTCGGCCGTGGCAGAATTAATATTGACCGGTGTTACCGTTGGCAGGGTACAGACATGTGGCAGCAGTGTTTCATAATCTTCTGTTGTAACTTCCTTAAGCAGGAGTAATTCGCTGGGACTGATCATGAGTCGGTTAGCGGTGCGATAGGCTGGGGAGAGGCCGAGGTAATACATGTCTTCTGCACCATCAGGAAAGCTGGTCTCCATGTCGACATCTACCCAGTCTTTAATCGTAGTTGCCAGGCCTTCTTTGAGCCCAAGTGTATTGAGCAGGCGTTGGAACTGCTCCAGTGCCGCTTTACCAGCATCTCCGCCCTGAGAAAGGTTGTTGAGATTGAAGCGACCCTGCAGGTCTTCTACATATCCATCAAGACTGCCACCCTCGACAGGCATGGAAGGAACGCGCGTGGCCCAGGCCTCACCGAGATGGTCAGTTTCATTGTTGCGCCGGTCTTCAGACAGGATGTGGCGTACCCATTGCTCGATACCCAGCAGATACATCTGGGCCTGGGCCTGTTGCAGGGTGTTCTCGGTGCGGCGGATGTCCAGCTGCTGGCGACTGGTCATGGCAACTACTGCGGCACTGGCCAGCACCACAATCAGCATGACCGTGATCAGTGCAACCCCACGATTTTTTTTGTGCAGTGATGACCTCATGCATCACCAACCAGGGTATAAACGCGACGAATCTCGCCCCAGTCTTCCAGTTCCAGTATCAGTTCCACGCCTCGGGGCAGAGCTGTGGTTGCAGCTTCCTCCAGGGGAGGCCATTGTTCATGCCATTCCTGCTGGTCGTCCAGGAAACGGAAACGCAGATCGGTAACATCGGTACACAGCTCAACCTCGTAGGGCAGGCTTTCCGGGTCGCGATCGAGCACAGTCCAGCTGAGCCGGTAAAGGGTGTTTTCCTCGAGTCTGTAGGCAACACGCTGAAGATTACTGCGCGTAACGCCAAGGGGATTCGGATAGCCGCTGCGTGTCAGTTCGATAAGCCGACTGGTAATGTCGCTGTTGAGTTCATTGCTGATTAGCGGCTTTTGCAGGTCGCCATATTCATCACGAATATCGCGCTTTACGATCTGTCGCAGGTCGGCCGTGAGAAAGAGATTGGTGCGTTGAATCTCGGCCAGGCGTTCCATGTGTTCGTCCAGGACCTGGCGGGTATTAAGCACCGAGTTGAGTCCGCTATAGGCGATGACTGAGAGCAGGCCAAAAATCGAGATAGCTACCAGTAGCTCGAGCAGGGTGAATCCCTGCATGATGTTTCGCGCTTTTATCATAGCGGCGAACTCATAAAGGCGACGAGGGTAGTGATGGGCTGGTCGAAATCACCGTTCTCAGCAATGACGGCAATATCGAGCCTGCGCAGGCGAGTATCTTCCGTGTTTGAGGTCTTAACCTGCCAGCGCCATACACGTTCGGCCATCTCGGTCTCGCCTTCCTGTTTACCGATGGCTGGCATGGAGCCGGAAAGTCGTATTTCTTCTGCCTTGTTTTCAGCAATCCATTGCGCGAGGGTTTTTTCTTTCAGATAGGCAGCATTGACGCTGAACTCACCGCTGACTTTGATGGCCGCGGCCAGGGTAATCGCAACAATAGCCAGTGCCACCAGAACTTCCAGCAGCGTAAAACCACGGTTAGCAGTGCGCCTGTTCATGGGTTAGCCGGCACCCGCAAAGGGATCGTATTTTACCAGTTCCAGTTCGCCCATCAGGCTGCCGGTCAACTGGTAGGAAAGCGAGTCATCATCGAGTTTCAGGATCAGGGTGAAGGGAGTCATCTCGCCACTGGATGAAAGCATCACGCGCCCGCCGTCTTCACCATCCAGAGACACGCCTATACCGTCCTGTTCCAGTTCAAAAACGAAGACCTCATCCAGTTCATGCCTCAACATGTAATCCGGCGTATTCACAGCCTGCCAGTCTTCTTCAACCAGTAACTGGAACTCATAGCCATGCGGGTAAAAACGAATGGCCAGCACTTCCTGGTTAAGAATGGCCTCTTCGTGGGCCAGGCGTATGACCTGGTACAGGCGCTGGCTTTCAGTGCGCAGCTCTTCATGGCGCTGGTCACCGATATTGATGACGGCGATGGAAAGCACAATGCCCAGCAGGAGCATCACAACCAGCAGTTCGAGTAGCGTGAATCCCTGTCGTCTATGTCTGGCCGGGCCCTGCATAAAGAGTCTCTGGCTTATTCCATGTTCCAGATGCCGATGTCGTCATCGCTGGGCTGCTGGTCAGGACCGAATGAGTACAGGTCATAAACGCCATGCTCACCGGGGTAGAGATACTGGTAAGGGTTCTGCCAGGGATCCAGGGGCAGTTTCTTCAGATAGGCCTCCTGGCGATAATTCTTGGGAATGGGGGGCAGGGTAGGCTCTGCTTCCAGTGCTTCCAGGCCCTGGTCATTGGTGGGGTAGTCGTAGTTGTCGAGCTTGTACATGCTCAGGGCTGTTTCCAGGCTGCGAATATCCGTTTTTGCCTTGGTAATACGCGCCTCGTCAGGACGACTCATGATGTTGGGCACAATGACCGTGGCCAGAATGCCGAGTATCACGATGACCACCATGATCTCGATCAGGGTGAAACCGCGGTGCGCGTATAAGGATGCAGGTTGCTTGATCACAGTTAATTGCTCCGTGTTTCCGATGATCACCGGATCATCTGGTTAAGTTCAAATATGGGCAGCATGATTGCCAGGACGATGACCAGGACGACGGCGCCCATGATCAGAATCAGTGCCGGTTCGAGGATGCCGAACAGCATGGCGATCAGGGTCTGCAGTTCCCGCTCCTGGCTAATGGCTGCATGTTCGAGCATCTTCTCCAGGTTGCCGCTGTTTTCACCGCTGTTAATCAGCTGAATGATTAGCGGTGGGTAATGTCCTTCACGTTCCAGGGCGCTGGCCAGGCTGCTTCCTTCTCGTACCTGCTCAGCCGCCTTAATCAGAGACTTCTGCATGGGCAGGTTTTCCAGCACCTGGCTGGTAATCGTCAGGGCATCGAGTAATGGGACATTACTGGCAATCAGAATGTTCAGCGTGCGTGCCAGTCGGGCCGTGTTCAGTCCCTTGATGAGCTTGCCGGCGACCGGCGTGCGCAATAACAGCAGGTGAAAGCGGTAACGTATCTTCTCATTTCGGAGCATCTGCTGGATGATCAGGCCAATGACCACAATGCCGCCAATCAGGAACGGGTAGTAGCTGCGCAGGAAGTCGCTGGTATCGATAAGGGCGCGTGTCAGCCAGGGTAGTTGCTGTCCGGTATTCTCAAAGACCTTGACCACTTCAGGCACAACATAGGCTAGCAGGGCAGTGACGACGCCGACCGCCATCAGGGAAAGAATAATAGGGTAGATCAGAGCGATCTGTACGCGTTGTCTGAGTTGCTGCCGGGCCTCGGAGTATTCAGCCAGACGTTCGAGCACGAGATCCAGGTGACCGGACTGTTCGCCTGAGCGCACCGTGGCAACGTAGAGTCGGTCAAAGACATGAGGGAAGCGCGCCAGACCTTCGGCCAGGGAGTGTCCTTCCAGAACCTGGCCGCGTACTGCCATCAGCAGGCTCTTCACGCGTGGCTTATCGGCCTGACGACCGACCGTGGCCAGTGCATCAGCGAGCGGTGTGCCGGAGCGCACCAGGGTGGCGAGCTGCCGGGTTACCAGTGCCAGCGTGGTGACACTAATACCCCGACCCAGGCTGGGACCGGTGCTGCGTTTACTCTCCTTACGGGAAACTTCTTCGACATGTAGCGGGGACAGGTTCTGCTCGCGCAGTAACTGGCGCACATGGCGAATACTGTCACCCTCGATGACGCCTTTTTTCTGGCTGCCACGTTCGTTGAGTGCAGAGTATTCGTAAGCGCCCATGGGAAGTTACTTGTCCTGGGTGACCCTGAGGAGTTCTTCGATGCTGGTATCGCCATTGAGAACGCGCAGTACCCCGTTGGCAAACAGACTGGGGCGGGTCTTGCGTACATGTGCCTCGATGGCCTGTTCACTGGCACCGTCATAGATCAGGCTGCGCAGGGTGTTGTCGATATTGACCAGTTCGTAAATCCCGGTACGGCCGCGGTAGCCGAGGTCATTACATTCCGGGCAGCCTACGGCGCGATGCAGAGTGACCGGCTGTGATGGGTCGAGGTCGAGAGACAGCTTTTCTTTCTCATTGGCCTCGTAAGGTTGTTTGCAGTGCTTACAGAGTTTGCGTAACAGGCGCTGTGCCAGGACCCCCTCCATGCTTGATGACAGCAGAAAGGGTTCTACTCCCATGTCACGCAGACGTGTGATGGCGCCGATGGCGGTATTGGTATGCAGGGTGGATAACACCATGTGACCGGTAAGACTGGCCTGTACCGCAATAGTCACGGTGTCGAGGTCACGAATCTCACCCACCATAACCACGTCCGGATCCTGGCGAAGAATAGCGCGCAGACCGCGGGCAAAGGTGAGGTCGACCTTGGGGTTTACCTGGGTCTGGCCAATGCCGTCGAGGTAGTACTCAATAGGTTCTTCAACGGTGAGGATGTTACGGCTGCGGCTATTCAGCCTGGTCAGCATCGCGTACAGGGTAGTGGTTTTACCAGACCCGGTTGGGCCGGTTACCAGCACGATGCCATGCGGACGGTGAATAATATCTTCCAGCAGTTCACGTGTCGCGGCATCCATGCCTAGTTGTTCAAGGTCCAGGCGGCCGGCCTGCTTATCCAGGATACGCATGACCACGCGTTCGCCCTGGCCCGAGGGCAGGGTAGAGACACGGATATCAACAGCACGTCCGGCAATGCGCAGCGAGATGCGGCCATCCTGTGGCAGGCGCTTCTCGGCAATATCGA
>CAZXNH010000035.1:0-8827 GCA_964641615.1 uncultured Ectothiorhodospiraceae bacterium | reverse complement strand
GGTTCGCCATGACCTTGATGCGTGATACCACCAGCGGCGCCAGCCCGCGCTTGGGCTGCAGCACCTCGCGCAGTACGCCATCGACACGGAAGCGCACAACCATGCGCGACTCGTACAACTCGATATGGATATCCGAGGCGTTCTCGCGAATGGCCTGAGTAAGCAGCGCATTGATCAGTCGAATGATCGGGGCGTCGTCTTCGCTCTCGATCAGGTCTTCGGGTTCGGCCAGTTCCTGGGCCACGCTGTCGAGGTCGGTGTCCCAGTCGTCACCCAGGTCATCGACATTACCAAAGGTTTCGCTGGAGCTGTCTTCGTAGGCCTGCTGCAGGATGCGGTCGAACTCCTCATCACCGATACACTGGGGTTCCAGGGGCAGGGAAAAATGACGCTGTACTTCCTGCAAAATGGCAGGAGATACATTGGTACGGCACAGGGCATTCAGCGCGTTGCCATGCTGACCCTGAACCAGGATGCCGTTTCGCTTGGCGAACGAAAAAGGCAGCCGGGCTTCCGTTTCCTGTGGTTCGATATCGCTCACGGCTTAGAGTGACCCTGGTGGTGCAATTTCGCCGCCACTGCTCGCGGGCTCATAGCGCGGGGGTAACGGAGGTATGGCGTTCAGTGCGGGCATGATGGGCGCTTCATCATCATCGATTAGCGCAATGCCGCGATCGCGCTGGGCGATCTGCTTGTTACGGATATAGTTGTACTTACTGCGGGTAAAGTCATTAGCGATGAGTTCATCGTCAATAATGGTTGGGTGGATAAAGACCATCAGGTTGGTCTTCACCTTCTTCACCTGGTTGTACTTAAACATCCAGCCCAGTACGGGGACATCACCCAGGTAAGGAATCTTCTGTTCCGAATCCTGCAGGGCGTCTTCCATCAGGCCACCCAGCACCAGGACCTGGTCGTTATCGACCAGTACGTTGGTGACGATCTGACGCTTGTTGGTGATCAGGTCGACGCCTTCAGTGGATGGCGCAATGGTGGAGATTTCCTGGTCCACCGTCATCTTGATGGTATTCCCCTCATTGATCTGCGGCGTGATGCGCAGGGTCAGGCCCACATCCTGGCGCTCGATGGTCTGGAAGGGGTTGAGTGGGGTAGAGCCACCGCCGGTGTTTGCGTAAGAGCCGGTCAGGAAGGGAACGTTCTGGCCCACGACGATCGAGGCCTCTTCATTGTCCATAGTGACCAGGTTGGGTGTCGACAGGATGTTGGTGTTGCCGTCTCCCGCTGCGGCGCGCACCATTGCGGCCAGGGTGAGTTCGCCATTGGTAAATTTACCCAGGCCAAGCGTCAGGCCATCGCCAATAAGCGGTGGGGTCTCCAGCAGGCCGGTAATCGGTGTGCCGCTGGAAGGAAAGTTCAGCACGCCAACCGGACCATTCTTGGTGCCGCCCTCTGAACCATCAAAGGCCCACTGTATGCCGAACTCAGCAGCCTTCTCGTAAGAGACCTCGGCCAGCACGGCCTCGACATGAATCTGTGCCCGGCGGATATCAAGCTGCTGAATCACGCCACGTAGCGAGCGCATAATGCCTGCTGGGGCATGAATAATGAGTGCGTTGTTGTTCTCATCGGCCTGGATATGCACATTGCCGCCCAGTGCGGTCGTGCTCGTGACGCCTCCCTGCGGTGCCTTGCTAACCGTCTTCTCCTTCGTGAAGGACTCGCTCACGCCAGTCAGTACATCAACCATATCGACGGCATTGGCGTAGCGCAGGTAGATAACATGGGTGTCACCACCGCCTTCTTCGAGCGGGATATCCATGTGGGAGATCAGGACGCGGATACGTACGCGCTCCTGCTTGTCACCGCTAAGCAGTACGCTGTTGGTGCGTTCATCAGCGATCAGGTTATAGGAGCTGGCAGCCTGGGGTGTTGGCTGGCGCAGCTGTTTCACGATACGTACCACATCGGTTGCATTGGCATGTTCGAGGCGAATCACTTCGACCTCGTCGCTAACACTCTGGTCGATACGACGAATGATCTGCTGCAGGCGGGCAACGTTGGAGGCGCTGTCTGAAATAATCAGGGCATTAGACTGCTGGTAAGCGGCGAGGTGGCCCTGCTGCGGAATCAGCGGCCTGAGGATGGGTACCAGTTGCGCAGCCGATACATATTCAATGGGAATGACCTGGGTGATCAGTTCATCGCCGTCCGCAAAGCGTGCGGACTGCACGGTCTTGATGCTTTCTTGCTTGGCGTTGACCTCGGGCACGATCTTGGTGACGTTTTTTCCATGGATAGCCGCAAATCCATGTACCTTCAGCATAGACAGGAAAACCTGGTAGGCCTCGTCGCGTGTCATGGCCTCGTGGGTAATGACGGTTACCTTACCCTTCACGCGTGGATCGATGATGAAGTTCTTGCCGGTTAATTTGGCCACGGCCGTGATCACGGCATTGATGTCCGTATCCGTAAAGTTCAGCGTCAGCTTTTCTTCGGCTATGGCAGTAAGGCTGAGGCCAGAAAGCAGGGTCAGTAAAAGCAACTGGCGCAGGAGTCGAAGGCCAGTCAGATGGAAGGGTGTTGAGATGTGTCTAAACATGTTTCTGATCTCTTGTCGTTATCAGTCCAGGCTAATCGTCAGTGTCTGTGGTGTTCCATCGCGCAGGACGGACAGGTTGACGTTAGTCATGGTGCCAGCCTTCTGCATCAGGCTGATCATTTCTTTCTGGTTGGTCACGGGTACGCCGTTGACCTGGGTAATAATGTCATCCGGCCTCAGCCCCAGGCTGCTGGGCAGTCGGGCATCGGTATAGGAAAGGGTATAGCCGAGTAACTGGCCGCTCTTTGGGTCATTGACCGGGCGTAGCCGGGTGTCCTTGAGGACCTCCAGCGGATTGGTGCTCAGCTGTTCCCTGACCTGCCCGATCGTGCGTGGCTGCCCGGGAGCAGGTGTCGGGGTGGTAGCAGAGGTATTCTGTGCGGAGCTTTCTATTGTCGCTTCCGGTCTTTTCAGGGTCAGGGTTTCAAGCTTGCCGGCACGGTTCAGTATCACCTTGTCCGCATAGATTTCGTGCAGTTTGGCATTGCCGGGTAGTTTATCGCCCTTGAAGTAGGTCTCTTCCTTCTTGCCCTTCTCTGAGATTATGGCCATCGATGTAGCTTGAATGTCTGAAGCAAAGACACCGTTAAGCACCAGTCTCAGACGTGTTTCAGGGGCCTTGATCTCGGCGGCAGGCGCCGACTCAGGTGCGGCCTCGCCAAACAGGTGTAGTTCCGCCACGCTGTCCAGGGTGTTCTTGGTTGTTCGGGCTGAAGATGAGGAAGCAGACGTAATACCTCCTGATCTGTAGTCGATGGCCGGTGTAAAAAGCTGCCAGGTTATGCGCGCTGCAGAAAACGCCAGGGCAATAATCAGGACAATTTTGGCAACCAGGGCAAGCCGCCGACTCACAACAGGGTTGCGCAGCCTGGCCAGGACTGTGCTAAGTCCTTCATTTCCAAGCTGTTGTAGACTGCTGCTATCGAGTGACTTCATGGCGTTAATGTCATTATAAAAAAAGCTGCCCGTAAGCTCTTAACCATACCATAAAAGCCGTAAATCCGGCCCGGTCATTTGTTTTTTATAGTTGGTTTTTATATTAAAAATCAAATGTATGGCGAAAATCCTGCAATATTAACTTCAGGTTGTTTAACTGGTATGAATTACAGGTATTCAGGGGCAGGGAAAATGCATCCTTCCTGAGAGGGGCTACAATGCTGTACTTTAGGTGTCTTTTTCGCGCCCCAGTTCACACTTACAGTAGATGTCCCGCTATATAGTCGGGGCGGTAAAACGATAAGAAACAGAGAAGAATATGAAGGTTCACGTTAGCGTCGATTTCTCAGCAGCAATATCAACACGGATCGGGAAGATCGATGTCCTCGAATTCAATGCAGAGGTCGACCGCGCCATGAGTATGGATGAGGTCATGGATAAGGCCTACGAGTACGCCCTGAAAGAAATCGAAAAGACCCTGCCGGAAACCTGGCCCGTAGATTTCCACGTACTGCGCATACGCGTAGTTGCCGAAGACCAGTTCCAGACTAATCCCGAATTCCGCTGATCTATTAATAAAGCTGAGTAACCGTAATTTGTGGTTGATAACAAGCACATATTACGAGTGATGCAAAATTTACCGCATTACTAGGCCGATGATAAGAATACCCCGATGCCTGAGTCACGATTGGGGTGGGGTTGATGATCAGTATCCGTGCAAAGCGCAGCCACAGAAAAGCTTGCTCCCAAATTGGGAGGTGGCTATAATGGGGATATGAGGGTGATCGCCAGGAAGACGATAAGGGAGTTCTATGAACAGCCCCTGTTTCGAGATGCTGAAGGGTCCCTAGAGGCGTGGTATGCCGAGGCACGTAAAGCCAACTGGCATAGCCATCACGACATTAAGGCGCAATATGGTAATGCCAGCATCATTAGTGATGAGACAGTGGTGTTTAACATTGCGGGTAATAAGTATCGACTGGTAGTCAATATAGATTATGGCCGCCAGGCGCTTTATGTGAAGTTTGTCGGCACCCATAAAGAGTACGACAAACTCAGTTTAAGGTAGCAACGAGGATAGAACGATGGACATTCGCCCTATCAAAACAGATCAGGATTATGATGCGGCTCTGACCGAAATCGATCGACTTTGGGGGGCTGAAAGTGATACCCCGGAAGGCGACAAGCTCGATGTGCTTATTACGCTGGTCGAGGTATATGAAGATAAACACTACCCCATCGATCCGCCCGACCCCGTCGAAGCGATTTTATTTCGTATGGAGCAGGGTGGACTTGACCGCAAGGCGTTGGAGCCGTTCATTGGTAAGAGTGGACGTGTCTCTGAGGTGCTGAATCGTAAGCGCCCTCTCTCCATTGAAATGATCCGCAATCTCTGGGAGGGACTGCACATTCCTCTCGAAAGTTTGATCCGACGACCCGATCAGAACCATCACCAACATACATAAAAAAAGCCTGCATTTTGCGGATTTTTAAGCAATCTTGGCGGAATTTCACTGTGCTAATACTAGCCAAAGTATCTATGGCTACACCCACCACACCCACTCGAACCTCGAACCATGATCGGATCCTGCCGGCTGATTTCAAATCAGTATGGTTATCGAAGTCGAGAAACCACGTCAGATTATAATCCGGGCTTAGTTATAGAAGTAATATGGTTATGAAAAAGCTCCCTCTTTCTGAGAAAGAACTTATTAAAGGCCTTGATAGTGATAAGGCACATGCAGACCTGTTACCCGGTAACACACTGGAAAGTGAGTTGCCTGAGTGGCAGTCGCAGAAGGCCTCCAAAGTGCTGGATAAATTGGTAAAAAAGTGTCAGTGCTTCTTGAGTATCAAAAGCAGTGAAGATTCAACTCGCTAGCGATCTACATCTTGAGCAACTTAAAAATGCTGACGATTTCCAGCTACGAGAAACTATTGCTGATGTGATTGTTCTGGCTGGAGACATTCATGAAGGTGTTGCTGGTCTGGAATGGGCCGCACAGCAAATGGACAGGCTCAAAAAACCGCTAGTCTACGTTGCAGGCAACCATGAATTCTGGGGCCATGATTTGTATGAACTTCGAGAAGAGTTACGGAGTAGGGCAGCAGCGCTTGGTGTCCATTATATCGACAATGATTCTGTTGAAGTCGCCGGCACGCGTTTCATTGGTGGAACACTCTGGACAGATTATTGTAATGAGCGGTTACCTTATCTTGCGCTAGCGTACGACACAATGATGGATTTTCGCCATGTCAGAGCCAGGGCTTGGCGCGAAGAACCAGATAACGCATTTAAAATGCACCGCCTTTTCGGCACCGACAAGGACCAGGAAAACCCACCTCGGTTACTATGGTCTGGTGATTCTGGTGATCGTTTGGTACCTATGACGCTTTTGGATGAACATAAAAAAACTTTAACGTTTTTTGACCAGGAGCTGAGTAAGCCCTTTCCCGGGCAAACGGTAGTTGTTACCCACCATAGCCCTTCACTTAAAGCCTATCGAGAATTGCCATACAGCGGTCCAGTTCCAGAAGATCTGGATGAATTGGGTTTACGGTACCCGAAGAGTGCCTACCCTGATGTGAAAGTGGCCGCATATGTCAGTGATTTGTCGGATTTTTTAGCTAAGCATGAATCTTCAATTGACCTGTGGTGTCATGGGCATCTCCATGATCCAGTCGACACAGTCCATCGATGTGTACGCATTAAGTCCAGCCCAAGGGGTTACCCTGGTTTTGTTAAAAATTTAGATGACACCTCGGAGGTTATTGACCTCGATGAAGGTTTGGTCCCGTATGCAAAAAAGCTGATCCATTCAGCAAAGGAGGATTGGCAAGTCATCATAGATGAGGTGGAAGAGCTCATTGCGCATGATCACCAGGATGACCCTCTGTCTAAAGACCTGGTTTGGTACCGCCTGCAAACATTAATGGCAGAATTTAATGAACTGACCTTGATGTTTTCACAGCGGGTACATGACAGTTTTGATCTCCCGAGACCGGGTGATTCACGAAAGATCACCGATATCATGACGACACATCCATTCCAGAGGGATTCCATCTTGCGCTTTGGGCAGCAATCCTTAGGTTCGCCGTATTACGCGACCAGGGATGACGAAGTGGCCGCCAGCATGGCAAGCTCACTCGAAGAGTGTCTGGATCATGTATTGGAGCAAGCACAAAAAATCATTGAAGATATTAGCGATCTGCTACCAAGGCTTGTCAGGGAGTTACACCCCGTGTTGCCCCGCAGGCCCAGCGAAGCGTTGGCGATCAATAAATACATGCTACTAAAAGAGTTTAAAAGCCACCCAGACTGCAGATTCGCTGGTTCTGTTGCGTCGAATACCGATAAGCCTGGGGAGGATCTGGATATTCTGACAGGCGAGGGCACAAGCGGGTTTCTGCTGTGGGCAAAAATCGAACACCGGATGAAATGTAAACTGCATTTGCATGAAACCAGTGATCTCCGTTCTGTGGGTTCTATTCCGGTATTGGAGTATCTTGAGTCATTGCCTGATGACAATGCCCTGTTTGAAGTGATCGACACCCGGTCAAAAGAAAAGCGGTGGATTTAAGTGATGCCTGACCTGCCGCCACCAATCTTCGCGGACTTCGAGGCTAGCTCACTAAGTAGTGAAAGCTACCCGATCGAGATTGCCTGGAATATTGGCCAGGACATCGAGCCTCACCTGATCAATCCTTACTGCATTGAGACCTGGACTGATTGGGATCCTTCATCTCAAGCGGTCCATGGATTGTCCAGAAATTATTTGTCATATCACGGCGAACATCCAAAATCTGTCGCAGAGCGAATGAACCAGGTCTTTTCGGGCCAGACCATCTACTTTGATGGAATTCCGCATGACCAGTGGTGGATGGACGAATTATTCGCTGCGGCTGGTATCAAGAGGGAGTTTAAACTCGCAAAGACACAGTCTTTATTCTATGACCTGGTCGAATCTTCGGTCGAATACGCATTGCTGGAGCCCATCGAACGACGAAAAAGCTCAATCGAGCTTGCGCAGCGCTCAATAGAAAAATTTAAAGCTGAGCAAAAGGTTGTTCATAGGGCAGGGGAGGATATCAAGCCCTACATTCATGCCTGGCTGTACCTGCAGGAAACTCTGAACTGGTAATTAGTCGTCATTTTTCCGAGGTGGAAAATCTTTGACTGGGTCGAGTTGACCTGAAGAGGAAGTCGACCCTTTCGTTCGTAGCCATTCCTGATAATCAATTGTCCATACACCTTCACGCGGGCAGGAGCGCCCAGCAACGAAGGCTTGGAGTTCCTTGGCCACATGCTCAGGTAGATCCTCAAATTTGACGATTTTATCGCTCATACGGCTATTATGAGTTATCAAAATGGAATTGGGGGTTATCTACTGATACTACAGAGTATCAGCAGCACTTCTCGTGATTGGTATGGTGATGGTGTACGTCACGGGAGTATCTGATAATTCCGGTGAGCGTACACCTGTAGTGAATCAGGTCACCCCTCTTTGCTGGGTTTATCGCATTGCCATATGACTAGGTCGTGATGGGCTATAGTTGATCTCATTAGAGGAATGGTATGGATTAGGCTTAAGTGCGGATCGTATTTTGGCGACATCGGTTATTTCTGCCTCAGGCAGGCATGGTAACGAATTACCAGTATTGGATTTTGCGTAATGAATGGTATTGGTTCGATCGCTGGCATGCCCCATTAATGCGGCAATCTCCTTAGGTTTATATCCTGCCCGCTTAAGATTGGCAGCAAATTGGTGTCTGGCTGAATACAAACAGATTTTCCTCTTACGGCGCCGGAATAGTTTCTTAATCACTTGTGCCAATCCTCTCTGGCATTGTTGTCTGTACTTATCGTGGCCGACTGGCCGGCCTGAAGCATTTAGCGGGCTTTTAGATCTAGCAATTACATTGTCTATGATGCCAAGTGCGGTTGTCTCGGTAGAAAGCCAGATTGTTCGAAATTCACCATGCCCCCTTCCGTTTGTATGCTTAGCGTTTTTAACCGACAATTTATATTGTCCTAAGTCGGGCTCGAATTTCAGGTTCGCATGCTCAAATTCACAAGGACGTAATCCCGTATAATAAATGGCTATAAACATTTCTATGCCATGTTCTTGCCAATAACTAGGAATGTCATAAGCTAAATAATGAACAATTTTTCCGAGGTCCGTGATGGCGATGCTTTTAGCCTTTTGAGCACTGGTTAGTCGGTCCGGAACTGGCATTCTTCGAGGTTCTTCCTTGCAGCCCTTATTATCTGTATTGCAGATGCGAGCGTTTAGTTCATCCAAATCTGAAATGTATTTGGCAGAATAATGC
>CAZXNH010000034.1:0-26716 GCA_964641615.1 uncultured Ectothiorhodospiraceae bacterium | reverse complement strand
GCTGCGCCATTTCATGTCGCATACGGAGCGTGTTTTTAGTCGCGGCCAGCTCCTGGATGCTGTGTGGGGACGAAATAGCTTTGTCGAAGAACGTACCGTGGATGTGCATATCCTGCGTCTGCGCAAGGTGCTGGGTCAGTTTGGTCGCGATAACCTGATTCAGACCGTTCGTGGTGCCGGGTATCGTTTTTCTGCGCAGTAAGTAATTCTGCGGATACCCAGAATTGGCGTTACAATCGGCCCTGTCATGAAATCCTGGTTTTTCGAATACTGGCGTTTTCTCGCCTTTGTCATCCCGGGCCTGATACTTGGGCTCATACTGGGATCGGCGTCATGGGGGCTGGTTGCCGGCCTGACTGTATATCTGTTCTGGCAGTTTGTGCAGGCAAGACGCATTGAACAATGGATAACTAGTGGTAGGCGAGACCAACCTCCCCATGCCAGCGGTTACTGGGCAGATATCATTAATATAACCTACCAGGCCCATAAGCGAGACCGTAAACGCAAGAAGAAACTGGCGCGCCATTTAAAATCTTTCTATGAGTCTCTTTCGGCCCTTCCAGATGCGGCCATTATGCTCAGTGAAAACTATCAGATGGATTGGTTTAACTCAGCGGCAAGAACCTTGCTGGGGCTTAAACCTGAAGATATGGGAAGGCGCGTAAGCAACCTGCTGAGAACTCCCGAATTCATCGAATACCTGGAGCAGGGACGTTTTGATCACGATATGGTGATTAAGGCGCGTAATAACCAGGAAACTGAGATTAACCTGCGTATTGTTCCCTTCGGTAAGAAACAGTATCTGCTGCTTGCCAGAGATGTGACCCATATCTATCAGCTTGAACGCATGCGCCAGGACTTTATCGCCAATGTCTCCCACGAGTTACGCACGCCCCTTACGGTTATCTCGGGGTACCTGGAAAGCCTGACTGAGCCAGAATATGCGGAAGAGCTTCCAGACCCGATAAACAGTTCTCTGAATCAGATGTATGCACAGTCGGACCGGATGCAGCGTCTGGTTGAAGATTTGTTGCAGTTGTCCCGCCTTGAAAGTGATCGTGACACTGATGACCATGTCGTGACCTCGGTTCCGGCCATACTGGCGTCGATTTATGAAGATGCTGCCGCTCTGGCCAAGGAAAAGGATCAGGTGGTAGATCTTGAGATTCAGGAAAACCTCTGGGTGATTGGCGATCCACAGGAATTACATAGCGCCTTTTCAAACCTTGTATTTAACGCGATTCGTTATACCCCCGAGGGTGGGCACATTACCATGCGTTGGTATGGCGATGAGCAGGGTGGGCATTATGAAGTGGAAGATGATGGAATCGGTATTGAGCCACAGCATCTGCAGCGCCTGACCGAGCGCTTTTATCGGGTCGATAAGGATCGCTCCCGCATGAATGGGGGTACCGGGCTGGGCCTGGCCATCGTTAAACATGTATTACAACGGCACGGCGCCAGTCTGCACATTAGTAGCCAGCCTAACCAGGGTAGTGTATTCCGTTGCGATTTTCCGGTGAAAAAAGTCGTTGAAATACAGAACAAAAAAGCAGCTGTAACAAAAGGTTCATAATTCGTTCATTTTCATGTCATCTGCATTCATAGAATGGGCAGGCGAAACATTTAATCCTTTCCTATTTTGGAGCAATGCACATGAACCTGAAGTCTTTTGCTATTGCCGGTCTGGTTGCTGCCTCTGTGAGCGCAGTATCAGTTCAGGCGGCCCCTAAGATCGACGCTGGCATCATGCCTTACCAGAAGGCTAGCGGTGTATCTGGCAACCTCTCATCGGTTGGTTCTGATACCCTGGCTAACCTGATGACCCTGTGGGCTGAAGAATTCAAGCGCGCTTACCCTAACGTTAATATCCAGATTCAGGCTGCCGGTTCTTCTACTGCACCTCCAGCCCTGACCGAAGGTACTTCTAACGTTGGTCCAATGAGCCGCAAGATGAAGTCCAAGGAACTGGAATCCTTCGAAAAGAAATTCGGCTATAAGCCAACCGCGATTCCTGTGGCTATCGATGCCCTGGCGGTATTCGTCAACAAGGATAACCCAGTAAAGGGTCTGTCTATTGCACAGGTTGACGGTATCTTCTCTTCTACCCAGAAGTGTGAAGGCGCCAAGAACGTTGCCAAGTGGAGTGACGTAGGTGTAGGTGGTGCGCTGGCTGGTCAGGACGTACAGCTGTACGGTCGTAACTCAGTTTCTGGTACCTACGGTTACTTCAAGAAGAAAGCCCTGTGTAAGGGTGACTTCAAGGCCTCTGTTAACGAGCAGCCTGGTTCAGCTTCTGTAGTACAGTCTGTATCAACTTCTATCAATGCAATCGGTTACTCAGGCATCGGTTATAAGACCACTGGTGTTCGTGCCCTGCCTCTCTCAAAGACTGGTACCGATTACGTAGAAGCGTCTCCCGAAAATGCAGTTGCTGGTACTTACCCACTGGCTCGTTTCCTGTACGTCTACGTGAACAAGGCGCCTAACAAGCCTCTGGCTCCTCTCGAGCGTGAGTTCATCAAGTTGGTTCTGTCCAAGCAGGGTCAGGAAGTAGTCGTCAAGGATGGTTACATTCCTCTGCCTAAGAATGTTGTAGATAAGGCCCTGGCCTCTATCAAATAACAAGGGACGCATTGCAACCGTTTGCCCCGCCTTGGCGGGGCATTTTTTTGCCTGTAATTATTGCTGCGTAAAGTATTCCAGCGCCGTCTCGGCCCTTTTGACCGCATCCGCCCCTTCCTTGATGGCTTCTTCCGCCTTGTCGAATTCCATCAGTCCGATATGAGACAGTCTGGGTGAGATCAGAATGTCGGGAGGATCGCCCGCCATGCGGCTGCGTGTAATACGTACCTGCATGATATTTACCGAGCTGGCGATGACCTCGTATAACCCAGGCTCAGGAGTTCGTTTTCCAGGTTTAAATAACCTGGACAGGAAACTGCCTTCATCCAGCGTATCGGTAAACTGCTTGAAGGTCTGTTCGAGAAAGGGGCTCTTGAAAAGCGCGTCCTCTTCTTCCTGTTCTTCCTCGGGGTGCTTGAATTGCCTGAGGTGTTTGCCAATGATGTCGCTGTTCAAATCGACGGCAATGACCACATCGGCTCCCATTGCCTTACACAGTGACACTGGAACCGGGTTAACAATGCCGCCATCCAGAAACCATTGTTCATCCTTTTGCGCAGGGGTAAACAAACCGGGCAGAGCAATGGAAGCCCGTACCGCCTCTGAAACAGGCCCTTCCTGGAACCAGACTTCTCGTCCCGTACTCATATTCGTGGCAACAGCTGCATACTGAACAGAAAGCGACTTGATATCGTCATGCTGCATATTCCTGGAGAAATGGTCGAAAAGTTTTTTACCTTCGATTAAACCGCCCTTGCCCCAGGTGATATCCAGCATCTGGATGATGCCCTTGCTATCCAGTCCCTTAACCCAGTTTTCAAACGAGGCCAGGTTTTCGCTCGCATACGCAGCACCCACCAATGCGCCTATGGAGCTGCCCGCGACGATGTCCGGTTTAATACCCATTTCGTCAAGTTGATTGAGTACGCCAATATGCGCCCAGCCCCTGGCGGAACCACTTCCAAGGGCAATGCCAATCTTCATGATGCCTTTTCCTCTGTAGTTGTGAATTTCATTGTTTGCCTTTTCCACAGGCTATACAAGACCGGTATGACAAACAGTGATAACAATGGAGCGGTAATCATGCCGCCAATCATAGGGGCGGCTATGCGTTGCATGACCTCGGAACCCGTGCCACTACTGAGCATTATGGGTAGCAGGCCCGCGATGAGTACGGCGACGGTCATGGCCTTGGGACGAACACGTTGAACAGCACCATAGAGTATGGCCTGTTCAAGATCATCATGACTATGCAGGCGTTGTTCCATTTGTGCCTTCTTAACAGCCTGGTCGAGATAAACCAGCATGACGATACCAAACTCTGCAGCGACACCGGCCAGGGCAATAAAACCAACCGATACGGCAACGGACAGGTTGAAGTCGAGTAACAGCAGATACCAGAAGCCGCCAATCAGGGCGAAGGGCAGGGACACCATGACGATGGCAGGTTCCATCATGTTACGGAAATTCAGGTAGAGCAGGATAAAGATGATGCCCAGGGTAAAGGGTATGAGCAGTTTCATGCGTTCTTCGACGCGTAACAGGTACTCATACTGACCTGCCCAGGTAATGGAATATCCCGTTGGTAATTCAACGTCCTGCTGCACAGCCGCCCGTGCGCTTTTAACGTAATCCCCCAATGCCATATCTTCGATATCCACGAAGGTCCAGCCATTGAGGCGTGCGTTCTCACTTTTAAGCATCGGCGGTCCATCGACAATGCGAATGTCGGCAACCCGTGATAAGGGGATCTGTGCCCCGGTGGGTGTCACGATGGGCAGATCAGCCAGCGTATCGATATCGTCGCGTACTGACTGAGGGTAACGCAGGTTGATGGGGTAGCGTTCCAGACCTTCCACGCTATTAGTGACATTCATACCGCCCACGGCTGCACCGATGATGCCGTTGATATCGCTGATGTTCAGACCAAAGCGTGCGGCCCTGGCACGGTCAGGTACGACCTCGATATAGCGGCCACCACTGACACGCTCAGAATAGGCCGAGGCGGTACCCGGTACATCGGCCAGTACCTTTTCTATCTGCCTGCCGATATCCTCGATGACTTTCAGATCCGGGCCAGCGACCTTGATACCCACAGGGGTCTTGATACCGGTTGCCAGCATGTCGATGCGGGTCTTGATGGGCTGCACCCAGGCATTGGTCACGCCGGGGAGTTTGACCGTGGCCTGAAGTTCATCGATGAGCTTGTCCAGGGTCATGCCCTCACGCCATTCATCACGCGGTTTAAGCAGTATGGTCGTCTCGATCATGGTCAGTGGCGCCGGATCGGTGGCTGTTTCTGCACGCCCAATCTTGCCAAACACGCGCCTGACCTCGGGGATGGTCGCGATAAGCTTGTCGGTCTGCTGCAGTAACTCCTGGGCCTTGCCTATCGAGATGGCGGGCAGGGTGGTTGGCATGTAGAGCAGGTCACCCTCGTCGAGTTCCGGCATGAACTCCGAACCCAGTTGTCTGAGCGGGTAGAGCGTCGAGGCCATGATCAGCAGGGCACTACCCAGCACGACCCAGGGGTGGCGCAACAGGGTTCTCAGGGTGGGTTGGTAGATCGTAATCAGGAAACGACTAATCGGGTTCTTCTTTTCATCGGGTATGCGTCCACGAATGAAATAGCCCATCAGAACCGGTACCAGGGTGACCGACAGGCCAGCCGCAGCGGCCATGGCGTAGGTCTTGGTATAGGCCAGTGGGGAAAACAGCCGTCCTTCCTGCGCCTCCAGGGTAAAGACGGGGATGAAGCTCAGCGTGATGATGAGCAGTGAGAAGAACAGGGCAGGGCCAACCTCGACGGAGGCCTCGCGTATCAGTGCCCAGCGCGTGGCAGTATCGGGTTGTCTCCCCGCGTGTTTTGCACTCCAGTGCTCCAGGTGTTTATGCGCGTTCTCGATCATGACGATGGCGGCATCCACCATGGCACCGACGGCAATCGCAATGCCGCCCAGCGACATGATGTTGGCATTGATGCCCTGCTGGTTCATGACGATAAAGGCGATGATGACGCCCAGTGGCAGGCTGACGACCGCAACCAGGGAGGAACGCACATGGAACAGGAAGACCAGGCACACCAGGGCCACCACGATGAATTCCTCGACCAGTTTCTCGGCCAGGTTACTAACCGAGCGTTTGATCAGTGCCGAGCGGTCATAGGTCTCGACCAGTTCTACACCCTCGGGCAGCCCTGGTTTGAGTTCTTCAATACGCTGTTTGACCCGGTTGATGACTTCCAGGGCGTTTTCGCCATAACGCATGACGATGATGCCGCCCACGACCTCACCCTCGCCATCGAGTTCAGCAATACCGCGGCGCATCTCAGGGCCCAGGCGAACCTCGGCGATGTCCTTGATCAGCACGGGTGTGCCATCTGGCGATACCTTCACGGGTATGGATTCGATGTCGCTAATCGATTCCAGGTAACCTTTTCCTCGCACCATGTATTCGGCCTCGGCCAGTTCAATCACCGAGCCGCCTACCTCCTGGTTAGCATTCTCAATGGCCATGCGTACCTGGGCCAGGGGTATATCGAAGGCGCGTAGCCGGTTGGGATCGACTACAACCTGGTACTGCTTGACCATGCCGCCGACCGTCGCCACCTCGGCCACACCCTCGACGGTCTGTAATTCGAACTTGAGGAACCAGTCCTGCAGGGAACGCAACTGGGACAGATCATAGGTATTAGTGCGATCGACCAGGGCATACTGGTACACCCAGCCTACCCCCGTAGCGTCAGGCCCCAGCTTCGGCGACACCCCTTCGGGTAGCTGTTCCGCGGCCTGGTTCAGATATTCCAGTACCCGGGAGCGGGCCCAGTAGATATCGGTGCCATCTTCAAACAGCACGTAGACATAGGAGTCTCCGAAAAAGGAATACCCGCGTACCGTGGTTGCACCGGGCACGGAAAGCATGGTGGTGGTAATTGGATAGGTGACCTGATCCTCGACCACCTGCGGTGCTTGACCGGCGAACGGCGTGCGGATGATGACCTGCACGTCGGAAAGGTCAGGTATGGCGTCCAGGGGTGTGCGTGAAAGTGACACCATGCCCCCGATGGTGACCATGATGGTCAGGGCCAGTACCAGGAAGCGATTGTTAATCGACCAGGCAATGATTTGTTTTAACATTGTGGTCTCCTGTTACTGATTGCTCATGCGCATGAGGCTGGCCTTCAGATTGCTCTCCGAGTCGATCAGGAACTGGCCTGAGGTGACAATCTGATCGCCTTCTTCAAGACCGGCCAGGATCTCAAGCTTATCGCCGCTGCGTATACCCGTAACCACTACGACAGGTTCAAAACTTCCATCGGCCTTACGACGAATGACACGGGTATCGTCAGAGCCGCGGATCAGTGCTTCGCGGGGTATGACCAGGGCATCACGCTTTGGTCCACCATAGATCACCACATCGGCAAACATGTTCGGTTTGAGCAGGCCGTCTGGATTATCAAAGCGCAGGCGCACGTTCAGGGTGCGGGTGCTTTCGGTCAGTTCGGGGTAGATGTAATCCACGGTACCTTCCCAGCTCTTACCCGGGATGGCCTCTACACGCACCTCGGCAGGCTTACCGGGCTCTACCCAGTCAAGCTGATGTTCAAAGACATCGACCCTTACCCAGATACTGGACAGGTCGGTAATGGTGTAGGTCTCAAGCTGGGGTGTGATGTACATGCCCTCGCGGACATTAATCTGGGTGACGTAACCATCGCGAGGAGCCAGGACGGGAACAATGCGACTGACCTTGTTCTGCTTCTCTAATTTGCGGATAACCGAGCGGGGTATCTGCAGGAGTTCCAGTCGCACCCGGGCAGATTCCATCAGGCTATCCTTGCTGTTACCCACCAGGCTGGAGGCGCTGCGTTTGGCGACCAGGTATTCATCCTGGGCCTGCACGATCTCCGGGGCATAGTATTCAAATAACACATCCCCCTTTTTGACCCTGTCACCCAGGGCCCTGACATGGGTCTTCTCGATCCAGCCACTGGCACGTGGGTGCACATGACTAAGCATGTCTTCGTCACTGGTGACGACGCCAACGGTTTTAATGTATTTCCACAGCGTGTCTCGTACCACATCAGCCGTGCGTATACCCAGATGCTGTTCTACTTCAGGTTTGATTTTAACCGTCGCACCCACTTCGTCGGCATAGACAGGTACCAGGTCCATTCCCATGGGGGATTTGCCTGGTTCATCTCGCCGGTAGGCAGGGTCCATGGGAGCAACCCAGTAGAGAATCTCTCGTTCATCTGCAGCCAGGTCTTCGTCGGTTTCGACAGGCACAAGGTCCATGCCGCAGATGGGGCAGCTGGCCGGTTTGTCCCGAACAATCTGGCTATGCATGGGGCAGACATAAGTCGGGTCGGCATGCTTCATGGCATGCTCATAGGCGGTATCGTCCTGGGCCTCTTCAAGCGGTTCACTAAAGGGGCTTTGTTCACAGGCTGTCAGTGATAACAGCAGGGCCAGGATGAGACCTGGGTAAATAACTGGGCTTTTCATGGCGTTCTCCACGTGCAGGCATGGCCTGCGCACTCATTGCAAACGAGGTGATACATGCACGACTGTGCGCTGTGGATTAGCCGATCTGAGGGGGTTTTACCGGAGGATAGTTAAGCCTGGGATAGGCCGATAATCTGAGTGTTAGTGGCTCTATGGCAGCCAGCTGGTTGCCTTGATAAATAGCCGTTGGAACGGCGCTGACCTGGATCATCTGGTCGCAGTCACAGGACTGGTTATTTGCATCATCCTGCTGCCCCTGGTCGGGGCAACAGCTGTGATGCTGGTGCATGCTGTGATCCATCTGACCATGATCTTCAAACATACAGGGCTCCATGCCAGCCAGGGCCTGCATGGGCAGGGCCAGGATGATCAGTAGCTGTATGGTCAGGTTCAGTTTACTCATGCGTATCTTTAACAGTCTCTGTTTTCCTTAAGAGTCTAGCTCAGGAAAAAGATTCCGCATTTATTGGTCGCCAGGTTTCCAGACACCGTAAGCCGCACCCTGAGGCTGTGGTGGTGCAACGGGGGTAGCCGAGCGTTGCTTGACGATATCGGCGCAGACTTGCTGGCTGAACTTGTTGAGGGTTTCCAGGAATTCCTCACGTTGCTGATCATTAAAGTCCTGGTGGCCCAGCAGGAAGCCATTGATGGCTGCCATGTACTGCATGGCTATACCGTGGTCATCAGCACGTTGATCATGTTGCATGATCGCCTTGATAACATCTTCTACCATGTCGACTGAAAGCTGCATTCCGCTCATGTTGTTCTCATGTGTAATGAATCAAAAGTCGAAGATATCTGAATTTACAGGTACGTGCCATAAACCCCATGCCGGCAATGTATAAGCACTAAAGGATTATAAAAAGTTTCTGGGCGGGTAGCTGGCGGCTTCAGGCAGAGTTTCGGTAATCCGTACGGCTTCACTCATCATCTTGTCGGTCTCAACCGGGCCTGAATATTGGCAAAGTTGCACATACACCAGGTGAAGAATCTCCTTCATCTGTCCTACTGTCAGGCCTTCAAGGCGAGTGCTTTTATCAGGTTCAATCAGCATTTCGGCCAGCAGATCAAAATACTTTGGAGGTATTTGCAGTTTCTTGAGGCCTTCATTCAGGCCATTCCTGATATTCAGTGCAATGGTCTGATCATGTATGTCCGCAATACGCAGAAAACTGGATAACAGGCTGGAAAAAACACTCACCGTATCTGCAGATGCTATGAGGTAGGGTTTATCGATATCCTCTTTACTCAATGGATCAGCCGGGAGTTCATTAACATCAGTGCTTAATGCATTGATGAGTGTGCGCTGAATTTGATTCCTTGGCACCTCGATATTGAACTCGTCGCTGAGCCGAGTGATGTAGGGTTGCAGTGCATAAACAGGCTTGTCCGAGAATTCTGTCTGCCAGACCTTTACCGCGGCCAGGGCGTATTGTTTTGGTAACAGTGCGCAAAGGCCGTGATAAATGGCACGACGCCTCAGGGCTATCGTCGCATCATGATTCTCTAACTCAATATTCGTGATGGCCATGTTTATTTGCCCTGGTGCAGAGGCTGTGACTGAAACTCTGGGTAACCGACCTCATAGTGTTCGGTGTAATCCAGTCCCCTTTGCTCGTCGACCGTACTAGCCCGCAGTCCGATCGTTTTCTGTACGATGAAATAGGTTAGTAATGCGAGTGGGAATGCCCAGGCAAAAGCAGCAAGAATCCCGATCAGCTGCACACCAATCTGCACGGGATTAAAAAGGTCACCCGTCACGAACATGCCGGCTGCCAGGGTGCCCCATGCGCCTGCAAACCCATGAACTGAAACGGCACCGACCACATCGTCCAGTTTCATCATTTCCAGTAATTTGCTACCCGCAATGACAACCACGCCTGAAATAAGACCGGTAATGACTGCAAACGTAGGTTCCATGGTGGCGCAGCCAGCTGTGATCCCGACCAGGCCGCCAATACTGCCATTGACCGTGTTGGTGAGTAGTATGGGTTTGCGTGTTAAGAGCATTGCGACCAACGCCCCTATGGCACCACTGGCTGCAGACAGATGCGTGTTCAGGTTGATGAGCCCAATGCTGGCATCAGCAGCGGCGGTACTGCCACCATTGAAGCCAAACCAGCCCAGCCAGAGTATGAAGCCACCCAGGGCAACCTGCGTAAGGTTATGGCCGGGGATGGCTCTGGGTGTGCCATCAGGTGCAAACTTTCCCAGTCTTGGTCCCAGCACAATAATCCCGGCCAGAGCGATCCAGCCACCAATAGAGTGCACGACAGTAGAGCCTGCGAAATCGATAAAGCCCATTTCCGCGAGCCAGCCCTGTCCTTCGTACAGGCTGCCCCACACCCAGCCCCCATACACGGGATAAATAATGGCACTGATGACAATCGCACCAATCAGGTAAGCCTCGTAACGTGTTCGTTCAGCCATGGCGCCACTGGCAATAGTGACAGCAGTGGCAGCAAACATAGTCTGGAAAAATAGCAGGCTGTAGTCCATGTGATCAGCATTGCCAAGCAGAAAATGGCTCGTACCAAAGAGCCCACTTGGATTATCTCCGAACATCAGGCCATACCCGACAAGCCAGAAAGCGATACTACCGATACAGACATCCATGTAATTTTTCATAACGACATTGACGGCGTTCTTGGCACGCGACATGCCGCTTTCAAGCAGGGCGAATCCGGCCTGCATGAAAAATACCAGGGCACCCGCAGTGATCAGCCACACGGTATCCATGCTCAGTTGCAGGGTTTGCTCATCGGCTAAGGCGGGACTACTCAGGAGTAATAAAAAAAGAATCCGGCTAAATGGGTATAGGCGCATATCACAATATCCCTATGTTTTAATTTTAATAGGTAGTGAATTGCAATGAATGTGCCAAACATGTGGTGATGATGGCATGCTATTTTCTGGGAGAGGGATAGGGTTAAAACGCCCTTTTAAAGGGCATTCATTTTTTTAGCGCCTTAAACTAGTGCGCTAAAAATAACAGTGAAACAGGGGTTTTGGGTGAGCTGTAAATAAGCACAATCTTTGTGCGTAACAGATTTGGCTGTAAACGTTTATGGTAGGTCCCAGCGTATGCCTACAGTGTATACATTACTGCGCTCAGTACCATCGGATAGCTTGCTGTTATCAAACCGAATATTGGCAAACAGCATCTGTTCGAAGGCCCTGAAACTATAACGCAATCCCAGTACGCCATAATGAATCTTAAATGCCCCGGCCTGGGTCTGGTTCGTATCGGGCCTCAGGTAGTTGCCACCACCGGTTACCCACCACTGATTATGCAGGCGGTACTGGGCATAGACTTCCATCCCGCTGCCGTCAAAATAGATTAATTCATCAGTAGTCTCGTGATTTTCCAGGCGAGAAAGCACAGTGGCCAGATACCAGTTGTCGCTGAACCAGCGTGTCCCGACAACAAGTGCCGTGGCGTCTCCATCAATGCCATAAGTCTTTAGTTGTGGGAGATCGTTTTTATCAATTGTGGCGTGGTTGTAGGCAAGACCAAGACTAAAGTTGTTGTCGGCCTCAAATACCGCACTGGCACCTGCCGTCGTCCCGTAATGTGCTCCATCGATTGCCGGTATCTCTTCACCATGTTGAAGCTGGAGGTTGAGTTTAAAGGGTTCAACAAAGGTCTTCTCAGTAAGCGGTCTCATCTGAACGCGTGCCTGTAATACACGGTCAGCACGACCAGTGCCTGTATAGCCACCGTCAGTACCGGCGTTAAATGTTCCGCTGGCACTGGCACCAGTGCCCTGGAAGCGGTCGGTAAAGCTGCTTACCCGGTAATAGCTGGACCAGTTTTTTCCAACAGTAACCATAGTGGATGGCGTTTCTAACCCAACATAAAGAAGACGCTCAAAAATATTGTCACGGAAATTACCACCCGCTGCCGAAGAGCCACGATCTAGCAGGAAGTCAGCAGACTCGAGCAGGTTGATACCGGCTTCTGCGCGGCCGAATAACCAAAGATCAGGCTTTACTTCTTTTCTTGCCGAGAGTCCGAATCTTGAACCACCATCTGCCCAGAAGGCATCATCTTGCGTGACGCGGTAGCGAAGACGCACGCTGCCATAAAGGTCAAAGACCTTTTCTTTTGCAATGCCCGTTTCAATTTCCTTTGTGGTTTCTGCTTCCTGCTGTGCAAGCGGGTCTTCATCGGCCTGGGTTTCACGAATGTCGGCCGGTTCCCCTGCATGGAGTCGCGCAGCTGAGACAGTCAGCAGGCAGAGGAGCAGTGCGGGAATGGCTAACCTTAATGAAGATGGCATGTAGTCTATTTTATACGCTGCTTTATTGCGGTTTCATTGGAGTGGTTAATCCAGTCCAGGGTGCGTTGTTCAAGGTAATCATAAAAAGGGTTGTATCGTAGGCGGATCATCCAGTTTGGTGAGATGGTCAGCAGTCCCCGTTCACCCTGTAGCGCGATCTGACCGAGAAAGATCAGTTTCTGGTTTTCAGGTGGATTCTGTCCATAAACGGGATCATCCGGAGGGAAGGGTAGTGCGACATGTGAGAGCGAGATGACACCATCTGGCCAGCTGGTATTCATATCCCGGGTCCTGATGACCTCGTCGGAATAAGCAGGCTTGTACCTGCTGACGATTTCGGTGGTTTCGTTGTTTTTATTGGTTACCAGGGTAACAGCGAATGGAAGCTTTCCGTCCTGCATGACCCGGTTTGTCAGAGGGGCTGGATCTGAGATAAGTAATCTGGATTCGACAGCGGCATGGCGGTTGATATCAAACAGCACAAGCTCATGTCGTTCGGGTTTTAACCGGATTAACAGGCTATCGACCACAGCCTGGGTAGTTACAGTGGCATCGACCGTGGACTTGAATACCAGGATAGGTGGCATGCCCGGATGGGATTTATTACGGGCATTGTCCTGGATCCTTCCTGAAACAGAACGGGTGATGCGATGAACGATGTCGCCCGCATTGGTGGCAAAGGAATTGTATTTATAGGGATCAAACTCCGGGTCGAGGCTGAGATAGGCCATGCCATCCAGACCGGGCAGCGCCGATAGCGCGTTTTTGAAACTGGCCAGCCCTGCGGAAGGGTGAACAGCAATAGCAGGAGAGATCAGCACCAGGCTGCTGGGTACTGGGCTGTTATCTGTCTCTATGGCATCAAGTGTAAATTCCATTGCCAGTGGTGCGCCGGTTGAATAACCAACCATATGTACAGGTTTGTCTTTTACCTTCGTGATCAGGTGTGACATACCCAGACGAACCGCTGCCGTCATATCACCAAGGTCAAGGAACCTTAGTTCTGATGGGACGGTGCCGTGCCCCGGTAGTCTCAGGCCTATTACCCAGTAGCCTTTCTGATTCAGTGCCTGCCCTAAAGCTCTGAGCGAGTAAGGTGAGTCAGACATGCCATGTAACAGCAATATGCCACCACGGGGATTCTTTGCTTTCAGTTCAAAGCTACGGTTCCAGTTGGGCTGTATCGTATGTGGGTCAGCGGCACTGCCAGGGCTGTAACGATCAAGTAAAAATGCCGTACCGGATTCACTCTCTGAATAGATCCTGTCGTCCAGTTGCTTGAACAGGCGGTCTTCCAGTTCCAGGTAGTCAGAAAAACTCCGAACCTCTTCAGCCTTCTGCTGGGTAAACTCCTCATCCAGTTTTTCTGTGTGCCAGGGTTTAAGTGCGGCACCACCACAGCCCTGCAGGCAAAAAATGAAAACAAACAGAACAATGCCCGAAATGAATAGACGGTTATTGAATTTACTGATCATAAATTAGCGACCTGGAGTGAGTACCCAGTAGTTTGTTCCTTCTGGGGTCTGCAAACCATAGATTCTACGACTATGTGGTGTCGTGTCATTAGTTAGTCTGAGAAAAAGGTCATCGAAAAACTCGGGTGTTTCCAGGCTGAAGTTGTGGAAGTTACGGGTACGATTAACTGGCGTCACATCGACCAGTGTGATCAGGTCGCTGTCGGGATCAATGAGCTTGGTTAGTCGTTCGGCCTCGTCCAGCATTTCAGGGCTCAAGGTACTTTCACCACGACGAGGATCACGGTTAATGATGCGGCTCATTACCAGCGCACGATCATTCGAAGAAACATAGACTGTCAGATGACGAGTCAGTGCGGCGATCTCATGCTTAAACTGATTATCAAATTCTTCATGACTAATGTCCGGTGCTGTCAGCACGACATCCTCAAATTCGTAGGCGCCATCGGCAAATACAGGATTCTGGTACAGATGGTTAAAGGCATGAACCACTACTTCGCCACCCATGCTGTTGGCAATAAGCCACAGCTTTTCTGGCTGAACATCGCGAACAATGAGTTCCAGGGTATTAGCAAGCTCGGCACCAGATGCCATGGCGATGTTGCGTGCACTGCGATAACCGCGCAGGGAGGAGCCCTGGTTGCCCGGCCAGTCGAACAACAGCACGGGTGTATTAATATCCAGAATGTGGCCGACGAATGCCGTCTTACGTAGTGCAGAAGGAAAGGCCTCACGGAATCCATGGACCATGATTAACAGAGAACGTTGTGGCGAGGCATGCACGACCTGACGTAACTGGTCGATAAAGGCCTGCTGGTCAGTGGCCTGCATATTCTTGATACGAATTTCTTCGTTCTGAAACCATTCGCTCGGATTGATGAACATGCCCAGCCCAACGCTGGGTTCGACATGGGTATCATAAATTCCGAACTTCAGTGTCGATTCACGCTCGTTGCCGAAACGATCAACAAGTTTTTCTGCCTGCTCTGATTGTTTTCTGTTCGTGGTGTAAAAGTAACGTGTACTACCCTGCTCACCTAGTTGCACGACCGTCATGCGGGTAAACAGGAAATTCTCGGCCCTCTGTAGTGCGGTACTGGTGTCTCGGTATACCGCAGAAAAGATCCATATACCGATAACAATCAGCAGTGATAAAACAATAAACAGGATGCGCTTGCTGCGCTTGTTTAATTTCATGAGGCCGCTTTTACCCCAGGTGGGAATTGTTCAAGAATTTGTTGCACGGCGTTGTTGATCTGCTGTGTGCTCTGTTCCGGACTACTGGAGGGGTTAACTGTATCGCTGCCCGTGCCCTGCCATACCAGCAACTTGTCATCGACCTTGAAGACGGCAATGACCAGGGTGCCGACAGTGAAATCTACTGGGCGTGTAGTGCTGGTCCCCATAGAGGCACCTACGTGGAAACCACCGGTACGAAAACCGCTAGCACCCCAGCCGCCGCTATGCATGGTCTGATAGGTGCGCCGTTGTTCTGTGGCCACATCGAAACCAATGGCGATATCGGCCTTATCATAACCATCGACCTGCTTGAGTCCCTTTCCGGTGAGATCAGCAACAATAGCATCTCGAATCCGCTGATCGATAAGACGGTTGATGGCGGGCTCGTTATCTTCGATAAAGGTAAATGACTTGATTTGTGAAAAGTCGACACCCTGATCCCAGTCACTGGTGACCGTGATGCTGCTGCATCCATTCACAGTGGCAATCAGTAAAATCAGGGCTGTTAGCTTAAACGCGATGTTATGTATGTTTGTGATCATAATGGTGCTCTTGTTCTCAATTCTTTCTATTGATTAAGCGTAGAAGGGAAAAATCATTGGGGCTATAAGCAGGGTGACCAGGTAGGTCAGAAACAGTAGTGGTAAACCTGCCTTTACAAAGTCCATAAACTTATAGTTACCCGGGTCCACCACGAGGGTGACCACGGGTGTTGAGACCGGCGTTGAGTAGGCGGCAGATGCTGCAATCAGTACGGCGATGCCAAACGGGTATGGCGATACGCCTATTGCTGTCGCTGCATATATCGCAATGGGGGCAACCAGTACAGCCGAGGCCGTATTGGAGAGCACCAGCCCCAGGCCTGCTGTCAGGAAAAAGATAACTGTGAGCATCACGTAGGGACCAGATTCGCCTACGACAGCCAGCAGGTTGTCCACGATGAACTGTGTGCCACCTGTGCTATTGAGGGCGTCGGCCAGTGGCAACATACCTGCCACCAGGACCAGGCTGCTCCAGTGTATGGATCGGTAGGCATCCTGCATGGTGATGCAGCGTGTGAATACGGCGGCGAGGGCGGCCATCAGTACCGCGGCGACCAGTGGAACAATGTCAAAGATGGTTAACAGCACCATGGTAACCAGGATGATGAGTGCTATGGGCATACGTCGGTAGGAAGGCACAATCTCGGCCATCTCTCTCGGCTGCTCCAGCACAACAAAATCGTGTGTATGTGTCTGTAACTGTTGAATCTGCGTCCAGGGACCAATCACCAGCAAGCTATCGGAGGCACGTAGCTTGGTGTCTTTGAAATCAGGCTCCGGTTTCTTGTCACGACGAAACCCCAGTACATGGATGTTGTACTTTGATCGAAATTCCGTTTCTCTTAATGACTTTCCTATCATTGTGGATTCAGGGTGTATCAACACAGAAGCGGCACCCAGTTCCCAGAGCCAGCGCTGCCTGTTCTGTTTCGAACCAGGCACCTGGGTAAGTTTCTGTTCCTTCATGAGGACCTGGTCATCTTGCAGGTCGCCAATGACCAGAAGGGTATCGTCTTCTGATAGTACGGTGCCTGGAGAGGGTGTGGGTATGCGGACCTCAGAGCCGGATGAGCGACGCATAATGCCGATGATTCTTACCTGGTAGAGACTTTCCAGCCTGGTTTCAGCAATGCTCTTGCCGATCAGCGGTGAGCCCGAATTGATGCGCAGATTGTCATATTTCTCACCAGCGCGAAAATCCTCCCAGAGTTCCAGTAAAGAACGACCGCGCTTGTCGATACCTGACAGCTGATTCTCAACTGGAAGCAGTCGGCGCCCGATCAACAGGAAATAGACTATTGCAACCACCAGGACCATCGCACCGACTACGGTGAATCCAAAGAATCCAAATCCCTCGTAGCCAGCAGTCCTGAGTTCCTCATGAACCACGATGTTAGGTGCCGTTGCGATCAGGGTCAGCATGCCACTGATCAGCGCTGCGTAGGACACCGGCAATAGCATTCGCGAAGCACTCAGGCCTGTCTCCTGGGCAATGCGTAGAACAATGGGAATAAAGATGGCAACCACGGCGGTGGAACTCATGAACGCGCCCAGTAACCCGGCACCTCCCATGATCAGGATTAGCAACCAGATTTCGTTGGAGCCGCCTTTTTTGAGGATCCAGTCTCCAACGGCCAGGGCGACGCCGGTTCTGGCCAGCATCTCGCCTATCACCAGCAGGCCGGCTACCAGTATGACGACTGAGCTTCCGAATCCAGCCAGGGCCTGGCCGGGCGTGAGCACGCCGCTGAGCATCAGGGCTAGCACCACCAGCAGGGCGACGATATCGAAGCGTACACGGTTGCTTGCCATGAGTGCGCCAGCAACCAGGATGAGAGCAAAAACAAACTCCATTTCAAATGGCATTGATATCTCTCAGGCGATTGATATAGGGAAGTAAGAAAGCTTCCTAAAAGTATATTTTAGTATACCCAAGCAAGCCCAGGATACGGGAATCGAACTCGCCCCGAAAATTATCGCCCTGGGTGCGTAGGTTGGTGTTGATGGCATTAAGTCCGAGGCCAAACCCCAGGTTTTTGAAGGTGTTATGCTCCAGGCTCATGATAAATTCTTGCTGACTCCCCTTGTAGTTGCCAAATTCCAGCATAAAGAGTTCGTATTTAAAATTTGCCTGCCATTTATTGGTGATGTTCCATCGGCCGCCAACATCGAAGGTTGGCAGGGGAATAATTCCTTCCTCTTCGAATTTGTCACGCTCAGAAAAGCCTGCTATGTCAGCTTGATAGGCAATCTCTACATCAAGGTTGCGAAAGTTTAGCCCTGCACCGATAAACATTTCATAGCGGCGTTTGTTCAGAAATGACCAGTCATAACCAAGCTTCAGCAGGTCAAAGTTCCAGGTCGTGGAAATATTTGCGCCTGCCGGAATGATAATGCCGCCCTCTGGATCATCGGGATCGCCAATGATGTAACGATCAGTAGCTATAGCCACGCCGCCATCACGCCTGCTGCGGTAATAAGTCCAGTTGATGCGGTGACGCTTATTAAATCGGTAAAACCCATCCATGCGTCCGACGGTTTCGCTGGAATCGACATTAAGGTTGTTCTCGAGGTCGATGAGGGTACCAATTGGAAATTGTGTTGAGTCGAATCTAAAAGTGGTATCAAAGCTGTCGATCAGGAATATGCCCAGGTTAACTTTGAGGCGTTCCGCCGGGGGATGCTCGTCATGTCTTTCATCGGCCGAGGAGACAGAAGTGAAAGTCAGGCTCAGGATCAACGATACTTTTAAAAAAAATCTCATTCTTAAGGCCATGCCTGATCTCGCTACTTTCTGAATGATGGTTGTTAAATAAGCCCTTTCAGCGCAGATTTGCCACCAAGTTTTTGTTATATAGCCGGTGTCTTTCAGCGGCATTTCCGCTTTCCATAAAAGATCAGCAGGATATAGACACCTAGCGCGGCAAACAGGTGCTTGAGAGAGTGGCCGCTGAAGGCTCCACCCAGGAGTTCATAGACAGCCACATCAAAATGCTCAAACAGCTTGGCTACAATATACGTCACCAGTAGCCACCAGTAGGCCTGGACATGCGTGCATCGTGACGGAAAAAGCACCAGCATGATGGGAATAGCCAGCATGGGGTAGAACTGCACCAGGGCATAGAGACGTAAATCTCCTTCACCCCAGCCCTCAGTCAGGTGCCAGTACAACACCGAACCAATACCAGCAAATAGCAGCGGCCATAGCAGAAACCTGCTGGCCTGCAGAGATATGTGCTCCCCAATAATGAGGGCAAACAGGGCCATGAAGGCGATGGTCATGGGCAGGCGATCCCAGACCAGGGTCTGGTTATTCGGTTCCAGGTGGTAATAGCCCGAACCAAAGGCGACCAGCAGGGTGCCGAAGAACAGCAGGCGATAGGCAATGTGAATGTCCTGGATCACACTAAGCTGGTTCGTCACGGTTAATCGATACAGCCCCAGCGCACCGATAATTGCGAAGGGCAGGTTGGTCACCACATTCCAGAAATTGGGAATGGACAAGATTTCCCGGGTATCGATAAACAGGTGATAGTCGGGATCCTGTGGAATTGGAGGCAGGGTGCTGATCCCTGCGACAGCCAGCAATGGTGTGACAATGATCAGAAAATAGCCGAGTTGTTCTTTAGTCGTTTTCTTCATAGATAAAACATTTGCAGGATATGGCAACGTGTCCAAAGTTATATTTTTTTAAGTGTTGTAGATCATTTTATGAGGTGAATGCCTACTGAAGGTAAGGTTTTTATGCTTCTTTAACAAGGCTGCAGTTTTATTTGATTAGCCTATGCTTGCTTGATACGTGATCTACACATAACGAGCAAAGAGGAAGTTCCTTCATGATTCTCCGGATAATTCTAACTGGTTTTATTGCCTTCACATTTAACGCGGCGCTAGCAGCTAGTGGTGGCGCAGTCCTGACTGAGCCGGGGGCATTTGAAGGAAAGCATTTTGATCCTAAAGGAAAGCTACCTTCAAAGTTTACCGTAGAAAAACAGCAGGGGCTCAGGAAATCCATGCCCTTCGAGGATCAGCGGGATTTCGAGGAACAGAAAAAGGGCTTTATCGCAGCTCCTGACTTCAAGCAGATCATGGCAGAGGCCGGCAATGTCGCCTGGGACATGGGTAGTTATGAATGGCTGCTCCAGGGCAAGGATTTTGACAGCATTCATCCCTCGCTGCAGCGCCAGGCCATACTCAACATGAACTATGGGCTTTACGAGGTGCTCCCTGGAAAGATCTACCAGGTTCGTGGTTTTGACCTGGCCAATATCAGTTTTATCAAGAGTGATACCGGCTGGATCGTATTCGATCCCCTTACTGCACGTGAAACCGCGAAGGCGGCACTCGATTTTGTTAATGAAAAGCTGGGTAAGCGGCCTGTCGTTGCCGTCGTGTATTCACATTCTCATGCGGACCACTTTGGTGGTGTCAGAGGAGTAACCACACCGGAAGATGTGCAAAGCGGCAAGGTTAAGGTTATTGCCCCAATTGGTTTCATGGATCATGCCATTGCAGAAAATGTCTATGCCGGTAATGCCATGAACCGTCGTCTCTTTTTTCCAGTATGGGGTACTACTCCCGCGCAGTCCCTTTGGCCATGTTGACCAGTCCATCGGTAAAAACGTTGCGGCAGGAAATACTGGCCTGATTCCACCAACGATAGTCATCAAGGACGATATTGAGGAACTGACTGTCGATGGGGTGAAAATGATTTTCCAGAACACCCCCGGTACCGAAGCCCCTGCGGAAATGAATACCTATTTCCCGGATATGAAGGCCTTCTGGGCAGCCGAAAATATCACCGGCACGATTCATAATATTTATACATTGCGTGGTGCACTGGTAAGGGATGCCCTGGAATGGTCGAAGCAGATCAACAACGCGCTCTACCTGTTTGGCCAGGATGCCGAGGTCATGTTTGCTTCACACAGCTGGCCGCGCTGGGGTAATGAACGTATCCAGGAAGTGATGCGTGCACAACGTGATACTTATGCGCACCTGAATAATGGGGTTCTGCACCTGGCGAACCAGGGTGTGACGATTAACCAGATGCACAATGAATATGAGGTACCGAAAAGCCTGCAGGATCAGTGGGCAGCCCGTAGTTATCATGGCTCCGTTGAGCACAATAGTCGCGCCGTCGTGAATCGCTACCTGGGTTACTGGGATGGCAATCCGACTACACTCATCCCGCTGTCACCAGAAGACTCGGCTCCACTGTATGTAGAGATGATGGGTGGTGCAAAGCCAATCCTTAACAAGGGCAGGCAATTATTGAAAGAAGGTAAATATCGTCATGCTCAGGAAATCCTGAACAAACTGGTCTTTGCCGAGCCACAGAACCAGGAGGCTAAAGATCTTCTGGCCGATGTCTTTGAGCAGATTGGTTATCAGCAGGAAAGTCCCAGCGTCAGAAATAGTTTCCTGGCAGCCGCTTATGAGTTGAGGAATGGTATCCCCGGAGGTGCTTCACCCAAGACATCAGGGCCTGACATGATCCAGGCGATGAGCACTGAGCTGTGGCTGGATTTCCTGGGTATCCGCCTGGATAGTAAGAAGGCAGATGGAAAGGAATTTAAAATTAATCTTATTACTCCGGACAACAAGGAAAAGTTCGTCGTTGAATTAAGTAATGGCACCCTGACGAATATCCAGGGATTCACCGTAAAGGATGCCGATCTGACCATTACCATTAACCGCTCAGATCTTGAAAAAACCATGATGGGTGCGGTGAGCTTTGATGATCAGATTAAGTCTGGAAAGGCGAAGTTGAAAGGCAAGCGCAAACCCTACGAGCAACTGAAAACCATGCTGGTGCAATTTGATCTTGGTTTTGAAATTATGCCGGGAACCGGCGCTGTGGACCTGACGAAACCTAAAAAGCCGTTTGAGGCTGAACCACCTGCAGATACCAGCGGTGGCTAAATAAAAAAAGCCCCTCGAGTGAGGGGCTTCTTTATTGCCAGAACGAAAGCCTTTATGCCGCAGCAGGTGTTGCCTTGCTGAACTCCAGTCCATCGGGGCTGGCATCGACCTTGATGATGTCGCCGGGACCGAAGTCGCCGCTGAGAATCTTCTGTGCCAGCGGGTCTTCGATCTGGTGCTGGATGGCACGTTTGAGTGGACGCGCACCGTACACGGGATCGAAACCGGCCTCGCCGATACGGTCCAGGGCCTCGGTGCTAAGCTCCAGTTCCATGTCGCGCTCTTCAAGCCGCTTGCGCAGGTTGGCGAGCTGGATCTCGGCAATGGAGCGGATCTCCGTTTTGCCAAGTGGGTGGAAGACCACGGTTTCGTCCACGCGGTTAATGAACTCGGGACGGAAGTGCTGTCCGACAACCTCCATGACCGCGTTCTTCATGGCATCGTAATTTTCTTCTCCGGCCATTTCCTGGATCAGGTGTGAGCCAAGGTTCGAAGTCATGACGATCACAGTATTACGGAAGTCGACGGTGCGACCCTGGCCATCGGTCAGGCGTCCATCATCCAGTACCTGCAACAGCACATTGAAGACATCGGCATGGGCCTTCTCGACCTCGTCGAGCAGGATCACCGAGTAAGGCCTGCGACGCACGGCCTCGGTCAGGTAACCGCCTTCCTCGTAACCGACATAACCCGGAGGGGCGCCGATCAGGCGAGCCACGGAATGCTTCTCCATGAACTCGGACATGTCGATACGCACCATGGCGTCATCGGTATCGAACAGGAACTCGGCCAGGGCCTTGGTCAGTTCGGTCTTACCAACACCGGTGGGGCCAAGGAACAGGAATGAACCGTTCGGGCGGTTGGGATCGGACAGTCCGGCACGTGAACGGCGAATCGCATTCGATACGGCCTTCACGCCTTCTTCCTGGCCAATTACGCGCTTGCCGATGGCATCTTCCATGCGCAGAAGTTTTTCACGCTCACCTTCGAGCATCTTGGCCACGGGGATACCGGTCCAGCGCGAGACGACCTCGGCAATCTCTTCCTCGGTCACGTTGTTCCTGAGCAACTTGGTCTCGACCATCTCGGCATGAGTTGCCAGGTCGAGCTGTTTTTCCAGCTCGGGGATGGTGCCGTACTGCAGCTCGGACATGCGGGCCAGGTCACTGGCGCGGCTGGCAGTCTCCAGTTCAATACGAGCCTGCTCGAGCTGTTCCTTGATATGGGTCGTACCCTGCAGGGCCGCCTTCTCAGATTTCCAGATTTCTTCTAGGTCAGAGAACTCGCGCTCGATGTTCTCGATCTCACCTTCCAGGGTCTCGAGACGTTTTACCGAGGCGTCGTCCGACTCCTTCTTCAGTGCCTCGCGCTCGATCTTGAGCTGGATCATGCGGCGCTCGAGCTTGTCCATTTCCTCAGGCTTGGAATCGATCTCCATGCGGATACGCGATCCCGCTTCATCGATCAGGTCGATGGCCTTGTCGGGCAGCTGACGGTCGGTGATGTAGCGATGTGACAGGGTGGCCGCGGCAACAATGGCCGGGTCAGTAATGTCGACGCCGTGGTGTACCTCGTAACGTTCTTTCAGGCCACGCAGGATGGCAATGGTATCTTCGACGCTGGGCTCATCGACCAGTACCTTCTGGAAGCGGCGCTCCAGCGCGGCATCTTTTTCGATGTACTGGCGATACTCGTCCAGGGTGGTGGCGCCGATACAGTGGAGCTCACCACGGGCAAGTGCAGGCTTGAGCATATTGCCTGCATCCATGGCACCCTCAGCCTTACCAGCCCCCACCATGGTGTGGATCTCGTCGATAAACAGGATGACGCGGCCTTCTGACTTGGCGATATCATTGAGTACTGCCTTCAGACGTTCCTCGAAGTCACCGCGGAATTTGGCGCCGGCCAGCAGGGCACCCAGGTCGAGTGAAAGTACGCGCTTGTCGCGCAGGCCTTCAGGTATCTCGCCATTCACGATGCGCTGGGCCAGGCCCTCGATCAGGGCTGTCTTACCGACACCGGGTTCACCGATCAGTACCGGGTTGTTCTTGGTGCGGCGTTGCAGCACCTGGATGGCACGACGAATCTCGTCGTCACGGCCGATGACCGGATCCAGCTTGCCCTGCTCGGCACGCTCGGTCAGATCGATGGTGTATTTCTCCAGCGCCTGACGCTGATCCTCGGCATTGGGGTCGTCGACGTTCTGACCACCGCGAATATCATCAATAGCCTTGGCAATCACGCCCTTGCTCACACCAGCACTGCGCAGCAGCTCGCCAATCGCGCTCTTGTCATCGCAGGCAGCGAGTACAAACAGCTCGGAAGAGATGTACTGGTCCTTGCGTTCCTGCGCTAACTTGTCGGTCTGGTTGAACAGTCGACCCAGGTCATTAGAGATGTGCAGATCACCGGCTGCGCCTTCGACGCTGGGCAGGTGATCCAGCTGCTCGCCCAGCTGTGAACGTAGCAGGTTGATGTTGGCGCCGGCCTTGGTCAGCAGGGGGCGCACGGTGCCGCCTTCCTGGTCGAGGAGGGCAATCATCAGATGTACCGGTTCAATGAACTGGTTGTCACGGCCGATTGCAAGCGACTGTGCGTCCTGCAGGGCCATCTGGAACTTGCTGGTCAGTTTGTCCAAACGCATAAATAAACAATCCCGTAAATTTCGTATGGACTAGAGATAGGCCCATATGACGAAATTACAAGGGATGTCAGGCGATTAGTTGATCTGGCTCAGCGATTCTCTTCGCTGGAGACCTTGCCCAGGATCCAGTCCATATGGCGTGTGCCCAGGAATCGCCTGAGGATGCCGAACAGGTAGGTGGGGAAGGTGACGTAGTAGCGTGGCCGGGGCCTGGGTGCCTCCAGGGCGTGGATCAGTTTCTTCACCACGGCCTCAGGGGGCAGGGTAAACGGCGCGGACGGACCTTCCTTCGTCAGGCGCTTTTCTGCGCCCTTGTACTTCTCGGCAAAGAAGCTTTTGTCGCGGTCGATATTCTCTTTAAGCTTGGCGTGGGCATTAGCACGGAAGCGGCTCAGGATCGGACCAGGCTCGATCAGGCTGACGTATACGCCAGAGCCCTTCAATTCCATGCGTAGGGTGTCGGATAGCCCCTCGATAGCGAACTTGCTGCTGTTATAGGCGCCTCGAAAGGGCAGGGCGACCAGCCCCAGTACCGAGCTGTTCTGAACAATGCGGCCTTCACCCTGCTCACGCATGATGGGGATGAGGCGGTTGGTCAGTTCCAGCCAGCCGAACAGGTTGGTTTCGAACTGGGCACGCAGCACGTCACGGCGCAGGTCTTCCACGGCACCGGGCTGGCCGTAGGCGCCGTTGTTGAACAGGCCGTAAAGCCTGCCGCCGGTGCGTTCCAGGATGGTGTCCACGGCAGCATTAATGGAGTCCGAATCATCAAGGTCGAGCTGCAGGGCCTCCAGGCCTTCAGAGGCCAGGCGTTCCACATCTTCAGGCTTGCGGGCGGTTGCAAATACGCGGTAGCCACGGTCTTTTAGCATGTGGGCCGCGGTGTATCCAATGCCGCTGGAGCAGCCAGTAATGAGAACAGATCGGGATTCTGACATTTTCTCTTGGGAATATTAGTGAATGACCTTATATAATGCGCACCAGTATAACGTTTTCAGGAGTTTTACCATGCCAATTTACGAGTACCGGTGCGATGAATGTGGTCACGAGCTCGAGGCAATTCAGAAGATGAGCGACGAACCGCTGACCGAATGCCCGGAATGCGGCAAGCCTGCGCTTAAGAAGATGGTATCTGCAGCCGGTTTCCGCCTCAGTGGCGGCGGCTGGTATGAGACCGACTTCAAGGGCGGCAGCAAGAAGAACGTCAAAGAATCCAGTAGCACCCCTCCCTGCGCTGCCACCGGCAGCTGTCCGGCTACCAAGTAAATGATGCAGACGCTGCGGCGTTACCTGATAGCGGGTCTCCTGATCTGGGTCCCGCTGGGTATCACCGTATTCGTTATCCGCGTGATGGTCGGTCTGATGGACCAGACCATCCTGCTGATCCCACCGCAGTGGCGCCCCGAGGCCCTGCTGGGCTTTAACATCCCGGGTCTGGGTGTCGTGCTGGTCCTGGTTATCGTCCTGCTCACCGGTATGATTGTCGCCAACATTCTCGGCCGCAAGCTGGTTGGCCTGTGGGACGCCATCCTGTCCCGTATTCCCCTGGTGCGCACCATTCACTCTGCCGTAAAGCAGGTGATGGAAACCATCCTCAACTCGGGCAGTAAATCCTTCCGCAAGGTTATGCTCATCGAGTACCCGCGCAAGGGCGTCTGGACACTCGCGTTTCAGACTGGAGAAGTTGCCGGCGAGATTCGTGACAAGGCCGGTGTTCCCGTAGTAACTGTTTTTGTTCCCACCACCCCAAACCCCACCTCGGGTTTTGTCATCATCGTTCCTAAAGAAGAACTCATCGAACTCGATATGCCTGTCGAAGAAGGCCTCAAGCTCATCATGTCCCTGGGTGTTGTGAGCTCCAATGGCGAAGCCGTGAAGCTTTCTGAAGAGCAGGCTGAAAACCTGGCTAAGAAGGCTTCCTAGAGTATTACTGGATTAGAAGGCTGCCAGCCGGCAGCAAGCATGCCCATCATCGTATCCATATTCGGGTTGATGACATAATCGTCAGCACCTTCTGGAGGATCGAATGCCGCGATGGCATCTATGAGGAGGTCAAGATTGATCGCTTCAGCCCCTGTCTTGTTTGACTGATCCGGTTCAGCACTTAACGTGCTTCCAGTTTCCAGGTGGTTTGTAATGTCATCTATAGACCAGTAGGAACCGTCGCTGAAAGTGACTTTGGCCAGGCTGTTAAATTCAGACCTGTACCAGTTGTTAAAACGGATACTGTCGGAACCGTTGCGGTGTTCGAATATCAGGTCATCCTCTCTACGTAAGGGGGTAATATCCTCAGGTTTAATAGAGGGGCCAAATTGCAGGGTGTCCATTTGTAGATTGGAGAGAAGCGATTCTTCGTAGGCTGTCAGGCCTTTCTGTCCTGACAGGTAGGCATGGTCATGCAGGAAGTCAGTTACTGTGTCTTTTCCATCCCCCAGGTTGAAATGGTAAACATCGCTTCCAGAGCCTCCCCAGATAA
>CAZXNH010000033.1:0-26900 GCA_964641615.1 uncultured Ectothiorhodospiraceae bacterium | reverse complement strand
TTTTGGCAACGTCTTCACCAAAACGCTCAACATTCGCAGCATATTCCTCTTCAGTCAGAGAATAAGGAACACCAACCTTCTTCAGAGCGCGCATGCGATCAGCGATATCTGCGTAGGCCAGTTCCTGCTCCTGCAGCCATGGATAGTTAGGCATGATCGACTCAGGTACAACAGAACGTGGGGCAATCATGTGCTGGACATGCCAGGCATTTGAGTACTTACCACCTACGCGAGCCAGATCAGGACCGGTACGCTTGGAACCCCACTGGAAGGGATGACCATATTGGGACTCCGCAGCCAGAGAGTAGTGACCGTAACGCAGATCTTCATCACGGAAGGGGCGAATCATCTGTGAGTGACACAGGAAACAACCCTCACGGACGTAGATATCGCGGCCCATCTGCTCCAGAGGAGAGTAAGGGCGAATCGCATCATGACCTTCAGCGGTCTTAACCTCTTCAACGGTGTCGTTGATATAGAACAGAGGAACGATTTCAACCAGACCACCGATACTGATTACCAGAAGGGTCAGAACGATCAGCAGGCCGGCATTAGTTTCTATACTTTCGTGTTTCAACATATTCCTAATCTCCGACTCAATCAGGCGCTGGCAGTAGCAGTATCAGCTTCAACAGCTGCCTGCTCGCGCTTGGCACCAATGATAGTCATGGCGATGTTCACACCCATGGTCAGAATACCGGCCACGAAGAACGCACCACCCATAGCACGTACGGCTAGAGGAATGTGCATGAAGGCAACTGACTCTACGAAGGTGTATGCCAGGTTCCCATATTCATCGAAGGCACGAAGCAGCAGACCCTGACCGATACCAGATACCCACATAGAAGTGATGTACAGGATGATGCCGATGGTCGCCAGCCAGAAGTGAACGTAGATGAGCTTCTTGCTGAAGATTTCAGTGTCATACAGCTTGGGAATCATGTGGTACAGAGATGCAAAGGAGATCAGGGCTACCCAACCCAGTGCACCAGAATGTACGTGACCTACGGTCCAGTCAGTGTAATGCGACAGGGCGTTTACACTCTTCAGAGACATCATTGGACCTTCGAAGGTAGACATGCCATAGAAGGCCAGAGAAGCAATCATGAACAGCATGATTGGATCGCTGCGCAGTCTGTCCCAGGCACCTGACAGGGTCATGATACCGTTGATCATGCCACCCCATGATGGCATCAGCAGCAGGATAGAGAAGGTTGCCGCCAGAGTAGAGGTCCAGTCAGGAATTGCTGTCCAGTGCAGGTGGTGAGTACCAACCCACATGTACAGGAAGACCAGGGCCCAGAAGTGGATGATAGACAGACGATAGGAGTAAACCGGACGACCAGCCTGCTTGGGCACGAAGTAATACATCATGCCCAGGAAGGCAGCAGTCAGGAAGAAGCCCACCGCGTTATGACCGTACCACCACTGTGTCATCGCATCCTGAGCGCCAGCGAACAGTGAGTATGACTTCAGGGTAAACAGGTCAACTGGCATAGCCAGGTTGTTGAAGATATGCAGTAGCGCGGTGGCCAGGATGAAGGCCATGTAGAACCAGTTCGCTACATAGATGTGGGGCTGTGAACGACGACGCAGGGTCTGTACGAAAACAGTGAAATACGCTATCCATACAACGGCAATCGCAATATCCAGAGGCCATTCGAACTCTGCATATTCTCTACCCTGTGAGTAACCGAGCATGTAGGAAATAGCGCCACCAGCAACACCTACCTGCCATCCCCAGAAGGTGAAGTTAGCAAGGAAGTTGCTCCAGAGACGCGTCTGACAGGTGCGCTGTACAACATAATAGGATGTTGCAAACAGGGCGCTACCGCCAAAACCGAAAATTACCAGTGTCGTGTGGACTGGACGTAGGCGTCCAAAGGTAATGTATTGATTGTCGAAGTTCAGGAAAGGCCAGGCAAGCTCCGAGGCAATATAAGTGCCTGCAGACATACCCAGAATACCCCAAACCAAGGCCATGATGGCGAACTTCTTTACAATCTCGTAGTTGTACTGCTCAGCAGAACCTACAGTTGTATGGGCCATTTTTGTATACCCCTATAAACCCTAGTTGATTTAATTGCTAAAAAATTAGCCCGCGAACAATACAGGAAATTCCCCTTAAATCCAAGATGAAACTGTGTGATTTCACACACCTAACCCTCCCTGAAGCGGCACTAAATTCTGAGTTATTTACTGGGCCATAGACCGGAAAGCGGCACTGTGACAACACCATCAGGCCCTGCAGAAGCATTGCGCGAACGCATGGCATGGCCAAAAATTACCTCATAGGTCACCGGATAGAGCCCGTCTTCCTGCCTGAATTGCTCATAGGCATCAAGCATCCGTTTCCACGCCCCCGGGCCAAGCAATCCCCGGGTACGCCCGGCATCCCGATTAACTGCGCCGATAGCGCGCAGACTCTCAATCGCCTCCCGCGGCGAATCATAGGCCATGATTATTCGCTCAACATCCATAACCACATCGGCAAAACCAGCACCAACCAGCGCATCACCAACAATATGCATATCAGGAAATTGAATGACATGCGGATTGTCATCCACCTCAGACCAGCTTGCTCGTAGCTCATGCAGGGTATCCGGCCCCAGGGTTGAGAAAAGGAATAGCCCATTCGGACGCAGGGTATTGAAAATACCTGAAAACACCTGCGGCAGATCAGAACACCACTGGAGGGTTAGATTAGAAAAGAGCAGATCAATGCTATCCGGAGCAAGTGGGAGCGCCTCAATATCTGCGACAGCAAGCGGGGGCCTTTGCCAGGGCAGGCGAGAACGGGAACGAGCCTGCCGGATCATGCCCTCTGCAAAATCCATCCCCAGAACCCGAGACTTTTTATAGCGTTTTTTTAACGCGTGAAGCCCGGCGCCCGTGCCACAGCCAATATCCAGCACCACCCCAGGCTCAAGTCGAATGAAATCCAGGCGTTCCAGCATTCGCTGCCCTACCTGCTTCTGCAGGATGGCCGCCTCATCATAAGCTGGTGCAGCACGACTGAACGAAGCCCGCACCCAGTGTTTATCTATGCGATGATCACTCATTAACTTTTCGGGCTAACCAGTCCTGAAATTGCACTGGGTGCGTAATAAATGGCATGTGCCCGGCTTCCTGAAGTATCTCGATATCGGCCTCCGGGCAGGTTGAAATGAGCTCCCCGGCCATTCGGGAAGGTACGAGCGTATCCCGCCCTCCTAGTAACATAGAAGCACGCCTGCCAAGCGCACATAAGCGCGAGCGTTGGTCTTCATCATTCAACACGCCCAATCCCTGAACCAGCGCCTGCTTCTGCGGGGGGCGCGCATTGAGATGCTCTCCCAGTGAACGAACGAGATTGCGGGCATCTTCCGCCCCCTTCAACTGCAGGGCAAGAAATCGCTTCAAGGTCGCCATATAATCCTGCTCCAAGCCGCTGGAGAAGGCATCAAAGACTCCATGCTCCAGGGCTGCTGGCCACCCAGGGCGTTGTACAAAACAGGGAGAAGAACTCACCAGCAGGACCCTTCCAAAACGCTCAGGCTCTACGCTGGCCAGCCATAAAGCCACCAGCCCACCCAGAGACCAGCCCAGCAATACTGTCTTTTCTGGCAGCACATCCAGAACCTGCATAGACAAGGAGGGTAAATCTGAGAAAGAGGACCCCGCACTATTGCCATGCCCAGGCAGGTCCAGCACGGTCACACGATAATCCTGACGAAGCTCTGGTAATAACGCTGACCAGACCGAGGCATTCATCCCCCAGCCATGAATCAGAGCCAGGTCATTCCCCTGCCCCGCTGTCTCAGACCATATTCTTGCTGTCATACGAATCAATCTTGAGTATGATTTCAGGCCATTTCAGCTGAAATCAGATCAGATACTCCCATGCTGCTCGACGCAATACTCATATTATCTGGATACCTCACAGGCTCAATTTCTGCTGCAATCATCACCTGCAAACTGATGGGGCTACCCGATCCTCGCAGCACAGGATCCAAAAATCCGGGAGCGACCAACGTCCTGCGTCTTGGAGGCAAAAAGGCTGCCATCATTACTCTTGCTGGCGACCTTATCAAGGGCCTGGTTCCAGTAGTTGTCGCGCATTTACTCGGTGCCAGCGAAGCCGTACTGGCCCTGACTGGCCTTGCTGCTTTCCTGGGGCATTTATATCCGGTCTTTTTTGGGTTCAAGGGCGGAAAAGGGGTGGCTACTGCCCTCGGCGTCTATTTTGGCCTGAGCTGGCAAGCGGGCCTCGTATTCGTTGCGACCTGGCTCATTATTGCGGCCATTACCCGCATTTCTTCACTATCGGCCCTGATCGCAACCCTGGCTATCCCGGTATTCTTTTATACCCAGGTTGGCGCCCCCTGGATGAGTGCTGCCACTATCATCATGGCAATCCTGATTTACTGGCGTCATCACAGCAACATTCGCAACATGCTGAATGGCACCGAGAAACGCATTGGCCAGAAAGGCTAAGCAGGCTCTCTCAGCTCATCCAGCGGCCACCGTGGCCTGACCGCAAACGTCGCCTCACCTCTTGCTCCAGCCTCATAACGAATGAGGCCCGCCAGGGCAATCATGGCTCCATTGTCGGTACAGAACTCCATCCGAGGGAAATAGACTTCCGCCTTTTCCTTCCTGACCATCGTCTGAAGCCCCTCTCTTAACCTTTTATTTGCCCCCACACCGCCGGCGACGACCAGCCGTCTTAGCCCTGTCTCTCTTAATGCCCTGCGGCATTTAATAAGGAGTGTCTCCACTACGGCCTGCTCAAAGGCCCTGGCCACATCGGCCTTATCCTGTGCTCCGCCATCCAGCTTTTCCATGGTGTTCAGGGCGTAGGTTTTCAGACCACTAAAACTAAAATCCAGACCCGGTCTGTCCGTCATCGGGCGAGGAAATGCAAACCTGTCCAAACTTCCCTGCTCTGCAAGGCTCGCCAGTGCGGGACCACCAGGATAGCCAAGCCCCAGAAGCTTGGCTGTCTTGTCAAAAGCCTCCCCCACGGCATCATCCAGACTCTCACCCAGTACGCTATATCGGCCTACAGCTTCGACATGAACAAGCATGGTATGGCCGCCGGAGACCAGTAACGCCAGAAATGGAAATTCAGGCCGAGGGTCTTCCAGCATCGGGGCCAGCAGATGCCCCTCCATATGGTGAATGGGAATAGCCGGCACACCCCAGGACCAGGCAATAGCACGCGCTGCCATGGCACCGACCAGGAGCGCCCCGACCAGCCCGGGCCCCGCTGTATACGACACAGCATCAATGTCACCAGGATTGGCCTTTGCATTAGCTATTACCTCCCGAATCAGCGGCATCAGCTTGCGTACATGATCCCTGGAAGCCAACTCCGGCACCACACCGCCATATTCGGCATGCTCTGCAACCTGGGAATAGAGCGCATGGGCCAGTAATCCCTGCTCGGAGTCGATCAGGGCCACACCGGTTTCATCACAGGAACTCTCAATTCCAAGTATTCTCATTGGATACACCTATAGCAGACAGGGGAGAATGATCGCATGCCAGAGATTTTTTGCAATTTTGCCTCGGGTGACTATAATGCGCGGTTCACATGGCCCAAGGGCCTTTTTGCCGCTTTTGGCAAATAACATTTTTTAAGGATTTGGTGATTTTAAATGCCTAGCGTTCGCGTTAAAGAAAACGAGCCATTCGACATCGCACTTCGCCGCTTCAAGCGTGGCTGTGAAAAGGCTGGCGTTCTGACTGAAGTACGTCGTCGTGAGTTCTACGAGAAGCCTACAGAAATTCGCAAGCGCAAGCGTGCTGCTGCGGTCAAGCGCCACATGAAGCGCATGTCCAAGGACATTACACGCCGTACACGTCTGTACTAATCCGGGGTCCACATGTCTGAGGCCGATTCCGATCTCAAGCAGCGCATCATGGGCGACATGAAGTCCTGCATGCGCGCAGGTGATAAGGAACGCCTTGGTACAATTCGACTGGCACTGTCCGCCATCAAGCAGCAGGAAGTCGACTCAAGAAGCACCCTGGAAGACGCTGACATACTTGTCATCCTGGACAAGATGGCAAAACAGCGACGCGAATCGATTGAACAATTCGAAAAAGCTGGTCGGGACGACCTGGCCAGCAAAGAAAAAGACGAGCTCAAGGTCATCCAGACCTACCTGCCCAGCCAGCTCTCCGACGAGGAAATCGCCTCTATAATCGATGAGGCCATCCAGACTACGGGAGCCCAGACCATGCGAGATATGGGCAAGATCATGGGAATCATCAAACCCAAGATGCAGGGTAGAGCGGACATGAGCGCCGTCAGTGCCCTGATCAAGTCACGTCTGTCCTAGTCTTAGACGAGTCTTCACAGGCTAGCTGCCCCCAGAGGGGTGCCTAAAGAATTTAGACGCAGGTGAATTATGGCTAACCCGATGCAATTTCTTGAAGTTTCCCGGCAGGATCCCGAGAAGACCTCGGCTGAACTGCGAAAGAAAGAATTCAAGGAAATCTACGGACAATTTAATCCCGAGACTGCCGCCAGCCAGGCCGGCCGCTGTCTTGCCTGCGGCAACCCTTATTGTGAATGGAAATGCCCTGTTCACAACTATATTCCTAACTGGCTTAAGCTGATTGCTGAAGGCAACCTGTTCGAAGCCGCAGAACTGTCCCACAAAACCAATTCCCTGCCAGAGATATGTGGACGCGTATGCCCACAGGATCGTCTTTGTGAGGGCGCCTGCACCCTGAATGATGGTTTTGGCGCCGTCACCATTGGCTCTATTGAAAAATACATCACCGACGAAGCGACAGCTCAGGGCTGGAAGCCTGACCTGTCTCATGTCGTTGATACCGGAAAAAAAGTAGCCGTTATCGGCGCAGGCCCCGCAGGACTCGGCTGTGCCGACATCTTGGCACGCAATGGCGTGAAGCCTGTCGTATTTGATAAGTATGCCGAGATCGGCGGCCTGCTGACCTTCGGCATCCCTCCCTTCAAGCTTGAAAAGGACGTTATCAAGAAACGTCGTGAGCTCATGGAAGGAATGGGCGTAGAGTTTGTCCTGAACACTGAGGTCGGCAAGGACACCCCATTCCAGCAAATCCTGGATGAATATGACGCCGTGTTCCTCGGTATGGGTACCTACAACTATATGAAGGGCGGCTTCCCCGGCGAAGACCTGCCCGGCGTCTATGATGCCCTGCCCTTCCTGATCTCGAATATTGATCGCCTGATGGGGCTGGAAAAAGATCCTGCCGATTTCATTGATATGAAGGGCCAGCGTGTGGTCGTCCTGGGTGGAGGTGACACCGCTATGGACTGCAACCGCACTTCGATCAGGCAGAATGCCGCCTCTGTAACCTGCGCCTACCGTCGTGATGAAGAGAATATGCCCGGCTCACGCCGCGAGGTACAAAACGCCAAGGAAGAAGGCGTAGAGTTTTTATGGAATCGTCAGCCCGTTGAGATTGTGGGTGACTCCAGGGTTGAAGGGGTAAAAGTTGTAACCACCAAACTTGGTGAACCTGATGAGCGCGGCCGTAGAAGACCAGAACCCATTGAGGGCTCTGAAGAGGTCATCCCGGCAGACCGCATTATCATTGCCTTTGGCTTCCGTCCAAGTCCTGCAAACTGGTTCTCGGAATTTGATATCGAACTGGATGACTGGGATCGCGTTAAAGCACCCGCATCAGGCGAGTTCAAATACCAGACGAGCAACCCCAAGGTATTCGCTGGTGGCGACATGGTTCGCGGATCAGACCTGGTAGTTACTGCTGTCTTTGAAGGCCGCAATGCTGCTGACGGCATACTCGATTACCTTGGCGTCTAATTCTGTGAGCGCACTCAAAAACGATCGTTTTCTCCGCGCCTTACTACGTGAACCTGTAGACCAAACACCCATCTGGGTCATGCGTCAGGCTGGCCGCTATCTACCTGAATACCGTGAAACTCGTGCCCGTGCCGGCAGCTTCATGGACCTGTGCCAGAATCCGGAACTCGCCTGCGAAGTCACGCTTCAGCCCCTGGAACGCTTTGATCTGGACGCCGCCATTTTATTTTCTGACATCCTGACCATTCCGGATGCCATGGGACTCGGCCTTTACTTCGCTGAAGGAGAAGGCCCGCATTTCGAAAAACCCGTACGTTCTGCCGCTGATATTGAAGCCCTGCCTGTACCTGACCCAGAAGAAAGCCTGGGCTACGTCATGGATGCCGTCCGCGTTATCCGCAGAGAGCTTGATGGACGCGTGCCCCTGATTGGTTTTTCTGGCAGCCCTTGGACCCTGGCCACCTACATGGTCGAAGGCAAGAGCAGCAAGGACTTCGCATTACTCAAGGCAATGATGTATGACCAGCCAGCCCTGCTACACAAGCTGCTGGACAAGATTACCCAGTCTGTCATTACCTACCTGCAGGCACAGATTGCTGCAGGCGCTCAGGCTGTTCAGGTATTCGACACCTGGGGCGGAAGCCTTACACCTTCTGCCTACAAGGAATTCTCACTGCAGTATATGCAGCGTATTATTGAGGCCCTTCCTGAAGAACACGAAGGAAGACGTGTGCCCGCCATTCTCTTTACTAAGGGCGGTGGACAGTGGGCCGAAGCCATTGCCAACACTGGCTGCGACGCCATGGGGCTGGACTGGACCACTGATCTGGGGGATGTTCGTGCCCGAGTCGGTGAAAAGGTTGCCCTGCAGGGCAATCTGGACCCCAGCGTACTGTATGCAAGCCCTGAGACTATTCGTGAACATGTCGCCAGGACACTGGCCAGCTTTGGCTCTGGCAATGGCCACGTATTCAACCTGGGCCATGGTATTCATCAGCACATCAATCCTGAACATGTGAAAGTACTGGTCGATTCTGTTCACGAACTGAGTCGCCCTTACCACCAGGATTAGTCTCCGAGCAGTAATTCCTCAACCTCTACCTGGTTGGCACGGCGCATTGGCTTACCGTCTACCGGACTGAGCGGGGACTGGCGCATTCCATCCTGCGGGAAAACAGATAGCTGAAATGGCACATCGCCTGCGAAAAATTCGAGCGTGGGAATAAACTCATACTCCCCACCAAATCGATAGCGCTTCTCACCACTGTCATAGGGAATATTTTGCTCAATCAGAAATAAGACAACGTCCTTGGCAGAATCAGCGAACAGGTGGAGCGCGACTTCTGAATACTCATTGGCCACACCTGACAACACCGGACCAACCAGTCTTGGATTAAATGCCGAGAGCAGCTTCATGGCCTCGACAGCCGCCATGCGTAGTTCTTTCAGCATGGGCTGATGCGTCTGCGCCTGGAAAAGCATCTGATGTGTCTGCAGAGCCTGTTCCACCTCTCTATTAGTCGGCAACGCCGCTTTAGAATCGATACCCAGTCTTTCTGCAGCCTTCGTCTTTGCGACCAGGTAATCCTTTCTACCTTCTTCGGCCAGAATTCTGGCTGCCTCCCTGGCAACCAGCATCTTCAGCTGATCCTGATGCCTTTTCGGCATAACTCACCCTTAGAATAACTGTTCCGGCATCTCTGCCCCGCCACCCGTCTCCAGGGCTGGCGACTCAGATTTGAAGCTTGTCTCTACAGGCACAAAACGCTCCCTGAAGGTTTCAAAAATTGGGCTCGCCGTATCAGGACCTGCTAACAGGCCATTCTCCGGGTCAATGCGGACAGTCACCATGCCGGGGGGCTGCTCAAGGATATGATCGGGCAAATCACGCAGCGCCTCTTCCATAAAGAGCACCCACATCGGCAGGGCAGCATTAGCGCCTGTCTCACGAGCGCCCAGCGGCTTAAGTCGATCAAAGCCAATCCACACCGTCGTGACAATATCGGCGTTGTAGCCACTAAACCAGGCGTCCTTCTGATCATTCGTAGTACCCGTTTTACCACCCAGGTCCTTCCGGCCCAGCTTGAGCGCCTTCCTGCCGGTACCGTAGCGAACAACATCCCGCATCATGCTGGAAACCTGATAAGCATTATCTGCTGCCAGCACGCGGGGGGCGACTGGCGATACCTGCGGCTCCTTTGGAGGTTCAACAACCTCGGCCGGGGCAATTTCTTCTGTGTTTATCTCATCAGGCACCGCTTGCTCCGGCTCCTGTACCGAGACCTCTTCCTGCTCGTCTGCGGGCTGGAAATCCAACAGGAATTCTCCAGCTTCAGTCACAAAAACAGGCTCTTCTGATGCAACGGCTGCCTGCTCCTGTTTCAGGATCTCGCCATCAGCATTCTCTATGCGTTCGATAATATAAGGTGAGACCAAATGGCCGCCATTCGCAAATACCGCATAACCTCTTGCAAGCTCCAGGGGAGTAACCGTTCCACTACCCAGGGCAAGGGAAAGGTCGGCCGGTAACCTGGAGGTATCAAAACCAAATAACTTTGCATGGTTAAGCGCATATCGCAGGCCAATCGATCGCAGCAATCGAATCGACACCAGGTTTCTGGAGTTGGTCAAAGCCACCCGCATACGCGTGGGGCCGTAGAACTTGCCACTATAGTTTTCAGGACGCCAGGTATCTTCCAGGGCAGAATCCTGAAACACAACAGGAGCATCATTAATGATGCTGGCAGGCGTATATTCTTTTTCCAGCGCGGCAGAATATATGAATGGCTTAAAGCTGGAGCCAGGCTGACGCTGTGCCTGCGTGGCCCGGTTAAATTTACTGGAGTAGAAATCGAAACCTCCTGAGACCGCGAGTATTGCGCCATCTGCCGGTCTCAAAGACACCAGAGCGCCAGCCACTTCCGGCTGCTGACTCAGGCTCCAGATTTCACGCTGCTCCGGATCCTGATCTTTCTTGTTTTCTTCCTTAGCAATCTCGACAGTTATTTTCCTGACCCAGACCAGGTCACCCGCAGTCACGACGTCTCCTGCTTTCTCAGGCTTATCGCCAATTCTGTTCTCATTGATATAAGGGGCTGCCCACGCCAGGCCCGCCCAGGGAATCTGACTGGTTTCGCCATTACCCAGATATATCTGAGCAGTATTTTTATCCACGGCCGTCACAAGCGCCGGGGTTAAATCAGCAATTTTGCCCTTTTTCTTCAGGATTCCATCCCAGATCAGTGGATCTTCCTGGAGCTTTATATCAATCGAGCCGATTGCCCCCCGGTAACCATGTCGGACATCGTACTCAAGCAGGCCTGAACGTAATGATGTGTCCGCAGCACGCTGAAGACGCTCACGTACCGTGGTATAGACGCGAAAACCTTCGGTATAAGCACGCTCCCCATATTCCTCGAACATGGCCGAACGAACGAGCTCGCCCACATACGGTGCTGACAATTGCAGCTCTGGACTATGCAGATCCGCACTTAAAGGAGCCTCAATGGCTTTCTGATACTCTTTCTCATCAATAAAACCCAGTGCATGCATGCGGCCCAGCACGTAATTACGACGCACGAATGCTCTCTCTGGGTTAACAATTGGGTTAAAACCGGAAGGCGCCTTCGGAAGCCCCGCAATCATTGCAATCTGTGGCAGATCCAGTTCATCAATAGTTGCGCCATAGTAGGCCTGCGCTGCCGCACCTACACCGTAAGCCCTGTGTCCCAGGTAAATTTTGTTCAGGTAGAGCTCCAGTATTTCGTCTTTTGTGAGCTCTTTCTCAATTTTGAAGGCCAGAAACATCTCACGCAGCTTTCTGCGATAGGTTTTCTCTGGACTGAGGAAGAAGTTCTTAGCCACCTGCATGGTGATAGTACTGGCGCCCTGCGTTTTCTTACCTGTAAGAATCAGGTTAAGACCCGCGCGTATTACACCCTGGTAGTCAACGCCGGGATGTTCGTAAAAACGATCATCTTCAGCAGCCAGAAAGGCCTGCACCATGGGCTCAGGGACGTCTTCTATACGTGTGGGAATACGGCGCTTTTCACCATATTCCGCCATGAGCTGCCCCTCATGCGAATAAACACGAAGTGGCACCTGGAGCTGGACCTCTTTAAGGGCCTGCACATCAGGTAATTCAGGGGCTATGTACCAATAAGTGCCTACCAGGGCCACTGCTCCGATGAGCATAAGACCTAGCAACGAGGCAAGCCCCCAGAGGGACAACTTAACTAAAAATTTCATGAAGTTAGAGAATTTTCCGTAATTAGGAAGTAGAAACCCAGCAAAGGGCGTATGAAACATGAATTTGAAGCAGGTAACAAGTTTTGCAATTTATACTAGTATTTTTATATAGTTGGGGCTAACATCTAACAAAACATAATACATATCTGATGTAACCACTGGGGATAAAGGGAAAAATCGTGCTTTCCTTCAGCAAGAAGAAACCACCCGTCCTGGGCATAGATATCAGCTCGACTTCTGTAAAGATAGTCGAACTGAACAAGACCGGCGACAGATACCGTGTAGAAAGTTACGCGGTTGAGCCGCTTCCTGCCAATGCAGTAGTAGAAAAGAACATTGCCGAGGTTGAGGCAGTGGGCGAAACCATTGGCAAGGCCTTGAAACGTTCAGGGATTAAAAACAAGAACTGCGCCCTCGCGGTTCCAGCCTCTGCGGTCATCACCAAGATTATTACGATGCCTGCTGGTCTCAATGACCAGGACATGGAATCTCAGATTCAATTAGAGGCCGATCAGTACATTCCTTATTCGCTCGAAGAGGTCAACCTCGACTTTGAGGTGCTAGGCCCGACCAGCGGCAATCCCGAGACTGTAGATGTGCTGCTTGCTGCATCGCGCAGCGAAAATGTCGATCTACGTGTCGCTGCTGCCGATATTGCCGGCATGGGGGCAAAAATTCTCGATGTCGAGTCATACAGCCTGGAGAATGCCTATTCACTGATCGAACCTGACACCAAAGGCAGGGTCGTTGCCATCGTTGACGTTGGCGCCACCATGACCAACATCAACGTTATTGCTGATAACCAGCTGATTTATAATCGCGAGCAGCCATTTGGCGGCAAGCAGCTCACTGAAGAAATCATGCGTCGCTATGGTCTCTCTTATGAAGAGGCCGGCCTGGCGAAAAAAGAAGGCAGCTTGCCGGATAATTACGTTCCTGAAGTTCTGGAGCCCTTCAAAGAAACTATGGCACAACAGGTACATCGTTTCCTTCAGTTCTTCTTTGCTGCCAGCCAGTACAACAATGTTGATCAGCTTGTGCTCGCAGGAGGCTGTGCGGCCATCCCTGGCATTGATGAGCTTATTGAGTCCAGGGTGGGTGTACCAACCAGCATTGCCAACCCATTCTCAAACATGGCCATGAGCGGGCGCATCAATCAGCAAAAGCTGAGTAATGATGCCCCCTCACTGATGATTGCCTGTGGCCTTGCCCTGAGGAGCTTCGACTAACATGGCGCATATCAACCTACTGCCCTGGCGAGAAGCACGCCGAAAAGAAAAACAAAAAGAATTTGTTGCAATTGCACTGTTTTCAGCTGCAATTGCAGGTGTACTGATGTTCTTTGTTCATGTACAGGTCAACGGCATGATTGAGTACCAGGAAGCCCGAAACCAGTACCTCCAAAATGAAATCAAACTCCTTGATAAACGCATCAAGGAAATCAAAACGCTGGAAAAACAAAAAGCCGCTCTGCTGGAGCGCATGAGGATTGTTGAAGAGCTTCAGACAAGCCGCCCAGGTGTTGTCTACATGTTCGACCAGCTTGTTACCACACTTACCAACGGTAACTACCTTACTTCGATCAATCAAAAAGGAAGCACATTAACCTTAGAAGGCAAAGCTGACTCCAATGCCCGTGTCTCTGCCTATATGAACAACCTCAGTGCGTCCCCTTGGTTTAAGGATCCTAATCTGGATGTCACAAAAAGTGGCATTGAAGGTGCAACCGAGGTACAGACCTTCAAACTTACCGTTCCTCAAACAAGCCCCAATGCCAAGAAGGAAGAGGAATAAATCATGGCTATCAATTTTGACGAATTAAAAAACTTCGACATTAATAGCCTGGACTTTAATAATCTGGGCAGTGCTCCTGCAATCGTTAGAGGGATCCTGATTGTCATCATCTTTGCAGCAATCTTAGCCGGCGGGTTTTATCTGGATACAAAAGATCAACTTGCACAACTCGAAAAAGAAGAACGCAAGGAACTTGACCTAAAGCAAAAGTTTGAACTCAAGGCAAAAAAAGCAGCTAATCTCGAAGAATACAAGGAACAGCTACAGGAAATTCGTCGTGTCTTTGGCTCCATGCTGAAACAACTTCCCAGCACAACCGAAATCCCAACACTGCTAAGAGATGTGTCCGAAACAGCTCTTTCCAGCGGCCTGAAAATCGACTTATTCCAGCCTTCAAATGAGTCAAAAAAAGGCTTTTACGCGGAAAAACCTATCAAACTCGATGTTAATGGTAGCTATGAAGAGATTGCTGAGTTCGTCAGTGGCGTTGCTGCCTTACCACGAATTGTCACATTACATGACATTTCATTAAAACCCGAGAAAGATGGCGGCATCAATATGAAAGCAACCGCAAAGACCTACCGATACCTGGATAATGAATAAAGGTTTATGGCTATGTCAGATATGAAACTAAAAACAAATAGCCGTGCAAAAACCCTGTGTTATTCACAGCGCACACGTCTTTACTCCATAGGTATTTGCTGCGCACTTCTTTTTGGATGTGGGCATGATATGTCCGACCTGGAAGAATATGCCGCTGCTACAAAAGCCAAGGATTATGGCTCTATTGAGCCAATTCCACAGGTCAAGGTTTATCAGGGATACATCTACCCTGGCCACGACAGAAGCCCTTTTGATGCTAACGTGATTGCCGCTAAACCCAAAAGTATTTCTGCAGATGCCAATATACAGATAGATCGGAATAGAACACCGGAATATCTGGAAAACTTCCCGCTCGACACCCTGAAGTTTGTAGGCACGCTCACCCAGGACGATATTTTATGGGGTCTCGTCAAAGGTCCTGACGGCACCATCCAGAGAGTTCGCGAAGGCAACTATATGGGGCAGAACTACGGTGAAATAATCCAGATTTCTGACACCAGCATAAAGCTTAGCGAGATCATCCCTGATGGCTTCGGGGGATTTAAAAAACATCAGAACTCAGTGGCACTGAGTGAGCCACTTGGCCAGTAATTGAGGCAAAAACAATGATACGCATTACAAAGCAAAACTCTGCACCGAGGGTCTGGAACATGTTCACAAAAAACATACTAGCCGTTATTGGCCTGTCGCTTATCTCCAGCATTGCACTGGCGAGTTCCAACCAGCTGACCAATATCAGTTACTCGAAACTGACCGGGGACAGAGTCCAGGTTATGCTTGAATTTGCTCAGCCCCCTGCCGAGGCTCTGAGCTTTACCATTGACGACCCTGCACGCATTGCCCTTGACTTCCAGGATACCAGCCTGTCCCTGGATAAAAGAAGCACGACTATTGGCGTAGGCGCTACACGTAGCGTTACTGCAGCCGAGGCCCAGGACAAAACACGTGTTGTCATCAATTTGAGCAACATGGTTGCCTACACAACTGAAGTGTCCGGCAACACCATGCTGGTCACTCTGGGCGGAGGCAGCGCATCAGCTGCACAAGGAACCGCACCCAGCCTGAAACGTAAAATTGTTGAGCAATCTGATGAAGTCGCCCAAACCGGCTTCTCTATCAACAACGTCGACTTTCGTCGTGGTGTAAACGGTGAAGGTCGTATCACTTTACAACTTTCAGATTCCAAAGTTCCTGTAAATATTCGCCAGCAGGGCAATAAAATTATCCTTGATGCCAACAACACAGACATTGACGAGGCATTACAACAACGGCTGGATGTTGTCGACTTTGCCACGCCGGTCCAGACTATCGACACTTTCAAGATTGGCAATGACGTACGTATCGCTATCACGCCAACCGGTGACTATGACCAGATCGCTTATCAGTCAGATAATATCTACACACTGGAAATCAAACCCCTGACTCCCGAGGTTGTTGAACAGCGCAAGAAAGAGGAGTTCTCTGGCGAAAGGCTTTCACTTAACTTCCAGGACATTGAAGTACGTTCTGTACTACAGCTAATCGCTGACTTCACAAACCTTAATGTAGTCGTCAGTGACACCGTCGGTGGCAACCTGACCCTACGCCTTAAGAATGTCCCCTGGGATCAGGCACTGGATATCATCCTGAAAACCAAAGGCCTGGCCATGCGCCAGACTGGTAACGTTCTATTGATCGCCCCAACGGAAGAAATCGCAGCCCGTGAAAAACTAGAACTTGAAGCAACCAAACAGGTTCAGGAGCTAGCGCCGCTACGCACCGAATTCTTCCAGGTTAATTATGCCAACGCCTCTGAGATTGCGGCGCTCCTGAAGTCATCAGAAAACTCCCTCCTCAGTGATCGCGGCAATGTCACCATTGACCAGAGAACCAACCTCCTGCTCATCCAGGATACCTCAGCAAAACTGGAGGAAATCCGTGACCTCATCAACCGCCTGGATGTACCAGTCCGACAGGTACTGATTGAGTCACGCATTGTAGAAGCGGATGACTCCTACTCTAAAGAACTGGGTGTGCGCTTTGGGGTTACCAGCGCTGCTAACTCTCCAGATACCTGGACCAATGCAACTTCCGGCACTGAATTACAGAGTCGCGCAGCTGCCTTATCAGGTAGTGCCACAGGCGGTGGCTATAACGTAAACCTGCCTTCGACAGCTGTTGCCGGCTCAGTTGGCCTGACCCTGATCAAACTTTCTAACGACCTGATGCTGAACCTTGAATTGTCCGCAGCAGAACTTGAATCCAGGATTGAGACTGTATCCAATCCACGCGTGATCACTTCGAACCAGCGCACTGCACGAATCGAAACTGGTACCGAAGTCCCTTATCAGGAAGCAACCTCTAGCGGCGCCACCAGCGTATCGTTCAAGAAGGCTGTACTTAGCCTTGAGGTGACACCACAGATAACCCCTGATGACCGCATCAGCATGGATATCATGGTTAACAAAGATAGTGTTGGTGAAATCTTTGCCGGTGTACCAAGTATCGACACCAATGCGGTGGAAACACAGGTACTGGTAGATAACGGCCAGACAGTAGTGCTTGGTGGTGTTTTTGAACAGTCTACCGAGCGCTCTACTGACAAGGTACCATTCTTCGGCGATATTCCGATCGCCGGCTACCTGTTCCGTCGTGATCTGAACAGTGATGATAAGGCAGAACTGCTTATCTTCCTGACCCCCAAGCTTTTGCAGGAAACCGTGAGCCTCAATCAATAAGAGGACTTGCAGAGTGCGGCTTTATGCCGCACTCTTTTTTTATGCCCGCTACACAGAATATTTTCCTTATCGGCCCTATGGGGGCCGGCAAAACAACCATTGGCCGCCAGTTAGCACAAAACCTGGCCTGCGATTTCATTGATAGCGACCGTGAAATAGAAGAACGTACCGGCGTCGACATTCCCACAATATTTGAATTCGAAGGCGAACAGGGCTTCAGAGAACGTGAAGCTGCTGTTATCGATGAGCTTACTCAGTTACATGGCATTGTCCTCGCAACTGGAGGCGGATCAGTCATCAGGGAAGAAAACCGGCGCCATCTTTCAGCCAGGGGTTTTGTCGTCTACCTTGCCACTCCTGTATCCCTACAACTACAAAGAACGGCACACGATAAAAACCGACCACTTTTGCAGACACAGGATCCTGAGGCCCGACTAAAAGCCCTTTTTCAGGAACGCGACCCACTGTACCGGGAAATCGCTGACCTCATCATCGATACAAGTCGCAATTCCATACGCCAGATAATCCAGCACGTTCGACAGGGAATAAAACCCGAGCATGACTTCACCCATTAACGGCTATTGGGTACCATGCCAGCCATGAAGACACTCTCAGTAGATCTCGGGGCGCGCAGCTACCCCATACATATAGGCCAGGGCCTGCTTTCTGACCCTGAATTATTACGACCCCACATACATGGAAAATCAGCGGTAATTGTCTCCAATACTACGGTAGCGCCTCTATATCTTGCCCAACTGGAAGCCGTTCTCGACAAGATTGACATTCAGCACCATGCTATCGTGCTGCCAGATGGTGAAGAGTTTAAGAACCTGGATACAATGAACCAGGTGTACACGGGATTGCTCGAAGGCCACTTTGATCGCAAAACCACCCTTATCGCCCTGGGTGGTGGAGTCATTGGCGACATTACGGGCTTTGCCGCAGCAAGCTATCAGCGCGGCATCCCCTTCATCCAGATCCCTACTACCTTGCTCTCCCAGGTTGACTCCTCTGTAGGTGGTAAAACAGGAGTTAATCACCCCCTGGGCAAGAATATGATCGGCGCCTTTTACCAGCCACAGGCTGTCATCATCGATATCAACAGCCTGAACACCCTGCCTGACAGGGAGCTTAGCGCCGGCATCTCAGAAGTTATTAAATACGGCATCCTGGGAGACCTGGAATTCTTTGAGTGGCTTGAGGATCATATTGACGAACTCATGCAACGAGACGCAAAGGCCTTGACATATGCCATTGCCAGGTCATGCCAGGACAAGGCGGATATCGTTGCAGCAGATGAAAAAGAACAGGGGCAACGCGCCCTGCTGAACCTGGGCCACACCTTTGGGCATGCCATTGAAACAGGCTTGGGATATGGAAAGTGGCTCCATGGAGAGGCCGTGGCCTGTGGCATGGTTATGGCCGCAGAGCTATCCATGAAACAGGGCTGGATTGACGAAAACGCTGTTGATCGCATCAGAAATATTCTTTCACGGGCTAAGCTGCCAGTAACACCACCTGATGACCTGAGCCCGGAACGCTTCATGGAACTCATGTCTGTTGATAAGAAGGTGCTTGATGGCCAGTTGCGTCTTGCCCTTATTAAATCAATAGGACAGTCCGTGATAACCAGTGAATTTGATCCTGAAAATCTCAGGCAAGTCCTGAACCGATCCTGACTCCCCATTATGGATCTGGCCATTTACTCTATTCAGGACCAGAATTCCCGAGGGCGAAAACACCCCGAAGAAACACCCGGCCATCGCGGCGAATTTCAACGTGACCGCGACCGCATCATTCATTCCACTGCATTTCGGCGACTGGAATACAAAACCCAGGTCTTCGTTAACCATGAGGGCGACCTGTTCCGTACACGCCTGACACACTCTATCGAAGTAGCCCAGATTGCTCGATCCATCGCCAGGGTACTCAGGCTCAATGAAGACCTCACGGAAGCCATCGCCCTGGCCCATGACCTTGGTCACACCCCCTTTGGCCATGCAGGTCAGGATGCCCTCAACAAGTGCATGAAGGATTTTGGTGGCTTCGAGCACAACCTTCAGTCATTACGCGTTGTTGACCAGCTTGAATGTCGCTATGCCGAGTTCCCAGGGCTCAATCTTTGTTTTGAGACTCGGGAAGGCATACTTAAGCACTGCTCAATAGCCAATGCCCGAGAACTCGGTAATGTCGCTCAGCGTTTCATCAGTAAGGAACAACCATCGCTCGAAGCCCAGACCACTAACCTGGCCGATGAAATCGCCTACAATAACCATGATATTGACGATGGACTCAGGGCAGGACTACTCAGCATAGAACAGTTGAGAACCGTTCCCTTCTTCAATCAATACTACGAAGAAGTGGCCAGCCGTTACCCGGAACTTCAGGATCGGAGACTCACCCACGAGATCATACGCAGGATGATCAACCATCTTGTAACAGATCTTCTGGATACGTCCCTTTCCAGGATACAGGTGGCGGCTCCCGAGAAACCAGCAGATATCCGCCGTCAGCCTGAGCCCCTGGTCACATTTAGCCAGAAGACACACGCTGCAAATCTGGAATTAAAACAGTTCCTCCGGCAGAATCTTTATAAACATTATCGTGTTCACCGAATGACAACCAAGGCGCGACGTATTGTCAGCGAATTGTTCGATGCCTTTATGAACGATCACCGACTGCTTCCCCCCGAACATCAGGGGCATTACCTTACGGGGAAAGAAAAAAGCGGGGATAATGGTGCGGCCAGAAGTATCGCAGATTACATTGCGGGCATGACAGATCGATTCGCAATTGGTGAACACGAGCGAATTTACAAACCCTACTAGGTATCAAACAACTAATGATCAGTAATGACGAGGCCATCCTCTCCATAGATACATTGATGCACTACGGCCTCAAGCAACAACCCTTTGCCGCTGAAGCCCCCGATGCCTACACCTATTCAGACCCGGCACTTGATATGCCAGTCAATGCTGCCCTGAATTTTCTGCAGACTGAAGATCATATTGTCCTGCTAAAAGGCGAATACGGAATCGGCAAGACGACCCATGTCAAAAAACTGATTAACAAAGCCCGCGGAACATTAACACCCTGTCTTTTTTCAGCCAACATCAGTAGTAGCCTTGCTGAAATCGAACACTCAATGCGCCAGTGCTGGCCACATGACCAGGCCCAGCTGGACATTGAGACCTTTCTTACCGCCATCCAGACAAAAGGTATGCGCCCTACCCTGATCATCGATGATGCTCATGACCTGGATGTAGATGTGCTGGAACAACTCTTGTTGATCCGCCGCGAAGTTAAAGAACGCTGTGGCAGAGGGTTCGGTCTTCTGCTCGTAGGTGAATCCAATATTGAACATACCTTAAGCAGTCTGGAAGCAGATATACCTGAAATTGGCCATGCACATTCTCTGGTGCTGCGTCCGCTGACACGGGAACAGGTACACGCCTACATCGATCACCGCATGCGCATTGCTGGCATGTTTATGCCCTCACCCTATGACGCCGAATCCATCGAAGAAATCGTCCGGGAAACCTATGGACTACCAGGAGACATCAATAATGCGGCTACCCGCTACCTGGAAAAATATGGACAGGCCGTGCTCAACCGTGAAAAAGCCAACCGTCCCGGGTGGCTTCATCACAACAGGGTGCCCCTGATCATCATTATCGTTGCCAGCATCGCCCTCATCGGCATTATTACCCTGATACAGGGCCTGTTTCTTAGTGAAGACCCCAAGCGCGACGTCAGCAAACGTGTGATTAGCGCGCCAATCCCTGCCGCCAACGTAGAAAAAGACCAGCCATCTTCCAGCGAGGCTGAGGCTCCAAGCCCAGAACCCAGTAACGAGGATGCGAAGCTTATCGACCCGGTCGCCAAGCTTGTCACCACTACGGAGCTGCCCGATGCGCCTACTACTGCAAAGGCCGAGCCAGAGCCATCCCTGCCTATAGAAACTGCCGTGGCTCCGACCTCTCAAGCCCCAAAAGCTGAAACCGCTCCGGAGGAACCCGCAGAGGACAAGACGGTCCCTGCAACATCGCCAGCCCCTCAGGCAGAGGTGGAAGAACCCGCACCAGAAATACCCATAGCACCGCCAGCCATAGAGAAACAGGCACTTCCTGAGGTCGCCCCTGCCCTGAAAAACCCGGAATGGATTCTGAAACAGGAACCTGCACAATTTGCAGTCCAGCTTCTTGCCCTGAGCAGCCTGGAGGCCCTGAATAAGGCTACTAACGACCTGAAGATTGATGCTGACCTGGCTTACTACACCCGGAAAAAAGACGGTAATACCCTATATATCCTGATCGCAGCCACCTACCCTGACAGGGCCGCTGCAGAAAATGCTGTGGATGCTTATCCAGCATCCCTGCGCAGGGGTAAGCCCTGGATACGCCCCTTCAAGGACATCCAGGACACCATTTACGCCCAATAAGACAATCCTGGCCCTGATATTGCAAATTGATCCCCGTATCACGGGGCTCTATAATGGCGTCCCTTTTGCCCAAAGAAATTGTAAGCGCTGATTTTCTACGGAGTATGCCGCTCATGAAGGCACAAAATAGTCATCAGGGGCTTTACCGCCCCGAATTCGAAAAAGATAACTGTGGCTTTGGCCTGATCGCCCAGATGGACGACAAGCCCAGCCACTGGCTGGTCGATACCGCCATCCAGGCCCTTGCGCGCCTGACCCATCGCGGTGCTGTAGCTGCAGATGGTAAAAGTGGTGATGGCTGTGGCCTGCTGCTGAAAAAGCCGGATGCCTTCCTGAACGCACTGGCCAAAGACCTTGGTATCGATCTCGCCAGGCTGTATTCCGTAGGCATGGTTTTCCTGAATACCGATGCGGCGATGGCGGCAAAAGCTCGCACCGCCCTGGAAGATAATCTGAAGAATGAAGGCCTTATCGTTGCTGGCTGGCGCGTGGTGCCAGTTAACACCGATGCCTGTGGCGAAGAGGCCCTTGCCTCACTTCCCCAGATTGAGCAGATTTTCATCAATGCCCCGGTCGGCATGGATGAAGAGGCCTTCGAACGCCACCTGTTTGTAGCTCGCCGCCGCACTGAAATCACGGTACGTGCAGAAGATGAAGTTTTCTACGTACCAAGCCTTTCCAGCAAGGTGATTTCCTATAAGGGTCTGGTCATGCCCGAAAACCTGCCGGTTTTCTATGAAGACCTCAACAAGGAAGAACTAGCCTCTTCACTTTGTGTCTTCCACCAGCGTTTCTCGACCAATACCTGGCCACAGTGGCGCCTGGCACAGCCTTTCCGTTTCCTGGCGCACAATGGTGAAATCAACACCGTGCGGGGCAACCGCAACTGGGCCCAGGCTCGCGCGCACACCTTTGCCTCCGAACACCTGCCCAAGCTATCTGACCTGCTGCCGCTGGTTTCCATGTCTGGCTCGGACTCCTCAAGCATGGACAATATGCTGGAAGTCCTGCTGGCCGGTGGTGTAGACCTGTTTCGTGCTATGCGTCTACTGGTTCCGCCCGCCTGGCAGAACATCGATCACATGGACCCTGATCTGCGCGCCTTCTACGAGTTCAACTCCATGCACATGGAGCCCTGGGATGGCCCTGCGGGCATCGTCATGACTGACGGCCGCTACGCTGCCTGCGCCCTGGATCGTAACGGTCTGCGCCCTGCTCGCTACGTCATCACCAAGGATCGCCACATTACCTTGGCATCCGAAATTGGTGTTTACGATTACAACCCGGATGATGTCATTGCCAAGGGCCGCGTCAAACCTGGCCAGATGCTGGCGGCTGACCTTAACACTGGTGAGCTAATCCTGCCTGAACAGGTTGACGACATGCTGAAGTCTCGCCAACCCTATCGAAAGTGGCTGGACGAAAATGCGAAGAGCCTGGATACGCCCATTGACGGTTCACCGCTTTGTGAATCCCCGATGGACAAGTCTGAACTTAACATCAATGAGAAGATGTTTAATATCAGCTTTGAGGAACGCGACCAGGTGCTGCGCGTTACTGCAGAGGCCGGCATGGAAGCCATTGGCTCCATGGGTGATGACACGCCTATGCCTGTCCTGTCTCGCGAGCTGCGTTCGCCCTATGACAGCTTCCGTCAGCAATTTGCCCAGGTCACGAATCCACCAATCGACCCGATTCGAGAAAGTATCGTCATGTCGCTGGAGACTAGCTTTGGTCGTGAGCGCAACCTGTTTCAGGAAACGCCTGAGCATGCGAACCGCCTGGTCGTTGAATCTCCTGTTCTTTCTGAATACGACTTCAAGCAGCTGGTAAATCTCGATACAGACGACTACAGAACGGCACACATCAACCTGAACTACGCAGCAGACGTTCCCCTGGATGAGGCTATCAATGATATCTGCAACAAGGCCTCAGAACAGATTCGTGATGGCGCTGTTATTCTTGTCCTCAGCGATCGCGCTATTGAAAAAGGCAAACTGCCGGTACATGCCCTGCTCGCTACCGGCGCCGTCCATCATCGCCTGATCAAAGATGGCCTACGTTGTAAATCCAACATCGTGGTCGAGACCGGCACCGCCCGTGACTCCCATCATTTTGCCTGCCTGCTGGGCTACGGCGCGACAGCCATCTATCCATGGCTGGCTTACCAGTCACTGCACGACATGACCCGCACCAGCGAGATCCAGAGCAAGGAATCCAATGTCCTGTGCAAGTCCTACATCAAGGGCGTCGGCAAGGGACTGCTAAAGATCCTGTCCAAGATGGGCATCTCTACCATTGCCTCTTATCGCGGCTCTCAGCTGTTCGAAATTGTTGGCCTGCACGACGAAGTTGTCGAGCTGTGCTTTACCGGCACCACTGCACGCATACAGGGCATGAAATTTGTCGACCTGCTTGCCGATCAGGCACAACTGGCTAAACTGGCATGGAATCCACGCAAGCCTGTTTCACAGGGCGGCCTGCTGAAATTCGTTCATGGCGGTGAATATCATGCCTACAACCCGGACATGGTTCGCACCATGCATAAGGCTGTCACCTCAGGTGATTACAAGGACTGGCAGGAACATGCCGATCTGATTAACAAGCGTCCGGCCTGTGTGCTTCGAGACCTGCTAAAACTGCGAGACGACGTCGATAGCATCGACGTAGACCAGGTTGAACCGATTGAAGAAATCATCAAACGCTTTGACTCTGCTGCCATGTCTCTTGGTGCACTGTCACCCGAGGCCCATGAGACACTGGCCGAGGCCATGAACCGTCTGGGCGGTCGCTCAAACTCCGGTGAAGGTGGCGAAGCGGTTGAACGCTACGGCACTGTCAAACGCTCCAAGATCAAACAGGTGGCCTCAGGCCGCTTCGGTGTGACACCACACTACCTGGTTAATGCCGAAGTACTGCAGATCAAGGTTGCCCAGGGCGCAAAACCCGGTGAAGGTGGTCAGCTGCCTGGCGACAAGGTCAATGACATGATCGCCAAGCTACGTTTCTCCAAACCTGGCGTAGCCCTGATTTCGCCTCCGCCACACCACGACATTTATTCGATCGAGGACCTGGCCCAGCTAATCTATGACCTCAAACAGGTCAATCCTGAGGCCCTGGTGTCTGTGAAACTGGTTGCCGAGGCTGGTGTTGGCACTATCGCAGCTGGTGTGGCCAAGGCCTATGCCGATCTCATTACCATTTCTGGTTATGATGGTGGCACAGGCGCCAGCCCTCTGACTTCGGTCAAATATGCCGGCTCTCCCTGGGAACTGGGTCTGACTGAAACACACCAGACTCTGCGTAAGAACAATCTACGTGAAAAGGTTCGTCTGCAGACAGATGGCGGCCTCAAAACAGGCCTGGACGTTGTTAAGGCAGCCATTCTCGGTGCCGAAAGCTTCGGCTTTGGTACGGGCCCCATGGTTGCTATGGGCTGTAAATACCTGCGTATCTGTCACCTGAACAACTGTGCCACCGGTGTTGCAACCCAGGACAACGTCCTGCGCATGAAGCACTTCGTGGGCAAGGTTGAAATGGTCATGAACTATTTCACCTTTATCGCCCAGGAGACGCGCGAATGGATGGCCCACCTGGGTGTCAGCAAGTTAAGTGACCTCGTAGGTCGCACTGACCTGCTTGAGATCCTGCCTGGCGAAACCAGCCGCCAGGGTCAGCTTGACTACAGCCCTATCCTGAGTGATGCGGGTATTGATGCCTCTGCGCCACAATTCTGTGCAGAACCTCGGAATGAGCCCTTCGACAAGGGTGAGCTAGCAGAGCAGATGGTTCGAGACATGTTGCCCGCAATTGAGGGCATGACAGGTGGCGACTACAGTTACGAGGTTCAGAACACCAACCGCTCTATTGGTGCACGCCTGTCCGGCGAGATTGCAAAACGTCATGGCAACTACGGCATGAACAATGCCCCGCTGAACGTACACCTCAAAGGTACCGCAGGTCAGAGCTTTGGCGTCTGGAATGCCGGCGGCCTGAACCTCTACCTCGAAGGTGATGCGAATGACTATGTCGGCAAGGGCATGTCTGCTGGCAAGCTCAGCATTTTCCCTCCAAAGGACAGCAAGTTTGCCAGCCATGAAACAACCATCATCGGCAACACCTGTTTATACGGTGCAACCGGTGGTCGACTCTATGCAGCCGGTCTCGCTGGCGAGCGCTTTGGGGTTCGCAACTCAGGTGCCATTACCGTCGTAGAGGGTGTTGGTGATCATGGCTGTGAATACATGACTGGCGGCGTGGTCTGCGTGCTGGGTCAGACGGGCGTGAACTTTGGTGCGGGTATGACTGGCGGCTTTGCCTTTGTTTATGACGAGGAAGGCACTTTCGCTGACCGCTATAACCATGAACTGATCGATATCCATCGTATCGAGCCTTCCGAGATGGAAAGCCACAGGGAATACCTGAAGCGCCTGCTGGAAGACTTTGTTGCAGAGACCGGCAGTGTGCGCGGCCAGGCCATCCTGGACGACTTCAGCGCCCAGTTGACAAAGTTCTGGCTGATCAAGCCCAAGGCCGCTGACCTCGAGTCTCTGATCGACTCTCTCTCCGAGGCGGCATAAGTTGAATCGGCCGGGACCAGTTCCCGGCCGTAATTTTCGCATGGGCCGGATACCTGAACACTTCATAGATGAACTGCTGGCCAGAACCGATATCGTTGAGGTCATCAATCAGCGTGTCCCTCTGAAAAAGGCCGGTCGCGAATACCAGGCCTGCTGCCCCTTCCATAACGAAAAGACCCCCTCATTCACCGTAAGTCCGACGAAACAGTTCTATCACTGCTTTGGCTGTGGCGCCCATGGTTCGGCTATCAGTTTTCTGATGGAATATGAGCACCTGGATTTCGTTGAGGCTATAGAGACACTGGCCCACGATGCCGGAGTCGAAGTCCCCAGGGAAGATAATGGCCAGAATCGAGGCCCGCGCAGTACCTCACCGCAGATTAAGGACCAGTATGAGCTGCTCGAACAGGCAGCCCTGTACTACAGCCGGGAACTTAAAAACCACCCCCCGGCTATTGAATACCTCAAGCAACGAGGACTCAGCGGCGAGATTGCCCGAGACTACCGCCTGGGATTTGCCCCAGAGCAGTGGGACGGCCTGATACGCCACCTCAATGCCCAGGGCGACACCCTGGAAAAGGCAGGACTTGCTATACGTAACGATAGTGGTCGTGTTTATGACCGCTTTCGTAACCGGATCATATTTCCAATCAGAAACCGCAAGGGCCAGGTCATCGCCAAGGTCGGGTCCACCGGGCGCTCCACCGGGCCG
>CAZXNH010000032.1:0-31309 GCA_964641615.1 uncultured Ectothiorhodospiraceae bacterium | reverse complement strand
TGACTGTGCCGAGCATGATCAGGCCAACCCAGGACCCGCCAAGCCCGGTCTTGTCAGCAATCACATCACCGTATTTAGAGATTTTAGCGCCGGCGTAACCAATAACGCCCACACAAAGCAGGAAATACAACCAGATCTCTAATTGCTCATTCATCATGGCTCCGCCACTTCCAGTGTCCGGTGGAAACGTTTCTTAAGTTGGGTAATTCTCTCACGAAGGCTGTGATTTACGCATCAATCATTCAGGTAAACTAAGTACTTACTTGTGCCAGCTCAATTTCCCGTGACATCAATATTCTTCGAACTTGAACCCCTGACGGTGTTCCTTGTCGCCCTGCTCTTTGTATGGACGGGCTTCGTACGCACCGGGCTCGGCTTTGGTGGCGCAGCCCTGGGCCTTCCACTGATGTTGTTCATCGTGCCCGATCCTCTACTCTGGCTACCTGTCATTGGTGCCCACCTGTTATTTTTTTCGGGCCTTACGCTACGTACACGACTGGACAATATCGACTGGACCTATCTGCGCCATGCCATGTTCTATATTGTGCCCCCCGCTATCGTTGGGGTCTTCGGTCTGATCAGCCTACCCACGCAGTGGCTGCTAATCTTCATCTATTCGATCACACTGTTTTATTCCGTCATCTGGATGATGCACTGGGCCATTGAAAGCCATAACCCCTACATTGATAAATTCCTGCTCATACTCGGCGGCTATGTCGCAGGCACCTCGCTGACCGGTGCGCCGCTGATGGTGGCGGTATTCATGAACAATGTATCCCGCGATCAGTTACGCAATACGTTGTTCGTGCTCTGGTTTACCCTGGTCACAATCAAGATGAGTGCCTTTGCCGTTCTGGGGGTAGAACTGCATTTATTCACTGCGCTGATGTTATTGCCTGTCGCTGCCATTGGCCATATTGCCGGCCTCAAGGCACATGAGGCCATACTCAGAAACGATCGAGCCTTTAAACGCTGGACAGGACTGGGGCTGATGATTATCAGCCTGCTGGGGCTTTGGAACTTATTTCAGTAATTCCGGACGGAGCATCCAGTTGAGCTGCCAGTTCCCTGCATCGTGCTCAAGACAAACCACACTGCCTGGCTGATACTGCACCAGCGTCTGATCCGCATCACCTAAAAGCAGATGCGCAACCAACCTGGACATGAATGGCAAATGACCAACGATCAGGGTGTCCTGGTCCCAGCTCTCCGACTGCCAGTCAAACGCCGCCGGATTGTCATTCGGATTCATCAGGCTACTGACTTCCTGCTCTACTTCCGGGGCGATTGCCGCAGCAAGAATCTCCGCTGTCTGCTGCGCACGTAACTTGCCGCTGTGCATCACTCGTCGGACCTTAACACCGGAACGCTTGAGTAGTACCGCCATGGCCTCGACATCCAGCCTGCCCTGGTTGGTCAGTGGTCGTTCCGGGTCGACATCCTTAGCACTGGCCTCACCATGCTGCACAAGATAGAGCTTCATATTCTATGCCCCTTAACAAAACATCATTCATTAGCTGATATAAGGATTATAGTTTCTGACAAAGCTGTTTCGGCTGCCTTCCTATCAAATACTCAAAAGACTGGCGAAAACTGATATTTACGCCTGAACGTCGCCAAATGTGTCGATTAGCGGCGATGTCCCCTGCCACCCTTTCTCTTCAGGGTTTCGAATTTTACTGTTAAAGGGTTATCTTCAATTGACCTGCCGTTTAACTCGGCAACGGCCGTTTTCGCCTCATGCCCTTCCATCTCAACAAATCCAACGCCCTTGCATTGGCCTGAAAACAGATCTTTTATTAGCTTAATCGAGTGAACCTTGCCGTAGGGGGCAAAAAGGGCTTCAAATGAAGCATCTGTGGTACTGGCCGGCAAACCGCGGATAAATATTTTTTTCATACTGTATTTTCCCTGACGCAGAAAAAAGAAAACCCCGCGATTCCTCGCGGGGTCTCTTTAGAACAAGCAGTGTAAAGATCAATTAGATCTTAACGTTTACTGCCTGAGGGCCTTTGGGGCCATTTTCTGTATCGAAAGACACTTCCTGGCCTTCTGCCAGAGTGCGGAAACCGCCCTGGTCAGCAATAGCTGAGAAATGTACGAATACGTCCTTGCTGCCATCAGCAGGAGTAATAAAGCCGAAGCCCTTGGAATCGTTAAACCACTTAACGGTACCTGTAGTCATGAGTAATACCTCATCAAAAATTAAAAGAAAAAAATGTGTTACGAATCTTACGAGGTATTCAACAGGAGAAAACTTGGAAAGTGCTTCTGAAAAAACCAGGAGAGAATGTAGCGCGGAGCAGTGTAATCTCATTTGGGGGTAAATAGCTAGTTATTTCTTGCAAATCGGAAATAATCTTTCAAAAGCAGCCAAAGAACCACCACGAAAACATATTAAATTTCCCCACATTCTTTAAAAACAGAGACATCTGAAATCGGTGTTTAAATTTTTATCAGGCACTGACGGCCCATTTAGGGTATACTCCGCCTTCAATTCCTGGTGCCCTTCGGTCTGCACCATTATTCAAAGCGGTAATCTTCATAGATTCACCTCTACGTACAAAAAAGTTTCAGTCTTGATCGTCCCAATACTTATGTCCTGGGTAGGCTGACTCCAAGAGAACATCATTACATGTCATTTAATACCCTCGGTCTCAGGACCGAATTAGTCCGTGCTGTATCCGAACAGGGATATAGCGAACCTACACCTATCCAGAGCCAGGCAATTCCACTAGTACTGGAAAAACGCGACATCATGGGCGGCGCCCAGACAGGTACCGGCAAGACCGCCGGCTTTACCCTGCCGCTGTTACAACGATTAATGGAAGCTGGTGCACCAGAGAAACGCGCGCGCAAGGTTCGTGCACTGGTACTGACACCAACCAGGGAACTTGCCGCCCAGGTGGCGGAAAGCGTCGAAACCTATGGACGCTACCTCCCTCTCAGCTCTGCGGTTATGTATGGCGGCGTCAGCATCAACCCCCAGATTAAACAACTGCGCAAAGGCGTCGATGTCCTGGTAGCCACACCTGGCAGACTACTCGATCACGTTAGCCAGAAAACCGTCGACCTCTCTCAGCTGGAAATCCTCGTCCTCGACGAAGCCGACCGCATGCTCGACATGGGTTTTATTCGTGACATACGCAAGGTCCTGGCCCTGCTGCCTAAACAGAAACAGACCTTATTGTTCTCTGCCACTTTCTCAAAAGAAATTAAACGCCTGGCAAACGAGCTGCTGCACTCACCAGCCCTGGTAGAAGTTGCACGTGAGAACACGGCATCTGAACGTGTTGCCCAACTTATTCATCCCGTAGACAAGTCACGTAAACGTGAACTGCTTTCTTACCTTGTGGGCTCTAACAACTGGAAACAGGTACTGGTCTTCACGCGCACCAAACATGGCGCCAACCGCCTGACACAGCAACTGATCACGGACGGCATCACGGCCGCAGCCATCCATGGCAACAAAAGCCAGGGTGCACGCACAAAGGCTCTTACCGAATTTAAGGGCAACAAGATAAGGGTACTGGTTGCAACAGACATCGCAGCCCGTGGCCTGGACATTGATCAGCTGCCCCACGTTGTGAACTTTGAACTGCCTAACGTCCCTGAAGACTATGTGCATCGTATTGGACGTACCGGACGCGCAGGCAATGAAGGTGAGGCCATATCTCTTGTCTGCATCGATGAGATGAAACTGCTTCAGGATATCGAGCGCCTTATAAAGGCCGAAATCCCCAAAGAAGTTATCGATGGTTTTGAACCAGATCCCTCAATCAGGGCCGAGCCTATCCAGAACGGCAGACAAAAAAATAATGGCAGGAAAAAACCTGCCGCACAGAACAGGTCAGGCCGATCAGGCAAGGCTGCCAGACCACCACGCTCAAGCAATAATAGACAACACCGCTCTAAACGCAGTACCGAGAGCGCAAATCCATGGGTTTAAACATGATGACTTCAGAAACTGACGATAAAACCAACACGCTTAAATTTCGTGTAGCCAGCGTTGAAAAAACTGAGGCACCCGATGGTATGCCAGAAGGCAAGTGGTATCGCTATACGATTGCGCATGGCAAGTCACAGATCGAGGGTATCCGCGCAGGCACGCTTAAGGCAGTGACCAAACACGCCGAAGAGTTTGCAGAAAACCTGAATACGCGCGGCACCAAGATTTATTCCACTTACTCATCGCGCAGTAAAAAATAGCAGCAGGGATAAAACTGAACACGATCTACCTGTACAACATGGCTCATATTTTTGATAAAGGCGCGCCCTTTAAATTCTTTATTTCCACTTTGTGCACTCACATACCTAAGGTACAAAGTGAAATACAACGAAATTAAACATGAAGTCATTACGGTTAATGACATCGATTATCTGATCCGCACACTCAAGGATCGTCAGCAATTTAGTGATGACGATCATCGTGCAGAAGATCTCGGCATATCGTCTGCAACCTGGCCACTATTTGGTGTTGTATGGCCGACATCCAGGGTGCTTGCCTCTGTCGTAAGCCAGGAGTCCCTGGAAGGTAAACGTGTACTGGAAATTGGCTGTGGTATCGCCCTGACCAGTATCGTGCTGCACCAGATGGGGATTGATGTGACTGCCAGCGACTATCACCCCCTGGCACAGGAGTTCCTGGACAAGAATATTCTGGCCAATGACATGCAGCCGATTAAGTACGAAACAGGCAACTGGGAGGCAGACAACCCGTTACTGGGTAACTTTGATCTGATCATTGGTAGCGACGTACTCTACGAGCCAAATCATGCCGAACTGGTCTCCCAGTTCATCAACAGGCATTCTGGTAAAAATATCGACGTCATTATTATCGACCCGGAACGTGGCAACCGATCCCTGTTTACCAGGAAGATGGAAGCCCTGGGTTTCGAACATCACTTTGAGCGTTTTAATGTGCCTGGCACATTAGAAACCCAATGCAAGGGACGCATTCTGCACTACCATCGGCACTAATCATCAAGGCATTCCAGTAACGCATCTGCAGCTTCAAGCGCACCTTCCAGATAACCCCCATGCTCAGCCGCTACCTCGGTACCGGCCAGCAGCAGACGATTATTCCAGAAAGTCCGTGGCGCATGGGCAGGATATTGCGGATGATGGGCAACACCCTGAAGATCAAGATCTGTAGTTGTGCAGGTCTCCTTGCTCCAGTCACTGATCAGGATTGAATGTATCTGCCTGGCTTCAGGTCCAAACAGGCGCTCTAACTGGGCCATACAGGCATCCTGTAATTGTTCCTGCGATACCTGCCGACGCTGATGGGCATTCATTCCCACGAACGAGGTCAGTGCATAAAAAGGCTCATCGTCCGGTGAACCATCATAAATTTCAGTCAATGGTCCATAGCGGCTGAATACTTCACCAGACAAGCCCTGCTCTCGCCAGAAAGGTTTTTCATATACGAAAACCATCTTGCTATGACCTGCCATCCATGTAGGAAGACTACGCCAGACATTCAAAATGCCTGCATCCATTGCTGGCGTAAAAGCCATTCGCTCTGCTGCAATCCTGGGCGGCAACGCCAGAATCACTCGGTCTGCCGTGAATGTCTTTTTCTTCCCGCCAGATCGAACATGCACTTCCAGCGGCTCCTGCTGAATCGACGTCACCTCTGCACCGGTATGGATTACGTCAGCCGGCAAGGCGGCTTTAAGTTGATTGACCAGGGCGATAGCACCGCCGCTGATTCGATACGACTGATTATGAGAAGAAGGGCCACCATGCCGCTGGCAGTTATTAGCATCTACTTCATAGAGCATCTCGCCCTGTGTGTACTGGCGAAATACAGGTATGCCCAGTTTATCCAGCAGGCCTTTTAAGCGCGGCTGAAAGGCTGGCCATATCCAGGCCGGTCCCAGATCCACCGCACCTTGCCGATCATCAAAGGGCCTCTCGGAACGAATCCGGCCACCAATATGATCACGCGCCTCCAGCACGGTCACATCAATCCCCTGCTGCTGTAATCGCCATGCCGTGTACAGGCCACTAAGGCCTGCACCAATAACAATGTATGAAGCCTGTTCGCTCATCAGATTCCTATAGTCGAGCGTCTTAGTTGACGCTGTCCACTTACGAACCTAGGCTCATAAGTAGGACTCACTCATCAAAAGGACATCGAACATGATACGCAAACATAGACTGATCTACTCCTTAGTCATAGCAGGGCTTTTTACACTGGGCGCTGGCAATACGCTTTATGCTGAAACTGGCGAGCAGGAAGAGGAAGAAGAGATGATTCAAACCAGGCCTAACCCAATGGAAAAAAGCGCGCCTGCAAATACCTCTGCCCCTACCATGCAGAAACAGCACCAGAATCAGTATCAATACAAAAATCAGAATCAGCAGATGAAGGGCGATCAACAAATGCAGAAATCTCAAAGCAAACAATCCGCCCCTGCCCAGCAACAGATGAACCAGAAAAACATGCAACAGCAGATGCGCTGATAGATTTATTCAACTTACCCATAGGGCCGGGCATACCGGCCCTTCTTTTTGGGAACAGAGACAGCTTTCCTGCCTGCCTTCAGGTATACTCCGCGCTCTTTTTATCTTTGATCCTCATATCCGGGCAGGTCCAGTACACCGGGATCCTGACGGATCATTGTTTTTTCCTTTTTATTTTTGAACTGACACTATGCTGACAACCGCAAACATCACCATGCAATTTGGCGCGAAGCCCCTCTTTGAAAACGTCTCGGTCAAGTTTGGCGATGGCAATCGCTATGGCCTCATCGGCGCCAATGGCTGTGGTAAATCCACCTTCATGAAGATTCTTGGCGGAGATCTCGAGCCTTCTGCCGGCAATGTCGCCACCGGGCCCAACGAACGCCTGGGCAAGTTGAAACAGGACCAGTTCGCCTATGAAGAACATAGCGTCATCGATACCGTCATCATGGGTCATGAAGAGTTGTGGGCAGTAAAGGCCGAGCGCGACGAAATTTACTCAAAGGCTGAAATGACCGAAGAAGACGGCATTCGCGCTGCGGAACTGGAAGGTGAATTCGCCGAAATGGACGGCTACACCGCCGAGTCTCGTGCCGGTGAACTGCTACTTGGTGTAGGCATTCCCCTGGAACAACACAACGGCCCCATGAGTGAAGTAGCGCCAGGCTGGAAACTACGCGTCCTTCTGGCGCAGGTTCTGTTCTCAGATCCTGACATCATGCTGCTGGACGAGCCCACCAACCACCTGGACATCAACACCATTCGCTGGCTGGAAGACATCCTCAATGCCCGCAACTGCACCATGATCATCATCTCGCATGACCGCCACTTCCTGAACAGCGTCTGCACCCACATGGCCGACCTCGACTACGGTGAGCTGCGTCTCTACCCCGGCAACTACGACGAGTACATGATTGCCTCTACCCAGGCCCGTGAACGCCTACACTCAGACAATGCCAAGAAACAGGCACAGATCTCTGAACTACAGGCCTTTGTTAGCCGCTTCTCTGCAAACGCCTCCAAGGCCAAGCAAGCCACATCGCGTGCCAAACAACTGGAAAAGATCGAACTGGCCGAGATCAAGCCCTCCAGTCGAGTTAATCCCTACATTGTGTTTGAACAGCACAAGAAATTACATCGCCAGGCTGTGACCGTATCTGGCCTTAGCAAGTCTTTTGATGGCAACCTCCTGTTCGATAATTTCGACATGCAGGTAGAAGCCGGTGAACGCATCGCGATTATCGGCCCTAACGGTATCGGCAAAACCTCACTGCTGCGCTGCCTGGATGGTGACCTCGAGCCGACCGCGGGTGAAGTGAAATGGGCCGAGGCTGCAGATATTGGTTACTTCGCACAGGATCATTCCAAAGACTTTGAAAAAGATGTGAATCTTTACGAATGGATGGCGCCATGGACTAAAGGTGGCGAACAGGCCATACGCGGTGCGCTCGGTCGAATGCTGTTTTCCAACGACGATATCAAGAAGTCCGTAAAGGTTCTCTCCGGTGGTGAGCAGGGGCGCATGCTGTTCGGCAAACTCTCCCTGCTGCGCAACAACGTATTGCTAATGGATGAACCGACCAACCACCTGGACATGGAATCCATCGAGTCACTCAACCTGGCCCTGGAAAACTACCCCGGCACACTGATCTTTGTCAGCCATGACCGCGAGTTCGTCTCGTCACTGGCAACCCGCATACTCGAGATGACGCCAACAGGTATCGTAGACTTCAAGGGTAGTTACGAAGAGTACCTGAGTAGCCAGGGTATTGATCAGCCCAGAAACAAGGCAGCTAATTAATATCCGTATTTACGCTACGAATCAGCAAGATCTAAAGGCCGGTTACTCCGGCCTTTTTTATGCCTGAACAATATTCATTTCGCCCTGTGCATACTCAATTGATACGTTATGATGATATGAATATCTATTTCGTACCGGACCTGCATATGATGCGTTCTATCCTGCCCCTCATCTTCCTACTTATCATCAGTCCCACACTTTATGCTGACGAATCAATCATTAGTGATGATGGCCGCGAGGTCCTGATCAGGGATGATGGCAGCTGGGAGTTCCGTTCAGGGGACCGTTACGCCAACACCAAGGACGGACGCCGAATCAAACTCAAGGCCGATGGCACCTGGGTCTATGTGGGCAATGCACCCCTGGTCACCAAAGAGCAGGCCAGAACCACGACCGTTGATATCAAACTACAGAAAGTCGAATTCGAAGTGTATAAACAAAAGGTGCACAAAAATGTGCGCAAGGAAAGCCAGACCGTCTTCTATATCAACGTCGATGTCTCACCACTGGCAGAAACACCCTTATCCATTAAGGACACTGACTTGTCACGCATCAAGGTCGACGATGACAAGGGCAAGGATTATCCCGTGATTTCCATAACGCCCGAAACTACTGACATCGCTCCTGATAGCAACCAGACCTTTGTCATTCGCACCCAGGACACGCCGTCACTATGGGATGGCGTAAAGTTGATCGAATTAACGATTGAACCTGGTGTACTCGGCAATGAAGAAACCATTCAGTTCAGTCGCAAGTATCACGATATTAATGAAGTGGATGTAAAGGGCTTTGAAAACAAGTAATACTTACCAGTGACTGGTACCAGGATCACCCTTATAAGGTCCGACAATTTCGTCTGTTACCCAGCCACCATAAAACTCGCTACTTTGTGGCCGGACCAGTTCGCCATCTAAATAGCAGTCGACACGGCCCGGGTAAAAAGAGGTATGTTCTCGTAGCATGTCAAAGGCTGGTAGCGGATCACTGTAATACCAGGCCACCGGCAAACCATCGGGATCGCCTTTCAGCGCCCAGTACGAGGCATAGCCCTTCCATTCACAGTAAGTGTGATGACTGATGCTGCTTAGCAATGACCAGTCTATGTCCGCATTGGGGATATAAAAGGTCGGCGGGCTTGCTGTTTCCAGCACGCGCCAGGTTTTATTAGATCGCGCAATGAGCTGGCCTTTATATTTCACCTCGACCAGTTTTTCACAGATCACTGCCGCAGGCGGCCTGGGATAATCCCAGGCCGATTCCTGACCTTCTTCTGGCTCCAGGGCAAAGGATGGTCGTTGCTGTCCTCGGAATTTCCACATCTTCATCACTCCTTAATGCCCTGGCTAACGACAAAAAGCATCAATACTCCAGGAGTTGATGCAATGCCGAAAAATACTGATCAGGATTTTCTTCCCAGGGGAAATGTCCGCAGGCTGACAATACCTGGTGAGATACATCAGGCAGCAGTCGTCGATATTCCTGTTCGCTCTCGGGTTGCAGCACATCCGCCTGACAATAGATCAGACCCGAAACCTTATCGGCAACCTGCTCCAGGTCCTGCCAGCTTAAAGGCGACTGCCGATACTCTTCCCAGATCTGCACATTCAGTACATTGTTTGCATCTTCTCGGGTAAACAACTCGGCATAGGCCCAGCCCTTTTCTGCATCCTCGAAGTAACTGGCAATCTTGCTGCGTAGATTATGCAGACCCTCTGCAGGTGTACCCATCTGATCCAGACTTAAACCGCCATTAATCTCCGGATGAACAAAACGTTTCTGTTCGATATGTTCCAGGCTTTTTAATTCGGGATCGACGGGATTACTCAACACAATATGTGCCACGCGCTCTGGATGCTGGCTAGCATATAACAGCACCTGCAAGGCACCCCAGGAATGCCCCCAAAGAATGACCTGATCTTCCTGCAGCACCTGATCCATGTCATCGAGCCACTGGGACAAAACAGATGACCGGTCAGATATGGGTAGGTCGGCATTCACGCCTACACCACGCATGTCCCAGCGACAGACCTTATAGTCTTTATTCAATGCATTTTGAATCGGCTGGAGATTCCAGGTGGTGAATGCCGGGCCACCACCGACCAGGTACACCGGATCACCCTGGCCAGAACAATGCACCGTTAATTGCTCTTCTGCATGCACAATACCCAATACACTAGTCATCAGCAGTGCGCCAAGTGTCCTGAGCAAAACGCGCACTGGCATTAACAACCTGCTAAACAGTTCCCACTTTTATCGAACGCCATGGTGCGCCCACTAAGTGGCAGATACACGGGCACAATAGTTTCCTTCATAAACAGTTGCGTACGCGTGCCATCGATTACCTTGCCATCTTTAGTCGCTACTTCGTTGGCATGCGAGGCAATCACCGAGGCGGGACGAATGAGTTCGTTGATGACATAGGCTGCTTCTTTCGGCCCGGTGGTGAAGGTGTCACCAATATTCATAACGGCCAGCTTGGCGCGATAATGTTCATGCACCACGGTTTCCTGTTCTGCCGTAATACCGGTATCACCTGACAGGTAAACCACCAGTCCATTAGAGAACGTAAGCACATAACCCGTTGGCGGACCGGCATAGGCCGTCAGTCCTGAAGCATCCAGCATGTGCCCCAGTTCGCCACCAATCATGGCACCAGCAATGCCATTTGAATGTACTGCGGGCACGGTGGTAATGGTGACGCCACCAACCTCCTTCGAGGCACCAAAACGCACCAGTTGCGAGGTCTCTGGATCACCACCCAGTGTTTTTAATTTACTGGCAAAAAACTTTGGCATTTCGCTGCCTGTCACAATTATCGCCTTTTTCTCCAGGGCGATGTTCACGCTATTGGTATTGGGCACAGCCACTTCTGAGAAGTCGGGTTTACCGCATTCGCCTGCATTCACCTTAGCGATATGTCGATCTCCCACATGATCACCATGCATGTGACTGACCAGTAGAATATCGATCTTTCCAAGGCGTGGATCACCGGCACCCGCAACCGTGCGGCCAGCATCGTAGAGTACGCGTGTACCGTTAGGGTCTTCGAAGATCATGGCACGATCAAAACGACAGAACTCACCATCATGACTACCCAGTGGCGTTACTTTCACTACCTGAGCAAACGCTGTTCCAGATAGAGTAAAGGCTGCAATGAAAGTGACAATAAACAACACGAACCGTGACAGACCGTACGACATAGAGTACTACTCCTGATGATTAGATACCGGATCCTGGAAGCTGTCCTGTAACAGCCTGTAGATAGAATAGTGAAAAATACAAAGGCCGGGATATTTACCCTGCATACGCTAAGCTTTCTATCACTCTATTTATGGATTTCTTTAGCATAGGCGATACAGGTATTATCGGCCTCACAGTTTGCAGGATCATTTTGAACAAGGATTCATTGCATGATCTCAAAAATAGACTCTCGCCCGCACATGATGCCTGGACAGTTATGGCTGCAACTTCTACTTCTGCCAATCATTCTCCTGACCTGCAACATCACCTTCGCGAAAGACCAACAACCCCTGGTCGTCGTCGATCAGGCCGAATCCCGGAACATTATTGAAGAAGTCCCTGTCAACGGCACCGTGGCCGCGGTACGGGTGGCCAGCCTGTCCACCGAGGTAGATGGCCTGGTCAGGTCAGTCGCTGTCGAAGTGGGCGATCGAGTTAAGCAAGGCGATACCCTGCTGGAACTTGATAGTGCCATTGAGGCCCTCAACCTGGAATCGGCAAAAGCCGAAACCCTACGAATCCGGGCCCAGCTGGAAGATGCTAAACGTCGCCTCAAAGATGCCCAACGCCTGTCCAAACAGAACAATATCTCACTCAACGAGTTGCGCCTCCTGCAGGCAGAGGTCGAATCGGAAAGCGCCGCCCTGAAACGCCAGCAGGCCGAGGAGCGCCGTCAACAGGCGGTACTGGAGCGGCATACCCTGAACGCCCCGTTTGATGGCGTGATCAGTGAACGCATGACAGAAACAGGTGAATGGGTCGAGCCAGGTTCACCGGTACTAAAGCTGGTTGCTGTCGACAACCTTCGCCTGGAGTTTCGCGTTCCGCAGGACTATTTCCCACGTATCAATGATCAAAGTGAAATCCTCGTGAATCTGGACGCCCTGCCGAACCGTCAGTTCACGGCACGAATCCATGCCGTGGTGCCCGTGACCGATCTGTCCGCGCGCACATTCCTCATACATGCCAGGCTCGATGCACCCGGCGTGGGCATCACTCCGGGCATGTCGGCGCATGGCAAGTTGCGCCTGGACACATCACAACAGGGGGTCGTCGTCTCACGTGATGCCCTCATTCGCTATCCCGATGGCCGCATCACGGTCTGGGTCATCGACCAGACCACTTCTGAACCCGTGGTATCCGAGCGCCTGGTCAGACCTGGCAACAGTTTCAATGGTCTCATTGCCATCCGTGAAGGCCTGCAGGCGGGTGAAGTTGTAGTCACCGAGGGCAACGAGTCACTGCAGGAAGGTCAGCAGGTACGTATCCAGGATAAACGCTAAGCGGGGGCTCAGGGCATGTTCGAAGCGATCATCAAGCGCGGCACCCTCATGACGGTCATCATCCTGATCATCAGTGTCATCGGGGTGATGGCGGCTTTGCGCATTCCCATACAGATGATCCCCGACCTTGAAGTTCGAACCATCACCGTCAGAACGGCATGGCCGGGTGCGACACCCCAGGACATTGAAAAAGAAATCGTCATCGAACAGGAAGAATACCTGCGCAGCATCCCGGGCCTGCAGCGTATCCTCTCCTCTTCGTCCTTCGGCAACGCCTCCATCGAGCTCGAGTTCCCATTCGGCATAGACCTGAACGAAACCCTCATTCACGTTAACAACGCTCTGTCGCAGGTGCCCTCTTATCCCATTAACGTGGATGAACCGCGCATCTACGCCACCTCGTTCTCCAGCAACTCGTTCATGTATTTTCGAGTAGCGCCCCTGGAGGACAACCCGAAACAGCTGAACATGGTCCTGATGCAGGACTTTATCGACGACTACGTGCGCACGCGCATGGAGACCATACCCGGCGTCTCGCTGGTCAACGTATACGGGGGAGCAGAACGCCAGATACAGATCCTGCTAGATCCCGAGCGACTGAGCCAGCGAGATATCACCATCGGCGATGTGCGCCAGGCCATTACCGCGCGTAACCGCGACCTCTCTGGTGGCGAGATCGAATCCGGCAAGCGTCGTTACCTGCTGCGTACCGTTGGGCGATTCGAAGACCTGGAAGATCTCGAAAACCTGATCCTGGTCCGCCGCGGCGATTCAATCATCCGCTTGCGCGATGTCGCCGAGGTACAGCTGGATCACTTCGAGATGAGCCGCATCTCCTACACCGACGGCGCCCCCGTCATCGGACTCTCCGTGCGCCGCCAGGCAGGCTCCAATGTCATCGAGATCAAGGAAGGCCTGATGGAGGAGATGCAACACATCAACCGAGAGGTGCTCAACCCCGCGGGTATGTACATGCGCCTGATCGCCGATGATGTCGGCTATGTACAGGCCTCGATTAAGAACGTCTGGACCAACCTGGTGCTGGGCGCCATCCTGGCAAGCCTGGTGATGTTCCTGTTCCTGCGCTCGGGGCGCGCCACCCTGGTCGGTGTCATGGGCATTCCTATCTGCACCATCGCCGCCTTCATCGGACTGCTGCTCACCGGGCGCACCATCAATGTGATCTCCCTGGCGGGCGTTGCCTTTGCCATCGGCATGACCCTGGATAATGGCATCGTGGTCCTGGAGAGTATCGAGCAACAACGGCGCAAGGGCATGGACAAGCTCAGGGCTGCCGTCGTCGGGGTACAGCGCGTCTGGCCTGCCGTGCTCGCTTCCACGATGACGACTATCCTGGTCTTTGTGCCGATCATTTTTATCCAGGAAGAGGCAGGGCAGCTTTACTCGGATATCGCTATTGCCATCTCGGCCTCGATCCTGACCTCGATGCTGGTGGCCATTGCCGTGATACCAACCGCCACGGCGCGACTGGATTTTGCTGACCGCGGGCAGCGTCTAGCAGGCAGAGGCCAGGCGGTTCGGGAATCCATCATCAATGGCGTCAACTGGCTGATCAGTGACAACCGGCACCGTACTGGCATTATCGCCCTGGTCGCCGCCCTCAGTCTGAGTATCTTTCTGTTCCTGACTCCACCGGCTGAGTACCTGCCCGAGGGTGAAGAACCCAAGACCTTCGCCTCCCTCACCTCACCACCGGGTTACAACCTGGAGACCATGTCCCGGATCGGCATGGAACTGCAGGATTACTTCCTGCAATTTGTGGAAGACGAACCAGAAGCCTTTGATACGGGCGAGACCAGCGTACCGGCCATGGCCTACATCAACATGAGCATCGAACCCCGGCGCATACGCATCATCGCCCAGCCCAAAGACCCGGCGCATATCAAACCGCTGATGAAGGCCATCCAGGACAAGTACCGCGAATACCCGGCCATGCGCGGCTTCGTTACCCGCGGTTCGATCATCACCAGCAACTCCGGTGGTACGCGCAGCGTCAACCTGGATATCTCCGGTCCCAACCTGGAGGATATCTACGACGCCGCCCTCGCCGCCTATCGCCGTGCCGAGGAGGTGTTTGATTCACCGCGCCTGCGCGCCGATCCCTCAACGCTGTCATTGTCTCAACCCATGATCGAGGTCCGGCCTAACTGGGACCGCGCCAGTGAACTGGGTATGACCACCCAGGATGTTGGCTATGCAGTAACTGCCCTCACCGATGGCGCCTTTGCCGACGAGTTCTACCTGGATGACGATAAGATCGATATCTATCTCTACAACAAGCAGGGCCGCGATACCTCGCTCGATACCCTGAACCAGATAGCCATTTACACGCCGAGCGGTGCGGTCGTGCCCCTGTCTTCCATCGCCCAGATCGAGGAGACCGTGGACACCAACATCATCCGCCGCGTGAACAGCCAGCGCACCGTCACGCTGAATATCATCCCTCCCGACAGGATCGCCCTTGAGACCGGGGTCGAGATCGTGCAGAGCGAGATCGTGGATTTCCTGCGTGAGACCGGTACGGTGCCCAGCAATATCACCATGGGTATCTCAGGTGCCAGCGATCAGCTGGACGCCACGCGCTCAGCCCTGGCCGCCAACTATATCGTTGCGGTGGTCATCATCTACCTGCTGCTGGTCGCCATCTTCACACACTGGGGTTATCCGCTGCTGATCATGACTACCATCCCGCTGGGCGTTGCCGGCGGTATCCTCGGCCTGTCCCTGTTCAACCTCGGTGGTGCCGTCATGCCCCTGCTGGGCCTGAACGAGATACACCTCTCCTTCGACATGATTGCCATGCTCGGTTTCCTGATCCTGATGGGTACGGTGGTCAACAACCCTATCCTCATCGTGCACCAGGCTATGACCAATGTACGTTATGCGGGCATGAACGCCATGGAAGCGGTCAGGGACGCGGTTGCCACACGCCTGCGCCCCATAGCCATGTCGACACTGACGACCGTCTTCGGCCTCGCGCCCCTGGTCTTTCTGGCTGGCGAAGGTACCGAGCTTTACCGGGGTGTGGGCGTGATCGTGATGTTCGGCCTGCTGGGCACCGCGTTTGTTACCCTGACCTTCCTGCCCGCCCTGACCGTGCTGGTACTGAAACTCACCCATCACGACAGGGCTTCAGCCAACGCCCAGGCATAAAAAAACCCCGCCAATCCTGGCGGGGTTTTGATTCAGCGCTGTAAAAACGGGGCTAAGAGGCCATGCCATCGATAATAGTATTGAGTGTGGTACTCGGGCGCATGACTGCCGTGGTCATTGCCACATCGGGACGATAGTAACCACCCAGGTCTGCAGACTGTCCCTGTACGGCATTCAGCTCTTCAACAATCTTCGCTTCGTTCTCGGTTAGCTGCTGGGCGATCGGGCTAAAGATAGACTTCAGTTCGGCATCGTCATCCTGCTCGGCCAGGGCCTGTGCCCAGTACATACCCAGGTAGAAATGACTACCACGGGTATCCAGCTCACCTACCTTGCGCGAGGGCGACTTGTCATTGTTCAGGAAGGCGCTGTTAGCCTTGTCCAGGGCCGCGGCTATCACCTTAAGTTTGGCGTTATCGTTCTTACGTGCAAAGTCTTCCAGTGAAACGGCCAGGGCCAGGAACTCGCCCAGTGAATCCCAGCGCAGGTGGTTCTCTTCCTGCAGCTGCTGCACGTGCTTGGGCGCGGAGCCTCCGGCACCGGTCTCGTACAGACCACCACCGTTGAGCAGCGGCACAATCGACAGCATCTTGGCACTGGTGCCCAGTTCCAGGATGGGAAACAGGTCGGTCAGGTAATCACGTAGTACGTTACCGGTAACCGAGATGGTGTTCTTACCGTCCTTCACACGCTCCAGCGAGTACTGAGTCGCCTCGGCAGGCGCCATGATCTTAATCTCCAGGCCGCTGGTGTCATGGTCCTTCAGATAGGTTTCGACCTTGGCAATCAGGTTGGCGTCATGAGCGCGGTTCTTGTCTAGCCAGAACACGGCGGGATTGCCGGTCAGACGCGCACGGGTCACACCCAGCTTCACCCAGTCACGAATTGGCAGGTCTTTGGTCTGACACATGCGCCAGATATCGCCCTCTTCAACGCTGTGCTCCATCAGGGTGTTGCCGGCGGTATCGGTAACGCGCACGGTGCCGTTAGCAGGAATCTCGAAGGTCTTGTCATGCGAGCCGTATTCCTCAGCCTTCTGCGCCATCAGGCCCACGTTGCTGACATCACCCATGGTGGTCGGGTCGAAGGCACCATGCTTCTTACAGAACTCGATCGTAGCCTGGTAAACACCGGCATAGTTGCGATCAGGGATCATGGCCCTGGTATCTGCCAGCTTGCCGTCGGGACCCCACATCTGGCCGGAAGAACGAATCGCTGCCGGCATGGAGGCATCGATAATCACGTCGCTGGGCACGTGCAGGTTGGTTATACCCTTGTCGGAGTTGACCATTGCCAGCTCAGGACGGCTTTCATACACGGCCTGCAGGTCAGCCTCGATCTGTTGACGCTTCTCATCAGGCAGTTGGGCGATTTTGGCATAGACATCACCCACGCCATTGTTGGGATTAACACCCAGGCTCTTGAAGGTCTCGGCGTATTTCTCGAACACATCCTTGTAGTAGACGGTTACCGCGTGACCGAAGATGATGGGGTCGGACACCTTCATCATGGTGGCCTTCATGTGCAGCGACAGGAGCACACCCTGCTCTTTGGCTTCCTGGGTGGCAGTTTCGAAAAATTCACGCAGTGCCTTCACGCTCATGACCGAGGCATCGATGACCTCACCCTCGAGCACTGGAGTCTTTTCCTTCAGTACGGTGCTAGCACCATCTTCAGCCACCAGCTCGATCTTCACATCGCCTGCCGACTCGATCACCACCGACTGCTCGCTGCCGTAGAAGTCGCCTTCGGGCATGGAGGCCACCTCAGTTTTTGAATCGGCAGACCAGGCACCCATGGAATGCGGATGTTTTTCTGCATATTCCTTAACGGCGGCCGCCACTCGACGGTCCGAGTTGCCCTCGCGCAGCACGGGATTCACCGCACTACCCAGCACCTTCGCATAACGCGCCTTGATGGATTCTTCTTCAGCGTTGGCGGGCTCTGCAGGATAGTCAGGAATGTCGTACCCCTTGTCCTGCAGCTCCTTAATGGCTGCGGTCAGCTGCGGGATGGATGCACTGATATTGGGCAGCTTGATGATATTCGCCTCAGGGGTCTTCGCCAGCTCGCCCAGCTCGCCCAGGGCATCACCAATCTTCTGCTCTTCATTCAGATTGTCTGGAAATGTCGCGATAATGCGGCCAGAAAGCGAGATGTCGCGGGTTTCTACATCGATATTGGCGGTTCTGGTAAAGGCCTGAACAATTGGCAGGAAGGAATATGTAGCTAGCGCTGGGGCTTCGTCGGTTTCGGTGTAGATGATCCTGGAATCAGACATTGATTAGACTCTCTGAGAAGGTTTGAGGATGTAGTGCAAAAAAGAGGCCACATTATATGGCAGAACGCATGGGGCTTCACACCCGGTCTATTCTGGGGTCACATTTCATTTTCGATCGGCATGATACTCAGGAACCAGTCTTCGAGCCGCTGAAGACCGGATTCCGCAGGCTGTTCATGCAGAACCACGTCATCGGCAACCCACGCCAGGCGTCCATCCTCCTGCCTCTGCAGGTGCCAGGCATTACGCTGGTGAAAGTCCAGGGCAATGACGTCACGCACCCACTGGTTGAATTCCCGGCTCCTGATCAAAAGCACCATCTCGGTATTAAGGCGTAGCGAACGCGGGTCAAGGTTGGCACTGCCAATGAGGCTCGTGTCGTCATCGATAAGCAGCACCTTACTATGCAGCCCAAGATGCTTTTCCTCGATGGGCATATCCATGTAAAGCCCACGATCCCTGGCGAGGGCCCGCACTTCGTGGACCTCAGCGCCATGATCGACAAGGCGATCCACATGGTTGCGGTAGGCGCTATGCGCCGCCATGTGATTGTTGGAACGCAGCGAGTTGGTCAGGATGCGCACGCGCACGCCCCGCTCCTCGGCACGCTCGATGGCCTGCTCGAGTTCAGGTGTCGGTATCAGGTAGGCCGATATAAGGATCATCTCCTCATCGGTCTTATCAATCTGCCGAATCAGTTCCTGCGCCAGCTGAACGGGCAGTTCCTCCGTCGCCGCCGGGTTTTCCGATGCCGGTGTATCGGCAAACACCTCAACTTCACCAGTAACACCCAGGCGGGCGACCTGGGCCCAGGCCTGCAACCTTCCTTCTTCATCTTCGTAAAGGCCACGTTCTGCTGTTTCTAGCACCCAGGCTTCGAATTCCTCCGGTGTCCGAGTCGGTGACACCTCGATCACTTCTTCAACAGGAAACGACCAGTCGCTGTTCCAGTATTCATCGAACTGTCGGCTTAGGGGTTGCATGGTGGGGCCCACTGCCAGAACCTCCATGTCGCGGAAGTTTGCCTCCTCGTGGCTACCGAAGTATTCATCCGCGAGGTTGCGCCCGCCGACGATGGCGGCATGGTTGTCCGCGACCATGATCTTGTTGTGCATGCGATGATCGACGCGGCTGAAGTCACCCAGGTTCAGGAACTGCCGGACCACGAGGCTGTTACTGCGATGTGCGTACGGGTTGTAGATCCGGAACTCGATATTCGGGTGATGGGCAATATCCCAGATGTCCTCGTCGAGATTGGCGGTGAAGGTATCGTCCAGCATGATGCGCACGCGCACACCGCGGTCGGCTGCCTCGTAAAGATGCCGCAGCACCTTCAGGCCGGACCGGTCTTCTTTCCACAGGAAGGTCTGCAAATCAATCGAGCGTGTGGCACTGTCAATCAGGCGCAGGCGCCACCAGAGTGCCTCGTCACCGGTATTAAGCAGATAAATCCAGTCACCTGGCCTTTCTTCGGTCAGCTGCGTCCATAGCGGCGACTGGGCAGGTGCCAGGCTGTATTCATCAGGCAGGTCGACAGGTTGCAGCGCGCTACAGCCAGCCAGGAATAAAACTGTCGCAGCAACGAAGACCCAGTAAAAGCTACGGCATCGAGGCATAACCGGGTGAACTGATTGCATGAAAACCTGCCCTCTGGTGAAGCCTTTATTTTGTGCCGTCAGTGTTTTTCCAGCAAATCCACACGAATCGGCATTTTAAAGAGCGCGCCATCATTGCCCATGTGCTGCTCAAATTTCTGTTTCACGGCCTGGTAAAGATCGTCATCGAGCTGGTGGTTGGTGTGGGTCACCCCGAGGATACGTTCTTCATAATCGGTAAAGTCGGCAAACTGCATCGGGGCCTTGAAGAAGGTTTCCTCAACCAGGTTAAACAGCCCTGTATCCACGGCCTTCTTTACCGCGGTGAAGGCCGCTTCGCGCACGACACGTTCATCATGGAACAGGCGCAGGATCTCGTTGAAATCCCCTGCATAGACCGGCTCGGAGATATAGGCCTTGCCACCTGGCCTGAGCACGCGATGGATCTCGTGCAGCGACTGGTCCATCAGTTCCAGTGGCACGTGGTGCAGGGACTTAAACATGAACACGACATCAACGGAGGCATCATCCAGTGGTATCTCCTGTGCGCCCGCCAGGCCAAACTCCACGTTGGGCAGGTCGGTAATCTTCAGGTTCTGTTCATGGGCCTGCTCATCTACCTCGTACGCTGTCACCTTACGATCCGGCCCGGCAGTGGCGATGTCGCGCGTGATCATCGCGCTGCCACAGCCTAGTTCCAGAATGTGCTTACCATCCAGATCCAGAAGCTCATGATAGACCTCCGTTTCCGGACAGGTCTTATCAATATGTTGAATTGATATTCTCATCATTTATTGCGGTGACACCCGGCCTAAAAAGCAAAAGGTGTAGAGAATCAATTTTCCTCGTCCCTTTCTTCCTGCTGCTTGATGCTGCGCAGGCGTTCGCGATATTTGCCCCTGGCCAGTTCCTGCATATCAGTCACCGTATCGCTCTCATCCAGAATCTCCCTGCCCAGCAGGGTCTCAATAGCATCTTCAAGGGTGACGATACCGGAGGTCTGTCCGAACTCGTCCTCCACCAGGAAAAGATGCATATGGTTTTTAATAAATAGATCGATCAGGTTCTGCACAGGCAGCTTTTCCGAAACACGAATGATCTTCTTGGCCAGGTTCCTGATCGGCTCATCACCACGACCATTACGCTCGGCATCGAACAGATCAACGCGAATCACCTTACCGGTAATGTCATCCATGCCCGCACCATAAATGGGTATACGTGTGAACTGTTGTGTCAGGGGGTGATCCAACGCCTCTGTAACCGTCATGCTTTCATCCAGCATGTGTACCACGGTACGCGGCGTCAGAATCTCTTCGGTGCGTATCTCGTGCAGGCTTAGTAGATTTGCCAGATATTCGTTTTCCTGAGAGAACAAGGCGCCATCCCTGTGCCCCAGGGAGGCCAGCGCAATAATTTCCTCGCGGGTAATTTCGTTTTCCTTACTATTGCTGAACAGCTTGGTCAGGCGGGTTGAAATCCATACCAGCGGATACACCAGCTTAACCAGCCAGGAAATGATTAGAGTTGCCGGCACTGCCAGGCTGCGCCAGTAAGTTGCGCCCAGTGTCTTGGGGATGATCTCCGAGAAATAGAGAATGGCCAGGGTCAGTAGCACCGCGATCAGCGTCTCCCATTCGGCACCAAATACCTGCAGGGCCTGCGAGCCTACACCTGCTGCGCCCATGGTATGGGCAAAGGTATTGAGGATCAGGATGCTCGACAGCGACTCATCCATGCGCCCTTTCGCATTCGCAATGATTTTCCCGGATCTTGGCTTCTCGATAGTTAACTTACCCAGGTAACTTGGGGTGATGGAGAGCAACACGGCTTCGAGAATAGAACACAGGAAAGAGACACCAATGGCAATCAGCAGGTAAATAAAAAGCAGTGTCATTTAAATGAGCGCTCCGGGGTATGAAATAGATACAGGCATTGTATATGGGGACGACAACATGTCATGTAATTATCTCAGGCTTTGTCCATGCAGTATTGAGTCAATATAACTGCTCGTCGAAAAATCTTCACAATGCTGGGGTATAAGCCTGGCAAACCAGCCCTGTTTAATTCAGCCAGTCGCGGGCAGTCCGGGTGATTGCTGCGACAGCGGGGTGGGTAACTCTGCGCTCAAAGGAGATTGCATAGAACTGCTCGCGCACCTCTTCTGTGCTGCCGATAATCTTGACACCCAGGTGCTCAGCAACTTCATTAGATATCGCCGTAGGCACCACAAAGACTCCCTTACCCGCCTGGCCGAAGACTTTCATCAGGGCACTGTCATCGAACTCACCGACGATACGCGGATGAATATGCAGGCCATCGAACCACTGGATCAGGCGTGACTGCACCACGTTAATCTCCGTCGGCAGCAGCAGTGGCGCCCCATCCAGGCTGTGCGGAAAATTCCTGCGTAGACTTTTGGCCAGCTCTGGCCCTGCCATAAAACTCACACCGCTTTCGCCCAGTGAGTGGTTGAAGCCGCGCACGTTAACACCCGGCGGTATCGGACTATCGGCAATCACCAGGTCAATCTTGTGCAGGGCCAGATCGGCCAGCAGTACATCCAGGCTATTCTCCTTACACACCAGGCGCACGGGATCGGGCAACTCAAGGACGGGGGACAACAGGCGGTAAGCGATGGTCTTGGGTACCACGTCGGCCACCCCCACCTTGAAGGTCAGTGGCCGCTCAGACGGCATGTTACGCACCGCCTCTTCCAGTTCACCGCCCAGGGAAAAGATCTCGTCCGCGTAGCTCAGTACCATCCGCCCGGTCTCTGTCAGTTCCAGGTTGCGCCCCGCCTTCTGGAACAGGGCCTCTCCGAGGCTATCCTCCAGCAGGCTGATCTGGCCGCTAATCGTCTGCGGCGTGATGTGCAGAGTCTCGCTGGCGCGGGCAATACCACCCTGCTTCGCCACCACCCAGAAATAATGTAAATGTTTATAGTTAATCATGATTTTTACGCATCGGTTTTCTCGAACTATACAACATAAATATTCGACTATTCCATAATCATATGTCGCCTTATGCTAAGCCCTAACCGTTGACAACCCGTTGTGGGAGGCACCATGCAGATTGATATACAGGCACGTGATTTCGACCTCACCGAGGCCCTGAACAGTCATATCAAAAGACGTCTGAATTTTGCCCTGAGTTCCCGTTACGACCAGATCCAGCGCATCGAGGTCAGGCTATCTGACATCAATGGCCCACGTGGCGGCGATGACAAGTGCTGCAAGATTCATATCGTATTACCGAAGTTGATCGATGTGGTTATTGAAGACACCGAAGAAGACATGTACACGGCCATCAACCGCGCCGCCGAACGAGCCGGGCGTACCGTCACTCGTCGACTGGCACGCGAACGTAACAGGTACCCCCGCCACTCGAGAGCACCTTCCGGAAAACCCTGGTCTGAAGCTAACCAGTTTCTTTCCTGAAGACCGCACCTGAAAGGAGACAAGTAATGAATACACCGATACTTAACCAGACTACGACCACACAAGAGGGCGCGCTGGAGACCAACAAGGTCCTGCGCAACACCTATAGCCTGTTGTCCATGACCCTGCTCTTCAGTGCCGTGACAGCGGGTATTTCCATGGCCCTGAACCTGCCGCATCCTGGTCTGATCCTGACCCTGGTCGGCTACTTCGGCCTGCTATTTGCCACGGCAAAGTTCCGTAACTCCGGCCTGGGGCTGGTTTTTGTCTTTGCCCTGACCGGTTTCATGGGCTACACGCTGGGCCCCATTCTTAACGCCTATATGAGCCTGGCCAACGGTAGCCAGATCGTGATGACCGCCATGGCTGGCACCGGCATTATCTTCCTCGGCCTGTCCGGTTATGCGCTGACCAGCCGCAAGGACTTCAGCTACATGGGCAGCTTCCTGATGATCGGTATCCTGGTCGGTTTCCTGGCCGGTCTGGGTGCGGTGTTCTTCGAGATGCCCGGCCTGTCTCTGGCGGTATCGGCCATGTTTGTCCTGCTTATGTCCGGCCTGATCCTCTGGGAAACCAGCAACATCATCAACGGCGGCGAGACCAACTACATCATGGCAACCGTCACCCTGTATGTCGCCATCTTCAATCTGTTCACCAGCCTGCTTCACCTGCTGGGCGCATTCACTAACCAGGAATAATGACAACAAACACAGGAGAAATCGCTCATGGATATTCAGAACATGCTTAATCAGTTCCTGGGTTCAGGTAATGCTGCCACTACTACGCAGAACAGTGCCCAGGGTATCAGCAGCACCCTGGGTAAGGTCGCCAGCAACATTCCCGGTGGCCTGGTGGGCGGAGCTGCGGCCGGTGGCATCGCTGCACTGCTGGTCGGCAACAAGAAGGCCCGCAAATTTGCCGGCAAGGCTGCCACCTATGGCGGAGCTGCCGTACTTGGCGGCCTGGCCTACCGCGCCCTGCAGAACTGGCAGCAGAACAAGGCAACTCCAGGTACGACTGGCCACTCAGAAGTGGCCAGCCCTGAGCCGCCAACAACGCATTCCAGTCATTTTGAAATGGCCGCGATCAAGGCCATGATCGCTGCAGCAAAAGCCGATGGCCACATCAACGATATTGAGCAACAACGTATCTTCAATGCCATTGAACAGATGGATCTTTCAGTGGAAATGAAGGCACTGGTGTTTGACCTGCTACGCCAGCCCATCTCGGTCGAGGAGATCGCCCAGGGCATCGACAGCCTGGAAGAGAAGTCCGAACTCTACCTGGCATCGTGCCTGATTATCGACCCGGATCACCCCCTGGAACTGGCGCACCTGGAACAACTGGCAAAGGCCCTCGATCTCCCCCCTGGCCTCCCCCAGCAACTCCAGTTGCAGGCGCAACAGGCAGTGCATCAAGCGGCGTAGTGCAGGTGGCGAGGGACCGCCATCCTGCCTGCATTATCAGTTACCCCTGCAATACCCCTTTGGGCCAGTCTTTACTGGCCCTTTTTTTTAATTCAGGCCACAAATAACTCAAAGTCCTGCGGACGCAACAGTTATAATGTTTGTCTGTTTTTTGTTCCCGGTGTCCCCATGAAACTACTAGTACGCAATCTCGCCCGCTCTACCACCGAGGCCGAGCTCAAAGAACTGTTCGAGGCCTTTGGTCGCGTACAGTCCTGCAAGCTAGTCATGGATCAGAAGACTGGCAGCTCCAAGGGCTTTGGTTTTATTGAAATGCCCAAACCGGGTGAGGCCAAGGCAGCCATGAAGAACCTCAATGGCTCCGATGTCGCCGGCAACAAGATCCGCGTGAAAAAGGCTGAAGACAGACCCACCGATCCCAGAGATCCTGCTGCACCCAGGGAGTCCGCAGCACCACAGCCTGAGCCCGAACCAAAAAAGCCAAGACCTACACTCACTACCCGGTCAGACAAGACAAAGCCCAAAGCTAAAAAAGCCTGGCCTGATAAGTCCAGAACAAAACAGGAAAAACCCTGGAAGGGAAAACCGAAGCAGGAACGCTCTGAACGCCCCAGGCCTGAAGCCCCTGAGCCCGAACAGAGAAAACCCAAAAGCCCTGTTAATCCCTGGCAAAGAAACAAGTAAGGCCACTGGATTAAACCATGTCACTGGTTCCGTTTTCATCACTACCCCTGAGCCCGGAAGAACTCGGCAATATCGAGGCCATGGGCTTTCATGCCATGACGCCGATACAGGCTCAGAGCCTGCCCGCCATACTGGAAGGCCAGGACCTGCTGGCCCAGGCCAAGACCGGTAGTGGTAAAACCGCGGCCTTTGCCATTGGCCTGTTGCACAAACTCGAATCACAGAGCTATCGCACCCAGGCGCTTATCCTCTGCCCCACGCGTGAGCTGGCCGAACAGGTACGCCAGGAAACCCGGCTGCTGGCACGCGCCATTTCCAATACCAAGATCACCACCCTGTGTGGCGGCAATCCCATGGGACCACAGCTGACATCGCTGGAACATCATCCGCACATCGTCGTCGGCACACCCGGGCGCATACTCAACCACCTGCAACGCGGCACCCTGAAACTCGATGGCCTGCAGACCCTGGTACTGGATGAGGCCGACCGCATGCTGGATATGGGTTTTCATGAAGACATGATGCGCATTATCGATTTCACACCGCGCGACAAACAGACCCTGTTGTTCTCGGCCACCTACCCGGATGAGATCCAGGAGATCAGCAACGCCGTACTGAACAATCCTGTCGAGGTGCGCGTAGAAAGTACGCATGACGATACGAAGATCGAACAGATCTTTTACGAAATACAAAAGGGTGAACGCACCAAAACACTGGTTGCCCTGCTGCAGCATTACCGCCCTGAATCCACCGTGGTCTTCTGTAACCGTAAACAGCAGGCCCAGGAACTGGCCGATGATTTATGGCAGCAGGGTTTTCATGCCCTCGCCCTGCATGGCGATCTGGACCAGAAAGACCGTGACCAGACCCTGGTGCAGTTTGCCAACAAGAGTACCTCTATCCTGGTCGCCACCGATGTCGCCGCGCGCGGCCTGGATATCAAAGACCTGGAGTGCGTGGTGAACTTTGAACTCACACCCGATCCCGAGGTACATATCCACCGTATCGGACGTACTGGTCGTGCAGGCAAGAAAGGTCTGGCCCTGAGTCTGTTCATGCCTTCAGAGGTCAAAAAGGTGAATGCCATCGAAGATTACCAGGGCAGCCCGGTACGAATTCAGAAAACCTCTTCACTCACAGAACGTGAAAACTTCAGGCTCAGCCCGCCCATGGTTACGCTGTGTATTAACGGTGGTCGCAAGGACAAGGTACGTGCAGGTGACATCCTTGGCGCGCTCACTGCCAACCAGCAACTGCCGGGTAAGCTGATCGGCAAGATCGACATCTTTGATCATGTCGCCTTTGTCGCCGTAGAAAGGCCTATCGCAAAACAGGCCTTAAAGGTTCTGGCGGAAGGAAAGATTAAGGGCAGAAAGTTTCGAGTAAGGAAAGTACGTTAATCCCCGCTCTTGTCTTCCACCTTCTTTAACTCGGCAGGCTCACCCTTGGGCCAGGCGCCAAAAGGATAAACCTCGTAATCACTGTTAAAGGTCAGGTACTGAATGATCTGGTAGATATAGGTCCCGATACTCTGGCCCAGTTTCTGTAAACGTGGATTGGTTTCCGTGGTAAACAACTTGAGCAGGAACTGAAAGATTACCGTGGCAAACAGCACAAGCTCCGCAACACTATAAAAAATCGCAAACAACAGCATGTACAGGCCACGCATCCAGGTCGACTTCTGCTTGATGTTTTCTTTAACTTCTCCGCTCATCACTGAACCTCCCGGATAATAAATTAATACTCTTCGTTAAATACAATTGTAGTTCAGGCCAACAGGTAAGTGAGCCTAAGCAGAACCTGTAAGCCGCTGCAGGATGTCCTGCAGTTCACTTTCACTCATATCGACATGCTCAAGAACGCGCCCATAGAGCATTGCTGTCGGCACATTACGACCGTTTCGCTCTTGTTGTAACTCATGAATACAGTACAGCACGGCGCGCTCTTTTTTATTAAGCCCATCACGCACATCTGGCAAGTTGTCCAGGTTATTCATAGTCATCCCAGTAGGGTTGCTCGCCAAAACAGTTGGTTAAGTGATCGACAAAGGTTCGTACCTTGGCCGATAAAAATCGTCGCGAAGGAAAAACGGCATAAATAGCAATATCAGGAGGACAGTACTCTTTTAATACCTGTACCAGGTGACCCGCTTTTAAATCCTCGCCGACAATGAATGTGGGTAACAGGGTAATGCCCATATGATTAAGTGCAGCAGCTTTCAGCATATCGCCATTGTCGGCACACACAGGGCCATTCACTTTTACCGATTCAATTCCCTGCGGGCCTTCAAGCGTCCAGGTGTCAGGTCTTAAATCATTGGAATAAGTTAAACAGTGATGAATCGCCAGGTCCTGAGGCACCTGTACAGGGCTATGCGATTTTAAATACTCAGGTGATGCGCAGAACACGCGCTTACAGGGAGCAATCTTGCGGGCAATCAAACTCGAATCATCCAGCTCGGCGATACGCACCACCACGTCGAAGCCTTCTTCTACGACATCAATAAATCGATCGCTGAGGCTCAGGGTTATCTGCACCTCGGGGAACTTGTTCAGGTAATCGGTTAAGGCACTTTGTAAATGCAAAATACCGAATGAGGTAGGGGCGCATATGGATAAACGCCCTTTAGGTATCTTGTTTTGTTCGCTGGTACTGGCTTCCAGCTCATCGATATCATCCAGGATCGACAGGCAACGCTCGAAGTACACCTTGCCTGTTTCGGTCAGGCTGATGCGCCGCGTGGTTCGATTGAGCAAACGCGTGCCCAGATGGGCCTCCAGCTGCATAACCGATTTACTGAGCTGCGCCCGTGACAGGCCCAGCTTTTCAGCCGCCGGGGTAAACCCGGACTCTCTGACCACCTCCACGAAGTGGCGCATGCTGTTTAATCGGTCCATATTGTCAACTATTAATAAACAATATGTTTATATATAGCGAGTTTATCTCCTAATCGCCAGCCTATAAGTTAACTCCAGGTTAAATATTTCGCCCCGGAGATAACGATGATTGAAATTAGACGCAGTGAAGATCGCGGGCCCGCAAACCACGGCTGGCTCCAGAGCCGACACACCTTCTCATTTGCAGACTATTACGACCCCGAACATATGGGCGTTTCTGCACTAAGAGTGATCAACGATGACAAGGTGGCGCCGGGAAAGGGATTCGCCACGCATTCTCATCAGGATATGGAAATCATCAGCTATGTGAAAAAAGGTGTCATCGAGCATAAGGACAGCATGGGCAATATCGAACGCCTGCCCGCTGGCGAGATTCAGCTGATGTCAGCCGGTACAGGTGTTACCCATAGCGAATACAACCCATCCAGCTCCGATTCGCTGGAATTCCTGCAAATCTGGATTATGCCCAGCGAATATGGCGTTGAACCGGGATATCAGCAAAAACGCTTTGAGCCCAGAACCGGCCTGCAGCTGGTCGTCTCGCCAGATGGTCGCGATGGCTCCTTACATGTGCATCAGGATGCCTACCTGTACCAGCTGCTTCTGAATGCAGAAGATTATGCAGCCCACGATCTTGCATCGAGCCGATCAGCATATATCCACGTTGTGGCTGGTCAGCTTTCGGTTAATGGTGAATTACTCAAAGAGGGTGACGGCGCCACGGTCAGGGGTGTTGATAAGATTGAGTTTGTCGGCAAGGCGCAAAGCGAAGCCCTGGTCTTTGATTTGCCTTAAACTCAAAACGAGTAGCCGGCCATTGTTTATACAATAATGGCTGGCTCTATTCGTTCAAACACATAAAACAGGATTTATTCGTGGATACCATTGAAGCCATAGAACAACGTCGGTCAGTAAAGTATTTCGATCCCCAACATGAAATGTCACAGCAGGAAATCGACAAACTGATGTCGTTGGCTAAGCTTTCACCGACAGCATTTAATCAGCAGAACTATCGTTTTGTCCTGGTAAAAGATAAAAACCTGCGCAAACAGATTCGCGAAGCGGCGCATGACCAGGCACAGGTCACCGACGCCTCCTTACTAATCGTGATATGTGCAGATACCAGGGCCTGGGAGAAACAACCATTAAGGTACTGGCAGAATGCACCTGCTGACATCCAGAACTATATGGAAACAGCTATCGATGGTTATTACCGTGAAAATGATCAGGGGCAAAGAGATGAGGCCATGCGCTCCGCAGGTATCGCCGCGCAGACCATCATGCTAGCAGCCAAAGCCATGGGCTACGACACCTGCCCTATGGATGGTTTCGATTTTGACAAGGTAGGTGAAATTATCAACCTGCCTGATGATCACGTAATTTCAATGTTTGTAGTCGTTGGTAAGGCCTTGCAGGCTGCGCGCCCTCGACCCACCCAGTTACCCATGGACGAAGTCGTCTTATTAAACAGGTTCTGATTATGTCACTCAAAAATACCGCCGATAATTACGGGTCAGTCGCCAAATGGTTCCACTGGGTTACTGCATTGTTATTTTTGTTTTCCTACTGTTCTGTTTACTACCGCCAGTGGTTTACAGAAAAGGACACGCCTGAAAACTGGATTGCCTTACAGCTCCATTTATCTGTCGGCATTACTATCGGGGTAATCGTTATCCTGCGGATAATCTGGCGTATGTACAATCGCCAGCCTGATTCGGAACCCGGTTCACGACTTGAACATCTCGCCGCGCACATCGGCCACATGATGCTGTATCTGTTTATCATTATTATGGTGGTCACCGGCTATGTGGGTACCGGCGTCAATACCGAGTATTTCATGCTCTTCGATATTCCCAGGTTCGAAGACACCTGGTTATTTAATGTCATTGTGACTGATGGACTAGGCATGACCTTCAAAGAGTTTGAAAAGCCCATCGATTTTATACACAAGGATATTTTCGGCGCCTGGCTGATGTGGTTGCTAATCCTCGGTCATTTTTCAGCCGCCATGTATCATCATTTCGTGAAGAAAGATCGCACCATGCTGAAAATGACCCGTGGCTAAGCAATTCTATTCAGAGGTAGACAAAAGCTTGTCGAGCACTTGCCGGGCCTGTCGTTCACTGTAACTGTGAATCTTCCAGTGATCAGGGTTCCAGCCCTTCACAAAGCGATGGAAATCTGTCCAGGCAATATCGTATAGCCCGCGCCATTCACGTTCGAGGTCATCCAGGTCAATATCGCTATCACGCGCTGTTAATGCCTTACGCAATTCTGAAAAATAACAGCGCAATAGCTCTGCCTCATAGCGTTCACATTCTTCCTCATGCAGGCAGCTGCCAATGAAATAGGCGACATCCTTCATGCCGCAACCACCACCGACATACTGAAAGTCCACCGCCGCCACCTGGCGGCCATCTTCCGAGAAACAGAAGTTCGCCAGCTTGGCATCGCCATGCACAAAGGTCTGGTAACGTGCTGAACTCAGCTGCTGATCAATCAATGGCGCGGCTGCCTTCAGGTCTTTATCCACCAGGGCTTTCAGTTCATCCGGCCGGGTGTCCAGATGCCAGTAGGTTCCGACCTCCCACAGCCCTTCCGGTTTTTTGCCCATAAAGGTGGCATGAAAGTTCGCCAGCCATTTCAGGCAGGCAAACACATGCTCCTCCACGACTACCTCATCGATGCGTCGTGGAAAACCACTGGCATCGAGATCTTCCAGCACGATCAGAAACTCATCCTCGGACTCTTCAAGACCAAAACACTTCGGCACACGGCAGGAGTCATCGCAGTACTGCGCCCAGTCGCGGTACCAGGCACTCTCTACGTGATAGGACTTAATCTTTCTCTGATGGGATAGATCGGTATCCCAGCCTCTCGGATGAAAGGCCTTATTCATCAGCTGGACATGCTTAACGATAACGGTCTTATGATCGGCGCCCTTCAGGCCATAGCGCATGATTTTGCCGTAACCACTCCAGAGTGACTGGATATCTTCAAGGTGAAAGGAAACGTAAGC
>CAZXNH010000031.1:0-34684 GCA_964641615.1 uncultured Ectothiorhodospiraceae bacterium | reverse complement strand
GCGCCGTCCTGTACCATGGTGAGAAATTCGCCTTCCGAGAAGTTCTGCATGAACCAGCTTGCGCGTACCACCGTCCATTCGACTTCGCTTGCCTGGATAATCTGTTCACAGGCCTGGGCCTCTTTTTCACCACGTCCTGACAGCAATACAAGACGTTTTACCCCATACGACACGGCCAGCTCAACGAAACGACGAACCGCATCCGTGGCGCCTGGTATTGCGAGGTCCGGCGCGTAACTGATGTAGGCCGAAGTGACACCTTCGAGAACTTCATGCCAGTTACTCGAATCATTCCAGTCGAAAGATGGGTTTGCCGAGCGTGATGCAATACGGGTATCAATACCACGTGCCTGTAAGCGCTCTGCTACGCGGCGACCGGTTTTCCCCGTGCCGCCCAGAACCAGCGTAATGCCCTCTGATATCTGAAAACTGTTTGTCCTGTTATTCATGGCTATCTCCTGATCATTTCTGATGGTTGGTTCACTGCATTGATACGATGCCGAGTTGCTGAAACATGGTTAACTGGTCGAGGAGCTCCCATTCCTCGATGATTTGTCCATTCTCGATATAACTGCGCGTCATACCGTTTATGCTCACCTGTTTGCCGGTTGCTGGAATCCCCATGAATTCATCCTCATGTGTGCCGGACAGCGTGAAGAAAAGTACGGCCTTGTTATCTGTACATACCAGCTCATCGATTTTCACGTGCAGGTCAGGCAAGGCTGTCTGGTATGCAGTCAATAATTCCCTGAGGGCCTGTCTGCCATGCAGTTCCCCGCCGGGTGTGCGATGCACGTAATCTGGATGAATGATCTCGTCGATAACCGCGAGGTGTTGCTTGTTAATCACCTCGTCGACCAGACGACGTATCGTTTTCTCATTGCTCTGTAGCATTGAAAATGCCTCCCTAATTATTCATTCGAGTACTGCACGTTCTGTTAGTGATTAATTTAGGAGGCAGGCGCCAAAGTCACCATCTCCGATATACTCAGATTCATACGCATGCGTCTATAATTGGCCTTATGGACACTTTGGGTGGATTACTGGATGCGCCACGGGCGCGCGGCGCCTTTGCTTTGCGTGCCGTGATGAGCTCGCCATGGTCGCTGAGGGATCTTGCGGATTCGCCGCTGACCCTGATTGCTGGTGTCGCGGGGAAATTGTGGGTAGTGCCCGATGATGGTGATTCATTTCAGATCGAGGCTGGAGACATTGCGGTTATACGCACGCCAGTTCATTACAACCTTGCAGATGATCCTGGTAGGGCCCCGCAGGTGATCATTAATCCGGGGCAGCTCTGTTGTGACCTGGAGGGCAATTCATTACATGATGAGATGATGCATGGCGTGAGAACCTGGGGTAACGATGCAGAAGGCTCTACCATGTTTCTTGTAGGAGCATATGAACATCTGAGCGATATTAGTGACCGTCTTTTACGTGCCCTGCCTCCCGTACTGTTATTGCGCCACACGGATTGGGAATCACCGCTAGTTCCATTGCTGTGTGAAGAGGTCGTAAAGGACGAGCAGGGACAGGCGGCTGTACTGGACCGCTTGCTTGATTTACTGGTAACGGCCGTGCTGAAAGCATGGTTTGCACAACAGGATTCGAATCGACCCGATTGGTGGCGCTATCAGGGAGACCGGGTTGTCGAACGCGCCCTGCAGGCCATGCATGATAACCCCGCTGAACCATGGACGCTGGAGAAGCTTGCGACGGAATCAGGCGCATCTCGTGCTTCACTGGCCAGACGATTCCAGGACCTGGTGGGCGAGGCGCCAATGACCTTCCTTAAAAACTGGCGCATGGCACTGGCAGCAGACCTGTTATGTCAGCCGGACGAAACCGTAGGTACGGTGGCAGAGAAGGTAGGATATGCCACACCGTTTGCATTTAGTGCTGCATTCAAGCGCGTGCGTGGCATTTCCCCGCATGCTCACAGATCAGCCATGCGTTCATCCATGGGGCAAAACAGCGCACAATAATGCAAACTTAGTTTTACTTTATTGACAAAGTAGACGACCACTTCATAAAACTTCGAGCCTCTCTTGAAAACTGATCCTGATAAATTGATCCAGAAGCATGAATCACTGACCCATACCGATATGCTCAAGGTTACTTCTCATGTTCAGAGGGAGAGTGGTGAATGGATTATCAATACGGTCATGGTTGAAAGTTATGAAGTGCCCTTTAAGTACAAACGTAAGAAGCGCTACAAATCCCTGGAAGGGCAACGCGTCAACATGACCTATTACCCTGTTACTGAAGTCGTTGCCGGTATGGAATTCGAAGTAATGAAAGTAGTCCGTATTAAGAGGGCCTAACCCTTTTCAACAGATCGTCTTAGACGGTTACAAGCCGCGCTAATTTGCACTCCCCCCAAAGAGCCACTCCTGGCTAACCGATGTCCAATAACGTCTATTCAGCTAATAACTCGCCTTTTATGTGAACCCCATCATGTTTTCTTCCCCCAGGGCCGGATTTGTTGAACCAGGCGCAGTTAACTTGCACTAACTTGTTCACGCATCAATTGCATGGTTTTTCAATGCCGCGAGATTATTTGATGCCTGATGTGACGCCTGGCGTCCATGGATGGGGCTGCGCCTGAAATTATTATCTTACGAGGTAAGCACCGTGAAGCTTAAGTTAATCGCTCTTTCTTTGTTAGCAACTGCATCTATCACTGCACACGCAGCTGAAAGCAATCCAAAGCACGCAAAGTTCAAGTTCCTGTCTGAAGAAGTGGTACTTGACCTGGCAAGTGGAAAATCCTGGATGCGTTGTCCTGTTGGCTACACCGTCAATAACCAGGGTACAGTCAATGACTTTACCGATGACAGCTGTGATGTTTCATCTAAAACAAGCTATTCATTTGAGGCCTCAAAGAACATAGAAGGCCAGGGAGACTATGCCGACTGGAGAGTACCTGGCAAAACTGATGTGGTCGCTATGTTTGGCCTGACGCCCAACAACATCATTCAGGACAAAAATGTTTTTCCTGAGACCCTGGCCGGAAAATTCTGGTTTGAAGCACAGAAAGACACTAACGGCGAACATTGGGTGGCAGACCCGGCCAACAGAAGCGCCTCGCTTCTACCTGGCACTGAGAAGTATGAAATCCGGTTAATTAGTGATGGCGCTATAGATCCCAAAGATTCATAGGCTGACGCCTTGATAGCCAGATCCACCAGCACAAAAGCGCTCACTTTCTGAGTGGGCGCTTTTTCTATATTGGGATATTAATATTGACCAACATGCAAAAAAGACCATTTGTTCCTACTAGCACACCCAGCTAACATACTGCTTTCACCCCAGTCTCATACCACTGATATCAATCAAACAGCATGCGTACAAAAGGAAAAATAGCTTCCTGGAATGACGATAAAGGCTTTGGATTTATTGAGCCACTGGATGGTGGAAAGCGCGTATTTATCCACATCAAGTCCTTTGCCAGGCGGAATCGTCGTCCTGCAATCAACCAGATGGTGACTTACAACCTGTCTACCGACAAGCAGGGCAGACCATGTGCAGTTAACGCCACTTTTCCAGGTGATCGTTTAACCAGGAAGACCAAAAATTCTGGCACCGGTTTCTCAATTATTTTAGCAGCCGTCTTTCTAACAGGGGTTGCTATAGCAGTCCCTGTCGCCAATGCCTCTTCCTGGATTATCGCCGTTTATGTTATTGCGAGCCTTGTTACCTTCCTTGCTTATGCTAAGGATAAGTCTGCCGCCAGGTCTGGTGGATGGCGTACGCCAGAAAGCACACTACATATGTTTTCACTACTAGGCGGCTGGCCAGGGGCTCTAGTCGCCCAGCAAAAATTGCGGCACAAATCGAAAAAACAGCCTTTCCGATTAGTCTTCTGGCTTACTGTTATGGCCAACTGCGGAGCCTTTGCCTGGTTATTAACACCAGAGGGTGTTGTCTTTCTGAATTCTATCATTCCCGCATAGCACCATGGTGAGGCAAGACCTGATCCATTGAAAAGGGCCTGATTATCTGGCCCTTTTTATTTACAGGAATTTTGTACGTGAACGTATGTCTTCGATATCGGCCTTCAGATCAGCCAGGCCTTCATCACCATCACTACCGATAAGGATGCCGACACCCGATACCGGGATGACCGTGTCGATCTGGAATTTGTCCTTGTTACCTCGAAGGAAGCAGTCTTCATCGAAATAGAGCTTGTCACCGTCCTTGCCCACATCATCAGAGATGACCGTATCAAAACCGATCAGCTGGACAATCTCATCCATGCTGCCAATCGCAATGGGCTCAATGGACTGTTCTGCGGGTTTAATCAGTAGTGCCTTCATCTTGCTTTACCTGCTGTTCGTATGTGTCTGTGAACAGTAACGTCTTTTCATGTTAATTCGAAATCGTTTATTTAAAACAGAGCGATAGATAAAACCAATACATTCCGGGTTTCATCTTTTATGGGAAAGGGTGATGCTTAACTATCCTGCTGACCCTCTAAATGTTTGTCCTCTGACCCATGTTGTTGTTTCTTTTCTGGCAAGGGGGCGAGGAACATTTTCAACAGTGCACCATTACCAAGATGCCTACGTACCACAGACAGCATGTTATAGCTGAGCAAGGCACCTGACAGGCACAGGGTATTAAGCCAGACATGATAGACATTGGCATTCTGATAGCCGGCCTGGAGTGCATTGATAAAGCCACCGTACTCGTGACGCAGCTCGATGCCTTTTTCCAGCGACAGAAGAACGAAGACCCCAAAAGTATAGAGCAGGGTGCGTATAACCACATCCAGCCAGGCTGGTTGCCTGCGTACCCAGGCGCCCAGTGGTACATGCTCGAGTATGAGGACCACCTTGGCCAGCACCAGAGCGCCAACCAGGGCAACTGAGAATTTCGTAAAGCCAATGTGATATTCGGCCAGCACCAGGTATTTCAGCAGGATCAGCACACCCAGCCAGGCACCGAAGTAGAGCGTCAATGCCATTACGGCTACCAGTTCTTTCTTAAGTTTCTGCGTGGCACTCATATGACAAGTATACTCAAGGGCTCATAATTATGAACGCTGACCAGCCAGTTACATTCTGCTCAGATAAACGATCTACTAAGGCTCAATATTGAACATCGCGATTGATCACCCCAAAGAGGCCTGGCGTTTAAGACTTATCCTGCTTGCAACCGCTGTCTTCCTGGCGCTGGGGCTGGTCTCGCCGATCATTACCCTGAAGAAGTTCGTACTGATCGAGAATACCTTCTCAGTATTGGGTGGCGTGCTGGAACTACTGATGGAAGGACAGTTCTTCCTGTTCATCCTGATACTGGGTTTTAGTGTTGTGTTACCGGTACTCAAGATTGGCGTGCTGTATAAACTACTTAGTGCGAAGGTTCGCAGTTCCGAAACAATGGATAAATATCTGCACTGGATGCACCTGTACGGCAAGTGGTCGATGCTGGATGTCTTTATCGTGGCGCTCCTGGTGGTTGCGGTGAAGCTCGGCGCCATCGCCAGTGTGGAAATGCGTTATGGGCTTTATTTCTTTGCCCTGGCCATCGTGCTGACCATGTATGTAACAGCCCGGGTGGTCACCCTCACGGACGATACAGGCGATCAGACACGGGCCTGACCGTCCCCTGCCTTGTCACCGATTACCTGACACCTGATGAGGAATATTCATGTTGCGGTGAGATTGGCATTACTATCATTCAACTATCAAACCAGGCTAGCACCCGCCTGTACCATCAATACATCACAGCTTTCACTCGGGAGTAATAATAATGGCCGGACTCTTTGACCCCATCAGCATTGGTAATCTCAAATGCAAGAACCGAATTGTACTTGCCCCCATGACACGCGGACGCGCCGGGGTCGATCGCATACCCAACGACCTGATGGCGGAATATTATTTCCAGCGCTCCGGGGCCGGCCTGATCATCACCGAGGCAACCAGTGTCTCTGAACAGGGTTTGGGTTGGAATGAGTCTCCAGGCATTTATACCGATGCGATGGTAGAAGGCTGGAAGAAAGTCACCGAGAAGCTAAAGCCCACGGGTACACCGATCTTCCTACAATTCTGGCACTGCGGCAGGGCATCGCATAGCGACTTCCACGATGGTGAGCTGCCTGTCTCGGCATCCGCGGTTAAAATCGATGGTGACCATATACATACCCCGCTGGGCAGTAAGCCCTACGAGACGCCCAGGGCACTGACCGTCGATGAAATTAAGTCCGTTGTTGATGATTACCGCCAGGCGGCAATCAATGCAAAGGTCGCAGGCTTTTCCGGTGTTGAGGTGCATGGTGCCAACGGCTACCTGATAAACCAGTTCCTGGACTCCAAAACCAATCAACGCGACGATGAATACGGTGGCAGTGTCGAGAACCGCTTTCGATTCTTTAAAGCGGTACTGGAAGCTGTGCTGGAGGTCTGGCCCTCAGAACAGGTAGGCGCCCGCATTTCACCCAATGGTGTCTTCAATGACATGGGCAGCCCGGACTTCAGGGAAACCTATCTCTATGCCGTCAAAGAACTGAACAAGCTAAACCTGGGCTACCTGCATATCATGGATGGCCTTGCCTTTGGTTTTCACGAGCAGGGCGAGCCCATGACCCTCGCAGACTTCAGGCCTGTCTATGACGGCGTCATTATTGGTAATTGCGGCTACAGCAAGGAAGATGCGGAGCAACGTATCGCCGATGGTCTTGCCGATATGGCTGCTATCGGGCGACCCTTTATCAGCAACCCGGACCTGGTAGAGCGCCTTAAAAATGACTGGCCGCTTGCTCCTTCAGAGGACATGTCAAAGTGGTACACACCAGGACCTGAAGGTTATACCGATTATCCGACCTATGAGGCTTCATCCGACTAGCATAGTTTATATCTCCTGCAGGGTGACTTGATCAGTCGTGGTTGCCGCTTCATGATGTGAGGCGGCAAACTCAGGAGATACTCGGGCAAGTATGACAGAGCGCGAAAGATTTAGTGCTCGGAAATGGCTAAGACTACTTGCTACACTCGCTTTTTTAATGGCCTTCGTTATCCGGCCGGGCAAATAAGCTTTGTACTCGTCTCCCTGATTAACCCTGTGCACATACAGGGCACGCACAAGACCAAACCCAATAAGTGAGTCTTAATACACTATGAATAAGATTTTCTATGCCCTCGTCATAACCTTTTTTGTCGCTGCTCCAGCACAGGCAGAACCCCTTTATCCACTTGAGGTGGGCATGTACTGGACTTACCAGGTGGGCGATGTCGAAAAGCCTGTAACGAGCCGAATCGTTTCCAGTAAAAATATCCTGGGTAACGAGTGGTATCAGCTCAATGAATTTGGCGATACCTTCTGGATTCGCAATTCAGATAAAGGACAGGTGGAGGCCATTAACCTCTGGGGTACCGGCGCAGAGAATGTCACGACTATTGAAGAGTTGCTGGTATACAAATACCCCTACCAGGTCGGCGAAACCTACATGCTGGGCGAAGACAGTATCACTATAGAGACAGAGAAGACGGTAACGGTTCCAGCAGGCAGCTTTCAGTGCACGCCTTATCGTATCCAGATGAACGAAAGTGATTATTCGATTAGCTGTATCGCCCAGGGCGTAGGCGTGGTCGAGAACGAATTCATGAACCAGGGCAGGCTAAGTGTTTCCAGGCTGCTGGAATATGGCAGGAAATAATGACACTTTCTTATACAGACTAAACCTTCTTAACAAACTCTGACTTGAGCTTCATGGCACCAATGCCGTCAATCTTGCAGTCGATATCATGATCGCCATCGACCAGGCGAATGTTCTTCACCCTGGTGCCTACCTTAACCACCGATGATGAACCTTTGACCTTAAGGTCCTTGATGACACTGACCGTGTCGCCATCATTAAGTACGTTGCCATTGGCATCTTTTATGACTCTGGCTTCTTCATCAGCAGCCATTTCTTCGCGCGTCCACTCATGTCCACACTCTGGACAGACCAGCATGGTGCCATCTTCATAGGTGTACTCGGACTGGCACTTTGGACAGTTGGGTAAATCGCTCATCATATAACCTTGTAATTACCGGCCCTTCAGGCCCGGTTTAAATCTTTCGTTAACATTTTTTATAGCTGGTTAGCGTATTACCGCCATGCTCTCCGGCTCAATCTAAGGTACTCGGTAAATAATGACACAGGTACTACATTTCTGATAACTGAAATAAAAAGGGCCGCATGTTGCAGCCCTCCTTTTTGCATTAACTGAACAGATCAGTCAAACGGCTGTGGACGAGGCGTCTTGTCGGTTGACGGGGGAAGAACAGGCAACAGGAACTGAGGCTGATCACCGGTCAAGGTTTTCAGGAATGCCACTATCTGCGCATTTTCCTCGTCACTGAACTTCTTACCCAGCTGCAGGCGTCCCATGATGTCCACGGCTTCGGCCAGTGTTTCAGCTTCACCATCATGGAAGTAAGGATAGGTCATCTCTACGTTACGCAGTGTAGGCACCTTGAACTTGAATCGATCGGCATCTTTGCCAGTCACCGCGCTCAGGCCCTCCGCGGGGCTCTTTGCCTTGTACGCTTCAACCACGCCCATTTTCTGGAACGAGTTACCGCCAACGGCTTCACCGTTGTGGCAGGCCACACAACCACTGTTCTTGAACAGCTTGTAACCCGAGAGTTCTTTCTGAGTGATGGCATCCTTGTCACCCAGCAGCCACTTGTCGAAACGCGAGTTAGGCGTTACCAGGGTCTTTTCAAACTCTGCAATCGCCAGGGTCACCTTGTCGATATCAATCTGGTCAGTGCCAAAGACCTGCTTAAACTCGGTGGCATACTCTGGAATAGAATTCAGTACATCGATGGCCAGGGTATGTGTGAATGCCATTTCACCCGGGTTGGCTATCGGACCACCGGCCTGTTCTTTCAGGTCTGCCGCGCGACCATCCCAGAACTGCGCCAGGTTAAGGCTGGAGTTCAGCACGGTAGGGGCATTAATCGGTCCACGCTGCCAGTTATGACCGATCGAGGTTTTCAGGTTATCCGTTCCACCCATGCTCAGGTTGTGACATGAGTTACACGAGATGAAACCTGATTTAGACAGGCGAGGGTCAAAATAAAGCTTCTTGCCGAGTTCCACCTGTGCCAGGTTTATCTCCTGCACGGGCCTTATCGGTGTAATAGGCTCCTGGGCCATGGCAGAGCCGGCCCCAAACAGAAAACACGCCAGCGTCAATATACTTACTTTTGTCGTGAGTTTCATTTCATTCCCCTGATTCGATCGATGTATTGAGGCAGCGACTTAAATACGCAATTTACTTAGATGCTTAAATTAAATGCGTTCGAGTAAGGGGGCTTTGATAAATCACAATCTGGTAACGAGAGTAACAGGCAATTTATTTCATACAGATGGATGGCTTTAAGCCTTTTAAATAACTCATCCTTGAGTTTGTTACTCAATAATTCGCCGATAATTACTGCTTCTGACAAAAACGCGTTAATAAGCGGTCAAGATGATTCGCGAACTGCTGCCGATCACTCTGACTCAACGCTGGCGGCCCACCCATCTGAATGCCACTTGATCGCATGGTGTCCATGAAGTCACGCATGTTCAGTCGCTGCTTAATATTATCTTTGGTATAAAGCTCGCCGCGAGGATTCAGGGCATGGGCACCTTTGTCGATGACTTCATCGGCGAGTGGAATATCGCTGGTAATCACCAGGTCGTTTTCTTCTGCACGCTTCACAATCTCGTTATCCGCAACATCAAACCCCTGGGTTACCTGCAGCATACGAATATTTTTATTGGGGGGTACGCGTATGGCCTGGTTGGCCACGAGTGTCATTTCCACGCCGGTACGCTGCGCGGCCTTGAAAAGGATTTCTTTTATCACAACAGGACAGGCGTCGGCATCGACCCAGATTTTCATCGTATTTACGCTCTTAGATACTTACGCACATGTTACATGGCGGGCATAAAAAAGGCCGCCCATAAGAGCGGCCTTTTTCACAACAGGCAGGTATTTAATCAAGGACTTCTACATCCTGAGCCTCGACACCCTTCTGGCTGGCACCCACATTGAATTCCACCAGCTGGCCTTCACGCAGGACTCTACGACCCTCGCCGCGAATTTCACGGTAATGTACGAAGACCTCGTCGCCATTGTCTCGGCGAATAAAACCGTAACCCTTCTTACCATTGAACCACTTTACTTCACCCTTTTCACGATCTCCATCACCGCCAGTAGCTGCGGCAGGACGTGAAACTTTACGGGCAGCACCGTCGGTACCCCAGATAGAAAACAGCGATGCGCCTATCAGTACGGCCAGGAACATCACGCCATACATCTTGGAGAAGGTCATGGCGAAGTTGCCTGATTCTTCCATGTGATGCATGGCTTCCGCGGCGTTCATACCATGGCTGGTCGGCTCAACCATCAGACCCAGCAGGGCTGCAGGAAAGGCAATGGTGATACTGATCAGGATGATCTTTAGCAGATTGGATTTACTCATAGATAACTAGACTCTTTTTTTAATGTGAATAAACGATACCAGGCAACCATGTCACCAGGCCCGGCCACATGGCCAGCAGACCCAGCGCCAGGAGCTGGATGGCAATAAACGGCATGACACCGCGATAGATATCACGGGTTGCCACTTCCTCAGGTGCAACACCACGCAGGTAGAACAAAGCAAAGCCAAACGGCGGTGTCAGGAAGGAGGTTTGCAGGTTAATAGCAATCATGATGCCTAACCATACAGGATCGAGCCCCATCATTAGAAGCACTGGGCCAACGATGGGGATAACTACAAAGGTGATCTCGATAAAGTCGAGTACGAAGCCCAGCAGGAACATGATCAGCATGACCACGAGCATGGCGCCGAAGACACCACCCGGGAGATTACTGAGCAGTTCGTGCACGGTCTCGTCACCACCAAAACCACGGAAGGCCAGGGAGAAGATCGAGGCGCCGATAAAGATCATGAACACCATGCTCGAGACCCTGGTGGTCTGGGTCACCACCTCACGCAAACGCTCGAGATTCAGTGCCTTGTTGAACCAGGCCAGGGCCATGGCACCGACAGCACCCACGGAGGCAGCCTCGGTCGGCGTGGCGATACCCGCAATGATGGAGCCCAGTACCGCCAGGATCAGCACCAGTGGCGGCACCAGGGCACGCATCACCCGGCGCATCAGATCGTCTGGCAGTTCTTCCTTTTCCTGCAGGGCTGATGGCATATCGGCTGGTTTCAGCCAGGCCCTGACAGACAGGTAAAACAGGTACATACCGACCAGCATCAGGCCGGGAATAATGGCGCCGATGAACAGATCGCCGACAGAAACCGTATCGGTTGCGAAGATACCCTGGTTGAGCTGTGCCTGCTGGTAAGCGGCAGATAACACGTCACCCAGCAGGATCAGGATAATTGAGGGCGGAATAATCTGGCCCAGGGTGCCCGAGGCACAGATGGTGCCGGTGGCAACTGAAGGGGCATAACCCCGCTTGAGCATAGTCGGCAGAGAAAGCAGGCCCATGGTCACGACAGTAGCGCCGACGATGCCGGTACTGGCGGCCAGCAACATCCCCACCAGGGTGACCGAGATAGCCAGGCCTCCACGCAGGTGACCAAACAGCAGACCCATGGTCTCGAGCAGTTCTTCGGCGATACGTGCGCGTTCCAGCATCACACCCATAAATACGAACAGGGGCACGGCGATAAGCGTTTCATTGTTCATAATGCCGAACAGGCGTTCGGGCATCATCGCCATGATGGGATCAATCGTACCGGTTACCCAGCCGATACCCGCAAAGATCAGTGCCACACCGCCCAGGGTAAAGGCCACCGGGTAGCCAGCCATCAGCACGGCGATCACAGAAATAAACATGAGTAAGGCCATCCATCCCATTACGCAGCACCCCCGCGCAAACTAAGGATGGAACGACCAATACTGGCAATGCCCTGCAGGAACAGCATGCCGGCCAGGATCAGGATGTAGGACTTCATCACGTAGAGGAAGGGCAGGCCGCCCGCCTCTCGTGAACCCTCGAACAGGGACCAGGACATCATCACGTAATCGAAACTGACCCAGGCCAGGAAGATCACCATGGGCAGGAGCAGGAACAGGCCGCCGATGATATTCACCAGGGCACGGCCGCGTTCGGAGAAACGGCGGTAGAAGATGTCGACCCGCACATGGGCCTCGTCTCGGAAGGTGTAGGCGGCTCCGGCCATGAAGACCAGGGCATGCATGTAGGTGACGCTTTCCTGCAGCCAGATCCAGTTAAGCTGAAAACCATAGCGCAGCAGAACAATGGTGAAGGTAATGAGGACCATGAACAGGTTGAGCCAGGAGACAGTTTCACCGACCCAGCCATTGAACCGGTCGATACCGTTAACCAGTTGTTCCAGTCCCTTGCGCATTAGAGGTACCAGGACTCCGGCATTTCTTCGACCGGCAGCGGGGCCACGCCCACTTCGCGGCTATTACCTTCCTTATCAGTAATACGCACGATCACCTCAGAGTCGCTCTTGCCCTTGCTGAATCGTGCCGTAATACGCGCCGCCAGCATCAGGTCTTCCTCGGAGACCTCACCATCAATCATGGAAAGTGGGCCGGCATGACTGACGGTCTTGATATGGGCAAACTGCTTACGGTAACCCTCGAGGAAGCGCTCCTCACCCTCTTCACGGGAAACGATCATCTTGAAGTTATCTGCAGGGCGGATGTGACGACCGACCTTGAGCAGCATGATGTCATCGAGCTCGTAACGCTTTTCACCACGATTTTTCCACAGGTCGGCCAGCTTGGAGGAATAGGCCTCGTCGGTGAGGAAACAACAACCGCCGGCCGGCTGTGCATAATCATCAAAGCCATATTCTTTTGCCAGGGCCATCTGTGGCTTGCGGCCGCGGCCAGAAAAGTCGAAAAGCTTTTCACGATCTACCCAGCCCTCACGCTCAGGCAGGGTAGGCGGCAGGTTCTGGGCACTTAAGGGGCGCAGGAGGCGATCTTCGGCACCGGATTCGCGGGCGATTATCGGCATGGTGGCCTTGCGCTGAGACATAGGACGCTGGCCAACGACCTCGCCTGTGATAATGAAATCGAAGTCGTTTTTCTCGATCCACTCCAGGGCCTTGTGGACCATGAAGATTTTGCAGTCGAGGCAGGGATTGAGATTCGCACCATAGCCATGAGCCGGGTTGATGACGACGTCCTTATATTCCTCGACAATATCGACAATATGGAGCTTGATACCGAGCTGCTCGGCCACCCAGAGGGAATTGTTGCGCTTGGGCCTGGCCTTGTCTTTCTTGCGGATGGCGTGGGTATGACCCTCGACGCAGAAACCGGTGAAGAAATTGATCCCCTCAACATGGATGCCCTGTTCCATTATGGCCTTTGTTGCGAGCATCGAGTCCAGCCCGCCGGAAATCAGGGAAACGGCCTTAATCTGTTTTTTCATGTTGTCCGGGGTCGAAAAAAAGCGCAAATTATAGCATCCGGATATGGAGAATAACCCCTTATTCCCCGTAGACTCTTTAAAAGACAAGAACATAACAAAGACTGCATGTTTACCACCCGACTTAACCTGATCTACCTTGCACTACTGATTGCCGCCCTGCTGGCACTCTTCCTGACCCCACCGAATAAACCCGTTGCCAGCACGTTCGCCGAAGATGAATACCATTCGGCCATCTGGCCAGAAGAAAGCCCGGCAGTTTACGCACGTTTCCTGAATACACCTGATAAGCCGCCCTCGGTTCATGCCGGCAGCGTAACCCAGCTCGACAATGGTGATGTGCTTGCCGTCTGGTTCGCTGGCAGCCGCGAAGGGGCCGCAGATGTGGCCATTTATTCACGTCGCTACCGCGCTGATATCAACAAGTGGACACCACCCATTGTCATTACCGATCGTGAGCGCACGGCCCGCGAACTGGGTCGTTATATCCGCAAACTGGGCAATCCTGTCATCTATACGGATGCCCGGGGTGGCGTATGGCTGTATTACGTGACCGTCTCCGTGGGCGGTTGGGCGGGCAGCTCCATTACCGTCAAGTACTCCGATAATGGTGGCCGCCGCTGGACCCCGGCACGCCGCCTGATCACCTCTCCCTTTATGAACCTGAGTACCCTGGTCAAGGGCAGCCCGGTCCGCATGAAAGATGGTCAGCTGGTACTTCCCGTCTACCACGAGATGATCACCAAGTTTGGTGAATTGCTGCATTTCGACCAGCAGGGTCAGCTGCTTTATAAAACGCGCATGACACAGGACCCTGAGGCCCTGCAACCCTGGCTGGTACCCACCAGCAGCAATAGCGGCCAGGCCTTTTACCGACGTGCCGGCAACGCACCGCCGCGGGTACTCATTAACGAGACCGGTAATGGGGGCGGCAACTGGTCGTCTCTGCATGCCACCGAAGAGGCCAATCCCGGTGCCGCTGTTTCCGTGATCCGCACCCATACCGGCAAACTGCTCATGGCCTATAACCCCACGAAAGACAATCGAAACCAGCTTGCTCTGGCCAGCTCCACGGACGGAAAACACTGGCAACATCTGCGCACGCTGGAATCCGGGGAAGGTGACAATGAGTTCTCCTATCCCTATCTCGCGCGCGGCAATGCCGGCGACTATCACCTGATTTACACCTGGAACCGCAGGTTAATGCGTTACATGCGCTTTAACGATGCCTGGCTGGAGGCGGAACAATGAGTGACAGCTTCTGGATCTGGACCCACCTCGCATTTTTCCTCCTGCTAGGCCGCATCTGGACGGGCAGGGCCTTACATTATGATCTGCCGCCTGGCGGTGTCGCCAGTGGCCTGCTGATTGTCGGCGCCCTGAGTATGCTCGAGGTACAGCACATCGATCTGGCCGGCTGGCTGCTGGCCCATGCCGGCACCCTGAGCGTGGCGACATTACTGATGCTGGCAATTGGGGTGATTCCAGGCCTGGGCGTATCCGTCTCTATCTCTGGACTGGAACGAGGCATTGCGCACCTGGTCTGGCTGGGGCTGGGGATTATGTTGTTTCCCTCTGCCCTGGGATATGGCAGTTATGATTTTTACGTGTTGGGTTATGGTGCTGGTATGGCCTGGATCGCCCTGGGTCTGTCGGTCCTGGCCTGGGCACTGAAGCAGCGCGTACTGGCTATCTGGCTGGCGCTGTCTGTGCTGACCTGGCGCCTGCAACTGGCTGAATCGCCTAATCTGTGGGACTACCTGCTGGACCCCTGGATCATGATCGCCTCGGCCTTCTGGCTGATTCGCCAGTTATTCCCGAAACGAAAGACACAGGCTATTGAACAACAGGCATAAAAAAGGCCCCGAAAGGGGTCTTTTTATTAAAAGAACATCAGTCCATAGACAACCAGAGATGTAACAATAAATACACCGGCAGCTATCACAAACGACTTATCATTGTCTGAACTCATCATGGTCCTGGCTCCAACAGAATATTAGTAGTTTCTAATGAACTCTATTTTAGGGCGCCGCCATGTCTAAACAATGGCCCAAAGTACTATGAAATGAGGGTATCTGGGTTTAAGCAGCCATTTCTGACCACTTTTGCAGCCTGGGCTGAAAGCATTCGCTGATCAATCGGTACCTCGGGACAAGCTAACATCGCTAAGATCCCGGTCTTTATAACGCAGGTAATCACCATGAATAATGCGTTTGCGCCGACGCAGGGGATGCCGGTATTCATATACCCATGCCTTCACGACACCACCGCTTCGTAATCTGGCGAGGGTTTTTACCCGATGATATTCCTGCGGCCGGGCATAACCCGGCGCACATTCCTCGTATTCATCCAGGATGCTGAGCAACTGGTGGGGATGGCGTAACCGAAAGAGATCGCCAGTTACCCGAAGACCTCTACCCTCGGAAAGGACCAGGCCGGGGTAGCGACCAATATCATATAAATAACCCCGCACCGAGGCCTCACCAATATATTCCGCCTGTTCCATGAGCAGACGTCCATTGCGATGGTTTACGCCGTGCCGCAGGGTGCCATAGACAAACAGGTAGTCCACTACTTACCCATCGCGACCTGGTTCTTACCATTTTCTTTGGCGCGGTACAGGGCCTGATCAATTCGCGAGAACAGGTTCCTGAATTTTTCTCCCTCTCCGACGACGTCCACACCAAAGCTGGCTGTTACCTTCTTGCCCAGGTTTTCGAATTGCATCTGCTCGATCTTCTGACGCAGGGTTTCAGCCACAGAGAGGGCCCCGCCGCTGGTTGTCGATGGACAGACAATCAGGAACTCCTCGCCACCCCAGCGACCGGCAAAGTCGGTCTTGCGGATTCCGCTTTCGACGATCTCTGCAATGCGTTTTAACACGACATCACCCTCATCATGCCCATACTCATCGTTAATCTGCTTGAAGTCATCGATATCGAAAAGAATGGCCGAATAGGGATTGCCGTAACGCTCAAAACGATTCTGCTCCTGTTCAATCAACTGGTCCAGGCGTAGGCGATTATTGAGTCCGGTCAGGGCATCAGTCGTGGCGAGAGACTCAAGCCTGGCGTTCTTATGCTGGAGCTCTCGGTGGGCCTCGGCAAGCTCATCGCGGGCATGCTGGATTTCCCGGTTGAAGCGCGATAGTTGTGCATAACGGAAAGCGATAAACATTCCGATAATGACAATGATGGCAACAAACTGCCAGAACAGGCGGTAATCGAAACCCTGCGTGTATTTAACTGAGACATACTTGTTATAGGCATCACGGATTGCGGCCTCACCCATGCCATCAATCGCCTGGTTCAGGGGGCCGATGAGGTCTGCCTGATCCTCTGGCACAGCCATGCGTATGCTCAGAGGCAGGCCGGCTTCACCCGAAATTTTTACCCCGACAATGCCCTCGGTCTGGATCACATTAACCACTGAGGCGGCATAATCGATAAAGGCATCGATTTCGCCGCTTTGCACACGCCGTATTCCATCCTTGCCGTTATCGACATCGACGACGATGACGCCGGGATGGTTCTTTTCGATAATCTCCCTGTAGGCATATCCACTCACCACTCCGACACGCCGACCTTTTAACTGCTCCACGCCATCGACGTAGATCTGCTCATCCGTGGTCACGATAACAGCAGGCAACTTTAGGTGAGACTTAGTGAAGTCGAGATAAGTGTCTCGCTCCGCTGTCCTCGTAATCATCGGGATAAGATCGCAGCCACCCGATTTCACCAGCTCCAGGGTTTCATTCCAGGTCTGTGTCGGCACCAGTTCAAAATGCATACCCAGCTGCTGTTCCAGCATATCGATGATATCTGCCGTGATACCTATGACCTGCTGTTGTTCATTAATGGCCTCCAGCGGATACCAGTCCGGGTCGATACAGAAACGTATCTGCTTGTAGCGGCTCAGTACTTTCCAGTCTTCGGCCTCCAGCAGGGAAGCATCATGCAGCTGGGTAAACAAACCTTCGATAGAACGGGACCCTTCAACCATGCCAAGATCACGATACAGCCTTGCAATATGTTTGACCGTGCCCCGGTCAACCATACCCACAGGAAATTCTTCCGGCAGCATCATGTGACGGATCTGCTCGGCCTCAAAACGAAGTTGATCAGCCGTTTTGTTCTGTGAATTGTATTTACTGAGAATGAGCTGGACGGCCTCTTCGGTATTTTTCAGGGCATAAGTCCAGCCACGCACTGCTGCATCAAGGACATCATGCGCACGCTCTGGATACAGTGCGATTTCGCGCTGACCGGTAAACAGGTTCTGATCGTAAATCCCCTGACCATAGTTGTTCGGATCCATGATGTTATAGGGCACACCTCTCTGATCGAGCTCGTATAACTCATTGGTCAGAAAGATAGCAGCCGCATCAACCTCGCCCCGGATAAATGGCTCTATGCTGAACTGGCTAGGCACATGTTCTATGTCATTGAAACCCAGCTTCGCGTCCTGCAGCAAGCGTCGGATATTCAGCGACTCCAGGTCATGCGCGACACTGAGTATTTTCCTGCCCTTAAGATCCGAGGGCGCAGTGATATCAGGCCGGGTCACCAGCACCAGGGGGGAGCGTTTGAAAAAGTTGGCCAGTAATCTGACCGGTTTGCCATTCAGGTAATCCTGGATGACACCAGCATGATAAAGGCCATAGGCATTGGGAGTGCTATGGACCGTCTCAATCAGGTCATGACTACCGTCATATTCAATAATCTCGACATCCAGTCCGGCCTCTTCGAAATAACCCTTTTCCCTGGCCATATAAAAACCTGCATATTCAAACTGGTGTTTCCAGTTCAGATACAGGGAAATCTTCTCGAGTTTCTCAGCCAGAACCTGGCCTGGAGCAGAAAGTAAAAGACAAAGAATAATCAGACGCGTGAATGACATAATGAGATTGTAGAGATTTTCTATCTAAAAGCCATGCATAAAAAAGGCCCCGTTTATCGGGGCCTTTTATCTCACCTTGTCGCTACGATCAAAGTGTCTTGATGTTAGCGATCAGATCCGCACCAACCTTCTGTGCATCACCGTAAAGCATGCGGGTATTGTCCAGGAAGAACAGCTTGTTCTGGATACCCGAGAAGCCTGCACCCTTACCACGCTTAACACAGATCACGTTCTGTGCCTGGTCCGCGTTGAGGATGGGCATACCGTAGATCGGGCTGCTCTTGTCGGTACGGGCCGATGGGTTAACCACGTCGTTCGCACCGATGATCAGGGCAACATCTGCAGTGGCGAATTCACTGTTGATCTCTTCCAGATCGTAGATCATGTCGTAAGGCACACCGGCTTCGGCAAGCAGTACGTTCATGTGACCCGGCATACGACCGGCAACCGGGTGAATCGCAAACTTCACATCCACGCCACGGTTGGACAGCAGCTCAACCATTTCCCAGATCTTGTGCTGAGCCTGGGCAACGGCCATACCGTAACCAGGTACGATGATGACTTTTTCGGCATAGGCCATCATGATGGCCGCGTCCTGGGGGCCCACTTCCTTCATACTGCCTTCGATCTCTTCACCGCCACCAGCATCTTCACCGAAGTTACTGAACAGCACATTGGTGATAGGACGGTTCATGGCATGGGCCATTTCCTGGGTCAGGATAGTACCAGCAGCACCCACCACGATACCGGCGATGATCATGGCAGGGTTGTTCAGTACGAAACCTTCCGCCGCAACAGCCAGGCCGGTGAAGGCGTTGTACAGCGAGATAACCACGGGCATGTCCGCGCCACCGATGGGTACCGTCATCATCACACCAAAGGCCAGGGCCACGAGGAAGAAGATGATGGTAACGGTTGCACCCGCATCGCCCATGGCAACGACAGCACCCAGACCGAGCAGGACCACAAAGGTCGCCAGGTTAACGATCTGCTGCGCCGGGAAGCGCCAGGTCTTGCGCATGATGCCCTGCAGCTTGGCAAAGGCGATCATAGAGCCGGAGAAGGCCACGGTACCAATCAGAGCACCGGAAACCGCCAGGATCAGGGTCACCTGTTCCAGCTCGTAACCGCGCGACAGCTTAACCAGCTCTACCGCGGCAATCGCGGCAGCGGCACCGCCACCCAGGCCGTTGTAAAGGGCAACCATCTGCGGCATGTCGGTCATGGCAACCTTCTTGCCAGACCACCAGGCCAGGGCACCACCGGTTACGATCGCAACGGTGATAAGAATGTAGTTTTCATGGATACCTGGGTGGAAATAGGTGATCAGGGTCGCAATGACCATACCCACACCGGCCCAGATAATGCCCTTGCGCGCAGTGGTCGGGTGACCCATGCGCTTGAGGCCGAAGATGAACAGGATCGCCGCGGCGAAATAAGCAATTTCAATAATCAGGCTCATTACTTATCTCCCTTCGCTTTGAACATCTCGAGCATACGCTCGGTGACCACGTAACCACCGACAGCGTTACCCGCACCCATGAACACGGCAATGAAACCGATGACCTGTTCCAGCGGGGTTTCTGCATGACCCAGTGCCACCATGGCACCGACCACAACCACGCCGTGGATGAAGTTAGAACCCGACATCAGGGGGGTATGCAGGATGACGGGGACCTTGGTAATCAGCTCAATACCGGTGAAGGCAGCAAGCATGACGATATAAATAGCGGCAAAGCCGGAAATAGTGACTGCGGCATCCATCAGGCATCTCCCTCAATCTGTTGGCGAACGTTTTCGTTCATGATCTTGCCTTCGTGGGTGAGGCAGCTCTTGGCAATAACCTCGTCTTCCCAGTCCAGTTTCAGTTCTCCGTCCTCGATCATCAGTTCCAGGAAATTGAACAGGTTCTTGGCGAACATCTCACTGGCGTGCAGTGGTACCTGGCTGGGGACATTAAGCGGCGCATGGATAATGACGCCATTGTGTTCTACGGTCTCACCAGCTTTGGTCAGGTCACAGTTACCGCCACCCTCAGCAGCCAGGTCGATGATGACAGAGCCGGGCTGCATCTTTTCTACCGTGCTATTAGGAATAATCTTTGGCGATGGACGACCCGGAATGGCCGCGGTGGTAATTAGAACATTGGCCTTGGCAATGTACTCGGCCAGTTCTTCCTGCTGCTGTTGCTTCTCTTCGTCGGTCAGCTCACGCGCATAACCGCCTTCACCTTCTGCCGTGATCGACAGGTTGATGAACTTGGCGCCCAGGGACTCAACCTGTTCCTTGGTCGCGGAGCGTACATCGTAACCTTCAACCATGGCACCCAGGCGCTTGGCGGTTGCGATAGCCTGCAGGCCTGCAACACCAGCACCGATAACCACGACCTTGGCAGGACGGATGGTGCCGGCGGCGGTTGTCAGCATGGGGAAGAAACGGCAGGCCAGGTCGGAACCCATGATGGCGGCCTTGTAACCCGATACACCGGCCTGTGAAGACAGGATATCCATGGCCTGTGCACGCGAGATGCGGGGAATCAGTTCCATGGCGAAACTGGTAATGTTCTTCTCCTGCATCTTTTTAACCACCCCTGGATTGAGATGGCCCTGAAGGTGACCGATAAGAATGGCACCTTCTTTCATATTGTCGACTTCTTTTTCGGTAGGCGCCTGGATCTTCAGAATGATGTCGGCATCCTTGTAGAGGGTCTTGCTCGTCTTGACGAACTTAACATCATCACTAAACAGGTCATCGACCAGGTAGGCTTTGTCGCCAGCACCAGATTCGAGTACGACCTCGGCACCCATCTTCAGGTACTTGTCAGCGACTCCGGGCTCGATCGCGACGCGGCGCTCGCCCTTGGCGACTTCTTTTGGAACGGCCAGCTTAATTGGCATTATTGATTCTCCTGAGCTCCCCAGACGGGGTCAAAATCCAGGGGGGCCGGCCCATGCCGACACCCGGGAATTCAAACAACCGCGTATGTTAGCGAATTCGCTGGCGTGTTTGAACCAAGCAAAGGCCTCATATTGACGGTTTTGTGCACAAATATTCGGCTTCCTGGGCCACTTTGTAAAAAAAGGATACTTACTTAGAGAGATTTACTGATTTTGCAGCCGAAGCAAAATGTGCTCAGATAGGGCCCAGCTCCCTGCAAAAGATTGCCCATGACAAGCTCACTCAACACGACTCGCAGTAAAATCATCATCAGCGCACTGGCCGTCTTTCTGGTTGGGCTGGCCTATTTCGGTACCATCGACCGCATTGGTGAGCAATACACCGATGCCGCACTGACCCGCGCGCTTACTACTTATGGCGTGGCCCGCGCCCTCAATGGCGCCATCTCGGTAGCACAGGGCACCGAGGTCTCCATTTCACCGGCCGGTGTCGGCCTGAACCTGGCGCCAGGCCAGGTCCTGGATCCGCTGAACGATCTGATTGAACGCTTCTCCTGGGTGATGCTGATGAGCAGCACATCGCTGGGTATCCAGGAAATCTTTATTCGCATCACGGCCACCCCCGTCATGAGTGTTGCCGTGGGCCTGTTCGTGGGGCTGGCCCTGTTGCTGCTCTGGCGGCCCGACCTTACCGGCCCCGTTGCGCGCAGGATGATTACGCGGCTGGCCCTGATGTTACTGATACTGCGCTTTGCCATACCGGTTGCCGCCATAGGCAGCGAGGGCATTTATCACTTCTTTCTGTCCGAGCAGTACCAGCAGTCCACCGAACTACTCAATGATACGGGTGATGAAATCTCCGACCTGAACCAGGCCAATCAACAGGCAGGCCGCGAGGCAGAAAGTTCCTGGATGCCGGAATGGGCCAGCCAGATGGTGGATTCAGCTGCCGAACGCCTGGACATCGAGGGTCGCATGGAGCGCTATCGCTCATCTGCCGAACAGGCCATCGACCACACCATCAACCTGATTGTCGTCTTCGTGATTCAGACCATACTGCTACCGCTGCTTTTTCTCTGGCTGATGGTGCGGGCAATACGCAGGGTCTGGGCCTGATACTTTTTAATCCAGTATGAATACCCGGCTGCCCGGGGCGGACCTGCCCATTTCCTCAATACCCTGTTCGAGCTTCTGTATCACCTCGACACTGGTCTCATCAGCCTGCAGATGATGCAGGCATTGTCGTAAATCAATATTTATAGGCTTACCCATCGGCGTGCGCAGGGTGACTGATTTCAGGCCTGACTGAATGCGGTTAAAGATAACCTCGGACTCGTGGTTGCTGGACCAGAGTATGACCAGGATCTGGCCTTCACCCCATTTCGCCATCCAGTGCTCCACAGGGGCATTTCCACGGATCAGGCTAAGCACATGGTCAGTACAGAACTGCGCAATACTCGGACCGCAGTCGCTCTTCAGGTATTCAAGGTTGCTCAGACTCATGATGCCCACGGAAAGTGGTTCATGATTGAAACGAGAACGCTCGATGTCCCCGGTTAACTTCCGCTCACACCAGCCCCTGTTATAGACCTCACTCAGGTATTCCTCCATGCTGGCAGCCTTGAGCATGCCCTCCTGTTTCTTTGCGGTGCGGATCAGCAGTTGTATATTGCCCAGTAAGCGACCCGTTTCATCGCAGTAATAGCTGGGCAACCCGGGATCTTCACCACTCAGGTGATAATGTTCCACTGCCCGTATCAGCAGGTTAATCGGGCGAAACAACAGATAAACAATGAACAGCGCAACTATCAGGGTAATCAGGGTGCCAAAAATGATCGTCTCACGATCAGGCCAGTATGCATCAGGAATGTCTGACTCCATCCAGTGCAGGGCCAGCAGGGCCATGGGCACCGAGCAGGCGATTACCATGATCAGTAACAGCTTGTGATCCAGGCGCTGAAAGGGCAGTAAACGGCTGACAAGTATGGAAGGTTTAATCCAGGACATCGACAGATCATACCCCAGGGGCGAGGCTTTGCCAGCCTATGAGTGAACGTGCGCGTATTGCCGTAAGTGCCTGCCTGGCCGGTGAAAAGGTCCGTTACGATGGTGCAGACCGTTTCACCACGGCTGTTGCAGAACTGGAATCCCATTTCGAACTTATCCCCATCTGTCCAGAGGTTGGCATAGGACTTGGCGTACCACGCCAGACTATCGGGCTTTACCATCACGAGGGCATCACCCGCATACGCCAGCATGAAGAGCCTTTTCTCGACGTTACCGATGACCTGATTGAATTTGGCCTGTGCCAGGCCGGACAGTTTCTTGCTGGCCTGGTCGTCAAGGCACGCTCACCCAGCTGTGGCATTAATGATGCCGAAATACACAACCAGGCCGGCGACGTGATCGGCACGGGTGAGGGCGGTTTTATCCAGGGGATACGTACCGCCAGTCCGGGGATTCCGATGATAAATGAGGAAGATATCCAGCAGGCAGACAAACGCCAGGCCTTTATTGAGGCCGCGCAGGCCTATGCCTCACTGCAGGGTTATATCTGATGGTCTCCGAAGTCGGCCTGATCCTGATCGGTGATGAGTTACTGCGCGGCAACCGCCAGGACAAGCACATGGAATACATGATCGGCCTGCTCAGTGGCCGAGGCATGGAGCTGTCCTGGGTACGCATCGTTGGTGATGATCAGGACCAGATTACCGAGACCTTACGTGACACCATGGCAAGACCGGCCCTGGTCTTTAGCTTTGGTGGCATTGGCGCCACCCCGGACGATGTTACACGCGCCTCGGCCGCCGAGGCCCTGGGCGTTGATGTCGAACGCCATCCGGAAGCGGTACATCTGCTGGAAGAACAATTCGGCGAGGCGGCCTATCCCAAGCGCATCCTGATGGCCGAAATCCCTTCAGGCGCTGAACTCATCCCGAACCCGGTCAACCGCGTGCCTGGTTTCAAACTTCGGCATCATCACTTCCTGCCCGGATTCCCCAACATGGCCTGGCCCATGGCCGAGTGGGTGCTGGATACGCATTATTCCGATCTGTTTAACGACAACCCTCGCGCTGAGGAGCGCCTTTTCATCCTCAACACCCCGGAAAGTGAACTCATTGACGAGATGAACCTGCTGCTGGAACGTTATCCAGAACTGGGGCTTTCCAGCCTGCCGGATACGAAGCATCGCAAGCGCATCGATTTCGGGTTGAAGGGACCGAAAGAGGTAGTGGCTGCCGCAAAGGCAGACCTGCTCCAGTGGCTGGAGCAGGAAGGTATCGACTGGGCGCCCCTGGACTCCGAGCTATAGGTACTGCTGGGTCCAGCGAATAATTTCCGGGCCACTCATGGCTCCAGGCTGGCGCGCAATCTCGCGACCATTCTTAAAAAGTGCCAGCGTCGGAATACTACGAATACCAAACTGGCCGGCAATCATCTGTTCCTGCTCGGTATTTAGCTTGGCCAGGCGCACGCGCGGTTCGAGCTGTGCGGCCGCCTGTTCGAAGGCCGGGGCCATCATCTTGCAGGGCCCGCACCAGGGTGCCCAGAAATCCACCAGTACCGGGATATCGTTGCGGCTGATCATCTTGCTAAAATTCTGACCATTCAGTTCCACGGGGTGGGCGTGGAACAGGGGTTTTTTACACTTGCCGCAACTGGGCCGGTCCGCCAGGCGGCTGCCGGGAATACGGTTCACGGCACTACAGTGGGGACACACTATATGGGTAGCATCACTCATAGGATTTGATCTGTTAGTTACTCATTTACCCTATATAGGGCCAACCTTCGTGAATTAAAGCAATCCTAAATACCCCCTGCGATTATGTCTTTCTTTTTACCCCGCAAGCCTTCACCTATAATACAGCCATCTTAATCATTCGAGACAGGTCAGCCCATGGAGCTGGTTCTTGCCCAACCCCGCGGTTTTTGCGCCGGCGTTGTACGCGCCATCGATATCGTCGACCTGGCCCTGGATATACACGGCGCCCCGGTCTACGTACTACATGAAATCGTGCATAACCATTACGTGGTAGAGAACCTGCGCAAGAAGGGCGCAGTCTTCGTTGACACCCTGGACGAGATCCCTGCCGACTCCATCACTATTTTCAGTGCCCACGGTGTGGCTGATGCCATAGTCGCCGATGCCACTGAACGCGGTCTCAAGATTATCGATGCAACCTGTCCGCTGGTCACCAAGGTCCACCTGCAGGCTCAGCGCTACAGTAAGAAAGGTTATACCGTGGTCATCGTCGGCCACGAGGGTCACGTCGAGGTAGAAGGCACCCGCGGCTCGGTAGATGGCCCCGTGTTTGTCGTTTCAAGCGAGGAAGATGTTGCTGCCCTTGAACTCGAAGATCCGGGCAAGGTGGCCTATGTCACCCAGACCACGCTCAGCATAGATGACACACGTGATGTCATTGAGGCACTCAAGCAACGCTTCCCCGAAGTGCAGGGACCTGAGCTTAGTGACATCTGCTACGCCACCCAGAATCGACAGAATGCCGTACACGAACTCTCTGAAGACATTGACCTGCTACTGGTTGTCGGTGCCCAGAACAGTTCCAACTCAAATCGCCTCCGCGAGGTCGGCAAACAACACGACATCCCTTCCTACCTGATCGCCGATGCCTCTGGTATCCAGGCAGACTGGTTTGATAGCAAGCCACAGAAGGTTGGCATTACTGCCGGTGCTTCTGCACCCGAGGTCCTGGTTCAGGGTGTTATCGAACGCCTGAAAGAACTGGGGGTCGATAACGTCCATGACATGGACGGCGAAGCCGAGACCACCACCTTCCGCCTGCCCAAAACGGATCTGTTAATAAAACAGTAATTTGCGTCGCATAGCGGATAAAAGGAAATATCTGCTATGTTTCATAAGCCGAAAAAATAATGTTGCTTATGAAACGACTGCTGTTCTCATTATTCCTGTTACTTTATGCCCCACTGTCTCTTGCAGACACGGTTGTTATTGGTGTGCTCGCTTATGACGGCAGGGCACAGGCACTACAACGTTGGCAACACACCGCCGACTATCTGAGCGCGCAGATACCTGATCAACATTTTGAGATTCTGCCGCTAACTCATGAAGAGCTGGAACATGCAATCAATAAGTCACAGCTGGATTTCATACTGACTAACCCTGCACATTATGCTGGCCTGGAAGTGCGTTTAGGCATCACGCGTATTGCCACCTTTCTATCACGTTCGCAGGATATCCCCTTAAAACAGTTTAGCTCGGTGTTCTTTACACGCGCCGACCAGGTCATCACGCAATACGAAGAGCTCCGGGGACTGAGACTGGCGGCAGTCAGTCCGGAGGCCTTTGGCGGCTTTCAACTGATGCAGGATGCAGCCATGCAACATGGCTTTGATATCAGTTCAAACATGGATGTGATCTGGATGGGCTTCCCGCATTCCGATGTGGTCGAGGCCGTTTTGTCAGGCAGCGCAGATGTCGGTACGGTACGCAGTGGCACGCTGGAAAAAATGGCCGCGAGAGGAGATATCGACCTTTCACAGTTATACATACTGTTCTCCCGGAAGACACCGGGCTTCCCCCTGCTGCACAGTGTCGATCTTTATCCGGAATGGCCAATCGCAACATTGCCTGACACAGACAACGCCCTGGCCAAAAAAGTAACCATGGCCTTACTCAGCATGCCCCAGGAGCACGAAGCAGCCATAGCATCACGAGGGGCCGGCTGGACCATTCCACTAAACTACGCTGCTGTGCATGATGTTCTGCGCCGACTGGAGATCAACCCTTATCAACCTGTTCCATTTTCACCCACTAAGTTTTTTCACACCTATAGCCACTGGATCATCATCATTATCCTGTTACTGCTTGCAGGCGCTTACTCCCTGTTCCGCTATTTCGTTGCCAACCGCAAGATGTTGCATGCCCAGAACGAGTTACAGAGGCATCAGGAGGAACTGGAAAATATTGTGCAGCTAAGAACAACGGAATTGCTGGAAGTAAACCAGGCACTGCAGGAAGAAATTTCGTATCACGTAAAAACAGAAAAGACCCTGGATACCAGCTGCGATGTACTGCAATCGATTTATAGTATTTTCATCCGTGATGACCTTAGTCGAGAACAACGACTTATCTCCGTTGTTGATTCGGTTCGCCGCTTTCTCAATACGGAATTTGCTCTACTCTCGTGTGGCCAGGATGAAGCATTTAATATTTTCTGTATTAGTCCTGCGGGATCTGAACTATCGGCCCCTTTATCAGAACCACATGCAGAAGAAGCTTTCCGCCACAGGCAGATCATCGTTCAGCCTGATAACGATACGTGGCCTCAATATATTGCCTGCCCAATTCTGATCGAAGGGGAGTTGCAGTGCCTGCTGGAGTTTGCCTCTAGCCCGGAATTCATAAACGCCACTCACGAAGATGTAAAAACCACGCCGGAGCTTGGCCTTAAAATCCTTAACCTTATCGCGCAGTGGCTCGGTTATGAGATTGTCCTGCACAACCGGGAGCAGGAGTCCCTGGGCAGGCACCAGAAAATACGGCAGCGCTTTGCCGATATCAGCCCCAGGGAAAGAGACGTACTGCAGTTGCTGGTGCAGGGCGAACCGACCAAGTCCATCGCTCGCTCGCTTAATCTCAGTACCAAGACCGTAGAAATGCACCGTTCAAGCCTGATAAGAAAAACCGGCGCAAAGTCTTCAACTGAAATTGTGCAACTAGCTGTTTTAGCTAATATATTTGATCAAACCCAGTAAAAACCCTGTATTTATTCCAGCACTCTTCCCTATTGCGGCAAAGCTGGTCTCCTCCTAGTTTCAGGTTTCGTGAACAAGCACCCCCCTGATGGAGGAGAAAATAATTATGAAAACTACAATATTCAAGACACTCTTTACCTGCCTGGCACTCAGCCTTTGTTTCACTGGCTATGCGCTTGCAGGTGACACATACGGTAAACAGAAAGTTGTTTATCACATTAATTACGATAATCCCCAGGCACAGGCCGGAGCGCTTAGAAATATCCAGAACCATATCAATGCGGTCGGTGCAGAAAACGTTGAGGTCCGTATTGTCATGCACGGCAAGGGCCTTACCCTGTTACTGGAACCGGATGCAGCAGGCAACACCAAATTACCCGTCGGTAATGCCAATCAGGAAATGCAGGTCAAGATCAGCGGCCTGAAACAACAGGGCGTTGCCTTCAAGGTCTGCGCCAATACCCTGAAAGGTAAAAATATAGACTATACAACTGATCTGTATGATGTCGGCAAGAATGACATCGTTCCCTCAGGTGTTGCCGAACTTGCGCATTTGCAAGGCGGTGGCTTCACCTACATCAAACCCTGATCCAGTTCGTCCTCTTACTTCGGGACAGGGACGCCCGAAGTGTTTTTGATTACCCGTTATAAAGACCCCTAAGCGTAAATTTCCGTTAAGAAGAAACCGCTATGAATAACAGCAGGAAACTGTTCGTGTGCCTTCCGGTGCCCTGCCAGTCACTTGATAAGATTATTGTCAAAGATGTGAATGTTCATGACTGGCAGGACTTACTGGACTTCCTGCATACCACTAACAGTGTTCAGGAATTCTATCTGAATAACCGGCCTTCAACGCTGCCTACCTGGGTGCGAGACATCCTAATTCGTAAAGAACCTGACAGGCGCATGACCATTAAGCTCTATAACATCAGCTCTGTATGCCGTTTTACTATGGCGAGGACCATAGACCTAGATATCAATCCCTCAGAAATCATCACCCGCGACAAGGAAAGGGCGCTTTTCAGCCTGATATCAACCATAGGCCTTATCCTCGATAAACGCGTTGAACTTGTCGACATCGATGCCAATACCCTATTTGCTTATGTCCCAGGTCATGGACTAACAGTACCCTGAGCAGTCATCCTGTCTCTCATGAAGTACAGGAATAGTCATTCCTGGGCTTAAAGATATATTTACTTTGCGTCTGTTCTATATACAGAGGCACACAACTTTTTTACAGGCTACATGGCTGATAAACAGAACGACATATGACATTTATTACTGATATTGTTTCTCGTAACGTACACGAGGCCAGTGTTTCAGCCATCAAGGAGATGGCCATGCTCAGTGCGCAGCAAAAAGATGCGGTATCACTGGCATGGGGACTGCCTTCATTTAGAACACCTGAATATATTCGTGAAGGTATTAAGCAACAACTGGATAAAAATAACGATATCGGTAAATACACCCAGGTAGATGGCCTGCCTGAGTTACGTCGACTCGCAGCAGAACACTATCGCATGCATACCGGGCTAACGGTGGATGCGGATAAGCACATCATGATCAACGCCGGCAATATGCAGGGGCTTAACACACTGTTTCATACCATGCTGGATCCTGGTGATGAAATTATCCTCACCGACCCCTGCTTTGCCTCACATATCCATCAGATCAACCTGTTCTGGGGGAAACCCGTTTACTGGCAATTAAAAGAAGATGAGGGATGGGCACTTGATATAGAAAAACTGCCCGAACTTATTACTAAAAAGACCCAGGCGATTGTGCTGGTCAGTCCCTCAAATCCGACAGGGAAAATATTCCCCCGTGCAGATTTATTACGCGTCGGTGAGATCGTCAGGCACCACAATATACTGATTATTATCGATGACCCTTACAGTCATTTTACCTATGAGCATAGTGCTGATTACTTCAACCTGGCCAGTGATGCATCTCTAAGAGACAATCTTGTTTATCTTTATTCGTTTTCCAAGTCCTATGCCATGGGTGGCTGGAGGCTGTCCTATTCAGTGATGCCTGAAGAACTAAAACGTGAGGCGATGAAGGTTCATGATGCCACTATGATCTGCGCCCCACGAATCTCACAGCTGGCAGGCATTACTGCACTGGGCACAGACTCGAGTCATATTACGGAGTTCTCCTTAATACTACAGTCACGAAGACAGCTGATCTGCGAACGACTAGATGCTATGCCCCATGTCTTTTCTTATCAGAAACCTGAAGGGGCATACTATGTCTTCCCAAAGATTGTTATCGACCATAACAGTTCAAGGGGATTTGCTATAGACCTGTTAGAAACAGCTGGTGTTGCGGTTACACCAGGCAGCGCTTTCGGTCCTGCTGGTGAACACCATGTGCGCATGGCCTATTGTGTAGAAGAGAGCGAAATAAATACTGCATTTGATCGAATTGAAAGTTACTTTCCTGGTTAATCAGGATCCCGGTTTGCTAAATAATGTCTTCTTGCACTTAAGCAGAAGTATCATCTTCGCGCCTGATTAAATTTTTCCTTTGTTCCGTATATTTCCACCATGGCCTGGGCTCACTCCCTTCCATGAAGTCTACAGCTGACATAAATACATCAAGCACGCAGGGATCTATTCGGGTATGCGTTTTCTCACACAGTTGTTCATACATCTTAAATGGATCCTGATGAACAAGCTGTTTTGGATGGGTTATACCAATAATCAAAAGATGGCTCGCAATAGATTTACCGATATTCGGCAATTCTTCTAATTTCGATACTGCATCTCTATCAGGGTTTTTCATTTACTACTAAATTGCGCTATAGAATTTATCTTCATTGCATATCTTTCTTATCTAAAAACCATTCCCAGAAAAATGGCTGCTGTAAATGCGTATTCAATCTCCCCAGGCTTCTACCAGGTGATCAACAAATCCACGGACCTTTATCGAAACCAACTTGCTGTATGGATAGACTGCATAGAGGCCGGTTGCAGGTTGCGCGTAATCATCTAAAACTGTTCGCAAGCGGCCTTCCTGAATTGCGCTATCGACCATATAGCTAGGTCCAATAAAAAGACCATTACCATTAAGTGCCGCATTCATTAACAGGTTGCCAGCCTCAGAAGATAAATTTCCTTTAACCTTTATACTGAAAACCTTTCCAGCTTCATCTCTAAAACTCCAGCTATCCGATTTCTGTGCCTGTGAATATATGAGGCAATTATGTGCCTCAAGCTCTGATGGATGCGAGGGAACTCCAAATTTTTCGAAATATTCTGGAGACCCACAGATATGAAAACTGCATGGCATGATCTTTCGTGCCACCAGACTCGAATCTTTCAGGTTGCCGACGCGTAAGGCTACATCAACACCTTCTTCCACCAGGTCTATAAATCGCCCCGTAACCTGAATATCCAGTTCAAGGCCGGGATACTTATTCTGAAGACTTAGTAGCAGATCAGGCAGCAACGAAACTGCCAGACTCTCGGGTACCGATATGCGCAGCCGCCCCTGGGGCTCGCTTTGTAAGGGCAGAACAGACTGCTCCGCCTCATGTACTTCTGACATGATGCGTTTTGAAAAACTCGCAAAGATCTCTCCAGCCTCTGTCAGATGTAAACGCCTGGTGGTCCTCTGTAGAAGTTGCACCCCCAACTGCTGTTCCAGAAGAGAAACCTGCTTGCTTACCACCGGTTTGGATATACCCAGGGCGTCGGCTGCAGCAGTAAAACTGCCATTTTCGACCACGGCAGAAAATGTCTCTATGTAGGCAATCGTGCTCATATTAATAAATATTTAGAAACAATATGTTTTCTTTTAGCATGATTATGTCCCTTTTAAAAGCATGTAAGCTCTAATCCTAGACGAATCGCAGCTATCCGTGCGGTTCGGTAAGTGATTACCGCGTAGAAGGCGTATTTAGGAGAAAATCGATGTTAAAAAACACTACCGAAAGTTATGGGCTGGTCGCTAAGGGATTCCACTGGCTACTTTTCCTGATGCTGACCTTTGCGGTCATTGGAGGAAACTTTCTTGCATCCATGCCGAAAGGTCCGGAAAAGCTCCAGGCCGCAGGCATGCACAAATCCTTTGGCGCAGTCCTGTTAATGCTGATCCTGGCTCGTTTCATCTGGCGACTTATGAACGAGACGCCCAGGCTCCCCGATGGTACAACGGCAGCCGAAGCCAATTTAGCCAAAGGCATGCACTGGTTCCTATACCTTCTTATGTTTGCTCAACCACTCTCGGGAATTCTCATGTCCCAGGCGGGTGGTTTCCCAGTCAGCTTTTTCGGTCTTTTCGAATTCCCTGTCTTCCTGGAAAAGAACCTTGAAATGGCGAAATTTTTCCGTGCCATGCATGGAACCGTCTGGATCCTGTTGGTGCTTGCTGTGATCGGCCACGCCGGTGCTGCCCTGCATCACCACTTCATCAGGAAAGACAAGGTGCTGAAACAAATGACCCGGGGTGCTTAACCCCTGGGTTTATGAACTATCCAACTTCGAGGATAACAATGATGAAACAGCTAATTCTTACATCCATGCTAGTGATGGGTATGATATTTTCATCTACCGCAACGGCAGATGATTACCCACTCAAGGACCCAATGGGTGGCGAGGCTTTTGGGACCAGCGTTAAAGAAATCGGTAACGGTCTCTACGTGTTTCGCTGGTGGGTGTACCGAAACTTTTTCCTCGTCACCGACGAGGGCGTTATTGTGGCAGACCCCTTAAATCCCAAGGCCGCCGGCGTGATGCGCAAGGAAATCAGCAAGATCACGGACAAGCCCGTTAAATACGTGATCTACAGCCATAACCACCATGACCATATTTCTGGCGGCACGGTATTTAAAGAAGAAGGCGCGCAATTTATCGCCCATGAGAATGTGCTGACGCAGCTGGGCGACCACCCAAGCCCTGTCATCCCGTTACCCGATATCACCTTCAAAGATACCTATACCGTGGAACTGGGCGGCAGGTCGATAGAGCTGGCCTACTTCGGTCCCAACCATGGCGATAGCCTGGTGGTCATGCGTTTACCTGAAGAGAAAATACTCTTCGTCGTCGATATCGTCACCCCACGCAGGGTAGCCTTCAGAACCATGCCAGATTTCTGGCCGGATGAGTGGATACGTTCCCTCAGGGAAATCGAACAAATGGACTTTGACTATGTGATTTCTGCCCATGGCCCTGCGAATCAGCCCGCCATAGACCCGGCCTCCGTGGTTGCAGAACAACGTATGTACCTCGAGGACCTGATGGCCGCCGTCAAGCAGGCGATGGACGCCGGAACGCACAGCCCGGATAAACTCAGAAAAACCGTGAAGCTACCCAAGTACGAGCACTGGCGCTCATACGATGAATGGCTGCCGATGAATATCGAGCGCATCTGGGCTTACTATCACATGGGGTGGTAACAGCAACAACCTCCATGCAGCTATTGGTTGGTCCGACAGCTGCTGGAGCTGCTCGATGAAGTGCACGATACGTTGAATTGTTCAACGTATCGTTCGGTTCAAGGTTTGAGCTTGGCTATACTATTCATTAGTAGTCCTTAAACTCAAAAGTTAGCAAATATATGAGCCCCAGTCCTTTAGATTCGATGCCAATAGGTAACATATTCGTACTGATCACTCTATTTATGCTCGCTTTTTGTGAAGCAGGCTTTCAGTTAGGGGCTCAATATCGAAAAAATAAAGACAAAGAAGCGACAGTCTCTCTCGGTCCACTGCTGGGCGGTTTGATGGGAATGCTCGCCTTCGTGCTTGCGATTACATTCTCTATTACTGCCTCGCAGCACGATCTCAGGAAGCAAAATGTCATTCTTGAAGCTAATGCCATCGGCACGGCATATTTGCGAGCCGATCTTCTTGATGAGCCGACGGCAGCGGAAGTGAAAGAACTATTGCGGGAGTATGTAGATATTCGCCTGCAGGCAGCCAGTGGCGGTAATCTGCCCACCATACTTTCAAGATCCGCAGAGATTCATCAACTGCTGTGGTCAAAAGTGTTATCCGTCTCGCGCACCGGCCCCAGTGTCAATACCTCGCTATTCGCGCAATCTGTTAATCATGTGATCGATATGAATGAGATACGCGTGAATGCAGGATTGTATGGCCGGATTCCTACGGTAATCTGGCTGGCGCTATTCGCTATCACTGCGCTTTCCATGATAACCATAGGTACGCTGGTTGGGCTGACGGGTAAGCGCAGACTCGTTGTAATCATCCCTATGTTGCTCGCTTTTGCCGTACTAGTGAGTCTTGTCGTAGATCTCAATCGACCACAGCAAGGCATGATCAAGGTCGGGCAACACGCGATGCTCTCTCTGCAAAAAAACATGGACCAGGACGCAAAATAGCATCTCGCATTGATGAAATCGTACTGAGCAATATGCTCAGTGCCTTTTCGAGTTTACAGATTGCGTTTGCCAAACCTCACGAAAAACTTGTTGGGGGTTTTATGAAACAACAGACCAACAGAATGAAATACACCTTCCTGGGCATAATAGCCTTATGCCTGCCTCTGGCTACCGCTCAATCATGGTGATTACGGCATTGACGCGGTCCTGCGCCTCTACGTGCCCGACCTGGGGCTATTCAAGACCTGGGAACCGCCGAAAGAGAAAAAGCTATAGGGTGTTGATAAATAAACACACTAATGTCTCTTTATCGCAGATAAATACTGTAATTAATTACTGCCCTTCAGTATCAAAACCCAGGGCCTTCGCATAGGCCTCTTCATCAAT
>CAZXNH010000030.1:0-35621 GCA_964641615.1 uncultured Ectothiorhodospiraceae bacterium | reverse complement strand
CGTGATGCACGTATGGGCGGATAGATGATCGCATCATCAAAGGCGTAGCTATCAAAGTCGGTTTCGATTTCCTTTGTGTCCAGATTAACCGAGGTAATCTCGGTGCTGGGCACATACTCAATAATGTCTGGATAGAAGGTCTCAAAGGCCTTGTGGAATCCTTCACCTTTGATTGTGATGTCGGGATTCATATCCAGCAATTGAATCTTGCCGCGTACCCCTCGTTTCTTGAAGATACCTGCAGCCATGCAGGCGCGTTCATAAGGTGCGGCCATGCAACGGTAATTGCCATTGGGCACGGTGATCACAAAGTTGCCGCCTTTAAAGCTATGTAGTTTTTTCTTGATGGAGACATATTCGGAGGCGCTGGCGAATCCACCCGGGTACTGGGCGCGTAGCATGTATTCATCGTTCAGGTCTTCAACACCGATACGGTTGTAGTCGTAATCAATGCCTGGGGCGAGCACGAGGTAGTCATAATCAATAAAGCCCTGCTCGGTGAAGACCTTTTTAGATTCGCGATCCATGTCGATAACCGTGGCATTAAAGAACACGTAATCATGGTTTTTCGCGGCATCGGTATAGCTGTGCGTGAGGAAGTCCATATCGACCTGGTCGGCCAGCCACAGGTTGCTCATGGGACAGGAGATAAACAGGTCGTTGCGATCGATAAGTACGACATCAAATTTGGGATTGTGACGCTTGAGGTACTTGGCCATGGTCAGGCCCGACCAGCCACCACCCACGACAACGGCGCGCGGGCCTTTCGCGGCTGGAATCGGCGCCGGGCCGAACGAGGGTCCGGCAACGTGGGCGGACTTCGGTGCTTTATCGTCAGCAATGGCGCTGCCAAGGCTACTGGCGGCCAGTACGGAAAGTCCACTGATCTGAAGGAAATCGCGTCGGTTCATTTTTGAGCTCATGGTCGTTGCTCTTATCTAATAGTCGGCTTACTTGAAATCGGGGTTGCGCCATTCGGTTGAAGGCGCAAGGTCTTCTTCAGGAACTTCGAGATGTGAAACGTAGTTCAGAGACATCTGTAGTTCCTTCGGGTCGAGGTTTTTCACTACCGCCATCATCGCAGGGTCGACTTCGCGCAGTCCCTGGCTGACCTGTTCGGCCTGGCGCATCATGTAACTGTAGTGTTGTCCCTGTAGTCGGGGATAGGCAACCGCATTATTACCTTCACCTTTCTTGCCGTGGCAGCCTGCACAGTTGCGGTTGTAAATGCGTTTGCCATGGCTGTATTCCGAAGAGCCCTTGGGCCAGGGGCCTTTCGCGTGTTCCGGAGTCATGGGCAGGGTGGTGATATAGGCCACCACATCGGCCAGTGCCTGGTAGCCGCCCACTACGCGTTCCTGCACGAAAGGGTACATCTGTGGGTTTTCGCGGTGTCCCTTGCGAATGTGTGTGAGCTGACGGATCAGTACGCTGGTGTGCTGTCCGGCCAGTTGTGGAAAGGTGCCATCGGCATTGCCCCAGCCCTCGGGCAGGTGACAGGAGGCGCAAATCTCATAGACGTACTGGCCATTATCCAGGTCAGGCTCAAAAAAGAGTTCAACCTTGATGGGCTCGGCATAGGCGCTCAGCGCAAACATAGCGGTAAGCAGGGTCAGGCCCAGGCGCTGTTTCTTATTCGGCATGGCTTACTCGGTGGTTCAGGTCAAACTAACACAATAAATATAGACGCCATGGAATGCGCGGGCTTTCGCGAATTGCTTGATATAGGTCAGTTATTAAGCCAGCGTTGTATTAGATGAGTACCTGTTTGAACGACTCGATGGTGTGATCAAAAAAGTTGGTCAGGCCTTTTTCCAGTCTGGGGGAGAGGGCAATGAGGCGTGAGCGTTTATCCGCAGGGTTTTCCAGTTCTTCCAGATAGCCCATGGAAACGGCACGGTTGATATATTTCTTTGCTGTCTGGGCTCCCAGGTGTTTGATGAACTGACCAGCTTCAGTCTTGGTGACCGGCTCACCTCGCAGCCAGAGGCCGGTGAATAAATCAGAATAATTCAGATCATAGAAATCCTGTTCCTCAAGAAAGTTCAGCCAGTAGGCGTCCATCTCTTTGAGGGCGCGAACAAAGGCGATGCGTTGTGCTGTGCGAGTATTCAAATTCGAATCCAGGAAAAGCCTGCGTACAGGATATGATAAAAATAGGATTAAAAATACCGTTAAATCTGGCACTAGTTTTGCAGTTGTCTCCACATTGTGATTTCTGGAGTGACGGCTGTGAGCGGCACAGTAACGAAGAAAAAGGGTCTTTGGCGTGATCCTGAGGGGGTGCTACCCAACTCAATAGCCTTTGCCTACGCGGTTCCTGGCCATATTGCGGGCCTCTGGTTGTTGGTCCAGCCTTCATTGTTGCTCGTTGTGCTGGGCGTGTTGCTCACAGCGCATTCGATGGTGGTTGGCGCGTATCTGGTGCACGAATGTGGGCACATGACCCTTTTCAGGTCAAAAAGTGTCAATGCCCGAGTAGCTGAAATGCTGCTCTGGCTCCTGGGTGCGGCTTATGCATCCTTCGAGCGGATACAGCATATGCATGTCAGGCATCACCGCGATCGCGCCGATGTGAGTTGCTTTGATTACCAGGCGTTTCTGGAAAAGGGACCTGCCTGGCTGAAACGCGTCGTCATTGCCCTGGAGTGGGCCTATATCCCGGCAGTGGAACTGATCATGCATGCCCAGGTGATGATTCGTCCCTTCACCGACGAGCAATATCATGGGGAAAGAGGCAGGATGACCCTGGTGTTGTTCACACGCCTGGCACTGTTCTATGCAATGTTCCAGTTATCGCCCTGGTCGCTACTGGCCTATGCCATTGCCTATGTCCTGTTCCTGCAGGCCCTGTTTCTGGCCGATGCCTTCGCGCATACCTACGAGGCCTATTTCGTTACAGACCCACGGGAACCAGTGCCGGGTGAGGGTAGAGATAAGGCCTATGATGTAGACCATACCTACTCAAACCTTATTTCAACACGCTGGCCAGTCCTTAATCTGATCAACCTGAATTTTGGTTATCACACCGCGCATCATGAGCGTTCTGGTGTGCCCTGGTATCGGCTGCCGGCATTGCACAATGAGTTGTTTGGCGCGCAGCACCCGCAGATTCTTCCTTACCGCGAATTGTTGAAAACCATCCATGTAAACCGTACCCGTCGCATCTTCGTTCATGACTATGGCGATGTGGGTACCGGGCCAGAGCGCGCCGATGGTTTTGTTGGTGCCCATGGCGTGTCATTCCTGAGTATCGTCTAGGTGCCTTATGCAATGTGATTTAAGTAATAAAACCGTGCTGGTTACCGGAGCGGGGCAGGGTATAGGCAGGGCCATTGCACTAGCCTTTGCGGAAGCCGGTGCCAATGTGGCGATAAATGACCGGGATATGCCCGGGGATCTGCCGGAACTCCTGGAACAGTGTGTGCGAACCTCAGATGAAGCAATTTTCTGCCAGGCTGATGTGAGTCGTGCAGATGCAGTTTCTGAAATGGTCGAACAAGTCAGTGATGAGCTGGGTGTTATTGATGTGCTGGTCAATAACGCCGGTATCAGTCAGCCGAAACCGTTTCTTCAATTGAGTGAGGAGGACTGGGACCAGACCCTGGGCGTTAATCTGAAATCAGTGTTCCTGTGCAGTCAGCAGGTCCTGCCCGGCATGCTCGAAAAGGGTGGCGGCTGCATTATTAATATCGCCTCCGAGCTGGGTTATCTGGGCCGTGCCGGATTTACGCCTTATACCGCTGCCAAGGGTGGCATGATCACCCTGACACGCTCAATGGCGCGCGAGTTTGCACCGACTATTCGTGTTAATGCGATCGCGCCCGGGCCCTGTGATACAGAAATGCTTCGTTCCGAGATTAAGACACCTGAGCAGATGGAACGGGAACTGGATATTCCCATGCAGCGCTTCGGTAGACCGGAGGAGATTGCCGCAACGGCTGTCTTTCTCGCCTCCGAGCATGCCGGTTTTTACTGCGGTGATGTACTGAGTCCCAATGGCGGCTCGCTGATGAGATAAGCAAATGATCAGAACAGACCAGATACCCTGGGTAGAGTACGAGGCACGTCTGAAGGAGAGTCCCATCCTGTTTCTACCTGTTGGAGCCCATGAGCAACATGGCCCGCACCTGCCGATGGGCACAGATGCCATTTTTGCCACGCGCATGGCTGAGTCCCTGGCTGAGCGGCTGGGGGGGATGGTTCTGCCCACGCTCAGTTATGGCTACAAGTCGCAGGCCAGGTCGGGCGGTGGCCAGACCTTTCCCGGGACAACCAGTCTGGATGGGCAGACACTAATGAATATGACCACCGATATCCTGCGTGAGTTGTCACGTCACGGGGTGGAAAAGCTGGTTGTACTCGACGGGCATTATGAGAACCAGTGGTTCCTGACCGAAGGCATTGAACTGGCACAGCGCGAATGTGCTCTGAGTAGGCATGCCATGAAGGTGGTGCGGACGGAGTACTGGGACTTCTGTCCACAGTCGGTACTCGATGCCGTATTCGACGGAGACTTCCCTGGCTATGATCTGGAACATGCTGCCCTGATCGAGACCTCGATGATGCTGTACTGGCATCCGGAACTGGTTAGTGAAGACAAGATTCCCGTTGATGGGCCTGCCCGGTTTGATGCCTTTGATCACTACCCGCAGGATGGAGCAGGTGTACCCCCTTCGGGCGTGCTGGCCCCTGCACAGGGCGCCAGTGCTGAAAAGGGGCGAATGATCATCGAAGGCACCCTGAACGCCCTCGAGACCAGCCTGCGCAAAATCTACGAGGTCGCCTGAAGTCATGTCTGCACCAGTCAGAAACTGCCTGTCTATCTGGCGTGAGCCTGGTGGGGCATTACCCCATAGCCTGGCACTGTCCTATGCAGTTTTTGGCCATCTGGCCGGGCTGTGGATGATTATGCAGCCTGTAGGCTGGTGGACAGTGCCCGGCATACTGCTCACTGCACATTCCATGGTCATCGGTGCTTATCTGGTGCATGAGTGTGCGCATAACACGGTATTCGCCAGTAACGACTGGAACGGAAGGCTGGGCGAGATGTTGCTGTGGCTTGTTGGTTCTGCCTATAGCGATTACGAGGATGTCAGGCGCAAGCATTTTCGACATCATGTGGATAAGGCGGATGTCGTGGCATTCGACTATAGAACCCGGCTCGAACAGCGCCCCGCACTGGCAAGGCTGATTGAGGTACTGGAATGGGCCTATATCCCCGCCGTGGACATCATGATGCACGCCCTGGTCCTGATCCTGCCCTTTACCCTGGCAAGCAGAAGACAGCGCAGGCAGCGTGTCATCCTGGTTCTGTTAAGTCGGATGATCTTTTTTGTCATCCTGGCCAGTATTTCCTGGCAGGTGCTTATCTTCTATCCAGTAGCCTACATGCTGTTCCTGCACATCATGCGTTTCATGGATGCGCATCAGCATACCTTCGAGGTATTCGAGACACTGGACCAGGAACGAGGTGAGGAGGCAAAACGTTTCGACCGCGACTACGAGCATCGCAACACCTTTAGCAACCTGTTCTCGACGCGCTATCCCTGGCTCAACCTGCTGGTGCTGAATTTTGGTTATCACAATGCGCATCATCAACGGCCAACGGTGCCCTGGTATCAGCTACCGGCTTTCCACGCAGAAACCTATGGTGGTGACGACAGCCAGATGCTGCCCTTTAAAAACCTGCTGGGTTCGTATCATCATTATCGAGTTCGCAGGGCTTTGCATGCCGATGAAGAAAGCGATGCTCCGGTTATGAATGACCGTGGCAGGACATTTGCAGGCGTCGATGGCGTCTCCTTTCTGACGACTCACTAGGACACGCTCATGACCCAGGTTAAGAAATTCTGGCCACTGCTAACCGGCACCCATAAATATGAGAAGACGCTGTCGACACGTGGGCGCGGGGCGGGTCAGATCATCGAGGCACCGATACTGGCCTATCTTATCGAAACGACTAATGGACGCATTCTTTATGACGTGGGTTGTGATTACAGCAAGATCAGTAACCCGGAACTGAAAAAACAGTATTACGAAAACGAGGCCTTTCCCTTTGGTCCGCCCGAGATGACCGAAGAGCAGCGTCTGCCAAATCGATTGGCCGAACTCGGGCTGCAGCCTCTGGATGTCGACCTGGTCTTTGTTGGTCATCTGCATTTTGATCACGGCGGTGGCCTTTGCGACATGGCCCATGCCGAGATTCATGTGCATGAACACGAGTTGTGTGCGGCCAGGGAGCAGGCCGATGAGGTTTATTTCCAGGATGATTTTGACGGGGATTATCGCTGGCAGGTTCAGGCCGAGGAATACGACCTGATCCAGGGCGTGCGTGCCATAGAGTCACCGGGACATACGGCCGGGCACATGTCGATGCTGATCGAGTTGCCCAAAGGGCCGCCGATACTGCTGGCAGGCGATGCTGCCGATCTGGAAGAAAACCTGGTCGATGAAATCGCGCCGGGTGTCTGCTGGGAAGACCGTGAAGACATGGCGATTGGTAGTATCCGTAAACTCAAGAAACTGGCGAACGAGACGGGCGCTATCATCTGGCCCAACCACGACATGCACTTCTATAAAAACTGTCGTCCCTTTCCTGAATTTTACGAGTAAGCTGCCCGCATGAAACGAATCTCTTTGCCCGTCTGGGTATTGCTTCTCAGCTCTATAGGTTGGGGGCTGACCTGGCTGCCACTGCATTATTTTGAATCACAGGGGCTTAACGGCCCGCCTATGGTATTCATTATTTTTCTGAGTGCGGTCACCGTGCTGCTGCCCGTCATGTTCACACAACGCAGGCAATGGCCGGGTCATTTTCATCACCTCGCCCTCATCGCCCTGTTCGGTGGCCTGGCCAACCTCTTATTTCAGAATGCCCTGTTTTACGGTGACGTTGTCAGGGTGATGATCCTGTTCTACCTGCTGCCAATCTGGAGTGTGTTGGGCGGTCGCATCTTTCTGGGCGAAAAGATCGATCTTATGCGCGGCCTTACCCTGGCCGCAGCCATCAGCGGTGGTGTGCTGATACTGGGTGGACCTGAAATCTTCAGGGCGTCTCCGAGTTGGCTGGACCTGATGGCCATCGGCTCGGGGTTTGCCTTCGCTATGAATAATATTGTCTTTCGTGCCTCTGCCTCTCAAACCTTGCCGCTAGGGAGCAAGGTCAGTGCCATGTTTTTTGGTGTGGTGGTGATGATGGGCGCTTACCTGTTGTTCACCCCAGGTGTTGCCTGGCCATCGGATATGACGGTCATTCTGCAGGCGGCGGCTTACGGGATTATCTTCCTGATGCTGATCACCTTTGGTACCCAGTGGGGCGTCACGCACCTGGAGGCGGGGCGAGCCTCGATTATCATCGTCATGGAGTTGGTGGTCGCGGTGATCTCTTCTGTCATCATCCTGAGTCAGTCACTAACAATGATTGAAATCACCGGGGCGCTGCTGGTCAGCACGGCGGCCATACTGGAAGGCTTCCGGGAGGAGGCCGAGGCTAGGACGCCAGCTTAGGCATCGCCTGGGCCTGCATAAATTCTGCGAAATGTCGACGTTCTTCGTGCGCCATCCACTGGTTGATCTGCCAGAGTTCGCCAACCGGTTCCCGGGTAAATGGTGCCTCGTGCAAATAACCATCAGGCCCAAATTCCGGTGTCATGGTAGTCGTCTCATAGCCTCGTTCCAGCTGGCTTTGCCAGAGTAATTCCCACCAGCCCTGGTGGGCCCGCAATGCGGTTCGATATTCCGGTGCCTCGGGATGTGGCACCTGTGGTCCCTGGTCATAGCCCACGCGCGCATGAATATGATGGGCATGGGGCGCTATGGCTTCGATGACATCGATCTCGGTATCCATGAGACGTTCACAGACGACGCACCAGTGACTGAAGTCGCAGGTAAGCCTGATGTCGGGAAGTTGTTCAACGATGCGTTGGGTAACCCAGGGGTTGAAGAAGGGCCGGCCCCGGTGGGTTTCAAAACTAATGGTTATGTTGTGCCTGTCGGCCAGTTCCATGGCCCGTGAGAAAAACTCCAGGCTCATATCTTCCGGCCAGGCATCACAGCCGCCCAGGCAGGAAATAAAGAGTGGCTTCATCTCCAGGCTCTGGTTGAGTTTGCGGTCCAGCGACTCGAGGTGTTCTGAAAGCGTGGCATGTCGGTCAGGAACATAGGTGCCTGCGGTGGTGATTTCGGCGATGTAATCCAGCCCGGCCTCATCGAGCAGGGCCTGATGCTCACGCGCAAGTCTGGCATCACCGGGGGCCGGTCCCTCGATACCGTGAAACTCGGCACGCCGGGCCCGGTTGATGGCCGACTCAAAATCACTGGTATGTCCCCAGAGGGTCTTAAACAGTCTTTGTTCCATGAACGGTCTTCTTTGGATAGCCAGGTCTAAACCTCCTGCAACTGGGATGCCAGTCTTCTACGAGCCTTTCTGAACTATTTGCGTCATGAGCTGGTGCATTAAAGTGGTTTATTGATTGTTGATGCACCAAAGCGGGGCAGTTTGACGTCCCATCCCCCTTTTTCTGACGGCCCGTTCCTTGCAAAGCCCTGTCCTGCAAGAGCAAAACCTTTCTTGGCATGGGGTTTGCTCTGTCAGTAATACCATTTTCTGAAATCGTAATACTAAGGGGACTTAGATGAAGACTGCAGTAAAGCGTTTGTTTATGGGACTGATTGCCTCTCTGGCTATTAGTTCTATGGCTCAGGCCGCTGAACCACTGAAGATCGGTTATAGCGACTGGCCTGGATGGGTGGCATGGGAAATCGCCATTGACAAAGAATGGTTCAAGGAAGAAGGCGTTGATGTTGAATTTGAATGGTTCGACTACGTTGCTTCCATGGATGCCTTTGCTGCCGGCAAGCTCGACGGCGTTGGTATGACCAATGGTGATGCCCTGGTTACCGGTGCTACTGGTGCCAAGAGCGTCATGATTCTGATGAACGATTACAGTAACGGCAACGACATGGTCATCGCAGGTCCTGGCATTAGTTCTGTTAAGGAACTGAAGGGCAAGAAGGTCGGCGTTGAAATCGGTTTCGTCGGCCACCTTCTGCTGCTAAACGCCCTGGAAAAGGCGGGCATGACCGAGTCTGATGTCGAACTGGTGAACGTACCTACCAATGAAACTCCTCAGGTTCTGGCTTCTGGTGAAGTGGATGCCGTCGTGGCCTGGCAGCCAAGCTCTGGTCAGGCACTGCAGCTGGTTCCTGGCTCAAAGGCGATCTACACCAGTGCGGATGAGCCCGGCCTGATCTACGACCTGTTGTGCGTTTCTCCTGAAAGCCTGGCAGCACGTCGTGATGACTGGAAGAAGGTCATCAAGGTCTGGTACCGCGCCGTGGATTATCTGAAGGATCCTGCGACTACCGATGATGCCGTGAAGATTATGGCCTCACGTGTTGGTCTTGATCCTGCGGAATACAAGTCATTCATTGGCGGCACCAATATCCTGACCCTGGAAGAAGCCATGAAGTTTATGGTTGAGGGTGAAGGCTTCACCTCTATCTACGGTTCTTCAAAGATCTCTGACGACTTTAACGTTGCCAACAAGGTCTATGACAAACCAGAAGACGTCGGTGCCTACATTGATCCTTCTCTGATGAGCGAAATGTAATTTAACAGGCCCGGAGTAAGGAAGGCGCATGAGTACAAAAACACCTACACAGTGGTTTGCAGTACGTAAGGAGCTCAGGCCCAGGTCACGCCTCATGGTGACCGTGATGAGCTTCCTCTTGCCCCTTCTGCTCTGGAGCCTGGTTAGTTACGTACCCTGGTTATGGCACCCGAAGGTCGAAATTACAGACCCGGGTGCCGTTTCCTACTTCAAGGAAGGTATGCTGGTCGACAGGGAGTTGTTTGAAAAGGAAACGTTTACTGTTGTCGAAAAAGGCGAAGCCATGCCTCAGGGTAATCGGGCGAATCCCATTTACCTGCCGGCACCGCACGAAGTTGCCGTCGCTTTTTATACCGCTTTTACCACAGAGCCCAAAAGACGCACTGAGAACTGGTTGCACGAGAGCCTCTGGAACAGTATCCAGGTCATCTTCTGGGGCTTTTTTCTATCATCATTGATCGGTGTGCCCCTGGGCATACTCGCAGGCACCTACGATTTCTTCTCGCGCCTGTTCGAACCCTTTATAGAATTCTTCCGCTATCTGCCCGCACCGGCCTTCGGCGCCCTGGCAGTAGCCATCCTGGGCATCCATGACGCGCCCAAGATTGCGATCATTTTTATCGGTACCTTCTTCCAGCAGGTGCTGGTGGTTTCCAATACGACCCGTAAGCTCGACCCTGCATTACTCGAGGCGGCGCAGACTCTGGGAGCAAAAAACAAATCGCTGCTGTACCGGGTGGTTATCCCCGGCATCCTCCCGGATCTCTACCGTGACATGCGCATCCTGCTTGGCTGGGCATGGACTTACCTGATTGTTGCTGAACTGATCGGGACCAGTTCAGGTATTACCTGGTTTATCACGCAGCAGGCCCGTTATAAGAATTTCGACAATGTGTTCGCCGCCATCATGATCATCGGCATTATCGGCCTCACCACCGATCTGATCCTGGCCTATTTCGGACGTCGACTCTTCCCATGGCAGAAACAGGCAGCCAAGGCCTGATCGCGAATACAAGGATTAAACATCATGAATCATATGCTGGATCTGCCGAGTTACCTGGACCAGGACGATGAAGTCAGAGATCGTTTTACACGGCTAAAAGAACGTCCCGTCATACTCGAGGTAAAAGGCCTGGGCAAGGAGTTCGAGACACCGACAAGCACGGTGACCGCACTCAAGGACATCAACTTCAAAACGCATAAACGTGAATTCGTTTGCGTGATCGGCCCATCAGGTTGCGGCAAGTCGACGCTAATCCGAATCCTTGCCGGTCTGGAAACGCCCAGTTCGGGTCAGATGCTGCTTGATGGCAAGGAAGTGCATGGCCCCGGTCCGGACCGCGGCATGGTCTTCCAGGGCTATACCCTGTTTCCCTGGCTTACGGTTAAGAAGAACGTCATGTTCGGATTGCAGATGTCCGGACATACCAAAGAGACATCTGAGGAAGAGGCGCTGCAGTGGATTGATCTCGTGGGCCTGTCCAAGTTTGCCAACAGTTATCCCCACCAGTTATCCGGTGGTATGAAACAGCGAGTTGCCATTGCCCGGGCCCTGGCAAACCAGCCGCGTATTCTTTTAATGGATGAGCCTTTTGGCGCACTGGATGCACAGACGCGCGCCAAGATGCAGGCCTATCTCATGGAAATCTGGAAGAACATCGATATCACGGTGTTGTTTATTACTCATGACCTGGATGAGGCGATTTATCTGGCAGACCGAATTCTTGTGCTGAAGGCGCATCCGGGTGAGGTACAGGAACTGATCGAGGTGCCTGTACCGCAACCACGTTCACCGGAGCAGTTATTGTCGCCTGAGTTTCTTGCCACCAAGAAGCGACTGGAAGAACTGATACATCCGCCGCAAGAGGGCGATGAAATCAGTGAGGATCACCTGAACATGGTGCGCATGGTGCCCGTTGATGATGAAGTCGAGAGCGTCTTCTAAAGATGAATGACTGGTACCAGATGACCTGGGAAGAAATTGGCCGTCTGCCGGAAAAAGGCATCGACGCCGCCATGCTTCCTGTTGGCGCTACGGAACAACATGGCCCGCATATGGGCTGTGGTATGGATGCCGAGATCGCAAGACATCTTTGCAAGGCGGTTGCAGAGGAGACGGATGTTGCCCTGCTGCCCACGCTTCCTTATGGCTGTTCGATTGGTCATTCAAAACGCTGGCCAGGCACAATTGCCTTACAGCCCAAGACCATGATTGATGTAGTCAAGCAGATTGGTGACTGGGTGCATGCCTCGGGTTTTAAGCGTTTCTTCATTATCAATACGCACGTCACCAACTTCGCACCACTACGTTGTGCCCTGGAGATGCTGCGCGCGGAGCATGATGGCTTCATGGTTGCCGTGATTAATTCTGCTTCGATCAGCGAGCGTGTGCGTGAGCAGCACTTTCATGATGCCGAGGACTGGCATGCCAATGATGCAGAAACTTCCCTGATGATGGCCCTGAGCCCATCCATGGTTCGTGAATCACTGATTGCAGACAGCGATGATGAGGACCGTACCGAGGACTGTGTTTTCTCACACCCGGTGAATCGTACCAGTACCAATGGTGTAACCGGCAAGCCAAGCCTGGCGAGCAGGGAAAAGGGTAAACAGTTGTTTGCCTGGATGGTGGAAGACCTCAGTGCAACCGTACGTAAAGGCATGAGCGAAGAGTCGCCATTGCCGCATGCCTATAACGAATCTATTTCTATAGCCAGGTAAAACCAGTGAAAAGCGAACACGATATTAAACATATTCAGGCAGAACTTAAGGCCAAGGGCGTGAAGTACTGCATGGGCACCTATGTGGATATTCATGGTATACCCAAGGGCAAGGTGGTACCTATCCATCACCTGCAGCATATGGCGCATGGATCTGAGCTGTATACCGGTTATGCGCTGGATGGTCTTGGGCAGGCGCCAAATGATGACGAGATAGCATCAGTGCCTGATCTTGATCACATCATTCAGTTGCCCTGGCAGCCAGAAGTGGCCTGGATGCCTGCCGACAATACCCTGTATGACAAGCCGTACATGCTGAACACACGTGTCGCGTTAAAGGCCATGCAGGAAAAGGCCGCCGAGATGGGTTTTGGTTTTAACCTGGGTATCGAGGCAGAGTTGTTTGTACTGAAACAGCATGAAGATGGTTCGCTCGAAGTACCTAACCCTGACGATAAGCTAACCAAGCCCTGTTATGACGCGCGTGCATTCCTGGACCAGTTTAACTGGCTCGACAAGATGGCAACCAGTATTAATGATCTGGGCTGGGATCTGTATTCTTTCGATCACGAAGATGCCAATGGCCAGTATGAATTCGACTTCATGTATGCCGATGCTCTGACCACCTGCGACCGCTATACCTTCCTGCGCATGATGGCCAAGGAATATGCCAAGCAGGAAGGTCTGATCGCGACCTTCATGCCCAAGCCTTTTGCGGATAAGACCGGTAATGGTGCGCACTTTAATATGTCGCTCTATGATCTTGAGACTGGTGAAAACCTGTTCGACTGTGACCCCAAGGATGATCCGAAAGGACTGGGCCTGACCGAGATCGGTTATCAGTTTATCGGCGGCATTATTAAACATGGCAAGGCGCTGTGTGCGACCTTTGCCCCAACCGTAAACAGTTACAAGCGACTGGTGCGTCAGGGTGACATGCCTTACTTCACCTGGGCGCCAGTCTTTAATTCCTTCGGTTCCAATAACCGTACCAATTCTATTCGTGTCCCCATGGGCGGTGGTCGCTGCGAATCGCGTAATGCTGATGGCGCAGTCAACCCTTATCTTGCTGCAACCCTGGCGCTGGCTGCTGGCCTGGAAGGTATTAAGGAAGGTATCGACCCGGGTGCGCCGCAGGAAGATAATCTGTACGAACTTACTGAAGAAGAGCGCAATGCGCGTGGTATAGAGTTTCTACCCAAGAACCTGCTCGAAGCAATCGATGCCTTCGAGGCCGACCCCTTTGTGATCGAGGCTCTGGGTAAGGAACTACGTGATGAGTTTATTACCTACAAGCGCCAGGAATGGAACGCCTATCACCAGACTATCTCCGAGTGGGAGATTGAGCGCTATAGTCACCTGTTCTAGGAGTATTCATGAGCAAGGTATTGGTCATACGTAACGATGCAAAAGAAGGCTCAGGTCAGTTGGGCAGACTGATTGCCATGCGCGGGTATGATCAGGAAGAAATGCTGGGATGGGAGGCGGATTATGCATCGCTGCAACCTGCAGAATATGCAGGACTTGTCGTGCTCGGTGGTGCCCAGGGTGCTTATGAAACTGACACCTATCCCTATCTTGCTGATGAGATAAACCTTATTAAGGGTTTTGTTGCAGCAGGTCTGCCAGTGATTGGTCTTTGCCTGGGCGCGCAGCTGCTTGCTACTGCGCTGGGCGGTGAAGTAAAGCAGAACGATCAGAAGGAACTGGGCTGGTTTGATATCCGTGTCAACGAGCAGGGCCGGCAGGATGCGCTGATGAAGCATCATCCCGATACAGCAGAGGCCTTTCATTTTCATGGTGACTTCTTTGAAACACCGCCAGCCTGCGTGAACCTTGCCAGTTCTGAACTGACGGGCTGCCAGTTATTTCGTTATCAGGACAACGTGTATGGTTTTCAGTATCACGTGGAAGTCGATTACCCGCTAATCGAAGTGATGTGCCTGAATAACGTGGATTACATGGCGGATAATGGCGTTGATGCGCAGAAGGTTGTCGATCAGAGTCAGCCGATAATGGATGAGTATCTTAATCGTTCGGCGAATATTCTTAATGCCTGGATTGATAAGCTGGAGTTGGCGGCATGAGTCAGGCAGCCGTTAGTCATAACAGTGGTGTTGCGCGCATCAGTGTTTCCCTGCCAGAAGAGTTGTTAATGCAGCTCGATGGCATGGTGGTCGAACGCGGCTTTGAGAGTCGTTCTCAGGCCATTGCCGACATGATTAATCATCAGCTGACCGAGCATCGTGAAGAGCTGGGTCAGGACATCATGGCCGGCACCATCAATATCGTTTATGACCACTCGATACCCGGCGTACAGAAGCAGTTGTCTGACCTGCAGCACGAATATATCGACGAGGTGATCAGTGCATTAAATGTAAACCTCGAACAGAAACAGACCATGGCCGTTATCCTGGTCCAGGGACCGGCCAGAAAATTGAAAATGATTGCTAACCGCATGACGACCTGCCGTGGTGTGCGTAGCGGCAAGCTGCTGATGTCCACGGCAATTATTCCCCAGCTTCATCCTTTGCCTGAAACTGATATGAAACAGGTATAAGGCGATGATGATTACTACTAAAAACATAACCCAAGACAGTCAAATGTATCTGGAGATAAAACATGACTGAAAATACAAATTCCCCCGAGCCAGGAACGGTGCTTTACGAAGATCAGCTGGCAGGTGCCTGTCACTGGTCCCTGAATATGCGCAAGGGCACTTCGCTACGTCTGATCGATAACGAAGGTGGCGCCAATGTTGGTATGTTGTTTTATAACCCGGTAAATCTGCTCGAGCGTTATAACGCGCCCGACACACTGAAATGTCAGCACACCTTCAAACTTACGAAAGGCAATTGTCTTTATTCCGACATGGGGCGAATCTTCTGCTCCATTGTTGAGGACTCGGTTGGCTGGCATGAAACCGTCTGCGGCAACACCACGAAAGACATGGTGAAGGCAAAGTGGGGCGAGCGCACTTATCAGGAATATCACAACGACTGGAACCAGAACGGTTACAACAGTTTCCTGGTTGAACTGGCCAAGTATGGTCTGGGCAAGAAAGATATGGCGGCCAATCTGAACCTGTTCAGTGCGGTCGGTGTTGATGATGAAGGCAATCTGAAATACCTGGAGAACAACAGCAAGGCAGGTGACTATGTCGAGCTGCGTTTCGAAATGGATACCCTGGTATTAATGCACACCTGCCCGCATCCATTGAGTAATGCAGAAGAATATCCGCGCAAGTCGATTACCTATCAGATAAGGCAGGCTGCTGAAGTTGCATCGGATGATTTCTGCCTGAACTTCAGGCCAGAGAATCAGCGTGGTTTCCAGAACAACGAGATCTTCCACCTGGGTGGAGGCTGCTGCCATGATTAAAGAAAGTACACTCAAAGCTGAAGACGCTATCGATCGCGAGATGGTACCTGCCGGTGATTACTACATGAAAGTCGTCAAGGCCGGCCAGACCTTCCGTATCCTGGATCTTGAGGGTAACCAGGCAGCAGACACGCTCTTTTACAACGCCAAAGATCCTAGTGAACGTTACAGTGCCGTGGATACTATTCGCGAGCAGGGTAATGTTTATCTTTCAGCAGGCACGCGTCTGCTATCTAACGAACAGAACCTGATGCTCGAAATCACGGCTGACACCTGTGGTCGTCACGATACCGTGGGTGGCGCCTGTGCCACTGAGAGTAATACCGTGCGTTATGCACTGGACAAGAAATGCATGCATGCCTGTCGTGATAGCTGGATGCTGGCTGTCGCCGAGAATGAAGAGTTCGGCATGACCAAGCGTGATATTACGCATAACATCAACTTCTTTATGAACGTCCCGGTCACAGCTGATGGTGGTCTGAGTTTTGCTGATGGGGTTTCTGCACCGGGCAAGTATGTTGAGATGAAGGCCGCAATGGATGTCGTCGTGCTGATTTCCAATTGCCCACAGCTGAACAATCCCTGTAATGCCTATAACCCGACGCCGATTGAAGTACTGATCTGGGATTAAGTCACCGGGACGACCCGGTGAACTGGTGTGAACGGCGAGACGACTCGTCATGATAAAGATAAAACGCCATGTTTAAGAAAGTATTGATTGCCAACCGTGGCGCGATTGCCTGTCGCATTATCCGTACCCTGAGGGATATGGGCATACAGTCGCTGGCGGTATATTCCGAGGCCGACAAGGCCTCGCTGCACGTCACCCAGGCCGACGAGGCCGTATGCATAGGGCCTGCTCCTGCATCCGAGAGTTATCTGGATTATAAAAAGATACTGGAGGTTGCGAAGGAGCAGGGTGCCGAGGCCATCCACCCCGGTTACGGCTTCCTGAGTGAGAATGCCGAGTTTGCAGAAATCTGTGAACAGGAAGGCATTGCCTTTATCGGCCCTACGGGCCAGCAGATGCGGGACTTTGGTCTCAAGCATACCGCGCGCACCCTGGCGGCAGAAAACGGTGTGCCGCTGTTGCCGGGTACGGGTTTGCTGGATGACCTGGCGCATGCCAAGCAGGAAGCGATTCGTATCGGCTATCCCGTCATGCTTAAAAGTACTGCCGGTGGTGGCGGTATCGGCATGCAGCTTTGCTGGTCCGAAGAAGAATTGTCTGATGCCTTTCATTCGGTAGAGCGTCTGGCACGTTCCAACTTCAGCCAGGGCGGTATCTTCCTGGAAAAGTATGTCGAGATGGCGCGTCACATCGAGGTGCAGATCTTCGGTGATGGTAAGGGCAGGGTGGTTGCCCTGGGTGAACGTGACTGCTCAGTGCAGCGACGTAACCAGAAGGTGGTGGAAGAAACGCCAGCGCCAGGTATTAGTGATGAGTTGCGCGAACGTTTAATGACTGCTGCTGTCAGCCTGGGCGAGGCGGTGAACTATCGCTCTGCCGGTACGGTGGAATATGTCTTTGATGCAAAGACCCATGAGTTTTATTTTCTCGAGGTCAACACCCGCCTGCAGGTAGAGCATGGTGTCACTGAAGAAGTGACAGGCGTTGATCTTGTCGAATGGATGGTACGCGCAGCTGCGGGTGACACGACATTTATAGATACCTATCAGCATGCACCCCGTGGCAGTTCGATGCAGGTGCGAGTCTATGCCGAGGATCCGGGTAAAAACTTTCAGCCCTGTGCAGGGCTGTTATCCGAGATGCGGTTCTCTGAAGATGTCCGTGTCGATACCTGGGTAGAGCAGGGCAGCGAGGTTTCTGCGTTCTACGATCCCATGATTGCCAAGGTGATCGCCCATGGTGATGATCGCGAAGCGGCACGTGAAAAACTTCTGGCCGCGGTCAGTGATACGGCGCTGTATGGCATCGAATCGAATCTTGCCTACCTCTCACAGATCCTTGATGACGAGACCTTCATCAAGGGTGATCACTACACGCGTTACCTGGATAAGTTTGAATTCAATCCATTAACCATTGATGTTGTTTCACCAGGCACCCAGAGCTTTGTTGTCGATTATCCCGGGCGTATCGGTTACTGGGATATTGGTGTGCCACCCTCGGGTCCGATGGACCCCCTGGCCTTTCGTCTGGCCAATCGCATGCTGGGTAATGCCGAAGATGCCGCCGGGCTTGAGATGACCGTGACGGGTCCGAGCCTGAAGTTTAATGCCGATACCGTGATCGCCCTGACCGGCGCGCATATGAAGGCGCTGCTCGATGATGAAGCGATTGAATACTGGAAGCCGGTTGCGATTAAGGCGGGCAGTACGCTGAAGTTGCGTGGTGTTACTGGCCCGGGTAACCGTACCTACCTGGCGGTTAAGGGTGGTTTTGATCTGCCCGAATACATGGGCAGTCGTACGACCTTTACTCTCGGGCAGTTTGGTGGGCATGCCGGACGCGCACTACAGGTGGGTGATGTGATGCGCCTGAACATGGCCGGCAGTGACCTGGGTGAGTGTGCAGCAGCACCTGCTGGTGTGATTCCAGAATATGGTACGCACTGGGATATCCGGGTGATGTACGGTCCGCATGGTTCGCCGGACTTTTTTACCCATACCGATATCGAAACCTTCTTTAACACCGACTACGAGGTGCATTACAACTCCAGTCGTACCGGGGTGCGCCTGATTGGCCCGAAGCCCGACTGGGCACGTGAAGACGGTGGTGAGGCCGGTCTGCATCCCTCGAACATTCATGACAATGCCTATGCCATAGGTGCCATCGACTTTACCGGAGATATGCCGATCATCCTTGGCCCTGATGGTCCCAGCCTGGGAGGTTTCGTCTGCCCGGCAACCATCGTGCAGGCCGAGCTCTGGAAGATGGGGCAGCTCAAGCCGGGTGATACGGTCCGTTTCCATTGCATCTCGGTGGACGAGGCCGCGGCAATGGAACAGGCGCAGGAGCAAACCTTAAAGTCACTGTTTGAGGTAGATGTAGTTAAGGTATCCGGACTGGTACCGAACGAGTCGGCCAGTCCCGTGTTGTATCGTGCAGAGGCGAGTGATGAGTCGGTTGCTGTCTGTTATCGCCAGGCCGGTGATAACTACATGCTGGTGGAATATGGTCCGCTGGTGCTGGACCTGAATCTGCGTTTTCGTGCCCATGCATTAATGGACTGGGTAAAAGCTCAGGCGATTGAAGGCATTATTGATCTGACCCCGGGCATCCGTTCCCTTCAATTGCATTACGACAGCAAGATTATTTCGCAGTCTGAACTGGTCGAGTTACTGAAAAAGGCCGAGACTGAATTGCCTGACATCGAGGACATGGAGGTGCCCAGCCGTATCGTGCATCTGCCGCTGTCCTGGGATGATCCTTCTACGCAGCTGGCTATCGACAAGTACATGCAGTCGGTACGCCCTGATGCCCCCTGGTGCCCCAGCAATATTGAATTCATTCGACGTATCAATGGACTGGAGTCTATCGAGGATGTGCGCGATGTGGTCTTTAATGCCAGCTACCTGGTCATGGGCCTGGGTGATGTCTATCTTGGCGCCCCCGTCGCGACACCGGTCGATCCGCGTCATCGCCTGGTTACGACAAAATATAATCCTGCACGCACCTGGACACCAGAGAATGCCGTCGGTATCGGTGGTGCTTATATGTGTGTCTATGGCATGGAAGGGCCGGGCGGTTACCAGTTTGTTGGCCGTACCATCCAGATGTGGAATCGCTATCGTCAGACCCAGGATTTCCGTGACGGTAAACAATGGTTGTTGCGTTTCTTTGACCAGATTCGTTTCTACGAGGTGAGCCAGGAAGAGCTGGCGCAGTGGCGCGAGGACTTCCCGTTGGGACGCGTCAACCTGAAGATTGAAGAAACCAAACTGAAGCTTTCTGAGTATCAGCAGTTCCTGCAGGACAACCAGTCCGAGATCGATACCTTCAAGCAGAAACAGCAGGCCGCCTTCGATGCTGAGCGTCAGCGCTGGGAAGAGACTGGCCAGGCCAGCTTCGAGCAGCAACTGCCAGACGAGGTTTCTGGAAGCGATGCACCTTTTGATATTCCCGAGGGTTGTATCGCCGTGGCCTCACCCGTGACCAGCAGTGTCTGGAAGATCTCGGTTAAGCCGGGTGACAGGGTTGAGCCGGGAGATGAACTGGTCGTGGTCGAGGCAATGAAAATGGAGATTGCGATCGAATCGGACGAGGAGGGTGTGGTCGAAGAAGTGCTCTGCTCGCAGGGTAGCTCGGTCCATGCCGGCCAGGCCCTGGTCATACTCAGGTTAAACGAAGTATAGGTGGCAATGATGGAACTGAATGAACTAAGTCTGGATATTGCCAGCCTGTTGAAAGGCTATGTGGAAGGAAATTTTACCCCTGCTGATGTGATCGAAACTATCCAGGCGCGCATCAAGCGACAGCCGAATCACAATGCCTGGATTACGAAACTAAGCGATGCACAGATACAGGATTACCTGGATGCGCTCGGCCCTGTCGATATAGAGGCTAAGCCACTTTACGGCATTCCCTTTGCAATCAAGGACAATATTGATCTGGCAGGTGTGCCCACTACGGCCGCCTGTGCTGAATATGCCTATACCCCGGACGAATCTGCCTTCGTCGTCCAGTGCCTGATCGATGCGGGTGCGATCCCGGTTGGAAAAACCAACCTGGATCAGTTTGCGACCGGGCTGGTGGGTGTGCGCTCGCCCTATGGCGTCGGTCATAACAGCTTTAATTATGACTATATCTCGGGCGGTTCTAGCTCAGGCTCTGCCGTTTCGCTGGCCATGGGGCAGGTGAGCTTTTCCCTGGGAACGGATACTGCAGGCTCCGGTCGCGTGCCTGCAGCCTTTAATAACCTCGTTGGCCTGAAGCCTACAAAGGGCTGGTTGAGCACCAGCGGTGTGGTACCGGCCTGTCGTTCGCTGGATTGTGTCTCGGTATTCGCCCTGTGTGCTGCTGATGCGCAAAGGGTGCTGGATGTTGCGGGCCAGTTTGATGTCGCCGATGAATATGCACGACCAGCACCATCCAGCGAGCCGGCCTTCGATGCGGGTAATTTCAGTTTTGCTGTTCCTCGTGAAGAGCAGCTCGAATTTTTTGGTAATGAGGGAGGCGGGCAGCTCTTTTACCAGGCCGTAACCCAACTCGAGGCACTGGGTGGAAAGAAACGGGAGATAGATTTTGAACCTTTCCTGGAATCTGCGCGGCTGCTTTATGAAGGGCCCTGGGTAAGCGAGCGCTATGTCGCCATTGAATCCTTTATCAAAGAACAGGCAGATGCCGTATTTCCCGTAACCCGAAAAATCATCGAGGGTGGGGAGCATCCTTCAGCCGCAGATGCCTTTCGCTCCCAGTATAGGCTGGCGGCATTGAAGCGAAAGACAGACCCGGTCTGGGGTGAAGTCGATTTCGTCCTGACTCCGACAGCGGGCCGTTGCTATACCATTGAGGAAGTGGAAGCTGATCCCATTCAGCTTAATTCCAACCTTGGCTACTACACCAATTTTATGAACCTGCTCGACTTCAGTGCCCTGGCCGTACCCACAGGCTTCCAGTCGGACGGTTTGCCCTTTGGTGTGACCCTGTTTGCCCCGGCCTTTGCCGATCGTGCCCTGCTGAATGTGGGTGACCGGCTACATCGTGAGTTAGCAACAACGCAGGGGGCAACCGGCCTGCCCTTGCCGGAGGCGGTTTCTCAGCAGTCACTGGCGCCGGGCTGGACCCGTGTTGCGGTCTGTGGCGCACATCTTTCAGGTCTGCCATTGAATCACCAGTTAACTGATCGGGGTGCTTATCTGCTGGAGCAGACCCGTTCCAGTGGGCATTATCGGCTCTACGCCCTGCCAGGTGGTCCGCCATACCGCCCCGGTATGTTACGTGATGAGGGTGGGGCCGCTATTGAGATCGAGATCTGGGCCATTCCGCTGGATCAGTTCGGTTCTTTCGTGGCAGGTATCCCGGCGCCTCTGGGTATCGGCATGCTTGAAACGGCTGCGGGTGAATGGGTTCAGGGCTTTATCTGCGAATCCTTTGCAGTTGCCGAGGCGACTGAAATCACCCGTCTGGGGGGCTGGCGCGCCTATCTGGAGCAACAGTCCTGATCCCTGATTCAGGGTTCCCGGAACATCAGATCATTCTTATCTTGGCCTTGCTGTGTGATATGACATATAATCCGCGGCTGTTTTGGGGGTACTCGGGGGAAATCTGGTGATTTCACAGCGATTTATCCCGTTGTCTATCTAGCTGGAGGCAAGTTGTGAAGCACGAAAATAAAGATTCAATGGCACCAATCGCCATGGTATTTGGCGTTGTCGTTCTCCTGGCAGCAGTAATCTTCCTGGTTACTCGTCTGATCAGTGTTTATGAGCAGAACAGCACCAAGGGTGAAATCAACAACGAAGCTCAGGTCCTGGCGAATATCCAGCCTGTTGGTGAGGTTGCTACCGGTGAAGCAGCTGGTCCTGTTGCCCGCTCTGGCAAGGAAGTCGTTGAAGGTGTGTGTGCCTCCTGTCACGGTGCTGGCGTTCTTGGCGCACCTAAGATCGGTGATAAAGGCCAGTGGGAAGGTCGTTTCGCTAAAGGCCTGGATGGTCTGTTGAAGACTGCGATCAGTGGTATCGGTGCGATGCCAGCCAAGGGCGGTGATCCCACCCTGTCAGATGATGAGCTGCAGGACTCTATTATCTATATGCTGAATGAGTCAGGTTTTTCAGTAAAAAAAAACTAAGTGATACATCTTCTGAAACCGGGGCCTCTGAATCAGAGGCCCCTGCTCAGGAATCTTCCGAAGCACCGGCCCCGGTAGCTTCTGAATCAACCGAGTCTCCCGCTCCTGTCCAGGAGCCCGCATCAAGTGAACCTCAAGTAAGCGAAACAGTAGCACCTGCCCCAGAAGAGGCTCCAGCCACAACGGTTGCTTCAGTTACCTCAGGTGCCGATGTCTACAAAGCGGCCTGTTTTGCCTGTCATGAAACGGGTGTTGCGCGCGCACCACGCCTGGGTAACCGGGAAGACTGGTCTTACCGCATTAATTACGGCATGAGTACCCTGTATCGTTCGGCCCTTGAGGGACGTGGCGGTATGCCGGCCATGGGTGGACACGCCGAATTCTCGGATGACGAAATCCGCGCGGCCGTAGACTATATGGTTGAGCAGGTCAGATAAGCGCCTGATTATAGTTAGAAAAGGAAACGCCCCGATTTCGGGGCGTTTTTTAGGCACTGTCATTTGATGACGGCTGTGTGAAATCACACAGTAAGTGTGTCATTTATACCATTGATCAATAAATTAATTGACCTAAGTCATGTCCGTAAATGCGCAGTGTGGGCATTCTACCACCCGTTATGGGTGATTAATCTGCCCATGCAAAAGCACTTAGCCGAAATACTATCCGGTAAGTAGGGGAGATCAATGGAAACATACAACTATAAGGTCATACGCCAGTTTTCCATCATGACGGTGGTCTGGGGTATCGTGGGTATGCTGGTTGGGGTCATTATTGCGGCCCAGCTGGTATGGCCAGAACTTAACTTCGATACATCATTTCTGACATTCAGTCGCCTGAGACCGCTGCATACTAATGCGGTAATCTTCGCCTTTGGCGGATCGGCGCTGTTTGCTACCTCGTATTACATCGTACAGCGTACCTGTCATACGTCCCTGTTCTTGCCGGGTCTGGCAAGTTTTACCTTCTGGGGATGGCAACTGATCATTGTTGCAGCCGCACTGACCCTGCCATTTGGTTTTACCTCTGGTAAGGAATATGCCGAGCTGGAATGGCCGATTGATATTGCTATAGCCGTGGTCTGGGTGGCATATGCAATCGTCTTCTTCGGTACCATCATGAAGCGTAAGACCAGCCACATCTATGTGGCCAACTGGTTCTTCGCCGCCTTCATTATCACGGTAGCGATTCTGCATATCGTTAACAGCGTCGCGATTCCGGTTTCTTTCACCATGATGAAATCCTACTCGGTCTACCCCGGTGCGATCGATGCGATGGTTCAGTGGTGGTATGGCCATAACGCGGTGGGCTTCTTCCTGACTGCTGCCTTCCTGGGCATGATGTACTACTTCATCCCCAAACAGGCTGGTCGTCCGGTTTATTCCTATCGTCTGTCGGTAGTGCACTTCTGGGCCCTGATCGCCATTTATATGTGGGCTGGCCCTCACCACCTGCATTACACCGCGCTACCTGACTGGACCCAGTCTCTGGGTATGATCTTCTCGCTGATCCTGCTGGCGCCATCCTGGGGCGGTATGATCAACGGTATGATGACCCTCTCGGGCGCATGGCATAAGCTGCGTACCGATCCTATTCTCCGTATCCTGATCGTCTCCCTGTCTTTCTACGGTATGTCGACCTTTGAAGGTCCAATGATGTCGATCAAGACGGTTAATGCTCTGTCTCACTACACCGACTGGACTATCGGCCACGTGCACTCAGGTGCGCTGGGCTGGGTGGCCATGGTAACTATGGGTTCTCTGTATGTTCTGATTCCTGCCCTCTACGGCAAGAAAGAGATGTACAGCACCAAGCTTATTGAGGCGCACTTCTGGACAGCCACCATCGGTGTTGTCCTGTACATCGTATCCATGTGGATATCTGGTGTAATGCAGGGCCTGATGTGGCGTGCAGTGAACTCGGACGGCACTCTGACCTACAGCTTTGTTGAAAGTCTGGAAGCTATGTATCCGTTCTACTTCGTACGCTTCCTGGGTGGTGCCATCTTCCTCGTGGGCATGTTCCTGATGGCCTACAACGTCTGGAAGACCATCTCCGGTTCTCAGCCGGCTGATGATGCTGTTCCACAGCCCCAACATGCATGAGGAGATGAGCAATGAGTCATGAAGTCGTAGAAAAGAATATTGGTCTGATGATGGTGTTTATCATCATCGTGATCAGTTTCGGTGGTCTCGCTGAAATCGTGCCCCTGTTCTTCCTCAAGGACACGACCACGCCGGTTGAGGGGCTTAAGCCTTATACCGCGCTGCAGCTCGAAGGCCGTGATGTGTATATCGAAAATGGATGCTATCTCTGCCACTCGCAGATGATTCGTCCCTTCCGTGCTGAAACCCAGCGTTATGGCCATTACTCGGTAGCGGGTGAGTTCGTATACGACCACCCATTCCAGTGGGGTTCAAAACGTACGGGTCCTGATCTGGCGCGTGTTGGTGGTCGTTATAGTGATGACTGGCATCGTGTCCACCTGATTAACCCACGTGACGTGGTACCCGAGTCGAACATGCCTGGCTTCCCATGGCTGGAAGAAACCATGATCGACGAGACCAAGACGCCGTTGAAGCTTAAGGCAATGCGGACAATTGGTGTGCCTTACACCGATGAAGATATCGCCGGTGCAAGCGAAGCTGTCAAAGGCAAGACGCAGATGGATGCGATCATTGCCTACCTGCAGCACCTGGGTACTGCAATCAAGACACAAAGGTAATAAGAATGGATATCTCTGAAATACAGGCAACTATCCATGCGTACTGGACCGTGGTGTTGTTTGTCGTATTTATCGGTATCTGGATCTGGGCCTGGGGTAAGGGTCGCAAGAAGTCGTTCGACGAAGCTGCGCAACTGCCCCTCGAGGACGATACGTCCGTAGAGCCCTCAGAACGGGAGGTTAAAAAATCATGAGCACGACCTTATCAATTTATATTACGGTAATTGTGCTTCTCAACATCTTTGGTTGTGTCTGGCTGATCCTGTGGACCAGTAAGAAACAACCGGGTGAAGCTGGTGAAGGTGATGTTACCGGTCATACCTGGGATGGTCTCGAGGAGTTCAACAACCCGCTGCCACGCTGGTGGCTGTATATGTTCTACATCACCATCGTTTTTGCCCTGGTATACCTGGCACTTTTCCCAGGACTGGGTTCATGGAAAGGGGTTCTTGGCTGGACCGAACATACGCAGTATGAGGCCGAGGTGGCCGCTGCGGACGCTAAGTATGGTCCCATCTTCGCCCAGTATGCCGAGAAGGATATTCCGGCCCTGATGGCTGAAGATGAGGCCCTGGCCATGGGTAAGCGTATTTATCTGAACTACTGTGCGGTATGTCATGGTTCAGATGCGCGCGGTGCGCCCAAGTTCCCGAACCTGGCTGATGCTGAGTGGCAGTTCGGCGGTGAGCCTGAACAGATCAAGACCAGCATTATGTATGGGCGTCAGGCAGCAATGCCCGCCTGGCAGGCAGTACTCGGCGATGATGGTGTAGAAGCAGTTGCTAACTATGTCGTTGCCCTTAGTGGTCGTGACCACGACGCTGCCCTGGCAGCCAAGGGTAAGGAAAAGTACGACACCCTCTGCGTGGCCTGCCACAGTGCAGACGGTAAGGGCAATGTTGCCTTTGGCGCGCCTGACCTGACCAATGATATCTGGCTGTACGGTGGTTCCATGGGGGCTATTAAGAAGAGTATTGCTGTAGGCCGAAATGGCGTTATGCCAGCGCACAAGGACTTCCTGGGTGAAGACAAGGTGCACCTGGTATCAGCTTACATCTACAGTCTTACTAACAAGTAAGAAACGGCGATCTCCCTTCCGGGGGTTCAGGGCCGGTGCTTTTGCACCGGCCTTTTTTTATGCGCAATTTTTACCTTAATTGACATTAAGCAAGGCGTGGCGGGGCTTTTCACGGCATCGTATGCCGTCAATAGCTGATGATGCGTGCGATTCTGCACAACATGTTTCCAGGGGAATGAGTGTATGGCTGGCGAACCTAACGAATCTGCCTCAGACGAGATTTACGCAAAGCACCAGAAGATATACACGCGTGAGGTAACAGGGGTCTTTACCAAGCTGCGTAACCTGGCCATGGTAGTCCTGCTGGGTATTTATTACCTTGGACCATGGGTGCAGTGGGATGGTCGCCAGGCGGTACTGTTTGATCTGCCTGATCGTAAATTCTATCTGTTTGACTGGGTATTCTGGCCACAGGACTTTTTCTACCTGGCCCTGCTGCTCATTATCATGGCCTATGCGCTGTTTTTCTTTACCACCCTGGCCGGAAGACTCTGGTGTGGCTATGCCTGTCCACAAACAGTCTGGACAGAAATCTTCATGTGGATCGAACACAAGATTGAAGGTGACCGCCCGAAGCAGATCAAGCTGGATAAGGGGCCGCTGGATGCACGCAAACTCAGATTAAAGATTACCAAGCATGCCATCTGGGCCCTGTTTGCCCTGTGGACAGGTTTTACCTTCGTAGGTTTCTTTTCTCCCATCCGCGAGCTCTGGGATAACACTCTGGTGTTGAACCTGGGTGGCTGGGAAACTTTCTGGATCTTTTTCTATGGCTTCGCTACCTGGGGTAATGCCGGCTGGATGCGCGAGCAGGTCTGTATCTATATGTGTCCCTATGCGCGTTTCCAGAGCGCCATGTTCGATCATGACACCCTGATAATTTCCTACGATGAAAAGCGTGGAGAGCCCCGTGGATCACGTAAACGTGGGCTGGAGAACAAACCCGCGGACAAGGGGGATTGTATCGATTGCGGTATATGCGTGCAGGTTTGTCCTACCGGTATCGATATCCGTGATGGCCTTCAGTACCAGTGCATCGGCTGTGGAGCCTGTGTCGATGCCTGTGATGATGTCATGGATCAGATGGGCTATGAAAAAAACCTGGTAAGTTTCACGACCGAGCGTGCATTGCATGGTGAGAAGAGCCATATCTTACGCCCCCGCATTGTGATTTATGCGCTACTTTTGATCATTCTGAGTACCGCTGTTTTTTATGGCATCGCAACGCGTACACCACTGGAGCTGGATATTATTCGTGACCGCAATGTCCTCTATCGGGAAACCAGCAACGGTCTGACTGAAAATGTCTACACCCTCAAGATCGTCAACATGGATGAAAATCCTCATGAGTACCTGCTGGGTGCGTATGGCCTCGAAGGCCTGGTACTGGATGCCGATGAGAATCCATTTAAGGTAGAATCAGGTACAGTTCATACCATCAATGTTCGCCTACGGGTTGACCCCGTCGTTCTGGAGAAGGCCAGTAGCGAGGTCTTCTTCACGCTGGAGGCCGTGGATAATCCAGAGCTTAAGGTTGAGGACAAGGCGCGCTTTGTTGGACCGGTAATCTAATCATGCAGGTAGCTATGAAAGAAGATAACAAGCCCTGGTACAAACACCCCTATGTCTGGCTTATGATCGGACTTCCTGCCTCGGCGGTTATCGCTGGGATTACTACTGTATTTATTGCTGCCCATGAGCCAGACAGTCTTGTTGTAGATAATTATTACAAGGACGGCCTGGCGATCAATGCGGTGATTGAAAAGGACCGTAGAGCTGTTGAAATGGGGCTGGGTGCCAGGCTTGAATTCGGTAATAGTGGTGTACGCCTGTATATGCACTCACCCCAGCCGCTTGCCGAGGGACCGCTGTCTCTTAAGCTGATCCACCCAACGCGTGCTGAACAGGACCAGGAGCTTGTTCTGGTTCCATTCGGGGATAATTACTACGAGGCCTCTGGTCTTGAGTCGCTGGCAGCTGTGACCTGGGAAGTGCAGATTGCTGATAACCAGGGGCAGTGGCGCATGGTGAAAAAACAACGCCTGGCTGATAATCCCATACTCGAGATCACGCCATAAGTTTCTTTATCTGAATTCTTCCAGGGCCCTGTAACTCAGGGCCTCGGTAAGATCTTCACGCTCAATATCGTTATTTCCTTTCAGGTCCGCAATGCTACGTGCCACGCGCAGTATGCGATGGTGGGCACGGGTAGAAAGCCGGAGCCGGTTAATCGCCTGTTCCAGCAGACTTTGATTTTCTTTTTCCAGTTTGCAGTGCTGTTCCAGTTCTGAGGACTGAAGTGTGGCATTGCGTTTACCCTGGCGATCGATCTGGCGTTGATGAGCCCGCATAACCCGCCGGGCAACTTCTGCACTGCTTTCCGGTTTTTCTGTCTGTTCGGATGTCATATTCTGGCGAGGCACTTCGATATGCAGATCGATACGGTCCAGCAGGGGGGCAGAAATGCGGCTCTGGTGGCGACGTTGTTGCTCAGGGGTGCAATGGCAGTGGTCGCGTCGATCACAGTCATAGCCCTGTGGGCATGGATTCATCGCAGCAACCAGCTGAAAGGCAGCGGGATATTCTGCCTGGCGTGCAGCACGGGAAATATGAATGCGCCCGGTTTCCAGGGGTTCACGCAATACCTCCAGTACGCGCTTGTCGAACTCGGTGAGTTCATCCAGGAACAACACACCGTTATGGGCCAGGGATATCTCGCCAGGCCTGGGATGGGATCCACCCCCAACCAGCGCCACGCCAGAGGCCGTGTGATGGGGCTCTCTGAAAGGACGTATACCCCAGTGCTCAGGCTGGAAGCCATGCAGTGAGATAGACCAGATCATTGCAGATTCCATGGACTCGCTGGTCTGCATGGGTGGCAGGATGCCTGGCAGGCGTTTAGCCAGCATGGTTTTACCAGTTCCAGGAGGACCAACCATTAACAGGTTATGGCCGCCGGCTGCAGCGACCTCCAGGGCGCGTCTGGCGCGATGTTGTCCGCGTACATCTTGCAGGTCGGGTACGTTAGCTGGGTTATTAGTTTGTTCCGAGAGTATGTGGTTAGTGAGTTTCTGGTGTCCGGTGAAATGAGCACAGACATCGAGCAGGTGTGTTGCCGGTAGCACATGATTGCGATCGATAAGTGCCGCCTCGTCGGCATTATCTGCGGGCAGTATGCAAAGACGATCTGTTTCTGCGGCCTGCCAGGCAGAGGGGAGCAGGCCAGATACCGGCCTTAAGGAACCGTCCAGGGCCAGTTCGCCATAGAACTCGTAGCTATCTAATTGCTCATTGGGTATCTGGCCGGATGCAGCGAGTATGCCGATGGCAATCGGCAGGTCGAAACGTCCACCATCCTTGGGCAGGTCGGCAGGAGCTAGATTAACGGTTATGCGGCGGGCAGGAAATTCAAAGCGGCTATTGATCAGGGCGGCACGTACCCGGTCACGGCTTTCACGTACCGCCGTTTCAGGCAGTCCGACGATGGAAAAGGCGGGCAGGCCATTGGCCAGGTGAACTTCGACTGAAACTTCCGGGGCATGGATTCCTTCCTGCGCCCGGCTTTTTACGATTGCCAGGTTCATCAGCATTCCTTTGCTGTCTATGTGAAATATTAAGGCATCCTATCAATGCCTGTTCGTGATGAACAGGGAAGGGTGGTTATTGATTTTCTTCCAGTTCCTTAATGCGGTCAGCCAGGCCGTTGAGTCGGTCGCGGGTTCTTTCAAGCAGGGCAACCTGAACCTCGTATTCCTCGCGGCTGACCAGGTCCATGTCCTTAAAGGCTGAGTCGAGCAGGGCACGGATATTCTTTTTTATATCCTGTTTCAGGGCTGAGTCTTCGCTGGTAATTAGCTCCGAAAGCTTCGTCGTGAGTTTGTCGAGGTCTTCAATAATGGCCATTTTCTAGTCCTTGATGGTGGTTTGTTCTCAAGTGGTGCGAGCACGCACCACAACTGTGCGTGCCAGGGTGGCTATTTAACCATTCTTTAATATTTGCACCCCCAGTTTTGTGGGTGCTGCGCATTATGTATTGATTATAAAGGAAAAATAAAAATTGGCACGCATTCTGCAATTGTGAGGTCGTTGAACTTTTTTGTCTAACTCATAATGAGGAAATTAAATAATGCGCATGTTTAAGAAAACCCTTCTTTCAACTGCAGTCGCTGGTTCACTGATTGCCGGTTCAATGGTAGCAGCTCCTGCCATGGCAGGCGTTAGCATGAATGTTGGTGCTACCTCAAACTACGTCTGGCGTGGTATGACGCAGACCACTGAAGGTCCTGCTATCCAGGGTGGTATCGATTATGCACACGATTCTGGCTTCTATGTAGGTACCTGGGCATCGAACATCGACTGGACCGGAGTTCCTGGCTATGAAATTGACTTCTATGCCGGCTTTGGTGGTGAGTTCGCAGAAGACTGGGCCTATGATGTCGGTTATGTCTACTACATGTATCCAGTAGATAATGATGCTACCGAAGCTGACTTCGGCGAACTTTATGGTTCTATTGGCTGGAAAGGCCTGACCCTGTTCGGCGCCTATCAGACCAATGAACAGGCCTCAGATGTAGAAGATATTTACTATGTATCTCTGGATTACCTGTTTGAATACGGTGATGGCATGTCCAGTGACTTCCTCGTAGGTTACTACGGTGGTGATGGCATCAAGGATGCTAACGATGGCGATGCCTACATGCATTACTACGCTGATGTGAGCAAAAGCACCGACTATGGTGATTTATCCCTGGCTCTGAGCATTGCCGATTATGCGGATGACACTGGAGGCGTTAATGATCCTCGTGTCATCGTCTCCTGGGCGAAGGAGTTCTAAGCAACACTTAAGTAGTACCGAGTTTCACTCCTCTCTGGCCCGCTTTTTTAGCGGGCCTTTTTTATCCCCGAAATAGGCACGCACACATTTGGTGCGCGGCGTGGCCGAGTTGGTGCATTAAATCAGTGCATTGCATCAATCCAATGCGTAACTGCTTGTTAGTAAAAGAAAAACAAAAAGTGGCATGGTTCCTGTATTAATAAGGATGTGAATTTTCATACCTGTGACCCTCAGGTGCACAGATTAAATTTGAAAAAGGCAAACTGGGAGAAATAATCAATGAAGCTTGTTTCAGCAATCATCAAGCCATTCAAGCTCGACGATGTCCGCGAGGCATTGTCCGAGATTGGCGTTAATGGCATCACCGTGACCGAGGTCAAAGGCTTTGGCCGACAAAAGGGTCACACCGAACTTTACCGTGGTGCGGAGTACGTCGTGGACTTCCTGCCCAAGGTAAAACTGGAAGCAGCTGTAGATGACGGCATTCTTGATCAGGTGATCGAGGCCATCTCTAAGGCGGCAAACACTGGCAAGATCGGTGACGGCAAGATTTTTGTCTTCCCACTCGAGCAGGCCATTCGTATTCGTACCGGTGAATCCGGTTCTGAAGCCCTTTAAACGAGTTAGCGGAGGATATTATTGTGGAAGCACAAATTACTGAAGTTGCCAATTCGGCTACTCAGCTCGCCTATGCACTGGACACGTTCTACTTCCTCGTGTCGGGTGCACTGGTTATGTGGATGGCCGCTGGTTTTGCCATGCTCGAAGCTGGTCTGGTACGCACCAAGAGTGTTACCGAGATTCTGACCAAAAACATTACCCTGTTTGCTGTTGCATCAATCATGTACATGATCGTGGGTTACAACATCATGTATCCCGCAGAAGGCAACGGCTTCTTCCCATCAATCAGCTTCATGCTGGGTGGTGATAACTCGCTAGAAGATGTACTGGGCAGTGGTGGCGACATCTACTACTCAGCCATGTCTGACTTCTTCTTCCAGGTTGTATTCGTTGCTACCGCGATGTCGGTTGTATCCGGTGCGGTTGCGGAACGTATGAAGCTGTGGTCATTCCTGCTGTTCGCAGTTGTGTTCACCGGTTTCATCTATCCTCTGGAAGGTTACTGGAAATGGGGCGGTGGCTTCCTGGATGCTGACTTCGGTTTCCTCGACTTCGCTGGTTCCGGTGTTGTTCACCTGGCTGGTGCAACAGCAGCCCTGGCCGGTGTACTGCTGCTTGGCGCTCGTAAGGGCAAGTACGGTAAAGACGGTTCGATCAACGCGATCCCCGGTTCTAACCTGCCACTGGCGACCCTGGGTACTTTCATCCTGTGGTTAGGCTGGTTCGGTTTCAACGGTGGTTCAGAGCTGATGGTTTCTACTGTCGATGAAGCTAACGCAGTTGCCCTGGTATTCGTTAACACCAACATGGCTGCTGCCGGTGGTGTTATTGCTGCCCTGATCACTGCCCGCCTGATGTTTGGCAAGGCCGATCTGACCATGGCTCTGAACGGCGCCCTGGCCGGTCTGGTAGCGATTACTGCTGAGCCTCTGACGCCAACTCCTGGTCTGGCTACTATCATCGGCGCAATCGGCGGTATCCTGGTTGTCTTCTCAATCGTTACCCTCGATAAGGTGAAAATCGATGACCCAGTTGGTGCGATCTCTGTGCACGGTGTAGTGGGTATCTGGGGTCTGCTGGCGGTACTGCTGTCAAATGGCGACGCGACCATTGGTGGTCAGCTGATGGGTATCGTGACCATCTTCGCCTGGGTATTCATCGCTTCCCTGATCGTATGGTTCGTGATCAAGATGATCATGGGTATCCGTGTCAGCGAAGAGGAAGAGTACGAAGGTGTGGACATCGGCGAGTGTGGCCTCGAGGCCTACCCCGAGTTCACCAAGGGTGGTTCGAAGTCTTAAGCACTCACTCCTTCATGGATGAAACGGCGGGCGCATTTTGCGCCCGCTTTTTTTTGTCCGCTAAAAGGGGATAATGAGCGAACCTTATCCCTGCGACTATTAAACTTCTTCATGCAAAATCCTCCGACACTCTTCTCGGTCGAAAACCTTCGCACTATGCATGTAGGCCCACTGGGTTTTGATCTTCGTGCCAGTGAAAGCCTGGTGTTGAGTGGCCCATCTGGATCAGGAAAAAGTCTGTTGCTGCGTGCCATGGCAGATCTTGACAGGCATCAAGGTACGGTCTGCCTGAAAGGAAAAGAGCAATCGGAATACAGGGCGACTGACTGGCGAAGTGAAGTGGCTTACCTGCCTGCGGATTCAGCGTGGTGGGCAGATGCCGTGGGTGAGCATTTTCGCAATACAGATTCGGTGAACTGGCATTCGCTGGGATTTACAGACGAAGTACAGTCCTGGACCGTATCGCGTTTATCCAGTGGGGAGCGCCAGCGTCTTGCGTTACTCCGTATGCTGGAAAACAGCCCGCGTGTGCTGTTACTTGATGAGCCTACGGCCAACCTGGACCGTGAAAACACCTTGCTGGTCGAGAACATGATTACCCGCTATGTGCAGGATCACGAAGCGGCCGCGGTCTGGGTCAGCCATGACGCAGAACAGCAGGAAAGGCTGGGCGTGCCAGTAATTATTCTGGGTGACGACCCTAAGGAGGGGCTTAAAGATGGACAGTAATGTGATTTCACTGACGGCTGTGGATCTGGGTATCGCCTCCCTGCTGGTCATTGTTCTTGCTGTGCTGACCTGGAAGCACAGTGTCAGCCGTTCTCTGCTTGTTTCTGCTGTGCGCATGGTTATCCAGTTGTTACTGATTGGCCTGGTGCTGGATACCCTGTTTGATCTTGCAACCTGGTACTGGGTGTTGCTCATGGCCGTGGTCATGCTGTTGTTTGCAGGCCGTGAGGTCACGACGCGTCAGAAACGACGCTTTCGTGGTTTCTGGGGAATGAGTATTGGCGCCATGTCGCTCATGGTAACGACCTTTGCGATCACGACCCTGACGCTGACTATCGTTATTCAGGCAGACCCCTGGTATATGCCGCAGTATGCGATCCCCCTGCTGGGTATGATATTGGGGAACAGCATGACGGCGGTGGCACTGACGGTGAATAACATTACCTCGGGTGCCTGGCAGCAACGCCAGGAGATCGAGGCGCGCCTGATGCTGGGTCATAGCGCCGATCAGGCGATTGCCAGGGTGCGCACGGAAAGTCTGCACACAGGATTGATTCCCATTATAAATGCGATGGCCGCATCCGGAATTGTGAGTTTGCCGGGCATGATGACGGGGCAGATTCTTGCGGGTAATCCGCCGATCGAGGCGGTGAAGTATCAGATACTCATTATGTTTCTGATTGCAGGTACCTGTGGCTTTAGTGCCCTGGTAGCTGTCTGGCTGGGTACGCGCAGGTTGTTTGATCAACGTGATCGTCTGCGACTGGATCGGCTCGAGGCCTCAGAAACCTTGCGCTAGTTTAAACAGGCGATGTGCGTTAGCTGTGGTGTATGTAGCCACTGTTTCAATCGGCTCTTCGCGTATTTCGGCCAGCGCATGAAGTATATTGATCATCAGTGACGGCTCATTACGTTCACCCTGATGCCCAGATACGGGCTGGTCAGGGGCATCAGTTTCCAATAACAGAGTTTCCCTCGGTAATTGTCTTACCAGGGCATGCATTTTACTTGCGCGATCATAAGTGACGGGGCCGCCAATGCCGAATATAAACCCCAGCTCTATTGCCTGTGTAGCCTGTTGCAGGCTGCCGTTAAAACTATGCAGTACTCCAGTTAGTGGTTGTGTTTCCCTGAGCAGCTTCAGTACCTGGTCCATGGCCTTGCGACAGTGGATGATAACCGGCAGTTTATGATTACGTGCAATCACTAATTGCTCTTTGAACAGCTTTAGCTGGGCATCGGCGTCATATTCGGGAAGATAAAAATCCAGCCCGCATTCTCCTACGGCAATCGCACTATTCGTATCCAGCCACTGATCCAGTTCAGCAATGTGTTCAGCCTCGTGTTTATCCATAAACATGGGGTGCAGGCCATAGGCGGGATACATGCTCGTATATTGTTCTGTGAGTGTCCTGAGCTGTTCCCAGCCAGAGCGGGTAATCGCCGGAACAATGAACTCGTGGATTCCTGCTGTTTGTGCCCGTTCTAGCACCGCATCGAGATCAGTAGAAAAGCTGTCGATGTTCAGGTGGCAATGTGTATCAACTAGATGCATCAGGGGCAGGGGTTAGGTTGTTCTTTATGAATGGCCTCGATCTCTTCGAGCACCTCGTCACTGAGCTCCAGGTCGATACTATCGATATTGCTTTCCAGTTGTTCCAGAGAGGTTGCGCCTATGATATTGCTGGTCAGGAATGAACGGCTGTTAACGTAGGCCAGCGCCATCTGGGCAGGGTCGAGTCCATGCCGTTCTGCAATGTCAACATAGGACATGGTTGCAGCCTGTCCCTGTGGATTGGAGTAACGGTCGAAACGTTCGAACAGGGTCAGGCGCGCGCCTGTGGGTTTTTGCCCTTTCAGGTATTTTCC
>CAZXNH010000029.1:0-37222 GCA_964641615.1 uncultured Ectothiorhodospiraceae bacterium | reverse complement strand
TCTAATAACTCGAATCAGTAACCTGGTTACTACTGGAGTAAAAGGATAATGAATATGAATAGCGCGATGAATGAATACAAAAAGGCCGGGGTTCATGCCGAGGTGATGGACGCAGATCCACATCGCCTCATTCAGATGCTGATGGAAGGTGCCCTTGAGCGTATTTCAATTGCGAAGGGAGCCATGCAGCAGAAGAATGTAGCCCTAAAAGGTGAACGTATTAGTTCTGCCATTTCTATTGTTGAAGGCCTGCGTGGAAGCCTGAACATGGAAGCAGGTGGTGATATCTCTGCTAACTTAGAAAGCATGTATGACTACATGACACGGCGTCTCATGGAAGCAAACCTTAAAGACGATGTTGAGATGCTGGATGAAGTGGCTGACCTGATGCGTAAGATCAAATCAGGCTGGGATGAAATTCCAGAAAATCTTGAGCACTAAGAATGAATGTTGCGTTATCTAAACACCTGGAAGAGGGCGAGCGTCTGCTCGCCCTTGTTGCGTCTGATGCTGAAGAAAAGACATTTGAGCAGCTTTCTCAATGGACCGCTGATCTCTACACCATCGTTGAAGAGGGTTCTGAAGAGTATTCAGCTGAGGAACTTCAGCAGGCTAAGAATATCAATGATCAGATCATTGCCAGGATTACTGAAATTAAAGAAGAACTTGCCAGAGAGATCGTGAAAACCCAGAAGGGTAGTGATGCTGTGAAGGCTTACCAGGGAAAGTAGGCTTTAGCTCTCAACCTTTCTAAACGCATGATTCTTCTCTATTATCAGATGATGGCATTTACTATCTGGTGAGCTAACTTGGAAAACCCTCTCGATAAATCCCTTTGCTATGAACAGCGCCTGCCTTTGCAGGTCACTGCCATAGAAGCACCAGGTCCTTCAGATGACCAGCAACTGGCCAACGATGCGGGCAATGAAGCCCTGTTGTTACGCCTTGAGTCGATGGAAACGACGCATGCGGAGTCTGATGAAAGCAACGAGATGATGCATGAGATCCGTCGCCTGGAGAACAAGGTTGACCTCGTACTTGATCTGATGATGGATCTGATCTCAAAGGCATCTCCTTTACCGCCCGCTACACATATCCGCTTTAATGAATTCGGCCTCGAATGGCAGGGTGTTAGTAGTCTTACTGCGGGTAGTAAGGTGTTGATTACTTTGTATCTGAATCCCAGGTTTCCCAAGCCACTGGTCCTCACCGGAACCTTATTGCAGAGAGACCCCAATAGGGTGGCATTCGATGAAATTCCTGAGACGATTAATGATTATCTGACGCGATTTATCTTCAGGCAGCACCGTCGTCAGATAGCACGTCAGCGGGGTTGATCTGGATTCGCGTCATTTTTTTGACATTCGTAAAAATCCCTGTATAACTAGCTGAAAATCTCAAAATAAATAAAGCCTTATGCCACTACCAGAGATTGAAGGGTCCATACTCATTTCCAACGCTGATGATGTGCTGAGCAGCAAGCTTCATCAGATCTTCCAGTTCATTAATCTTCCCAATCCCGTCATCCAGGTTAACGACCTCGCGGATCTGTCCGATGCATCTCCAGCGCCGGGCCTGATATTCCTCGGCCACGAGGATGGTGAGTCGTGGATGGGGGCCATCGAGGCCTCATTCCCGGAAGTAAACGCTATTGTTGTGGCTCCGGATGACTCTGGGGTTTCGAAACAACTCAAGCGTCATGCCAGCGGTGTTCTACATATCGATTTCACCCTGCAGGATCTCGAAGACTGCATGCTGGGCGATTCTGCTCCTGGCAAGGCGCCTACCGTAAAGGTTGCCGATCTAGAGCGACTCCTGGTAGGACAGACACGTGGCATACGCAGCATTATCCGTTTGATTACCCAGGTGGCGACAACGGAATCTACGGTCATGATCAATGGTGAAACGGGCTCGGGTAAGGAAGTGGTGGCCAGGGCGATTCACCTGGTTTCAGAACGCAAGAAAGGTCCCTTTGTTGCAGTTAACTGTGGCGCGATCCCTCCCGATCTGCTCGAGAGCGAGCTGTTTGGTCATGAGAAGGGCGCCTTTACCGGTGCAATCACATCACGCCAGGGCCGCTTCGAGATGGCAGAGAACGGCACGTTGTTCCTGGATGAGATCGGCGATATGCCTCTGCCCATGCAGGTCAAACTACTGCGCGTATTGCAGGAAAGAAACTTTGAACGTGTCGGCAGCAATCGCAGCCAGACCACCAATGCGCGCATTATCGTTGCGACACACCGTGACCTGGAGCAGGAGATTGCTGAAGGTCGTTTCCGCGAAGATCTGTATTTCCGTCTGAATGTTTTCCCGATTGAAGTGCCGCCGCTCAGAGAGCGAATAGAAGACCTGCCGCTGTTGCTGGAAGCCATTAACAGTCGTTTTAAGAAGGATGGCAGGCCTGTTGCTCGCTTTGCGCCGCAGGCCATTGCAGTGATGTGCCATTACTCCTGGCCTGGCAATGTGCGGGAACTGGCAAACCTCATCGAGCGTATGGGCATCATGTTCCCGGATGAGCGAGTCCAGGCGGCGGATCTGCCACGTAAGTTCCTGGAACAGGATGGCCTGGATCTGGATGATCTGCCAGAGCTTGAACCCTGTGGAGAGATGGATCTTTCTGCAACGCCTAAGACCAGCCTCCCTGAAGAGGGTATCGACCTGAAGGAATACCTCAACGACCTGGAGGTCAACCTGATCAGGCAGGCATTAGATAGTGCCGATGGTGTTGTCGCCGAGGCAGCGCGTCGCCTGGGCATGCGCCGCACCACGCTGGTGGAAAAGATTCGTAAATACGGCATCCAGAAGGACGAAGAAGACGCGACAGATTCCTGACGCACAGCAGATGGGTGTCTCGTAACCATCTGTATTTAAAAGAAAATAATTATTGGCTCGTTTTTTGCTATTTCGCGGTTAAGAACCAGAAAAGCCGTGAAGAGGCGAGAATGAGCGACCCAAAACCACAAATTCTGATCATTGATGACGACCCGCAGACGACAGCTGCCCTGGTAGGTGTGCTGAGTCGAGCGGGTTTTGCCATGCGCGCAGCAACCGATCTGAATAAGGCCCGCCGTCATCTCGATCGTGAACTTCCAGCGTTAATCCTGCTCAGCGAACTCAGCGGTGATGGACTCGAGGCCCTGAGTCTTGTCCACAAGATCACACCGCATGTACCCATTATCTATTTAAGCGAGCAAACGGCCGTAGACCATGCCGTACAGGTCATGCGTGCCGGGGCAGCGGACCTGGTGACCAGCCCTGTCGAGGCCGATTACCTGATTGATACCCTGCAACGTCATATTGATGCGCATGGTAAACACGGCTTCATTGCTGTTGATCCTTCCAGCCGTAAGTTGCTGGCCATGGCGCGCAAGGTCGCCGACAGCGAAGTGTCTGTACTCATCAGTGGAGAATCCGGCACAGGTAAAGAGGTCCTCGCACGTTATATCCACGCCCAGTCTTCCCGCCGTACCGCTCCTTTTGTTGCGATCAATTGTGCCGCCATCCCGGAAAATATGCTCGAGGCTATGCTGTTTGGACATGAGAAGGGCGCATTTACCGGAGCAACTGAAACCCGTGAAGGTAAGTTCGAACAGGCCAATGGTGGCACGCTGCTGCTGGATGAGATTTCCGAAATGCCCCTGTCCCTGCAGGCCAAGTTGTTACGGGTGATTCAGGAGCGCGAAGTTGAACGTGTTGGTGGTAAGAAAATGATCAACCTCGATGTACGCATCGTGGCTACCACCAACCGCGATATTGCTGATGCCGTGAAGCAGGGCGATTTCCGTGAAGACCTTTATTACAGGCTGAACGTCTTTCCCTTGCATCTGCTGCCCCTGCGTCATCGCCGTGATGACATCCTCCCGATTACTGAATTTCTGTTACGCAAACACGCCCCTTTCCGCGCCGAGATCAATAACGAGGCACGTCGTACCCTGTTGGATCACGACTGGCCAGGCAATGTGCGTGAGCTCGAGAACGTCCTGCAGCGCTCGCTGGTGCTGTCAGAACAAACCATGCTGACGCGTGAAGATATGCATATCGAGGCACCCGGACAACTGGTAGCTGAAGATGCCGCGGAAGCAGCTGAGGCAGGCCTGGGTAGCCAGGTGAAGAACCGAGAGTCAGACCTGATTCTCAATGCCCTGAAGGCTAATGATGGCAGCAGAAAGCGTGCTGCAGAACAACTGGGCATAAGCCCAAGAACCCTACGTTACAAGCTGGCCCGGATGCGTGATGAAGGCATCAGCATCCCCGCTTAACCATCTGATGGAAGGAAACAGGAGACCATCATGAACAATACTATTCAGGCAAACCAGTTACTGGCACAGATGCGCGCTTTACAGGCCCAGGCCGGAATAGAGCAGCCCCAGGCAAAGCAAGGCCTGAACCAGACGCAGAATGTGGATTTTGCATCGGTGCTGCAACAGTCGGTCGAGGCGGTCAACAATCAGTCACAAAAGGCAAGCAGCCTGGCCCAGGCCATGGAGAGAGGTGATGCCAATGTCACCCTGGCCGAGGTCATGATTGAGAGACAGAAGGCTTCTGTTGGATTCGAGGCTATGAAAAGGGTACGAAATGATCTCATTTCGGCCTATAAAGAAATTATGAGCATGCCGGTTTAATTGGGTAAGTACTTATGAACGCAGAAACAGTTGCAGCGCCTATGGATGGATTCAGCCGATTGCCAGTCTTCAAGCAGGTTGGTCTGCTGGTAGGGCTGGCCCTGAGCCTGGCGATGGCTATTTCCATCGGGCTCTGGTCGAAAGAACCTAATTACTCGGTACTGTACAGCCGCATGGCTGACCGCGATGTGGCTGAGGTGCTTACCGCGCTCTCCGGCCTGGGAATCAAATATCGTCTGGATCAGTCCAGTGGTTCCATCATGGTGCCCAGTAACAAGCTGTATGACGCACGCCTGCGTCTTGCCAGCCAGGGACTGCCCAAGGTGGCCGATACCGGTTTTGAGCTGCTGGAAAAAGAGCAGAGTCTCGGCACCAGTCGCATGAAGGAAATGGCTATTCATCAGCGTGCCCTGGAAGGGGAGTTGTCGCGTTCCATTGCCTCCCTGCAGAGCATCGAGAGTGCCCGTGTCCACCTGGCCATGCCCAAGCAATCTGTATTCGTACGTAAACGCACAAACCCTACAGCCTCTGTTGTCGTCAATCTCTACGGCGGTCGCATACTGAATGAATCCCAGCTAGCCGGCATTGTGCACCTGGTATCTTCCAGCGTGCCTAATCTTGAACCTGAACATGTCACCGTTGTTGATCAGCGTGGACGCCTGCTGACGGCCAATCAGAATGAAGATCAGTTCGGTATTGGTGATAAGCGTCTCGACTTCACGAACCGGATTGAAAGTGCCTATATGCGCCGCATCCTGGATATTGTGACGCCACTGGTCGGTGCTGATGGGGTACGTGCACAGGTTGTAGCCGATCTCGACTTTACCGTCATCGAGGAAACCGCCGAACTGTTTAACCCGGATAATACTGCCTTGCGCAGTGAGCAGCTGGCAGAGGATATTCGTCGTGACCTGGGCCCAGAGGGCGTACCAGGTGCACTGACTAATCAGCCTCCTGCTGCGGGTACCCTGGAGCCACAGGCCGAGGAAGGTGAAGCAGTTGTTCCGCCTACCAGCAGCAGTACAAGGACCACCCGTAACTTCGAGGTGGACCGCACCATTCGTCATGTCAAACAGGTGCCAGGTGCCCTGCGTAAACTCTCGATTGCCGTGGTGGTCGATTACAAAACAGGCCTGGACGAGGAAGGCAACCTGGGCCGTGTGCCACTGGAACAGGAAGAGCTGGATCGCATCACCGCACTGGTGCGTGACGCCGTTGGCTATGATGAGGCTCGTGGTGATATTGTGAATGTGATCAATGCATCATTCCTGGCCCCCGAGGTTGCCGAGGAACTGCCTGAGCCCCCAATCTGGGAAAACCCACTAATCTGGGATGCGGCCAAGATTGTGGCAGGCCTGCTAGGCGTGCTCCTGATTATCTTTGGTGTGCTGCGTCCAGCGATGAAGAGCCTGGCTACTACCTCGCAACAGCAGGCAGCTCTGCCGGGTGGTGAGGGTATGGGCGCACTGCCTCCGGGAGCATCGGGTGGGGCGGGAGCCGAGCAAGGTGGCGAGGAAACATTGAGCCTGGCTTATCAAAATCAGGGACCGACTGCTTATGATCAGAAAGTTGAATATGCCCAGAATGCGACTAAAGAAGACTCTAAACAAACTGCACAGATCGTGAAGACATGGTTGGCGGCTGATGAATGAGCAAAATCAAGAGAAGAAGCTAGGCTGGACCGATAAGGCAGCCGTGCTACTGATGAGCCTGGGTGAGGAACAGTCTACCGAGGTCCTCAAGCACATGAATCCCAAGGAAGTGCAGAAACTTGGGGTTGCCATGGCGAACCTGACTAATGTCTCCAAGGCCCAGGTAGAAGGCGTTGTCGATGAATTTAACCAGGCGGTGCATGAGCTTACCGGCCTGGGTGTCGGCAGCGAGGAGTATATCCGCAATGTGCTTGTCGGTGCCCTGGGCGAAGATAAGGCAAGCTCGGTTATTGATCGTATCCTGCTGGGCCGTAATTCCAAGGGCCTGGAAGCCCTGAAATGGATGGACCCCAAGCAGGTTGCTGAAATCATTCGCCTGGAACATCCTCAGATCATTGCCATCGTACTGTCCTATCTCGAACCTGATCATGCCGCCGAGGTTCTGGGCAATCTTCCACCAAGGGCGCAACCCGATATTGTTATGCGCATAGCCAACCTCGATGGTGTTCAGCCGCTTGCCATACAGGAACTCGATGAGATCCTGGAAAAGCAGTTTGCTGGTAATGCAGGTGCCAAGACATCGTCAGTCGGTGGTCTCAAGGATGCGGCTAATATTCTCAACTTCATCGATACTGCCATGGAGGCAGAGATCATGGAGAAGGTGACCGAATCGGACGAGAACCTGGCCCAGAGTATCCAGGATCTGATGTTCGTCTTCGACAACCTGATAGATATCGATGATCGTGGTATTCAGACTCTGTTGCGTGAGGTGTCTACGGACAACCTGATTCTTGCCCTCAAGGGTGCCGACGACGATATGAAGGAAAAGATTTTCAAGAACATGTCCAAGCGTGCAGCCGAGATGATGCGCGACGATCTGGAGGCCAAGGGCCCGGTTCGTGTCAGCGAGGTAGAGGCGGCCCAGAAGGAAATTCTGAATATTGCACGTCGCCTGGCCGATGCCGGCGAAATTGCCCTGGGTGGCAGTGGCGGCGACGAGTATGTCTAAGCCCCGCGTCATTTCTGGTGACCAGGCAGGAAAGGCCGAAACCTGGCGTATTCCTGATGTCGCGGAATCAGTGATAGATGCAACGGGGCATGTGAAATCGACGGGTAGCCTGCTGACGGCTGAACGCCTGGCGCTGATCGAGGAAGAGGCGCACAGGGAAGGCTATCAGCACGGCAAGAGAGAAGGTCTGGAAAAAGGCCTGTCTGAAGGCAGGGCAATGATTAATGAGCGCCTGGCCGCGCTGGATACCGTTATCCAGGCCCTGCAGAGTCCTTTGCAGAATCTCGATGACCTGGTTGAAAACGACCTTGTTGAACTTGTCTTTAGCATTGCGCGTCAGCTGATACGACGTGAAATCAATACACAGCCTGATCAGATTATCGCTGTTATCCGCGACTCTCTCGGCGTACTGCCCACCGGGGCACGAGATATCAGGGTATTCCTGCATCCGGAAGATGCAAAGCTGGCCAGAGAACTCATGTCCCTGAGTGAGCAGGAGCAGGTCTGGAAAATCATTGAAGACCCATCGCTGACACGCGGTGGCTGCAGGGTTCAGACAGAACACTCACGGGTCGATGCGACAGTTGAGTCGCGCCTGAACGAGGTCATTGCCAGTGTGCTGGGTGATGAGCGCCAGCTTGCCTTACAGGATAAGGACGATGAACCCCGCTAGCGCTATAAACCGTAACCCAGAGTGGCATGGCCGTCTGCAGGATTATAAAAATCGCGCCAGCAAGCCTGTGCCCCTGAGCCCTGAAGGACGACTCGTGCGCATGGTGGGACTGACGCTGGAGGCGGTCGGTCTGGAAATGCCTGTCGGTGGTCGTTGTCGCGTTATATCCGGTGACCAGGATATCGAAGCCGAGGTCGTCGGCTTTTCCTCTGAAAGTGTTTACCTGATGCCCGTTGGCGAAGTTGGCGGCCTTAAGCCCGGTGCACGTGTTGTACCTACCCAGCATGGTTACGAGGCCGAGGTTGGGCCACAGCTTCTGGGTCGTGTGCTGGACGGGGCAGGCAATCCCATAGATGGCAAAGGCCCCCTGCAAATGGATGAGCGGCTGCCGCTCACTGGCCGTAGTTATAATCCACTGGAACGTGCGCCCATACGGGAACCCCTGGATGTTGGTGTGCGGGCAATCAATGCCTTGCTTACCGTTGGTAGCGGTCAGCGTATGGGCCTGTTCGCCGGCAGTGGCGTGGGCAAGAGTGTGCTGCTGGGCATGATGACCAAGTACACCAATGCCGATGTCGTCGTTGTTGGGCTCATCGGTGAGCGTGGCCGCGAGGTCAATGAATTTATCCAGAATATCCTCGGTGAAGAAGGCATGGCGAAGGCCGTGGTTGTCGCCGTGCCAGCTGATAATCCGCCTTTGATGCGCCTGCACGGCGCTATGCAGGCGACAACGATTGCCGAGTACTTCCGCGACCAGGGCAAACAGGTTTTATTACTCATGGATTCCCTGACGCGTTACGCCCAGGCGCAACGTGAGATTTCCCTGGCGATTGGCGAACCTCCCGCGACCAAGGGTTACACACCTTCAGTGTTTGCCAAGATGCCTAAGCTGGTAGAGCGCGCTGGTAATGGCAAAGAAGGCGAGGGCTCCATCACCGCCTTTTATACCGTGCTGACTGAGGGTGATGACCATAACGACCCGATAGCCGATGCCGCACGCGCTATACTTGATGGACATATTGTTCTTTCACGCCAGATCGCAGATTCAGGCCGTTACCCGGCCATTGACATCGAGGCGTCGGTAAGTCGTGTCATGAACGATGTTGTGGTGCCTGAGCAGGTCGACGCCGCCAGGCGCTTCAAACAGCTGTACTCGGTGTATGAGCAAAATCGTGATCTGATCTCGGTGGGTGCTTACCAGCCCGGAGCAGATCCCAGGGTAGATGAGGCAGTGGCCTATCACCCGAGACTACAGGCCTTCCTGACGCAGAATATGCGGGAGAAGGTGGACTGGGAACAGAGTTTACGTGACCTGGCAGAATTAGTGATACAGCAGCAGGCTCAGAATCAGGGGATGTGATGAAGCGAAGTAAGCGTTTGGATCCTGTCGCACGTGTAGAGAAGAACCGTGAGCGTACAGCTGCACGCGCGCTGGGAAATCACCAGCAGGAGCTTAATCAGCTTAAGCAAAAACTGCAGGAACTAATCGACTACCGCACGGAATACCAGCAGAAGTATATGCAGGCCATTAACAACAGCATGGGCTCAACGGCCATCCAGGAATACCGCTGTTTTCTTTCCAAACTCGATAGAGCTATTGAACAGCAATACCAGATGATTGCAGGTGGTGAGCAGAAGGTCTCTATGAGTCGTCAGCAATGGATGCAGAAGCGCACCCGGCTCAGGGCGATTGATACCCTGGTAGAAAAGATTCAGGGCCAGGAGCGTTGCCAGGATGAGCGCAGGGAACAGCAGGAAAGTGATGAGCGCGCCCTGTTTGCACGACGCCTTTCCCATCTGAAATCATTTTAACTGGCATGAATCCTGCCTTATCTGAATTAACCATTTCAGGAAACTATCAATGTCGCAGCCCATTCAATTATCCGGACTGAACGCACTACTTGGACAGGGATCCAAAAGCGATGTGAATGCTGACCAGCTAGGCGAGATGCTGGAGGCCATGGAGCTTGAGGGTATTGGCTTTGCAGACCTTCTGAATTCAGAGTTTTCCCAGTTTCTGGATCAGGAGCAGCTTCAGTCTATCCAGGATAACCCGGCATTACTCGACGATATGAAAGACCATGTCTTGCCGTTACTTGCCCTGCTGGGCGGCAAGGAGTTGCCACTTCAGCAGGCTGGAGACGCGCGTTTATCACTGGCTGAGTTGCAGGCTGATAAGGCCCTGATGCAGAAGGCCCAGCTGGTGTTGAATGCTGTCGGTGATGGAGATGCCTTAAAACAGGGTAGTACCAGCCTGGATGAGCTGGCTTCCATGCTGTCTCTTGAGAAAGCTAAGGATGGTGAATCATCAGAAGAGTTCCTGAAACAGTTACAGATGTTCGCCGGTAAGGGGCAGAAAGCCATGCCCTTTAATCAGCAGGCGGTACATCAGACTGGGGTGGAGCCGCTCACGAACACTGTAGGGCTGACAACGATGCAAAATGCCAGCCAGCCAACCCTGCAGCCAGTGCCGACTGCTCAGACGATACAAACTCCTCCCGGACAGCCTGGCTGGGATGCCCAGGTAGGGCAGCGTCTGATCTTTATGGTCAGCAATGAAATGAAGTCAGCTGAGATCAGGCTGAACCCGGCAGAGCTCGGTCCAATGGAGGTCAAGGTTAAGACAGAGGGTGAAAAGGTCTCTGTCGTAATCAATGTGCAGAATCCGCAGGTCCGAGAGGCCATAGAACAGAGTCTGCCGCGTCTTCGCGAGATCTTTGCCGGTCAGGGTATGGATCTGGGTAATGTGGATGTGGGGCAGCATGGCTTTGCCCAGGGCCAGGGCAGGGAAGAAGCTGAGCATGTCGATGGTCAGCCCCAGGGATATGGTCTTGAGGCAGACGCTGAGGAGACTGATGAGCACAGAGTCGTCTCCAGTGGTAAGGGTATGGTGGATTACTACATCTGATGCGCTGGTTACTGTCTCTCCTGCTGATACTGCTGTTGCAGGGATGTAGCCAGCAGGCTTCAAACGGCTCAACTGCCATTAATGCTGAATTTCAGTATATGGCCGATGCGGCCCTGATCAGGCTTTGCGATTCCGGTGAACGTTATCCTGTAGCCATGGAACAGGCCTACATAGAACTGGAACGCGCCTATCTGGCCAGCCGTGTTGCGCCTGGCGCACCTGCGGGCGTGCTCGTGAAAGGCAGCCTGCAACCCAGGCCGGCCATGGAGGGTGACCAGAAGGTCATGACCTATATTGTCGAGGCATTCCATTCAATTTCACCCAACGTACACTGTACGGATACTGTTCAACCCGTCATAAAATAGTCTTTACTCTTTCTGAGTGCCGCCAAAGATTCGACCCGGCAGGTCTTGTCGTGCTGTCAAATCTTTGTCGAATTATGTTGTTAAACTCATAACTTACTGAATATATAGCGAAAATCATGCCTCGTTTCTTGTGGCACGGGGATTGCTAAATACATATCAACCAGACAGGGGTGACCAATGGCTGAACAAGAAGACTTTGAAATCGATGAAACTGCCAAGCCAGGCGGAAAGAAAAAACTGATCATCATTGCGGCTATCGCCATATTACTGATTGGCGGTGTCGCTGCGGCATTTTTCATGATGTCTTCATCCGACGAAGAAGGTGCTGAAGGCGAAGCAGAAGAGGCTGTGGAAGAGGTCAAACCCGCGCTTTACCAGGCCTTTGATGCACCACTCGTTGTGAACTTTGAAAAGCGTAGTCCCGTGAAACTGCTTCAGGCAGATATCGAGGTTATGGCCCGTGATGAGGCTGTCATCGATGCCTTCAAGCTGCATCGCCCCATGATTCGTAACAACCTGATGCTGCTGCTGGCCCAGCAGGACTATGCAGAAATCAGTACCACTGAAGGCAAGGAAAAACTGCGTCAGGCCATGCTGGATGAGATTAACAAGGTACTCAGTGAGCGTGGCAGCGAGCAGGGTGTAGAGCAGGTCTTTTTCACTAAATTCGTGATGCAATAACCATGTCTATTAACGACGTACTATCTCAAGACGAAATCGATGCCCTGTTACACGGTGTCGATGACGGTGATGTAGTAACAGAGGAAGAAGAGCTGCCACCTGGCGAGGCGCGGTCTTATGACCTGACCAGCCAGGACCGCATTGTGCGTGGTCGTCTGCCGACCCTGGAGATGATCAACGAGCGCTTCGCGCGTCATCTGCGTATCAGTCTGTTCAATATGCTACGCCGTAGTGCCGAGATGTCTGTCGAAGGCATCAAGGTGATGAAGTTTGGCGAATACATTCATAGCCTGTTCGTACCGACCAGTCTTAACCTGATCAAGGTGAAGCCGCTACGCGGTACCGCACTTGTCGTTATCGAACCCAAGCTGGTATTCACTATCGTGGATACCTTCTTTGGTGGTGACGGCAGTTTCTACGCGAAAATCGAAGGCCGTGAGTTTACGCCCACGGAGAACCGCGTCATCCGCATGGTGCTGGAATCAATCTTTGAAAACATGAAAGAGGCCTGGGCACCTGTACTGGACCTGGATTTCGAATATATGAATTCAGAGGTTAATCCCCAGTTTGCCAATATCGTCAGCCCTTCCGAGGTCGTAGTGGTTAGTAAGATCGAGGTAGACCTGGAAGGGGGTACTGGTTCGATTCATATCACCATGCCTTACTCCATGATCGAGCCTATCCGCGAACTTCTCGATGCCGGTGTGCAGAGTGATGTCTCGGATGTGGATGAGCGCTGGTCTCTGTCGGTACAGGAAGAGATTAAGTCAGCACAGATTGAGCTGAGCAGCGTGCTGGCAGAAACCAATCTCACGGTCAGAGACATTGTTGACCTGAAGCCCGGAGACATCATCCCCATGGAAATCCCTGAAAAGGTCACCCTGTTGGCTGAGGGCATTCCTACTTTTGAAGGGATCTTCGGTGTTTCTGAAGGCAACAACGCGATCAAGATTACCAACAAGGTAGACCGAAAAGATTTTTCACAAAAGCAGCTATCAACAGCTGGAGAGCAGAACGATGAGTGATGAGGACAATAAAAGCGATCAGGATCTGGCGGACGAATGGGCGGCAGCCCTTGCTGACCAGGCAGACGTAGAGGTCGAAGCTGAGCCAGAGCCCAAGGAAGCAGCGGAAGCGGCACCTGCGGCTCCAGCGCCCGAGGCAAAACCGGCAAGCTTTGATGAACTCAAGGATACGGCGAAGCCGCAGTTAAACGAAGATACAAACCTGGAGGTCATCCTCGACATCCCGGTTCATGTCTCGATGGAAATTGGCCGTACGCGCATGCCAATTCGTAACCTGTTACAGCTGAACCAGGGTTCGGTGATCGAGCTGGATCGCCTGGCAGGTGAGCCGATGGATGTTCTTGTTAACGGTACCCTGATTGCCCATGGCGAGGTGGTCGTAGTGAACGAGAAGTTTGGTGTTCGCCTGACCGATATTATCAGCCCTTCAGAACGCGTTAAGAGACTGCAGTAATCCAATGAAGTGCCCAGCCTGCATACGCGCCCTTTCACTTGCCCTGGCCGGACTGCCGGTCACAGTTCTGGGTGTCGAGAAAACAAGCGAGACTGGTATTGCCCTGGGCAAAGGTGTGTCAGGTTCTGCGTATCTGATGCAGCTGAGTATTGGCCTGATGGTTGTTCTGGTTGGCATTATCGTGCTGGCCTGGTTCATGAAAAGAATGAGTGGCATCCAGCATTCTTCCGGCGGCAACTTGCGTGTGCTGGAGGGGCTGGCGATTGGTCCTCGTGAACGCATAGTGCTGCTGCAGGCTGGTAAGGATCAGATTGTTGTGGGTGTTGCCCAGGGTACGATCCAGACCCTGCATGTTCTGGGTGAAACCGTTGATGTACCCGAGCCCAGCGCTACCCCGGATTTTGCAAAGAAACTGACTGAGGCTATTAAGCGGAGACAGGAGTCATGATCCGCGCAGGCCTGTTCCTGCTTTTATTTCTGCTCGCGGGTGATGCCTTTGCCCAGCAGGGACTGAACATCATAACCTCAGCACCGACCGCTGAAGGTGGTCAGGAGTACACGGTCAGCATCCAGGTCCTGTTGTTAATGACCCTGATGAGCCTGCTGCCCTCCGCACTCATCATGCTGACATCTTTCACCCGCATCATTATTGTTCTGGCACTGCTCAGGCAGGCCCTGGGTACTGCCCAGACACCTTCCAACCAGATTCTTCTTGGCCTGGCCTTTTTCCTGACGCTATTCATCATGTCGCCGGTGTTTTCACAGGTCTATGAAGATGCTGCAGTTCCCTACATGGAAGAGCAGATCACTATGCAGGAAGGTTTCGAGCGTGGAGGTAAACCCTTCCGCGCCTTCATGCTGGAGCAGACCCGAGAAAATGACCTGGAGCTTTTTGCTCAGCTGGCAGGGCTCGAGAACGTTGAGTCGCCCGAGGCCGTGCCCTTCGTGGTACTGATACCTGCCTTTGTTACCAGTGAGCTGAAGACGGCTTTTCAGATCGGCTTTCTGATTATGATTCCCTTCCTGATCATCGACCTGGTTGTGGCCAGTGTGCTGATGTCCATGGGTATGGTCATGCTTTCACCCCTGATCATCTCATTGCCGTTCAAGATCATGCTGTTTGTTCTGGTCGATGGCTGGGGCCTTCTGATGGCGACACTCGCCAGTAGTTTCCTGGTCTAGGGGAGGGCAGACACAATGACGCCACAGGAGGTACTGGAGATAGGTAGAGAGGCGATGCAGGTCACCATGTACCTGGCAGCGCCATTGCTGTTAACAGCCCTGATCGTGGGTCTGCTGATCGGTATGATCCAGGCAGCCACGCAGATACAGGAAATGACCCTGAGTTTCATCCCCAAACTCATCGGTATGGCCATTGCCCTGATTGTATCCGGCACCTGGATGTTGCATCTGATCATGAACTTCACCACCCGTCTGTTTGAAAACATCCCCTCCATGGTGGGTGGTTAAAACGATGACTTACGCGCTTGCCGATATCTCTCTCTGGGTCAGCAGCATTATGTGGCCCCTGATGCGTATCGGCGCCATGCTCGCGGTAGCTCCATTGTTTGGTGCCCGTACAGTGCCCGTGCGCATTCGTGTCCTGTTAGGTTTCATGCTGGCGCTGCTGGTTTCTTTATTAATTCCCAGTCCACCAGTTGTGGACCTGATTAGCATTGAAGCCCTGGTCATCAGTGTGCATGAGGTCCTGATCGGTGTCGTGATGGGCTTTATCCTGCAGATGGTTTTTGCGGTACTGGCCATGGCAGGTGAATACATCGCCTTTGGCATGGGTCTGGGTTTTGCCACCATGGTGGATCCACAAAACGGTATCCAGGTCCCCGTAGTTGGTCAGTATTATCTGATACTGGCTACGCTGATTTTTCTTGCCCTCGATGGCCACCTGGTGCTGATGGATGTCCTGGTAAATAGCTTTTATGCCTTACCAATAGGCGGCGCTGGCCTTGATCAGGATGGTTTCTGGGCGCTCATCTCCTGGGGCGCACAGATGTTTGAAGGGGCATTGCTGATTGCCCTGCCAGTTGTGGCCTCCCTGCTGCTGGTGAATATCTCATTTGGCATCATCACGCGCTCTGCCCCACAGCTGAACATCTTTGCCGTAGGCTTCCCGCTCACACTGTTAATTGGTTTTGCACTGATGATGCTGAGCATGCCGACACTGGGCCCTCTGTTTGAAAACCATCTCCTGAACGGATTTACCCTCATGCAGGGTCTGGTGGGTGAGTAGCGATGGCTGAAGAAAAAGCCCAGGAGCGGACGGAAGAGGCGACCCCCAAGCGCCTGCGAGAGGCGCGTGAAAAAGGTCAGGTCGCCCGTTCCCGAGAACTCAACACGGTAATGACCCTGATGGCTGCCGCGATTGCTGCCTTTATTCTGGGTAAGCAGTTCATCAGCTCCCTTCAGGGTCTGCTTATCTCAGGCTTTAGCATTGAGCGTGCTGAAGCTTTTGACAGTCAGTTACTGCCAGGCATTCTGATGAACTACATTCTCGATGGCCTGTGGATTCTCACGCCCGTAATGATTGTGTTGTTCTTTGCTGCTTTGCTTGGCCCCCTGAGCCTGGGTGGCTGGGCATTTTCCTCTGAGGCAATCCAGTTCAAGTGGGACAAACTCGATGTGATCAAGGGGCTGGGTCGTATCTTCTCACTCAAAGGCCTGATGGAGCTGTTCAAGACGCTGGCCAAGTTCGTTGTTGTAACCAGTGCAGCAGGGTTCCTGTTGTGGATCGATTCCGGGGCGTTAATGCAGCTGGGTGCCGAGTCTGTGCATGTTGCCCTGTCTGAGACTGGCACCCTGTTGTTATGGGGCTTCCTTGCACTGACCGGGGTCCTGTTACTCATCGCTGCGATTGATGTGCCATTCCAGATCTGGGAACACAGTCGCCAGCTCAAGATGACTCGCCAGGAAGTTAAGGACGAAATGAAAGAGACCGAGGGTAACCCCGAGGTCAAGGCCAAGACCCGCAGCCTGCAGCGAGAAATGGCACAACAGCGCATGATGGCCGAGGTGCCCAAGGCTGATGTTGTCATTACGAACCCAACACATTATGCGGTCGCCCTGAAATATGATCCTGCACTCGGAGGCGCACCGCGCATGGTGGCCAAGGGTGCTGATTTTGTAGCCGGCGAGATTCGTAAGATCGCCAATGAAACCCATGTTCCGATTTATGAGGCACCCCCACTGGCGCGTGCCATTTTTTACAACACTCGCCTGAACCAGGAGGTCCCGGCCGCACTTTATGTCGCGGTAGCGCAGGTTCTGGCTTATGTGTTCCAGCTTAAGGAATTCAGAAAGGGTGGTGCCTATCCACAGCCGCCAACCGACCTGGATGTACCAGAAGATATGACAAGACCAAAAAACGCGAATAACGAGGAAGGGTCATGAACAGCGATCAAGCCCAGCAATTTATTAATCGTATCGGCAGGACCGGGCTGGGTGCCCCCCTGATGTTGGCTGCGATGTTGTCAATGATGGTGCTGCCATTGCCAGCATGGGCACTGGATATTCTTTTCACCTTTAACATTGCCATGGCCCTGATCATTCTGCTGGTCACGGTGTATGCGCGGCGGCCGCTGGATTTCTCGGTATTTCCAACGGTTCTGCTGATTGCTACCCTGATGCGCCTGGCACTTAACGTTGCTTCAACCCGCGTGGTGCTGCTGGAAGGTCATACCGGTACCGAAGCGGCCGGTAAGGTAATCCAGTCGTTTGGTGAGTTTGTGGTTGGCGGTAACTATGCCGTCGGTCTGGTTGTCTTCGGCATTCTCGTCATCATCAACTTCATTGTTGTTACCAAGGGTGCTGGTCGTGTTTCAGAGGTCAGTGCACGATTCACATTGGATGCCATGCCCGGCAAGCAGATGGCCATTGATGCTGATCTGAATGCAGGACTGATGACCCAGGATCAGGCCAGGGCAAGACGCGAAGAAATCGCATCTGAGGCAGACTTTTACGGTTCCATGGATGGTGCCAGCAAGTTTGTTCGTGGTGATGCCATTGCCGGTATTCTGATCCTGTTTATCAACGTAATCGGCGGTCTCACCATTGGTATGGTTCAGCATGACCTGAGCCTGTCGGTAGCTGCGCATAACTACACCCTGCTGACTATTGGTGATGGCCTGGTGGCACAGATTCCTTCGCTGGTTCTGTCTACCGCGACTGCCATTATTATCACCCGTGTCTCCCAGGATCAGGACATGGGTGGCCAGATCATCAAGCAGGTCTTTGCCAACCCTCGTGTGCTGTATATCACGGCATTGCTTATTGGTTCTCTTGGCCTCGTTCCCGGTATGCCAAACCTGGTCTTCCTCACACTCGCCGCCATGGCCGGTGGTGCTGCCTACTGGATTGAATATAGCCGTAAGCTCGAGGAGCAGACAAAGGCCGCTGCCGTTGTCGAAGAAGAAACAGCCCGGCCTGCAGAAGCGCGAGAACTGGACTGGGAAGATATCGGCAATGTCGATATGGTCGGCCTGGAAGTGGGTTACCGTCTGATACCGCTGGTAGACAAGAAGCAGGGCGGTCAGCTGATGGCGCGTATCAAGGGTATACGTCGCAAGTTGTCCCAGGACCTTGGCTTCCTGATACAGCCGGTACATATCCGTGACAATCTTGATCTGAACCCCAACGCCTATCGCATCACCCTCATGGGTGTACCAGTAGGCGAGTCCGAGATCTATCCCGATAAAGAACTGGCGATTAATCCTGGCAACGTTTTCGGTGAGCTGGCTGGTATCAAGACCAAAGACCCCAGCTTCGGCCTGGATGCTGTCTGGATTGATTCGTCTGCCCGTGATGAGGCCCAGATGGCCGGTTACACCGTGGTAGATGCCGCAACAGTTATCGCAACCCATCTGAGTCAGCAGCTGCAGGAGCATGCCTATGAGTTGCTGGGCCATGATGAGGTTCAGCACCTGATTGATAACCTTGCCAAACAGTCGCCCAAGCTGGTTGAGAACCTGGTACCCAAGATGTTGTCACTGGGTACTGTGCTGAAGGTGATGCAGAACCTGCTGCGTGAAGGCATACCCATCAAGGATGTCCGTACGATTGCCGAATCTCTGGCGGAACAGGCCGGTAAGAGTCAGGATCCCGGCATGCTGACTGCCCATGTCAGAGAATCCCTGTCGCGCTCAATTGTTCAGAAAATCAATGGCTTGGCGACAGAGCTTCCGCTGATTGCCCTGGATCCCGCTCTGGAACAGATTTTGCAACAGTCGGTTCAGGGTGCTGAATCCGGTGGTTTCGGGCTTGAGCCAGGACTAGCGGAACGGCTACAGAAATCGATCGCCGATGTTACCCAGCAGCAGGAAGTCAGTGGTGAGCCAGCCATCCTGGTGACCACGCCAGAGATACGTCCCTGGTTATCACGCTGGCTCCGCTCGGTCGTCAAGGGACTGCATGTGTTGTCATACAACGAGATTCCGGACAACAAGCAGGTAAGGGTAGTCGCTACAGTAGGTAATCTCGAGCCGCAGACAGCCTGATCGGCTCGTGAACAAAGAGGGTAGATAAGAAATGAAGATTAAACGTTTTTTTGCTCCGGACATGCGCACGGCTATACGCCAGGTACGTGATGAGCAGGGCCCTGATGCCGTCATCCTGTCTACCCGTAAAGTTGATGGCGGTATCGAGATTGTCTCGGCCATGAATTACGACCCGGAGCTGGTGGGTGAGACGGCAACAGCGAAGCCGACAGAGCCCAGCCCCGCAGCGAGCCGAGTAATACCCGATGCCTATCAGCACCAGCAGCCTGCGTCTGAATGGAATGATGAGATTCTAGATGACGAGCCCGAGCCCCGGCAGCCTGCCATTCAGTGGGCCCAGGATCCGGCTATTGTCGCTATGCGTCAGGAGCTCAATACGCTCAGGGACCTGATGCAGCATCAGATGGAACACTTTACCGGCCAGCAGCTGGAAGAGACCGATCCTGTCAGGGCGCAGGTAAAACGCCGCCTGACCCGTTACGGGGTTTCTGATTCGATTGCTTATGCGATCTCCCGCTCGATCAGGGATTCACGTAATACGGATAATGCCTGGCGCGAGGCCCTGTATGGTCTGGCCAGCAAGATGTCCGTGACCGATGACGACATCATTAACAAGGGTGGCATCGTGGCACTGGTCGGTAGCACCGGTGTCGGCAAGACCACCACCATAGCCAAGCTGGCAGCCCGTTTCTGCATGCGTCATAACAAAAACCAGCTGGCACTGATTACTACTGATAATTACCGTGTGGGCGCTGAAAAACAGCTGTCTATTTATGGACAGATTCTTGGCGTGCCGGTGCATCAGGCCAAAAACACCAAGGAACTGCTGAGGCTGCTCAAGGCCCTGCAGGACAAGAAGCTGGTACTGATCGATACTGCTGGCATGAGCCAGCATGACCGCCGTCTGAAGATTCTTTCCGATGCCCTGACACAGTTAAAACGCATCCGTGTTTACCTGGTTGCTGCGGCCAATACCCAGGGCCGCGTTATCGACCAGCTGATTCGGAATTACGGACGTGATCATTTCCATGCCAGCATCCTGACCAAGCTCGATGAGGCGGCCAGTCTGGGCGAGCCGCTGTCGGTGCTGATGGAACATAAATTACCGCTGGCCTACCTGAGTGACGGACAGGGTGTTCCTGAACACCTGAAACCGGCTCGAGTGTCGACCCTGGTAGGGCAGCTGGTGGCCACGGGTAAGTCTGCGGAATCTGTGACCGAACCGATGCAGCGTGATAACCTTAAACGTTCGGATATGAACGCCTCGCAGCAACGTGAGGCCGTAGGTGCATAACATTGAATGAACAGGCCGCAGGACTAAAAAAGATGGTCAAACCTCATCCTATACGCGTCATCGCCGTGGCAAGCGGCAAGGGGGGCGTGGGCAAGACGAATGTCTCGGTCAATCTGGGGGTTACCCTCGCTCGCCAGGGCAAAAATGTGCTGTTGATGGATGCGGATCTCGGGCTTGCCAATGTCGATGTCATGCTGGGCCTGAAGCCAGAATATAACCTCTCACATCTGTTCAATGGTGAACGCACCCTGGAAGAACTCATCGTACAGGGACCAGAGGGTCTGAATATTATTCCGGCTGCGTCGGGTGTTTCGCGTATGGCTGATCTTGAGCCTGCGGAACATTCCGGCCTGATACAGGCATTTAGTGAATTGAGTATGCCCCTGGATGTCCTGCTGGTAGATACCGCAGCAGGTGTTTCTGACAGTGTAATCAGTTTCGTAAAGGCGTCGCAGGAGGTCATTGTCGTCGTCTGCAACGAGCCTGCTTCAATTACCGATGCCTATGCCCTGATTAAGGTACTCAACCAGGAGCATGGTATCGATCGTTTTCATGTGCTGGCCAATATGGCTCAGGACCCAGAAGAAGGTCGTGAACTATTCAGGAAGATGTATGCTGTCTGTGATCGTTTTCTGGATGTCACCCTGGATTATCTGGGTATGGTGCCTTATGACGAATACCTGCGTAAGGCAGTGCGCAAGCAAACGCCGGTGGTGCACGCTTATCCAGGCTCCAGTTCGGCCAAGGCCTTCGACAAGATTGGAAAGGCCATAGATAAATGGCCTCAACCAGCAGGTGCCAAGGGGCATCTGGAGTTTTTTGTAGAACGACTGGTGCAATATTCAGCCGCATCGTTTTAATTTCTGAATAAGACAACAAATAAGAAATTGACGGGGAATTAAGTGTACGAGGCAGCGCAACAGGAACAACGTGAAAAACTGGTCACTGATCATGCTGACCTGGTAAAGCGTATTGCCTATCACCTGATCTCCCGGCTTCCGCCCAGTGTTCAGATAGAGGACCTGATCCAGGCAGGTACTATCGGCTTACTTGAGGCAGCCAGTAAATATGATGTCGCTCAGGGCGCCAGTTTTGAAACCTATGCCGGTATCCGTGTTCGCGGCGCAATGCTGGACGAAATGCGTCGCTCAGACTGGGCGCCCCGTTCCGTGCATAAAAAGGCACGCCAGATAACCGAGGCCATCCGCGAGGTCGAGAACAGGGAAGGGCGTACGGCCAGAGATACAGAGATTGCGGAACTCATGGATATGGACCTGGATGACTATTACCAGATGGTCAGGGAGTCAACCAGTTACCAGGTATTCAGCTTCGAAGATATTCTGCCCTCCAGTGAGGAAGAGGCCTTCTGGCAAAATGGCAATAAGGGTCCATTGGATGACCTGTCCAGGGGGATGTTTCGTGAGGCCCTGGCAGAAGGTATTGCGGGTCTTCCTGAACGCGAATCCCTGGTCCTGTCATTGTATTATGATGAAGAATTAAATCTCCGCGACATAGGCGAGGTGCTGGGCGTAAGTGAATCCAGGATCAGCCAGATCCATAGCCAGGCGCTGGCAAGGCTTAAGGCCAGGCTGGCAGAATGGGTCGATAACAAGCGGCAGAAATAAAAGAATTCGCCATGACGGCCGATAACGTCGTTATGGGTGACACAGTTTATAAAGTTATTAATATTAATCCGTTACAGCTAGCACTATTAAAAGCGGGAGGCTCTTTTGGATAAGAACATGAAAATCCTTGTTGTGGACGACTTTTCCACCATGAGGCGAATCATCAAGAATCTGCTTCGGGATCTTGGATTCACCAATATCAGCGAGGCCGATGATGGTCAGACGGCCTTGCCAATGCTGCAAAATGGTGATTTCGACTTTCTGGTAACGGACTGGAATATGCCGGGTATGACCGGGATTGATCTGCTCAAGGCCGTACGTGCTGATGCCAAGCTTCAGACCATGCCAGTACTCATGGTTACTGCTGAGGCCAAGAAAGACCAGATTGTTGAAGCCGCCCAGGCTGGTGTTAATGGATACGTTGTTAAACCCTTTACTGCAGAGACGCTGAAGGAAAAGATCGAAAAGATATTTGAGCGCATTGGCTAAGGGGGCCTTATGACTGATAACAATCAAAATAAGCTCATTAGCCTTGCCCATGCCAAAGAGCTGGTCGCCACCCTTGAAGCTGGTGATAACGAACAGGCTGAGCTGATCCTGGACCAGATGGCCCTGGCCAGAGATTCTGACCTGTTCAAGGAGCTTGGCAAGCTGACTCGTGAATTACATGACTCCCTCTCAGGTATGCATGCAGACTCCCGCATTGCCGATCTTGCAGAAAAAGATATCCCTGACGCTAAAGAAAGACTGAATTATGTCGTTACAGTGACTGAGCAGGCCGCGCATAAGACCTTAAACGTGGTTGAAGAATGCCTGCCGGTTGCGGAGAAACTTCAGGCTAACGGCAAGACTCTTAGAGATTCCTGGCAGAAGTTCCGTAAAAAGGAAATGAGTAGTGATGATTTCCGCTCGCTCTGCCTCGAACTCGATGAGTTCTTTGATGAGGCCAGTGACCAGATGAGCAGTATCCATAAAGGATTGTCGGACGTACTGCTGGCCCAGGATTATCAGGATATTACGGGCCAGATTATTCGACGCGTCATCGGTCTGGTTCAGGAGGTAGAGGGTAACCTGGTCAGCCTGGTCCGTATAACGGGTCAGAGAATGGTGGCCAGCGGGGATACAGCCGAGACTAAAGAAGAAGATGACAAGATTAAAGCAGTCGGTCCCGCGGTACCCGGAGTGGATACATCTGATGTGGTCAGCAATCAGGATGATGTCGATGATCTGCTGTCCAGTCTGGGCTTTTAAATACGTGAGAGGCCATCATGTCGTTTGACGCAGATGATGACATTCTTCAGGACTTCCTGGTTGAGGCCAGCGAGATCCTGGAACAGCTGAACGAGCAGCTGGTTGATCTGGAACAGTCCCCCGAGGATATGGATCTACTGAATGCCGTATTTCGCGGCTTTCACACCATCAAGGGTGGTGCGGGGTTCCTGAATCTGGAAAACCTGGTTGCTATTTGTCATCGCGCAGAAGACGTGTTTAACCTGCTTAGACAGGGTGAGTTACATATCGACAGTGAGCTCATGGATACCATCCTGCCAGTTCTCGATGTCGTTAATGCCCAGTTTGACGAATTGCGTGGTGGACAGGAGCCTTCTCCGGCACCATCAGATCTGTTAGCAGCCCTCGAAGTTTATGCCTCTGGCGGTCATCCGGCTGCTGCGCCGCCTCCCGCTGAGCAGACACCAGCCCCTGCGGCTGAGGGTGATTCCGAAGGTGATATCACTGACGCTGAATTTGAGGCCTTGCTGGATGCCATGCCACAGTCTCCCGGAGCACCTGCTGAGCCAGCGCCAGCCCCCACTCCTGCTGCAGCAGAAGGTTCAGGCGGAGACGAGATTACCGATGATGAATTTGAAGCCCTGCTGGATAACCTGCATGGTAAGGGCCAGTTCGGCGGTGTACCAGAGGGGGCGGAAAAACCCGCACCGGAACCCGCAGCACAACCAGCTGCTGGTGGTGGCGACCTCATTACTGATGATGAATTTGACAAGCTGTTAGATGAGCTACACGGTGCTGGCAAGGGGCCTACGGCAGCTCAGCCCACTGAAACGCCCAAAGCGGCTGAGCCACCAAAGCCAGCTCCAGAGCCCAGGCCAGAAGCAGCAAAGAAACCTGTACCAAAGCCTGCTGCAACACCAGAGCCCGCAAAACCCGCTGCCAAGCCGCCTGCCGCCGAAACGACCGTACGTGTTGATACCAAGCGTCTTGATGACATCATGAACCTGGTCGGGGAACTGGTACTGGTGCGTAACCGTATGCAGACCCTGCGAAGTACAGTACAGGACGAACAGCTTGGTAAAGCAGTGGCAAACCTGGACCTCGTTACGGCGGACCTGCAATCAGCGGTGATGAAGACCCGCATGCAGCCTATCAAGAAGGTCTTTGGTCGATTCCCCAGGGTTGTGCGCGATCTCTCCCGCAGCCTGAACAAGAAGATCAGCCTCGAACTGGTCGGCGAAGAGACTGACCTGGATAAGAACCTGGTTGAGGCCCTGGCCGATCCCCTGGTTCACCTGGTCCGTAATGCTGTTGACCATGGTATCGAGACTCCGGAAGACCGCAAGGCAAACGGAAAACCAGAACAGGGTAAGGTAGTGCTCTCAGCGGCACAGGAAGGCGACCATATCCTGCTGATGATTGAGGACGATGGTAAGGGTATGGACCCGGATGTGCTCCGGAGTAAGGCGGTAGAAAAAGAGTTAATGGATGTAGAGGCTGCAAACCGGCTTACAGATCATGATGCCTATAACCTCATCTTCATGCCTGGCTTCTCAACCAAGACTGAAATTTCAGATGTTTCTGGTCGTGGCGTGGGTATGGACGTGGTCAAGACCAAAATCACAGATCTCAATGGCACTGTTGAGATCGACTCTGAACTCGGCAAAGGCTCTGTAATACGTATCAAGGTGCCGCTGACATTGGCTATCATGCCGACCCTCATGATCATAGTTGGCGATCAGAGGTTTGCGATCCCTTTGACCAGTGTCGGTGAAATATTCGACCTGGATCTGAGCAATACGAACATCGTAGATGATCAGGAAGTGGTTATTGTTCGCGAGAAGGCAGTGCCTCTGTTTTATCTACGCCGTTGGCTAATACGCGACTATGTTGAAGACCGGGAAAATGTTCATGGTCATGTTGTCGTGGTTTATATAGGAAATCAACGAGTTGGTGTGGTTGTGGACCAGCTGGTTGGCCAGGAAGAAGTGGTGATTAAACCTTTAGGTTCAGGTTTGCATGGACTACCGGGTTTCGCAGGCGCTACGATAACGGGTGATGGTGGTATCGCTCTGATTCTGGATATACCTAGTCTCATCAAGGCGAATACCTGAAATTAACCGGTTTGCTGTCTGGGAGGCTTAATGCCGCTTAAAGTTCTCGTTGTCGATGATTCAGGCTTTTTCAGACGAAGAATAGTCGAAATTCTAGATGCCGATCCCATGCTGACCGTGGTCGGCACGGCCTCGGACGGGCGTGAGGCGATTCTTAAGGCAGGTGAACTCAAACCTGATGTCATCACCATGGATATCGAAATGCCTGTCATGGATGGAATTACTGCAACCCGCCGTATCATGGCCCTGCACCGAACACCCATCATCATGTTTTCCTCACTGACGCAGGAGGGCGCCCAGGCAACCCTGGATGCGCTCGAAGCAGGCGCCCTGGATTTCCTCCCCAAGAAGTTTGAAGACATCTCGAAAGACAGAGATGAAGCCAAGCGTCAGCTCTGTAATAAGGTCAAGGCCGTAGCCAGGGGAGGCCGGACAGCGGCAGCTCCGAGTAGACCTCGTCCGACGGCACCCTCGACTACAGCACCTGCATCGACATTAACGGGTGCAGCAACTGCACGCGCCACGACCCCAGCGCCAGCCACCACCAGCCCCTCCAAGATTGCCAAGGTTAGTGTTGACCTGGTTGCAATTGGCACCTCGACGGGCGGCCCCGTGGCTTTGCAGAAAGTACTGACCCAGATCCCAGCGGCTTATCCACATCCCATCATCCTGGTACAGCATATGCCAGCGAGTTTTACCCCTGCCTTTGCAAAACGACTCGATGGTCTTTGTCAGATCACGGTTAAAGAAGCGAAGGATGGTGATCCACTGGAGCCTGGAACGGCTCTGCTGGCGCCGGGTGGCAAGCAGATGTCTGTTGAAAAAGTGGCAGGCAGAGGCAAGGTACGCATCTTTGACGGGCCTGAATCTCAGCATTATCGCCCCTGCGTTGATATCAGTTTTGAGTCTGTAGCCAAGGCCTATCCAGGCAAGGCACTAGGTATCATTCTGACCGGCATGGGTGCCGATGGTCGAGAGGGTTGCCGGGCCATGAAGCAGACCGGCTGCAAGATCTGGTCTCAGGATGAGGCCAGTTGTGTTGTCTATGGTATGCCAGCGGCTGTCGCAGAGGCAGGAATATCTGATCAGGTGCTGACCCTGGCAGATGTCGGTCCTGCTATTGTCCGGAGCACTTAATGGATTTTCTCAGCCTTATTGGCATTCTTATAGGGCTGGTTGCCATACTGGGCGGCAACTTCCTCGAGGGCGGGCATATCAGCTCGCTCATTCAGTTAACGGCTTTCATGATTGTTGCCGGCGGTACCCTCGGTGCGGTCGTGCTGCAATCACCCCAGAGTGATTTCATTCGTTCGGTCAAAATGCTGGTGTGGATAATCGTGCCACCCAGGACAGATAGTGCCGAAGTGGTTGATAAGATTATTGAATGGAGTAAGCAGGCAAGAAAGGAAGGTCTGCTCGGGCTGGAAGATATTGCAGAAGATGAGACCGACCCCTTTACCCGCAAGGGGCTGCAGATGCTCATCGATGGAAGTGAGCCCGAGACTATCCGTATGGTCATGGAAGTCGATATTGGCACCTATGAAAACAACTTCATGGCCGGTGCCAGAGTCTATGAGGCTGCTGGTGGATATGCCCCTACTATCGGTATTCTCGGTGCGGTGATGGGCCTTATCCATGTGATGGAGAACCTTTCTGATCCCAGCAAGCTCGGTAGTGGTATTGCTGTTGCTTTTGTAGCGACTATCTACGGAGTTGGTGGTGCCAACCTGTTCCTTCTGCCAATTGCAGCTAAGCTCAAGAGTATTGTTAATCGTCAGGTCAGTCATAACGAAATGATCCTGGATGGCCTGGTGTCGATTGCCGAAGGTGAGAATCCTCGCAGTATCGAGAGCAAGCTCCTCGGTTACCTGTCTGAGTAGGTGACGTTATGGCGAGAAGAAAACGCCAGGAAGATCACGTTAACCACGAACGTTGGCTGGTGTCCTATGCCGACTTCATAACCCTCCTGTTTGCCTTTTTTGTCGTGATGTATGCCGTGTCATCGGTTAACCAGGGTAAATACCGCGTGTTATCAGATACCCTGGAGGCAGCCTTTGACCCCGCCGGCGCGTTTAATGAAGAAGAAAAGTCGCTGAATCCGATCCAGGTCGGAGAAACTGCGCGTTCCCCGAATCGCAGTGCAGTAGAAATGGAGAAGGGGCCTTCACAGGGCGAAGACAAGCAGGAAGATGCGCTGAGAGACCTGGCAGATCTGCAACGTCTGAATCAGACCATGGAGACTGTAGAGACCATGGCCGATGAGCTGGACGAGGTGCTAATGCCGGAAATCCAGGATGAGCTGGTCAACATAAAACGCAATAACCTCTGGCTTGAAATCGAGATAAAGAGCAGCCTGTTATATCCCAGTGGCAGTGCCACATTGTCGCGCAACGCCGTGCCATTAATTCAGCAAATCGCCGAGGTGCTCAAGCCTTTCCCAAATCGAATTCATGTGGAAGGCTTTACCGACGATATACCCATAAATAATCCGATATATCCTTCCAACTGGGAGCTTTCATCGGCACGAGCGGCCTCAGTGGTCCGCTTGCTGGCGCAAAGTGGTATTGCCCCTGAAAGCATGGCAGCCATTGGTTATGGAGAATTTCGCCCGCTTGCCGATAACATTACAGAAGAGGGTAGAAGTAAGAACCGTCGAGTTGTGCTTGTTGTACTTGCAGCAGGTAATTATGAGGCCGTGTCAGAAAGTAATGCACCTGATACCCTGCGAGATGATCTGGATTATCGTGGCGCCGGCAGTCCCATCCTGGACCAGGCCGTGGACAAGTTGCCGCTGCGTGAGGGACCTTGAGTCATGCATATATGGGCCGTGGCCAATCAGAAAGGCGGGGTAGGGAAAACCACCTCTGCAGTCACCCTTGGTGGGTGGCTGGCACGTCGTGGCCATAAGGTCCTGCTGATTGATCTCGATCCCCATGGTTCTCTGACCAGTTATTTTGGATTTGACCCGGAGTCCACTGAAAAGAGTGGTTATATGCTGTTCCAGAGGGCTGCTGCACAGGAGGCGCTACATCCTGAGACGGTTATAGAGCAGACACGTTTCGACAATATTTTCGTCTTGTCTGCCTCAACCGCCATGGCCACCCTCGATCGCCAGTTAGGTACGGCCGGTGGCATGGGCCTGGTGATTGCCAGGGCCTTAAAGGAAATCGAGGATGACTACGAATACGTCATCATGGATTGTCCACCCATGCTGGGTGTTCTGATGGTCAATGCCCTGGCAGCCTGCGCACATCTCGTCATCCCCGTACAGACCGAGTTTCTGGCCCTGAAAGGTCTTGAGCGTATGCTGCGTACCCTGCAGATGGTCCAGCGATCAAAGCAATTCGAACTAAACTACACTATAGTGCCGACCCTGTTTGACCGGCGTACACGCGCCTCGATCGAGGCCCTGCAGGAGCTGAGAAAACGATATCCTGATGAGTTATGGCGCTCTGTGATTCCGGTTGATACCCGGTTCCGCGAGGCCAGCCTGGAGGGTATCCCTCTGTCGATCATGCGACCGGGTGCACGAGGTTCTCTGCATTACCGGGAACTACTGGATTATTTACTGGGTGAAGAGGCTCCTGTAGCCGCAATCAATAGTTAAATGGCAATGAATAGCGAAAAGAACAACATTACCAAGCTGGTAGATCAGCAGCACGCCATGGATGCCTATCTGGATGGCCTGCTGGCCGAGGTTACCGAGGCGCCATTGCCCGTAGCCGAGGAGGAGCCAGCAGTTGTTGTTGACCTACGACCTGTCGAGCTAGTCCCCGATGTTGTTGTGGATACAAAACCCGAACCTGTGCCCGTGGTCCAGGCCCAGGCCCAGGCCCAGGCCGAAGAAGAGGGGCTGCCAGACTGGGCGGAAGCGCAGTTCCAGTGCCTGATCTTTACTGTCCACGGACTCAAGCTTGCCGTTCCCCTGGCACGACTCAATGGCATTCTGAGCTGGTCTGAAGAAATCTCACCCATGCCCGGGCATGCGCCGCATTTTCGCGGCCTGTTACAGGCGCATGATGTGAACGTCCGGGTTGTTGATCCGGCTATGCTGGTCATGCCGCAGGACCGTACTCCACCGGCGATTGGTGAAGAGGGCAGGGAAACGCCTAAAAATATTATTCTCATTGATGATAAAAAATGGGGCCTGGCTGCCGATAACGTTTCTGAGACGGTAACGTTAAATCCTGATGAGGTGCGTTGGCGTACAGCACGTGGAACCAGAAGATGGCTGGCAGGTACAGTCATTGAACATATGTGTGCCTTGCTGGATGCTGATGAATTTGCCCGGATCCTTGAGAGCAGGGAGCCTGGTGCTTAAGTGGTCTGGTGCGTGAAAACGTTTTAATTGGCACAAAAACTGCAATAATCCGACTAAGGATTATTGCCATGACAAAAAATTGACAGATATTCGAGGGAGAATGGCCCAATGAGTGAGACCGCCGCAGTCGAAAATGAACGCTTGCAATGCGTGACCTTCACTCTTGCAGAAGAGTCTTACGCCATCAACGTAATGCAGGTTCAGGAAGTACTCAGGGTGAGTGAGATTGCCCCGGTGCCCGGAGCCCCATCCTACGTGCTGGGCATAATCAACCTGCGTGGTAACGTCGTTGCGGTTATCGATGCGCGCAACCGTTTTGGCCTGGCTCCTAATGAGGTAGATGACTCCACCCGCATCGTTATCATTGAGGCCAATGATCAGGTCATTGGTATTCTGGTTGATAGTGTGGCTGAGGTCGTAGAACTGGATACAGCGGACATCGAGCCAGCTCCTAATGTAGGTAACGACGAAAGCTCCAAGTACATCAAGGGTGTTGCCAATTACGATAATGAGCTGATTATTCTTGTAGATCTGAACAAACTGCTGTCTGAAGAGGAGTGGATGGATATATCCCACATGTAAGGACATGGCTGCTGACAATGACATCAGTTCTTTGATACCTATCTGGCCGACACGATCGGTTATAGAAAAGTCAGGTACGCAGAACAGGCGGCATCAGCCCAGACAGCCAGAGCAAGAGCAGCAGGAAGAAGACGAAATAGAGAAAGAATCTGAAACTAAAGTAACAGATAAGAAAGACAGTAATAACGACAAACCCGGACATATCGACGAGTACGCCTGAATGGAAATAAGCATGAGTATAATTTTCACCCTGATCGCGCTGATCGTATTAGCGCTGGTCATGGCGTTGATGTCTCTGGGCCAGAGGCTGTCTCGTGCTGAGAAGACGATTGTAGACCTGCGGGCAGACCTGCTCACCATGAATGGTGCGATCAGTGCACTGTGTGAAGAGGAAATTGATGCCGGCCGTCGTCGTGAAGACATTGAGCATCGCCTGCAAAATATTCGCACCCGCCAGGATGAACTGGAGCTCAGAGAAAAGGGCGACCGTTCTTATACACAGGCTATCAAGCTGATTCACAGAGGGGCCAGCATCGACGACATCATGTCGACCTGTAGCCTGAATCGTGGTGAGGCCGAACTCATTTTCAGCCTGCATGGCAACAAGCGTTTTAGCTAGATTCCTCTCCAGGTACTTTCCCACTAAGCCAGTAGGCAAAAGCCAGAACCTCGGCGACTGCAACATAAAGTAATTCGGGTATTTCATCACCCAGTTCAATTTGTGCCAGCAAACCCACCAGATGTTCATCTTCCTGTATGGGGACATCATTTTCTTTCGCGATGGCAATGATCTGTTCCGCGAGTTCGCCTTTTCCCTTGGCCGTTACGCGAGGCGCACCTTTACCACTGTAGTGCAGGGCAACGGCCTCATCTTCAGGGCCCTGTGGTTTTCGATCTTTGCTCATGCCTTGATATCCAGCATATTGCCCTGGTGTACTTTGTTCAGTGTTTCAGGAATACCCTGGTGGCAGGTCAGGCGAGCGACATCCAGTCCCTGTGTTGTCAGGCTGGCCCTTAATCTATCCAGGTGTTCAGTGATTCTCTGTGTTGTTGATGTTTGCTCGGCATGTATACGCGCGACTAATTCTTCTCCCCTTAAAGAAAGCCTGATCATCAGGGGGCCCAGGCCAGGCATATCTAATGCGAGTGACACGCTCCAGCCTGCTGCGGTTTCGGGGGGCTCTTCTGAGCCTGACTCAGGTGTTTCTCGTTCAATCAGGAATTCAGCAACACAGAGTTCCTGACCGGGCAACATCAGTGGGATTTCAAGTTTCCAGCGCGCTTCACCGCTTTGCTGGGCTTCGGCAGTCGCAACCTGGGTCAGGCTAATGCGTGAGACAGCGGAGTCAGCAAGGCCAAATAATCTGAGTAACAAAATATCCAGGGACTTCGCTGGCTGGCTGTCGGTTCTGGCAGTTATACGTTGCTGTATCCCTACGCCATGCGCGAAGGGCAGGGGTGTCATCTCCTGGATATCCAGAGTAGCCCTGGGTAATGATCCAGACGCTTGCTGATGCTGTGCAGCACTGGAAAGCAGGCTTAACCATAATAATTTCAGATCGCCGGCAGGCAGGTTTCTTCCTGCTGCGATGGTGGACTCCATGAACAGCCCGCTGTTACGTATGGCCTCGGCTAGTTTGGATGGATTTTGCATGTCTCCGACACGAGGCAAGGCCTGTGATAGTTGCTGTAAGGCCTGCTCGAGATCTCTTGGGAGCTTATTGTTGCTGGCGAGTTGAAGCATGGCAGCAGTCAGGTGCTGTAAACCCTGTTGCTGAGGTACGAGTTCGCGCAATGCATTATTAACAGGCCTTGTTATTGCCTGGCCTGTGTTTGGTTGTTGCAGTATTTCCAGTATGAGTTTGGGGGTGGTTTGCTCCACGCGTAAGGCCAGGCTCTGACCTTGTTTAAGAGTCAGGTTGCTGCTGAGTTCAACCATCTGTTTGTTGATGTTTACGATATAACTGTTCTGTCCACTGCCCGTGGATGAAACTGCAGTAACGCGACCATTCAGCATCTGACCCTCACGCAAAGTGCTACTTAGCGAGGGGTTACTGACGCTAGCCTTACCCAGGCTGGAATAGGGTTTGTTCGTGTCTATCTGCATGATGAAACACTTTGTGCCCCATGGTTTGTTCCGTCAAGTATAGTCCCGGGTAGGCAGGAGCCTCGAATAAGCTGTCTGGTTGGTATGAGGTGATTCCGATAGAATGGACTCATGCATTATTCTGAGTTTCTTTCCCCGTTCCCTTATTAACAGGCCTGATCAGATTCAATCAACTGCAGCATGAGCGAAGCATCGAAACAACACGTTATTGTCGGTATGTCCGGAGGAGTAGATTCCTCTATTGCCGCCCTGTTGTTAAAAGGCCAGGGGTACGAAGTTTCGGGCCTGTTTATGAAGAACTGGGAAGAGGATGACGAGCCTGGTTACTGTACTGCAGAGGTGGATTTACGTGATGCCCAGTTGGTCTGCGACAAACTGAATGTGCCGTTACACACCGTAAACTTTTCTCATGAATACTGGGATCGGGTGTTTGAGTACTTCCTCGGTGAATATCGCGCAGGCAGAACGCCAAACCCTGACATTATGTGTAATCGTGAAATCAAGTTTCGTGCCTTTCTTGATCATGCCCTGGACCTGGGCGCTGAGTTGATTGCTACAGGTCATTACGCCCGAACCGATCGCGATGAACGGGGCAGGCCCCGTCTGCTTCGTGGCCTGGATCGCAACAAGGATCAGAGCTATTTCCTCTGCATGCTTTCATCGAAGCAACTGGAAAGGGTTTTGTTCCCGGTTGGCGAGCTGGAAAAGTCCGAGGTACGTCAGCGTGCTGAGTCTGCGGGTCTGGTAACGCATGACAAGAAGGATAGCACCGGCATTTGTTTCATTGGTGAACGAAAGTTCCGGGACTTTCTGTCACGTTTCCTGCCATCGCAACCAGGTGAAATTGTCACTACCGATAATGAAGTTATTGGTGAGCACCAGGGGCTGATGTATTACACCCTGGGGCAACGTCAGGGGCTTGGTATTGGTGGCAAGAGTGGGGCCGGTGAATCTCCCTGGTATGTGGTACGCAAAGACCTCGAGAACAACCGATTGTTCGTTGCCCAGGGTCATGACCACCCCTGGTTATTCCATACCAGCCTGAAGGCCAGCCAGTTGAACTGGATTAGTGGTGAGGCGCCCCAGGAGCCCGTAAGCCTGAAGGCCAAGATACGCTATCGGCAGCCTGATCAGGCCTGTACCCTGTTGCCTACAGGAAATGGTGAGTGGCAGGTCAATTTCGATGAACCGCAACGGGCTATTACACCAGGCCAGGCCGTCGTGTTTTACCAGGACCAGGTCTGCCTGGGTGGGGCCATTATTGAAGGTGGCTTTAGTCCCGAAAGTTAAAACGTATAGCTAATTATGCAAAAGACAATGACAAATCGTGCCATCGCGCTGGCAGCACTTTTTCAGGCCGCAAGACTGGTTCAGCAGGTTGCTCGTGAGGGTGGCTGGGATAATGAGGCCTTTAATGCCAGCCTCAACAGCCTGGTCCAGTTTGATGCAGATTCACCAGAATCCATTTTCGGTGGCGTCAAAGGCGTCCGTCTGGGGCTGCATACCCTGCTGGACCAGATGAGGCCAGCAGATCCCAAGCAGGCCATGGAACTTACCCGTTACAGTATTTCCCTGATGCATCTCGAACGTAAGATGAACAAGCGTTCAGATATTCAGGAGGCCGTTGGCGAGGGTCTGAAGGCCGTTGCCCAGCAGGTTGAATATTTCGGAGAGATCAATACCGCGGTTACCGGGCGTATTGCGGATCTGTATCAGGAAACCATTAGCACGATGGGGCCGCGCATCATGGTCCAGGGAGATCCTGATTTACTGCAGATGGCTGACAATTCGGCACGAATCAGGGCCTTGTTGCTGGCTGGGATACGCGCCTGCGTACTATGGCGTCAGGCTGGTGGGAGCCGATTTAACCTGCTGCTGGGACGTAAAGGCCTGGCAACTGAAACCAGGCGTCTGCTGGAGTCGCTTTAGATGGCGGCGATGCATTAGAATACCCCCTTTTCGTCCAGACCGAGTCTCATGAAAGTACGTACCCGCTTTGCCCCCAGTCCCACTGGTTATCTACACGTCGGTGGCGCAAGAACTGCGCTGTTCTCCTGGTTATATGCCCGCAAGCACGGTGGTGAGTTCGTATTACGTATCGAGGACACCGATCTCGAGCGCTCCACGACCGAGTCGGTCAATGCCATCCTGGAGGGTATGACCTGGCTGGGACTGGACTACGATGAAGGCCCCTTCTACCAGACTGAGCGTTTTGATCGCTACAATGCCGTAATCGACAAACTGCTCGATGAAGGCCATGCCTATCGCTGTAACTGTTCGAAAGAGCGTCTCGATGCCCTGCGTGAAGACCAGATGAAGCGCAAGGAAAAACCCCGCTACGATGGCCGCTGCAAACACCTGAACGTAGATCCTTCAGAGCCTCACGTGATTCGTTTCAGAAATCCGGAAGAGGGTGAAGTCGTTTTTGACGACATGGTTCGAGGTCACGTAAAGGTTAAGAATGCCGAACTGGATGACCTGATTATTCGCCGTACTGATGGTTCGCCTACTTACAATCTCACCGTGGTAGTTGATGATGATGATATGGGCATTACTCACGTTATTCGTGGTGACGATCACATCAACAACACGCCACGTCAGATTAACCTGCTCAAGGCCATGGGGCGTGAGCTGCCGGTTTATGCCCACGTACCTATGATTCTCGGTGATGACGGTGCACGCCTTTCCAAGCGCCATGGTGCCGTCAGTGTTATGCAGTATCGTGATGACGGCTTCCTGCCAGAGGCGCTGCTGAACTACCTCGTGCGCCTGGGCTGGTCTTATGAAGATCGTGAGGTCTTTAGTGTCGATGAGATGGTTGAATTTTTCGATGTGGCCGATGTGAACAAGGCTGCTTCAAGCTTCAACACTGAAAAACTACTCTGGCTGAACCAGCAGTACATCAAGGCATCTACTCCGGAGCATATTGCCCGCCTGGTTAGTGTGCACCTGGGGCACATGGATATCGATCCAACCCTCGGGCCTGACCTGGTTGAGGTTGTTAAGGCCCAGCAGGAACGTGCGAAGTCACTAATCGAACTGGCGGATATTTGCGCGTTCTATTATGTCGATTTCGACGAGTACAACCAGAAATCTGCCAGGAAGGCTTTTAAGCCTGCAGCCATTGAGCCTCTGCAGACTATCAGGGGCAAGCTGGAAACAATGGAAGACTGGAATCGTGAGGCCATCCACGATGCGATTCATGCGGTGGTCGATGAACTGGAGATTGGCTTTGGCAAGATCGGTATGCCCCTGCGTCTTGCCGTGACAGGTGGCGCACCATCACCTGACCTGGATCTGACGCTCTGGCTGGTCGGCAAAGAGGCGTGTCTGCGTCGTATCGACCGCGCCATCGAGACCATCCAGGCAATGAACAAAGACGCCGAATAACAAGCAGCACTGACACAACAGGTTTTGCATGAGTACTAGCGAAAAAACACCCAGCAATTTCATTCGTCACATCATCGATGATGATATCGACTCGGGTAAGCACGGCGGCAAGGTTGTCACCCGTTTCCCGCCAGAGCCAAATGGTTTTCTGCATATCGGTCATGCCAAGTCGATCTGTCTGAATTTTGGTATCGCCAGGGATTACCAGGGCCAGTGCAATCTGCGCTTTGATGATACTAATCCGCATAAGGAAAACGTCGAGTTCGTAAAGGCCATACAGGAAGATGTGCGCTGGCTGGAATTTGACTGGGGCGACAACCTGTTTTACGCCTCTGACTACTTTGAAAAACTCTATGATTTTGCCATAGAGCTGATTGAGAAGGGTAAGGCCTACGTCTGCGACCTGGATGCCGAGCAGACACGTGAATTCCGCGGCACCCTGACGGAGCCGGGCAAAGAAAGCCCTTATCGTAGCCGCAGTGTCGAAGAGAACCTCGATCTGTTCAAGCGCATGCGGGCAGGGGAGTTTCAAGACGGTGAAAAGGTGCTCAGGGCCAGGATTGATATGGCCTCTCCGAACATGAATATGCGTGATCCTACCCTGTATCGCATTCGCCATGGCGTTATTCACCACCAGACGGGCGAAGAGTGGTGCATCTACCCCATGTACGATTACACGCATCCCATTTCAGATGCACTCGAAGGTATTACACATTCATTGTGTACCCTTGAGTTCGAAGACCACCGCCCACTCTATGACTGGGTGATCGACAACATCACTATTGACTGTCATCCACAGCAGATCGAGTTTTCACGCCTCAACCTGCAGTACACCGTCACCAGTAAGCGCAAGCTGACTCAGCTGGTGGACGAGGGCTATGTCGAGGGTTGGGATGATCCACGTATGCCGACAATTGCCGGGCTGCGACGCAGGGGATACACGCCCGCTTCTATACGGCACTTCTGTGACAGCATAGGTGTCACCAAGTCAGATAACTCGGTCGAGATGGGCATGCTGGAAAGCAGCATACGTGATGATCTGAACGAAAAGGCCGAACGTCGCATGGCCGTTTTGCACCCCCTTAAGGTTGTCATCGAGAACTTTCCTGAAGACCAGGTTGAAGAGCTCGAAGTTGCCAATCATCCTCAGAACGAGGCCATGGGCACGCGCAAGATTCCGTTTACCCGTGAGGTCTATATCGACCGCAACGACTTCATGGAAGTTGCTCCCAATAAGAAATTCAAGCGCCTGGTCAGCGGAGGCGAGGTGCGCCTGCGTAATGCCTACGTGATTCGCTGCGACCAGGTCATCAAGAACGAAGAGGGTGAGATCATCGAGCTACGTTGTAGCTATGATGCCGACACCCTGGGTTCCAACCCGGAAGGGCGCAAGGTCAAGGGGGTCATCCACTGGGTGTCAGCCTCTAAGGGTATTGAGGCCGAAGTACGCCTGTATGACCGCCTGTTTAACGAGGCCCACCCGGATGCCATCAAGGAGCGGGATTTCAAGGAATTCCTCAATCCTGACTCCCTGCGTAGCCTGACCCAGTGCTACATTGAACCGGGTCTGGCTGATGCAGAACCTGGTGATTCTTTTCAGTTTGAGCGAGAAGGATATTTCTGTGTTGACCCTGATCGGGTGCATGACAAACCGGTATTCAAT
>CAZXNH010000028.1:19745-37661 GCA_964641615.1 uncultured Ectothiorhodospiraceae bacterium | reverse complement strand
ACGGCCGCCGAGGCGCTCGTTGAACACCTTGGTCGAGGTCGCGCAGGTCGGCGTATCCAGGCTCGGGACAATGCTGATCAGCTTCTTCTTGCCAGCGAAATCGGCCAGCGACAGGTCGTTGAGTTCGCCGTCGACGAGGCGGAAGTCAGGCGCGGTGGCGCCGACTGCCGGCAGGTCGCCGTGGGGTCGGACGGTCAGGTGCTCGTCGGAGCCGGTTACGGGATAGCGGATGTGGGTCAGCGTGGCCTCGAGGGTCTGGTGGAAGACCTCGTCGTCGGGCTCTATGACGGTATGGCCCTCTGGGATGATGGCGCGGTCCTTTCGGAAGATCGCGGCCACGCGTGAGTCAATGTTTGGCATGTGTTCACCCAGGGTGCGCAGCTCATGGCCCACCAGGGGGCCGCCGTAGTAGGCGCGCACACCAACAAGCTGCACCAGTCCATCGGCAAAGTCGAGGACCTGCAGGGAGCCGGGGTGCTGAATCAGGTTAACCACGAAACGGGTCACCAGGGCCTCGGGGCTGATCAGTACGTCAATGGGCAGGTGCGCGGTATCGAATAACTCCTTGTGATGGAGGTACTCGGTGGCCCGCACACGGGCAATCTTGGTCGGTGTATGGAAGACGGTATAGGCGATCTGACAGGCGACCATGTTGGTCTCGTCACTGTTGGTAACGGCGATGATCATCTCGGCATCGTCCGCCCCGGCCTGGGCCAGGATGTCGGGTCGCGAGCCATGGCCCTGCACGGTCTTGATGTCGAGTCGGTCCTTGAGCTCGCGCAGGGCATCCGCGTCGGCATCGACCACGGTGATGTCGTTGGCCTCGGAGGCGAGGTTGTGTGCCAGTGAACTGCCGACCTGACCGGCACCTAGTATGATGATTTTCATTCTTCGTCCCGTTGTTTGGGATCAATCTCCAGGGCACGCAGCTTGCGGTAGAGATGGGTACGCTCCATGCCGACGAGCTGGGCCAGGCGGCTCATGTTGCCGTCGACCTCGCGTAATTTCTGTTGCAGATAATGCCGTTCGAAGGCCTCGCGTGCCTCGCGCAGCGGCAGGTCCATCCAGACTTCCTGCGAGTTAACGGTGAGTTCGCCCGTGGGCTCACCAGTGGTCCCGGCAAGTGCAGCCTCAACCTCGGCCAGCTCGACCTCGGTGCCCTGCCCAAGTATCAGCAGGCGCTGGACCAGGTTCTGTAATTCACGCACATTGCCGGGCCAGGCGTAATTGCGCAGGTGGTTCTGCACAGGTACCGGGAAGTGACGGTAAGGCAGACCCTGACGATTATTGAACTGCTCCACGTAATACTGCAGCAGATCGGGAATATCTTCGGGGTGCTTGCGCAGGGCCGGCACGGTGAGTGGTACGACGTTGAGGCGGTAGTAGAGGTCGTCGCGCAGGTTGCCGGTGGCAATCTCCTTTTCCAGGTTCTTGTGGCTTGCGGCGATCACGCGTACATCGATCTCGACCGCATCCGAGCCACCGATACGCAGAAAGCTGTTGGACTCCAGTGCCGTGAGCAGGTGGCCCTGAATCTCCATGTCCAGATCGGTTAGCTCTTCAATAAACAGGGTGCCGCCATTGGCCTGCTCCAGCAGGCCGTAGTGCAGCTTGCCTTCCTGCTCGGTGCCGAACAGTTCTCGGGCCGCGGTATCACCAGAATTGGCTATGACCGAGAGTTCGATAAAGGGGCGGTCATGACGTGGGCTGAGCTGGTGCAGGTAACGGGCGAAGGTCTGTTTGCCGGTACCCTGCTCGCCAGTGATAAGGATCGCGGTTTCATGCTGGGCCGCCTTGCGGATCTGATCCTTGAGGTCGCGAATGGCCTGGCTGTTACCAATGGGTTCCTGCGGTACGGGCAACTGGCGCTTCAGGCCGATGTTTTCCTGTGACAGGCGTTCGGCCTCGAGGGCGCGGTTAATGGTGAGCAGCAGCTTGGCCAGGGAGATGGGCTTCTCGATGAAGTCATAGGCACCCAGGCGGGTGGCCTCAACGGCTGTTTCGACGGTACCGTGGCCAGACATCATGATTACCGGACAGGGCAGCCCTTCTTCTTCCTTCCATTCCTTGAGCAGGCTGATGCCATCGGTGCCAGGCATCCAGATATCGAGCAGGACCAGGTCAGGGCGGCGCAGGCGGCGTTGCTCGCGGGCCTCATCGGCATTCTCGGCAACGCTGACCTCGTAATCTTCGTCTTCAAGGATCTCGCAGACGAGATTACGGATATCCGGTTCATCATCAATGACGAGTATGTGTTGGCCGCTCATGTTTTCTGCTGTTCCACAGTTTTAACTACAGGTAGTCGTACGCGAATCTGTGCGCCGTCCCCGGGTCGATTTTCGGCGAAGATCATGCCGCCGTGTTCCTCGACTACCTTCTTGACGATTGCGAGTCCCAGGCCGGTTCCACGTGATTTTCCGGTGACGTAGGGTTCGAACACCTGCTCCAGAATATCTTCGTCGAAGCCGGGGCCGTTGTCGGAAACGGTTAATTCCACGAAACGGCAGCCGGATTCTGCCAGACAACGGGTACTGATCTCTACCCTGCCGGTGGATGTTTTGCCCGTGGCCTCGAGGGCATTTTTGACCAGGTTGTTCAGAATCTGGCGTATGCGGCCACTATCGGCCTCGATATGCGGCATGGTTTTATCAAGGTCGGCACGTATGCGTACCTTTGATGGGTTGTTGCGATAGAGATCGACGACTTCATTGATGAGCTGGTTCATATCCAGCGGTTTGCGCTCCATCACCGGCGTGCGTGCATAGTCGCTAAAGGCGTTGACCATGGTCTTCATGGCCTCGACCTGGCCGACTATCGTCTGGGTTGAACGGTTGAGAATGTCTGCCGACTTGCTGTCGACTTCCTTGCTGAGCTTATGCTGCAGGCGCTCTGCCGAGAGCTGGATAGGGGTCAGCGGGTTCTTGATCTCGTGGGCCAGTCTACGGGCGACTTCACCCCAGGCAGCATCACGCTGGGCCTTGATCATCTCGGTGACATCATCAAAAACGATGACATAACCACCGGGCTGGTCGTCGGTGGCTGGGAGCTGGGCGCCGCGGCACATGAGCTGCTTGCGCCCGGCGCTGCCAAACAGGGTGATCTGTTCCTGCCAGTCCTCGTCACCGGATTCCAGGTGCGGCTGCAGACTCTCGTAAAAGCTCTTTATCAAAGGTACTTCAGCGGCGATATCGCTTAGCGGCCAGGCGAGGTAGTTTTCCAGTGAATTTCCAGGTTCAAGAATGTCGTCGGCCTTGGCGTTAATGGTACGTAGTATGCCGTCACCATCCAGAGTCATAACCGCGGATGAGATGTGTCCCAGTACGGTCTGCAGATAGGCGCGCTGTCGCTCGGCCAGTTGTTTACTCAGGTCTACCTCGGCATAGGCAGAAGACAGGCGCGAGGTCATCTCGTTAAACGAGCGGACCAGGAAGCCCAGTTCATCGCGGTTACTGACAGGCAGTTTGCGGTTGAACTCACCCTCGGCCACGGCGCGGGTGCCTTCTGCCAGCTCACGGATCGGCGCCATCACGCGCCGGGCAGAGAAGAAGGCTGCCCAGACTGCGAACAGCACACTGAGCAACAGGACCAGTGACAGGGTCAGGATGAAGTTCTGTTTCATCGGCGAGCGCAGGTAGGCCAGTTCCTTGTACTCGGCAAAGGAGTGCTGGACGCTTTGCGCCAGTTCACTGACGCGTTCCTCGAGGGGGAAACGTGCCAGCAGCAGGAAGGGTTTGATGGTGGGGTCGCCGCTGGGAATCAGGGCGGTGGCACTGACATACAGGACATCGCCTGCAGCCGGTTCCAGGCGTACCACGGGGCCGGCACTGATAGTGCCGAACATGCCGGCCTGGGAGGTATCGGGAGGCACTGGCAGTTCAGTCGATTCGCTACTGGAGGCGATGATGCGGTTCTGGTCGCCGAACAGGTAGAGTTCGGTGGCCCGGCTTTCCTGGCGCACCTCGTTAAGCAGCAGGGGCGCTGTTTCTTCGCTGATGCCCTGTAGTTTGGGAATCATCTCCTGTGCCTCGCGCTGATAGCCGCGCAGACGTTGGTCGAGGGTGACGCGGCCCAGTTCCAGGGCGTTTTCCAGGGCCTCTTCTACGCGTACGTCAAACCAGCTGTCGATGCCCTGCTCCAGGAAACGATAAGAGAAGTAATAAACGATGGAGACCGGCACCAGGGTCAGTACAACAAAGATGGTGATCAGCCGCAGGGTCAGGCGTGAGCCCGGTGAACGTGCAAAGACCTGGCGCAGCAGCTCGAACAGGTTCATGCCGATCATGACCAGCAGGAAAATCAGGATCAGGGAGTTGAAGAACAGCAGGCTGATGTAGAGACGGCCAAAGCGCTCGGAATTCTGGGTGGCGTCGCTCATCAGGTAGAGCGAGACAAGCAGGAGCACAAACAGCCCGATAACCGGCAGGAAGCTGGTCGTTAACGATCTTAGTGTAGAGGCCATACCTTCCAGCCGCTGTCCGGTCTCCATGCAGAGGTGGAATAGGCGCGGATGCGCAGAGGCAGTGGTAACTCGTCAAAGTCCAGGAAGACGCGCATGCGAACCAGGTAGAGTTCATCGTCATCGAGAACGGCAGTGTCGATGAGCGGAAATTCGCTGATATCACCCAGGGTGCCGAGCAGGGATTGCAGGGTATAGAAGGTGTTTACATCCTGGGTGTTGAGGTTCGTCAGTACGTACTGGCGGGTCAGGGCGTGGTAGGACAGGCGGTATCTCTGAGAGACGATGGCCACTTCCTTGTCCAGCCACCAGCGGCGAGACAGGAGAATTTCATGGTCAATGACAATTTCCAGGGTCACGCCGTTGTTGAGTGCTTCGAGGACAGGATTACGCATGACGATATCTACCGAGCCGTTGACCTTGTAGACGCCATCGGCCTCGATGACCTCCATGGACTCGATCCTGATCTCCGTCTTGTCAGCGGCAATCAGCTGAAACGGCATCAGTAAGAGCGCAATACTATAGAGGGCGTGCTGAAGTCTCATGCTCGTCTTTTTATTATCGCGGCGTAGTAGAAGCCGTCCATGTCATCATCGCCGGGTAGTATCTGCAGGCCATGATCTTGCTGTCTGCCACAGGGCAGGTCGATCTTCATTTCCTCGGCATCATCGTGTGTATCCAGGAAATGCCTGACCTGTTCGACATTTTCCTCTGGAAGAATAGAACAGGTTGCATAGAGGAACATACCACCTGGCGTGAGCAAGGGCCACAGGGCATCCAGCAGTTTCCTCTGCTCTTTTTGCAGTTGTGTGATGTCGTCCGGGGTTCTGTGCAGGCGGATGTCAGGATGTCTGCGTATCACACCGGTGGCCGAACAGGGGGCGTCGAGCAGGATGCGGTCGAAGGGTTTGCCGTCCGACCAGCCATCGGTATCGGCAGCATCGACATTAATAATGTGTGCTTCCAGGCCTAACCTGAAGAGGGTCTGTTCCAGGCTGGCAATACGGCTGGGCTCTTTCTCGATGGCCCAGATATCGATCTCGTTATTACCCTGTTCGATCAGGTGGGCGGTCTTGCCGCCGGGTGCGGCGCAGGCATCCAGTACACGTTGACCTGGCTGAACATCGAGAATCTGTGCCGAGAGCTGGGCTGCGGCATCCTGTACGGAGGCGCGACCCTCATCAAAGCCGGGCAATGCATGGACGTCGACAGGTCTGTCCAGGATCAGGGCATTCTGGGCGCAACGGTGCGTATGGCTATCAATTTCACAGGCCTTGAGCCCAATTGCATAGGTATCGCGTGACTGATGCAGGGCGTTGACCCGGATGGTCATCGGCGGGCGTTGGTTGCTGCCTTCGCAGATGGCCTTCCAGTCATCAGGATAGGCCCTGCGCAGGCGCTTCATCATCCAGCTAGGCATGTTCAGGCGTTCGCCCTCTGAGAGCTTCTGCATGAGCGTGTCCTGATTGCGCTGGAAATTACGCAGGACGCCATTTACCAGCCCCTTAGCCCATGATTTATTTAGCGTTCGCGTTTCGCGAACAGTCTCGTTTACAGCTGCATGCTGCGGTATACGCATCTCCATGAGCTGGTAAAGGCCGATGCGTAGGAGGCATTCGACGTCCTGGTCCTTGTCCTTGAGGGGCTTGCTCAGCAGGCTGCGTAGCAGACCAGAGAGGGTGAAATGCCAGCGCAGGGCGCCGTAGACCATCTCCTGGACCAGAGCCGGCTCGTCTGATTCGGTAAGGGCCTCGGGCAGGACGCGCGAAAGAGAGCCGCCGTTAATGACCTGGCACAGGACACTGGCCGCCAGCGCGCGTGCCGCCATTTATCCGAGCTGCTCGTTCAGCAGTGTGCGTCCATTGAGAAAGGCGGGTATGTTCATAGGCTTGCCGCCGGGAAGCTGAAGCTGGGTGATGCGCAGGGTGCCCTCGCCACAGGCAACATCAATGCCCTGCTTACTCTCGCCGATAACCTTGCCGGGTTCGCCGGAGGCTGCCTGATCCAGGGCCTCCGCCATCCAAAGGCGCAGCATCTTGTCGCCATGGGCGGTCTGGGCCACAGGCCAGGGGTTAAAGGCCCGGATACGTCTGGCAATGGCCTCGGCAGACTCGTTCCAGTCGATAATGCCCTCTTCCTTGGCCAGCTTGTCGGCATAAGTACTGAGGCTGTCGTCCTGAACCTGCGGATCCAGCTTGCTTTCAGTAAGCAGCTCGAGGGTCTCGATCAGGGCGCTGGCACCAAGCGCTGCCAACTGGTCATGCAGAATGGCCGTGGTATCTGCAGGCCCAATGGGCAGGCTTTTAATTAGCAGCATATCACCGGTATCCAGGCCGGCATTCATCTGCATGATGGTGATACCGGTTTCTTCGTCGCCGGCCAGTATGGCGCGGTGAATCGGCGCGGCGCCCCGCCAGCGTGGCAGGATCGAGCCATGAATATTGAGGCAGCCATGTTTGGGGGTATCAAGAACGGCCTGGGGCAGGATCAGTCCATAAGCGGCGACGACCATGACATCGGCATCGTAGCTGGCCAGCTGGGCCTGTGCCTCTTCATCACGCAGGCTCGGCGGTTGTTCGACAGGTATATCGTGTTCCAGGGCCAGTTGTTTTACCGGACTGGCGCGCAGTTTCCGGCCGCGGCCGGCAGGACGGTCTGGCTGCGTGTAGACAGCGACGACTTCGTGCGGGGAATCGATGAGTGCCTGCAGGGCGGGCACGGCGAAATCCGGCGTGCCGGCATAGACGACTCGTAAGGGCTTAGACATATTTAGATTGCGTGTTCGCGGTCGATGTTTTTAACAAGAATGCCCTGCCTGGTCTGTTTTTCCAGCTTTTTCTGGATGCGCTGGCGCTTTATCGAGGACAGGTAATCGACGAACAGCTTGCCAGCTAGGTGGTCCATTTCATGCTGTATACAGACAGCCAGAAGGTCGTCGTCTTCAATCTCGAAGGGGTTGCCATCACGGTCCAGGGCGCGGACCCTGACGTGGCGGGCCCTTTGTACGGTTTCATAAATGCCAGGAACCGACAGGCAGCCCTCTTCCATTTCTTCTTCGCCGTCTCTTTCTATAATCATGGGATTGATCAGGCAGATCGGGTCATTTTTATCTTCTGAAACATCGATAACGATGATCTGCTTCTGGATGTTGACCTGGGTTGCGGCCAGGCCGATGCCGGGTGCGTCGTACATGGTCTCGAACATGTCATCGACGATCTGGCGAATTTCATCGTCAACTTTCGTGACCGGTTCGGCATTTTTACGAAGTCGTGGGTCTGGGAAATGTAAAATTTCAAGAAGCGCCATGAGTTTTGTTACCAAATTCGTGCAGTTTTACAAGTTTTTCTGCTAAAGTTATGATCATACTTAAATAGTCGCTCTAATTACACCGTATAAAACAGGCTTCGGCCACCGCTTTTCACAAGGGGGAACAACCTTGATCAAGCACAAGAAACACCAGGGGCTATTTCACCTGGCCCTGGGGGGAATCCTGGCACTCTTCATCACTGGCTGTGCGACTACACCAGAGCCTGAACCAGAACCGGTAGTAGAACCAGAGCCTGTCTCAGAGCCTGCTCCGGCGCCCGTTGAAGAGCCTGAAATCGTTATCAAGCCCAGCGCGCCTGAAACCTATATTGTAGTGAAGGGCGATACGCTTTGGGATATTTCCACGAAATTCCTGCGTGATCCCTGGTACTGGCCGGAGATCTGGTATGGAAATCCCCAGATAGCCAACCCCCACCTGATTTTTCCCGGTGATGTCATCACCCTTTATTACGTTGGCGGCAAGCCACGCCTGGCGGTAAATGGTGGCCCTCGTGTTGAAGGCTTGCCCTCCAATAAGCTGGAACCGCAGATCCGTCGTGAATCCATAGGGGCTGATGATTTTGTTATCCCTATTCAGGCCATACAGTCATTCCTCATCCGTCCGGATGTGCTGGATAAGAAAACCATTGATGATGCGCCTTATATCTTTGGTACCCAGGAAGGTCGCCTGATCTACGGCACCGGTTACACAGTCTATGCCCACGACATGCCTGACGCCAAGGTCGGTGATCAGTACGACGTCTATCATCCCAACAAGGAACTGCGTGATCCTGAAACCGGTAAGTTGCTGGGTATTGAGACTCTATATGCTGGTACTGGCGAGGTAACCCGTAGTGGTGATCCAGCAACCCTGCTGCTGACCAATATGCTGCGAGAAGGTCTCCCAAGGGATATTCTGCTGCCGATTGATCGGGTAGATCAGGATAGAAACTTCTATCCACATGCCCCGGATGAGGGCACCGAAGGCAAGATCATCTCCCTGCATAAGGCCCTGGTTCAGGTGGGTCAGTACCAGGTAGCAGTGATTGACCTGGGTCTCAAAGACAATATTGAGAAGGGTCATGTATTCGTAGTTTACCAGCGCGGTACTACCATTCGTGAAGGCGGTGGTAAAACGACCAAATTGCCGGATGAACGCAGTGGTCTGATGATGATTTTCCGTGTTCTCGATAATGTGAGCTACGGACTGGTTATGGACTCTGTCGTACCTATGAAGATCAACGACATCGTCAAAGCACCTTAATTTTTCAGGGCATGGAGGCCCGTCAATGAAATCCTGGCTACATCTGGCCCACGCCATCGGCGTGGGCCCTCTCAGTATTAGTCGACTGATAAATCAGCTCGGCGATCCGGATACCATTCTTAAGGCCAGTAATGGCGATCTCAGTCAGGCCGGTCTTTCCGCGCTACAGATTGAGAGTCTTCGTGGAGTCGATGAGGCTGCTATCGAGCAGGACCTCGAATGGGCTGAAGCGCCAGGCCGACACATCATGACTCTGGATCATCCCCTCTATCCCGTATTGTTAAGGCAGATCGAAGATCCGCCAGCCGTGCTGTACGTGCTGGGTGATCCTGAAGTGCTGGGCCTGCCAGGGCTGGCCATGGTGGGTAGCAGAAAGCCCACACCGCAGGGCAGGCAGACGGCCGAGGACTTTTCCCATGAACTGGCAGGCTATGGGCTGAATATCAATAGTGGCCTGGCATCGGGTATCGATGCTGCGGCACACAGGGGGTCACTCAAGGCAGGCGGCATAACCATTGCGGTTGCGGGTACCGGGCTGGATCGCGTGTATCCCCCCTCTAACCGCAAGCTGGCACATGAGATTGCCGAACAGGGGGCGCTGGTTTCTGAGTTTCCCATTGGCACTCAGCCAAAGGCCGGTCATTTCCCGCGCAGAAACAGGATTATCAGTGGCCTGAGTCTCGGCACCCTGGTGGTTGAGGCTGCAATCCGAAGCGGCTCATTAATTACTGCACGCATGGCCTCCGAGCATGGCCGAGAAGTATTTGCTATTCCCGGTTCCATCCATAATCCAATGGCCAGGGGTTGCCACAGGCTTATCCAGCAAGGAGCGAAACTGGTGGAGTCGGCAGGAGATATATTGCAGGAACTGGCAGGCACTATTTCATTACCAGACCTGGAAAAAACAGATGATGCCGTATTGGTGTCAGAAGATTCGCCGGTTTCAGAAGAACATCTCCAGCTCCTTGAGTCCATGGGATATGACCCCATATCTATCGATCAGTTGGTAGATCGCTGTGCATTGACCGCGGAGGAAGTTTCCTCCATGCTTCTAATCATGGAGCTGGAAGGCAAGGTTGCCGCCATGTCCGGAGGACTCTACCAACGCCTCATGCCGAGAGACTGAAATGAAAGAAAGCGTATTTGATGTTCTGATGTATCTCTTCGAGTATTACAGTGAAGAAGATCAGGAGTTTGAGCCGAACCGATACGAATTACAGTCGCAGTTACTTGATGCCGGTTTCCCCACCGATGAAGTCGACAAGGCATTTGACTGGCTTGATGGCCTTGCTGATCAGCAGGAACAACCCATTCAAAACATTGGCAAAACCTCTGTAAGGATCTTTTCTGATCAGGAGAGCAAACGGCTGGACTCAGCAGCCCAGGGTTTCCTGATGTATCTCGAGCAGGTACGCATCCTCAGCCCCATGACCAGGGAGCTGGTTATTGACCGTATCATGGCCCTGGAGACTGAAGAGGTCGACCTCGATCAGTTGAAGTGGGTAGTCCTGATGGTGCTGTTTAATCAGCCCGGTTTCGAAGGCCCGTATCACTGGCTCGAAGAAATTGTGTTTGACGAACAGCACGCATATCTGCAATAACAAATAAGTAAACAACAACAGGCCAGGCAGTTTTCCGAGCTGCCGTATCTTCATCTATGAGCAATAACCTTGTCATCGTTGAGTCTCCTGCGAAGGGCAAGACTATCGAAAAATATCTGGGTAAGGACTTCAGTGTACTTGCCTCCTATGGCCATGTCCGTGACCTTGTCCCCAAGGAGGGTGCGGTCGACCCAGCTTCTGGCTTTGCCATGAAATACCAGGTCATCGAAAAGAATGAAAGACATGTCGACAATATTGCTCGCGCCCTGAAGAAGGCCGATACCCTCTATCTCGCAACTGACCCCGATCGCGAGGGGGAAGCCATTTCCTGGCATCTGTACGAAATCCTGCGTGAGCGTAAGCTGCTTGAGGACAAAAAGGTCTATCGTGTTGTATTCCATGAAATCACCAAGCGCGCAGTTCAGGAGGCTATAGACCACCCACGAGATCTTTCGCATGACCTGGTGGATGCACAGCAGGCTCGCCGTGCGCTTGATTACCTGGTGGGCTTTAATCTCTCTCCCCTGCTCTGGAAAAAGATTCGTCGCGGACTTTCGGCTGGTCGTGTACAAAGCCCCGCACTGCGCATGATTGTTGAGCGTGAGCAGGAAATTGAAAAATTTGTTAGCCAGGAATACTGGTCCCTGGCAGCCAACGTCAGTAAACAAAATCAGCCGTTTAGTGCACGTCTATACCAGTACGATGGCAAGCGTGTTGAGCAGTTCGACTTTACTAATGAAGAACAGGCCGAAGCGGCTCGAGCTGCACTGAGTGGATCAGCAAACGGAGAGCTCAAGGTTTCAAAGGTCGATAAAAAGCAGCGCAAGCGTAATCCGGCGGCACCGTTTACCACCTCGACCCTGCAGCAGGAAGCATCTCGTAAACTGGGGTTCTCTACCCAGCGCACCATGCGGACTGCGCAACAGCTTTATGAAGGCATCAACCTGGGCTCCGGCCCTGTTGGTCTGATCACCTATATGCGTACCGACTCGGTGACGCTGGCAGCTGATGCTGTCGCCGAAATTCGCCAGGTGATCGAGCAGCGCTATGGTGCTGAGCAGGTGCCAGAAACTCCGCGTGTGTTCAAAACCAAGTCCAAGAATGCTCAGGAGGCGCACGAGGCCATACGTCCTACGGCGTCTGCACGTATTCCCGATGAGGTGAAAAGCCATCTTACCCAGGACCAGTTCCGTCTCTATGACCTGATCTGGAAACGTACCGTGGCCTGCCAGATGGTTCATGCCACCCTGGATACCGTAGCGGCCGATCTTTCAGCCGGCAACGACCACCTGTTCCGTGCGACCGGTTCATCGATTCGTAATGCAGGCTTCATGGCCGTGTACCAGGAAGGTATCGACGACAGGAAAAAGGATGACGACGATCAGAAGCTTCTGCCGCATCTGGAACAGGGCGAGGTCATTCAGCTGCTCGAGGTAGAGGCAGAACAGCACTTTACTGAACCACCACCAAGATTTACTGAGGCCAGCCTGGTTAAGGCCCTGGAAGAATATGGCATTGGTCGTCCTTCCACCTATGCCAGCATCATCTCGACCCTCACCAACCGCGAATATGTCGAACTGGAGTCACGCCGATTCCATCCGACCGATGTTGGCAAGATTGTTAACAGCTTCCTGACCAATCACTTCAATCGTTACGTTGATTACGATTTCACGGCTCATCTGGAGGATGATCTCGATGCCATCTCGCGTGGCGAGAAGGACTGGGTGCCGGTACTGGATGACTTCTGGAAGCCCTTCATCGACCAGATTGAGCATGCGGAGACCAATGTTTCCCGCCAGGAGGCCGTTCAGGCGCGGGAACTTGGCATTGACCCCAGGTCAGGCAAACCGGTAACCGTTCGCATGGGCCGTTACGGGCCTATGGTGCAGATTGGTACCAAGGATGATGAGGAAAAGCCCCTTTTTGCTGGTCTGTCGCCGGGTCAGAAGATGGATCTTATTACCCTGGAAGAGGCCCTGAAGTTATTTGAGTTGCCTCGTCATCTGGGTGAGACGGAAGAAGGCGATGAGGTCAGTGCGGGTGTTGGTCGATTTGGCCCTTATGTTAAGTACGGTAGAAAGTATGTTTCCATTCCCCAGGGAGAGGACCCGCATAGTATTAGCCTGGATCGCGCCCTCGAGCTGATCGAAGAGAAAAAGCCTCGTGTGCTTGGTCTGTCTGATGACGGCGAGCAGATGACGGTAGGTGCCGGTCGCTTTGGGCCCTATGTGCAATATGGCGACAAGTTTGTTTCGATACCAAAGAATGAAGATCCCGCAACATTGACGGCGGAGCGTGCCAAAGAGCTGATTGCCGAGAAAAAGATCGCTGATGCCAAGCGCGTTCTGAAGAAGTTTGAAGGCTCTGAAATCATTGTCTGGAAAGGTCGCTGGGGCAGGCCCTGCGTCAAGCTCGGCAAAGTCGAGGCTCCCCTGGCTAAGGAGACGGACCTCGATGCACTGACACTGGAAGAGTGTCAGAAAATGATCGAGTCAGCTCCCGGCAAGAAAAAGGCTGCTAAAAAGAAAACCGTTAAAAAGAAGGCTGCGAAGAAGAAAGCAGCAAAGAAAAAGACCGTCAAAAAGAAGGCCGTCAAGAAAAAAGCGGCTAAAAAGAAAGCCGGTTAAGTCATCACGATGTCTGTTCTTACCGACAGGCCGCAGATTGCAGCAGGCTGCCTCCTCAGGGGTGGATTGCTGGCCTACCCTACAGAATCCGTATTTGGCCTTGGTTGCATGCCCAGTGACGAAGAGGCCGTGGCAAGGCTGCGCCAGGTCAAGCAGCGCCCTGCCCATCAGGGACTAATCCTGATTACCGACAGGCTGGCGCGCATTCAGGACTGGATAAAGCCGTTAAGCGTACGTGAAAATAGCCTGATACATAGTCGCCGTCATAAACCCATGACATGGTTAATACCAGCTTCAGAAGCCTGCCCGGACTGGGTCAAAGGCGATAGCAATCGCATTGCGATACGATTAACAACACATGAAGGTGCGCGGACACTATGCACCCTGACCGGTAGTGCCCTGGTGTCTACCAGCGCCAATCGACGTGGTCATGTTCCGGCAGCAACTGCCGATGCGGCCATGAAGGAACTGGGCCGTGATCTGGATTGTGTCCTGACCGGTAAGACTGGAGGGGCGCGTACGGTCAGTGAGATTCGCGACCTGAAGACCGGCAAGATATACCGTTAGAGGAAAGAACATGAGCGCACCAGATATCCAGGCTGTTAAAGAGTTCCTGATGGGACTGCAGGACAGCATTTGTTCCGGTATTGAGCAGCTGGATGGCCAGCAGACCTTCTTTGAAGACGACTGGGACAGGCCGCAGGGCGGCGGTGGTCGTACTCGTGTTCTGACTGGTGGTGCTGTGTTTGAACAGGCCGGGGTAAACTTTTCGCATGTGTATGGTACCCAGTTGCCGCCATCGGCAACGGCCAGCAGACCTGAACTGGCTGGCCGTGGTTTCGAGGCCATGGGTGTTTCACTGGTTATCCATCCCAACAACCCCTATGTCCCAACCTCGCATGCCAATGTGCGTTTCTTTATTGCCGAAAAAGAAGGAGAAGATCCGATCTGGTGGTTTGGTGGAGGGTATGATCTAACGCCTTATTACGGCTTCGAGGAAGACTGTAAGGGCTGGCACGAGACAGCCAAAAAGGCCTGCGATCCCTTTGGTGAAGATATCTACCCGCGTTTCAAGAAATGGTGTGATGAATATTTCTATCTGAAGCATCGCGATGAGCCGCGAGGCGTGGGCGGCCTGTTTTTTGATGATTATTCAGAGCCTGATTTTGACCAGGCCTTTGGTTTTATGCAGAGCGTGGGCAACAGTTACCTCGAGGCTTATGCACCCATCGTAGAGCGTCGAAAAGACACGCCCTATGGTGAGCGTGAACGAGACTTCCAGTTATATCGCAGAGGTCGCTATGTTGAATTTAACCTCGTCTATGACCGCGGTACCCTGTTTGGGCTGCAGACTGGTGGTCGCACAGAGTCGATCCTGATGTCGTTGCCGCCGCTTGTTAAATGGCGTTATAACTGGTCACCTGAATCGGGTTCAGATGAAGCCAGGTTGTACGAGGAGTTTCTCAAACCCAGGGACTGGGTCTGAGTATCAATGTGTAGAAATAAAACAAGGCGGCCAGTGGCCGCCTTGTTCGTTTTATATAAGCAGAGTACTTCCTTATCTGCCCAGCAGGTAGTCTTGATTACCCTGCGTCCCTCCGACAGGACTTTGCGCTGTTTTCAACATCCATGAGTTAGCTACTCTAGCGCAAACTGCTCCCGGGTGCGATGCTAAACCGTGTTCCTGTTAGCAATTTTGGACTTAAGTACAGGGTGTTCTGTTTATTTCATTGCAGCCGCTATGCTCGCAATTACCTCGTTTTCCAGCTCCTGTAAAACTGCCAGGGCTGGACTGTTTCCGGCAACAACCGTAGGCCGAACAAATAAGACTGTGGACTGGCCGTCTTTGTGGATCATGGTCAGGCTCAGCGGGCACAGGGCTAGCATGTCAGGATCGGCATTACTCACCTGGTTGGCATACCAGCCATTGCAAAACACCATGCTTCGGATGCCTTCCAGTTTCTGCCGGTTATAGTCCTCGCCCCATTTGTCGGCGAAGCCTGAGATGTTCTTGCCAATATTGGCCTCAAAAACCACCCAGAAACGGTTTTTTTCCAGTGACTCGTAGACTTTCTGGTAGGCATCCTCCAGTGGCAGGCTGGCCGAGGCCTTATAGACACTGGACTCTGCATAGGCCTGTGGTGCCAGCAGCATGAATGCCAGGCAGAAATAGATCAGCTTGCGCATCGAAGATACTCCTTATGGGTAGATCGAAAATAGACCGGAATTCGGTTAGACTGCTAAGAATAATAAATAAAACAATTGATTAAAGGAATAATCAAATAGCTTGAAAAAATACGAGCATGCCATGGAAATTGGCAAATAAATCAAAATATTATAAATATTAATGTCGAAGGATAAAGCCATGGATCATGCATTCAATCACAGGCTGTTTAGCTGTTTTGCGCGTGTTGGTAAGGCTGTTAGCAACGGACACCGCGTTTCTCTCCTGCATCACCTGGGTCAGGGTGAGCGTAGTGTTGATGTCCTCGCCGGCCTGGCGGGGCTGAGTATTGCTAATACTTCACAACACCTCCAGCACCTGAGAAGTTCGGGGCTTGTTGTCTCAAGAAAAAAGGGCCAGCATGTGTTTTACAGCCTGAGTGATGATATTAAAATTCTGAATCTTATCGAGCTGATTCAGTCTCTCGCGATAGAGCAACTACCAGAGACCCGTCAGCTGATAAAGGAAAATCCGGATTACAGGGAAGAGCTGGAACCGATTAACGCCGATGAACTTCCTGAGGTAACTGACGAAGGCGGCACCGTGTTTGTCGATCTGCGTCAGCCAGAAGAATACGCTGCCGGTCATCTGCCTGGTGCGATCAATATTCCTTACGAGGAACTCAGCGATCGCATCCAAGAGCTGGCAAGTCTGCAGGATGTGGTGATCTACAGCCGTGGGCCTTATTGCGAGCTTGGGCCCAGGGCAGTGAAAAAGCTCCGTGCTTCTGGAGTCGCCGCACGCCACCTGCGCGCAGGTATTCCCAACTGGCGCATGGCTGGGCGTCCAGTACAGACCCGAAGAGCTTTTCATGCGGCATAGCCAGAAGATAATTTAGTGAGCATTAGAAACAGCATCTACCCCTTGACGCGCATGCGCCGCATGCGTCGCGATGAATTTTCCCGCAGGCTCATGCGCGAGAATGTTCTGACAGCCAACGACCTCATTTACCCCGTCTTTGTACTCGAAGGTGAAGGGCAGCGTGAAGCCGTGCCTTCGATGCCGGGTGTAGAACGCCTGAGCATCGATCTGCTTCTGGCCGAGGCAGAAGAAGCCCTGGAGCTGGGTATTCCGGCGATGGCCCTGTTCCCGGTAACACCGCTTGAGGTTAAGTCCGATGATGCCCGGGAGGCCTTTAATCCTGATGGTCTGGCACAGCGTGCCGTACGTGCCCTTAAGGAAAGGCTACCGGAGCTTGGGGTGATTACCGATGTGGCACTCGATCCCTTTACCTCGCATGGCCAGGATGGCCTGATCGATGATGAAGGCTATGTGCTGAATGATGAAACCGTCGAGGTGCTTGTAAAGCAGGCCCTTTCTCATGCCGAGGCCGGTGCCGATGTTGTGGCCCCGTCGGATATGATGGATGGGCGTATCGGCGACATCCGTGAAGAGCTGGAAAACGCGGGTTACCGTAACACCCGTATCCTGGCTTACTCTGCCAAGTATGCCTCCAGCTTCTACGGTCCCTTCCGTGATGCGGTGGGTTCAGCGGCCAACCTGGGTGGTGGAAATAAATATTCCTACCAGATGGATCCGGCCAATGCCGACGAGGCCCTGCGGGAAGTTGCCATGGACCTTGAGGAAGGGGCGGACATGGTCATGGTCAAACCGGGTATGCCTTACCTGGATATCGTGCGTAGCGTGAAAGACACCTTCAAGGTGCCGACCTATGTCTATCACGTCAGTGGCGAGTACGCGATGCTCAAGGCAGCAGCACAGAACGGCTGGCTGGATGAAAAGGCCGTGGTGCTCGAGGCCCTGCTGGGATGTAAGCGTGCCGGTGCTGACGGTATCCTCACCTACTACTCCAAGCAGGTTGCCGGTTGGCTGAAAAATGGCTGATCGTTATGCGGTGATGGGCAACCCGATTGCCCACAGCCTGTCACCCCAGATCCATACCCAGTTTGCACAACAGACCGGGCAGGATATTGCCTACGAAGCCCTGCTGGTGGCAGAGGATGGCTTTGCCCAGGCAGTCACTGATTTCAAACAGGCCGGGGGCAAGGGCCTGAATGTGACGGTCCCCTTCAAGCAGGAAGCCTGGGCGCTGGCCGATGAGCTGAGTGAGCGAGCTCAACGTGCAGGTGCTGTGAATACACTCAGCCTTGATGGCGAACAAATCATCGGCGACAACACCGATGGTGTTGGCCTATTGCGCGATCTTACCGTCAATCACGGTGTGACGCTGAAGGATAAAAAGATTCTGATTCTGGGCGCCGGTGGCGCGGTGCGCGGCGTGCTTGTTCCCCTCCTGAAGGAAGGTCCCACCGAGATTCGTATAGCCAACCGCACGAAGTCTCGCGCACTGGAACTGGCTGACGACTTTGGTGATCTCGGCACAGTGATCGGTTGCGGCTTTGATGAATTAGATGGCTATGAGCCTGACATAGTCATTAATGGCACCGCTGCTGGTCTCAAGGGTGAAGTGCCACCCG
>CAZXNH010000028.1:0-19624 GCA_964641615.1 uncultured Ectothiorhodospiraceae bacterium | reverse complement strand
CTGGTTGAGCAGGCCGCCGAATCCTTCTTTATCTGGCGAGGTGTGCGCCCCGATACCCGGCCCGTAATCGAATCCATGCGCTAGGTTCTTCCCACCAAAGTTTGATACGCCTCACACCTGTACCTGTAGTAACTCGGTAATGTTTGCTGAACACGACAATCATTACCGGAGGAAGTCATGGCCAGCAGTGTTTCCCGATTAATTGTTATTCCCCTTGCTCTTATGAGCGCATCGTCAGCCATGGCTGCGGGTGGCCTTGGCCTGACGGCCAAGATTGGTACGTTAGGTTATGGTCTTGAGGCAACAACTTCCTTTACTGAAACCATTAATGCCAGGCTGGGTTACCAGGCCTTTACATATAGCACCGATATTGATTTTGATACTGATGTTGGTACTAGCCAGATGGATGCGGATCTTGATATGAGTAATGTATCTCTGTTACTGGACTGGCATGCCTTTAACGGCGGTTTTCGCTTCTCGGGCGGCATCCTGAGTAACGATAACAAGCTGACCGGAACTGCCCCTGAAGATAATTACAATATCGGCGATGGGAATTACAGCGTGGGCCTGGATACCAGGGTTGAATTTGAAAATTCACCGGCACCCTATCTGGGTATCGGGTGGGGTAATGCCGTTGGTAAAGACCAGCGCTGGGTGTTTAGTGCAGATCTTGGCGTGATGTTCCAGGGTGCAGCAGATGTGAATTTAGATGTTACAGGTTCAGGTGCCGGGCTAGTGCCCCAGAGTGATATTGATAAGGAAGAAAAGCGCATAGAAGATGATCTGAAAAACTTTCAGTATTACCCGGTAGCATCAGTAGGCATTTCTTATCATTTCTAAGTACAGCAAGGGGCGCATTTAGCGCCCTTTTTATCAGCAAATCTCCCATGCCATTGAAAATGGATGAGTCTATACTTTTCATTATCATGGCTTCTTGTTGCACCGGTGCGCAAGAAGTGGGCATATCAAAATCCTTTCTGGAGTTTCACAGATGGTGACACTGAACGTTAACGGTAAGCGCATTACTGTCGAGGTCGATGACTCAACCCCCCTGCTCTGGGTGCTGCGTGAGCAGCTGGGACTGACAGGTACCAAGTACAGCTGCGGTATCGGTCAGTGTGGTTCCTGCACGGTGCATATCGATGGCGCGGCCGTGCGTTCCTGTGTCATACCTGTTGCTGGTCTGACAGAGAAGCAGAAGATCACCACCATCGAGGGGCTCTCGGAGAATGGTAGCCATCCACTGCAACAGGCCTGGGAAGAACTGGATGTGCCGCAGTGTGGATACTGCCAGCCCGGCATGATCATGAGTGCCGCGGCACTGCTCAATGAAAAACCGAATCCCAGTGATGCCGATATCGATGCAGGCATTACCAATATCTGTCGTTGTGGCACCTTCAACCGCGTGCGCCATGGCATACACCGTGCTGCAGAGATCAAGAGCAAGGAGAAGGCATGATGAAGAAGGAACGTGTGAACATTTCTCGTCGTGAATTTCTCATTCGTACCACCACGATCGGCGCCGGTTTCTCGCTGGGCATGTATTTGCCCATGGGTAACAAGGCCATGGCAGCAGAAGTTTCAAGCGATGGCGAAATACCAGAGGTGAATGCCTGGGTCGTTATCGAACCGGACGATACCGTCATTATTCGTATTGCGCGTTCCGAGATGGGCCAGGGCACCCTGACAGGCCTGGCACAGATGGTTGCCGAGGAGCTGGAATGCGACTGGTCAAAGGTGAAGACCGAGTATCCCACGCCGGGGCAGAACCTGGCCCGTGAACGGATCTGGGGTAGTTTCTCCACTGGCGGCAGCCAGGGTATTCGTGGCAGTCACCAGTACGTGCGTAAGGGTGGCGCCCTGGCCAGGGAGATGTTGAGAGAGGCGGCTGCCGAGGAATGGGGTGTAGACATCAAGGAATGCACGGTGGCCGCAAGCGTGATTACCCATGTGCCCACGGGACGTACCACAACCTATGGCAAGGTTGCAGCCGCTGCCGCTGAGCTATTCCCGCCCGAGCAGATCGAGTTAAAGGATCCCAAAGACTGGAAACTGATCGGCCAGCCCGTGAAGCGCCTGGATACCGTGGACAAGCTAACCGGCAAGCAGGTCTTCGGCGCCGACCTGGTGCTACCGGGCATGCTTAATGCCGCTATCAGGGCCTGCCCAACCTTTGGCGGCACGGTGAAATCCTTTGATGCCGGTAAGGTCAGCAAGATGCCGGGTGTGCGCAAGGTCGTGAAAGTCGATGACGATGCTGTCGCCGTGGTTGCCGATACCTGGTGGCAGGCAAAGACCGCGCTGGATGAGCTGCCCATTACCTGGGACAGGGGCGCCAATGCCGAGGTCAGCAGTGAAAGCATAAATAAGATGCTCGACGAAGGGCTGACGGCCAATGAAGCCTTCGTGGGTAACAAGGTGGGTGATGCGAAAAAGGCCCTCAAGGGAGCCGTGAAAACGGTAGAGGCGACATATCACTACCCCTACCAGAACCACGCCACCATGGAGCCGATGAATGCTACTGCGCTCTGGACCGAGGATAAGTGCGAGGTCTGGTGTCCGACACAGAATGGTGAGGCTGCATTACAGGCCGCTGCCGAGGCCGCGGGGCTACCGGCCAGCCAGTGTGATGTTTACAAGATTCATCTTGGCGGAGGCTTTGGTCGACGCGGTTCCTTCCATGATTTTGTCAGGCAGGCAGTCGGTATCGCGAAACAGATGCCCGGCACGCCGGTCAAGCTGCTCTGGACCCGCGAGGAGGACATGCAGCATGGCCATTACCATCCCATCACCAAGGCGAAGATGACCGGTGGACTGGATACCGATGGCAATCTGAGCGGCCTGCATGTACGTATCTCGGGACAGTCGATCCTGGCCTCGGTCAATCCCGCCTGGATGGAGAACGGCGTTGATATGTTCACCTTCCAGGGTCTGTTGCCAGAGGGAGATCATGGCATCAGCTACAGCGTGCCCAACCTGCTGGTCGAACATGCCATGCGTAACCCGCCGGTACCCCCGGGCTTCTGGCGTGGAGTTAACGTGAACCAGAATGCCATCTACATGGAATCCTTCATCGATGAGCTGGCCCATGCCGCGGGAAAGGATCCGCTAGAGTTCCGACAGAAACTTATGGCCGATCATCCGAAAAGTCTGGCGGTGTTAAACGCAGTCGCGAAAAAGGCAGGCTGGGGTAAGCCCGCAGCCAAAGGCGTGTATCGTGGACTAGCTGTCTGCAAGGCCTTTGCCAGTCATGTGGCCGCCTGTGCCGAGGTCTCGGTGGACGACAGGGGCCGCCTGAAGGTTCAACGCATTGTTGCAGCCACAGATCCCGGTTACGCAGTGAACCCACAGCAGATCGAGGCCCAGGTCGAAGGCTCTTTCGTGTTTGGCCTTTCGGCACTGCTCTACGGTGAATGCACGGTGAAGAATGGCGGCGTTGAGCAGGATAATTTCGACAGTTATCCCTCCATGCTGATGGCTGAGATGCCCAGGGTCGATGTCATCGTCATGCCTTCAGGTGGTTTCTGGGGAGGCATCGGCGAACCGACCATTGCAGTGGCAGCCCCCGCGGTGCTCAATGCCATTTTTGCGGCAACAGGCAAACGGATTCGTAGCTTCCCGTTAAAGCATGCTGATCTGAAACCTGCCGAGGCATGACCCAGCAAGCAGACGACCTCGAGGTCCTGGAAACCGCTCAGGGCTGGCTGAAGTCTGGCCGGCACGTGGCCCTGGTTACTGTAATCCGGACCTGGGGCTCATCACCTCGTCCCCCCGGTTCCCTGTTGGCCATGAATGGCGAAGGCCAGTTTGTCGGTTCAGTTTCGGGTGGCTGTGTCGAAGAAGACCTGGTGCGTCGATTTCGTGATGGAGAGATCGCAGGCCCTGAACCTACTATGCTCGATTTCGGTGTGGATCGGCAGGAGGCCGCACGTATGGGGCTACCCTGTGGCGGTCGTCTCGAGGTTCTGGTCGAGACGCTGGTTTCCATTGATTGCCTGAAAGCCTTGCTGAATAGTCTGCATCAGGGCGAATTGATTGCCAGGCAAGTTGATCTTGCTAATGGCGAAGTCAGTCTGTTACCAGGCAAGGCTGGTACAGAGTTTCGGGTGACTGAGACCAAGGTAATCAAAACCTTTGGCCCGAGCTGGCAGTTATTGCTGATCGGTGATGGGCAGCTGGCACGCCATCTGGCCAGCATGGCATTGCAGCTCGATTACCGGGTCACTATCTGTGATCCACGTGAAGACTTCATACACCCCTCGCCGCTTGATGGCGTGCGCTATACGCGCAGCATGCCCGATGATGTCGTTAATGCCACCGCGGATAAGTCGAGAACGGCAATAGTCGCACTCGCCCATGACCCAAAACAGGATGATCTGGCACTGAGTGCCGCACTGGGATCTCAGGCCTTTTATATTGGTGCCTTGGGCTCGAGGAAATCTGCTCAGTCTCGTAATGCGCGTCTGCAGTCGCTGGGTTATAGCGAGACACAGATTGAACGTATCCACGGTCCGGCAGGTCTGTATATTGGTAGCAAGCGCCCCGCCGAGATTGCCGTCTCGATCCTTGCACAGATCACAGCCGTTCGTAATGGTGTCAGCGAGTCGTGAGAAAAATCACAGGCCTCCTGTTAGCCGCAGGGAGCTCCCGTCGTTTTGGTTCTAACAAACTTGTTCATCCACTATCTGGCGGAGATGCTATTGCGCATGTGTCGGCACGAAACCTTCTTGGGGCGACAGACGAGGTGATTGCTGTTGTGCGCCCAGAGGATCAGAAAATTAAACAGGCGCTTTCACTGCCAGGGATACAGCTGGTCGAAAATCCACGCGCTTATGAAGGCATGAGTACAGGTATTGCGGCAGGCATCCAGGCTTCATCAGATGCCGATGGTTGGGTCATCGCGCTGGCAGATATGCCATGGGTAACACCAGAAACAATTCGGTTGCTCGTAGAAGCCCTGAAACATGGATCAGAAATTGTGGTGCCCGAGTACGGAGGCAAGCGGGGCAACCCGGTTGGTTTTGCATCGAAATGGAAAGATGCCTTGTGTTCCCTGTCGGGTGACAAAGGAGCCAGGGAACTGATTAAGTCACATGCCAGTGAAGTTATGCGAATCAGTGTGAATGATGAGGGCGTGTTGAGGGATATTGATGTCTTAGAGGACATAATAAACGCTAATTAGCTTGTACAAACGTTCAATAAAAAGACTGTGTTGCTGAAGGCATAATTATCCCAATAACAATAATTCGCCATGGAGCATTTTCTATGCTTGACGACACGTTAATCCAGCGTGACCCAAATACCGGTCTACTTCGAAGGCTGGATTTTGAATATCGATTACATCAGCGGCTAACTGGTTTCACGCCAGGTGTGCCACTTTCAATCTTGCTGATTAGTTATGATGTTGAATCGATAAGCGTCGAAGAAAAACTCAAACTCTTCCTGTACCACGAATTAAGAGTAATCGCATCCGCGATTACAAAGCGATCTGCATCTGAATATGTCATTGGAAAAACTGGCAGAACAGAATTTGCCGTATTGGCACATATTGATGAAGCTACAGCAGAAAAGTATGCGCAATCCTTGTGTTCTGGAGTTTCTGAAGATTTATCAAAAGATCCAAGATGTGGGTCTGAAATACGAAAGACAGTAAGCATTGGAGTTGTAACGCTAGACTCAATGGTTGAACTGGAAAGCGCGCTTAATGAAGCGGAGCGCTGCATGATAGCAGCTAAGGCTCTTGGTCGAGGGCGTGTTTGCACCATGAAGCAACTGCATCAGCAGGCGATAGATGCTGGCATGCCGCTGAATCTTCTTGGCATGGAATACAAGATTAGAGTTCAGGCAGAGCAGACTGCTAGTGATATAGCTTTTCAAACTCGTAGCACCATAAATAATTTAATGGAAAAGGCCGACACTGACCCACTCACAGGCCTCCATAATCGTGGCTACTTTGATAAGCGTATGCCAAGGGAAATCAGCGATGCGCACCAGAAAAATAAACCACTAGTCTATGCAATCATCGATGCCGATGATTTTGGAGAAATTAATAATCAACATGATTATGTAACAGGGGATGCTGCCCTGCGAGTGATTGCTGATGTGTTGAGGCAGGAAACCAGAAGTAATGACTGGGTGGTTCGATATGGTGGTGAAGAGTTTGTCGTCGTTATGCCAGATACAGAGCTTGAGCATGGAGTTCAGGTTATTGATCGAATAAGGAAGACCATTTCAGAACGCAGCGTACCTACCAAAAATAATCAGAATATTCAATTCACTGTATGTGGTGGAGTGATTGAACTTTCGGGTGATGAAGATAGGGTTGATAAATTAACTGGGCGTGTCAGTGATGTTGTTCATGAAGCGAAAGAGCAAGACGGAAAAAATAGCGTTGCTTACCAGGATCTAAATGTTTCATCTGATATCTTAATAAAAGGACATTAAACCTTTTATTTATGAAGCAATTCAATAAAGATCAGTCTCTCGCGAATGCTCTCAAATTAGCTGAGGAAATCTGGGGTGAGTACGTCATTGATGAGCATTGGACCCAGGGCGAGTTCCATCATGATGTCGTCATATCAATTCCTGGTAAATACCTAATTATTTCAACAAACTGTAATGGTGGCGTAAAGGATGTTCTCCTTTTGGAGGAAAAGCCAAGCCAGCAGCAACTCTGGCACTGGCGTTGTCCAGATAATCCTGAATTTCAGGGCGCTCCAATCCATGTTGTTGAACATATCAAGACAGAGGCCTGGCATGACCCCTGTGATGTATTGACTCCTGATGCCCGGTCTGAGCTTAAACCAGAGTTCCGCAAGCGCCAGAAAGGCGGTGGCTGGGAAATGCAATAATTTGCATATGGAGATTAGCGATGAGTAACTCGATCATGGTCATTCACCCTTACAAGGACAAAGGTTTGTGGGTCTTTGATGATGAAGCGACTGGACTTGTGAAAGAACCTTTTGTTGCAGGCGCTGATATTGTTATCGACATTATGACCCGAGCTATTCCTGATGCTGAGAAAGGCTTTAACCTGATATTTTCTGCGACAGCATTTCCCGGTCATGACCTGGAGCTTGAATGGCGTCGTGAAGACCAGGGCGGCAACTGGTATTTCAGCGACAAGCTGGGTATGGAAGGCTGGCTTTGCCCTGCCCTGTTCAAATATTTTGCTCGGGCACCTGAAAAGCTATACGCACAGTTCAAGGCAGGTTAGAAAACTTTCCTACTCTGGAGCCAGCAAAGGCTCCTTCCCTGACTTCGCCCGAAACCAGTTAATCGTTTTCATAACGCCCTGCCTGCGGACAAGCGCACGTTCAAAGTCGCGTTTACGTGGGAAATTGATTAACAGCATACCCATCAGGATGGTAAGCAGTCCCTGCCCCGGCAGGATAAGCATGGCCGCGCCAGCAATAATTAATATCCAGCCAATCATATTCTTCAATACAACAACAACGGTACGTAGCACAGGATGTCGGAATGTGTGATGTGCTTTATAGGGTTCAGGGCTCTGAAAGTAATCCGGCGGGATGAGTGAAAGCAGCCATGGCAGGCTGAGCAGGCTGGCAATAAACATGAAGGCAGAAAAGCCGGCCATCATGCCGAGTATGGCCTGGTGTTCCTGGTAGTAGCTGGTAAAGGATTCAATCATTCCTGGTTCAGATAACGGTCTTTGAGCCGTACATAGTGGTCAGCAGAATAAACAAAGTAGTCGAGTTCTTTCTGAGTAAGCTTGCGCACGCGTCGTGCAGGTTGTCCCAGGTAGAGATAACCGGATTCAAGACGCTTACGCGGCGCGACGAGTGCTCCTGCGCCGACCACCACATTATCTTCAATCACGGCACCGTCCAGTACTATGGCACTCATACCAATGAGGCACCGGTTGCCAATAGTGCAGGCATGCAGCATGGCTTTATGGCCCACGGTTACTTCATCACCAATACTAAGTGCGTACCCACCGGGGGCGTAATCACTATTGTGCGTGACATGCAGTACGGATCCATCCTGAATGTTGGTGCACGCACCAATGGAAACGGTATTAATGTCGCCGCGAAGAACACAGGCGGGCCAGATGGAGCTGTTTTCACCAATGCTTACGCGACCAATGACTGTTGCGTCCTCGTCGATATAAACCCCCTTGCCTAGCTCAGGGAGTTCTCCTTCGAAGGGCCGAACACTCATCGCATGGTAACCAGTTCTTCCGAGCTGGTGGGGTGGATGGCAACCGTGTCGTCCAGATCCTGCTTGGTGGCGCCCATCCGTATGGCCACAGCGAATCCCTGTAGCATCTCGTCTGAGCCTGGGCCAAGAATGTGGCAGCCAACTACCTTTTCCTTGGCGCCCACGCAAACCAGTTTCATCGCCGTCTGTACGCGTCGCTCGGTAAAGGCGAACTGCATCGAGGTGAAGCGGGTCTGGTAAATCTTTACGGACTCGCCGTGCAGGTCGCGGGCCTCGGTCTCGGTCAGGCCGACAGTGCCAATAGGTGGGTGGCTGAAGACGACCGAGGGAATGTTCTCGTAACTGAGGCGACGATCGGTCTGGTTGTTAAACAGTCGATCGGCCAGCCTGCGGGCAGCGGCAATGGCGACGGGCGTGAGCTGTTCCCTGCCGGTGATGTCACCCAGGGCATAGACGTTTTCGACATTGGTGTTCTGGTAGGCGTCGGTGGGCACATAGCCCTGTTCGTCATGAGTGATACCTGCAGCTGCCAGGTTCAGGGTGTCGGTGTTGGGTCGGCGACCTATGGCCCAGATCACGGCATCCAGCCCCTCGGTACGGGTGCCCTTGTCGCAGATCAGGGTGATGGTGCCATCATTGGCCTTTTCCAGAGAACCAACCTGGGTGCTTGGGAAGATGGAGATGCCGTCTTCCAGCATCTGTTCCATCAGGCCCTCGCGCAGCATGGCATCAAAGCTGCGCAGGAAATGTTGCTTGCGTAGGTAGAGGCCAACATCACTACCCAGGGCATTGAGCACCCCGGCGACTTCAACGGCGATATAGCCGGCGCCAACCACGGCCACGCGTTTGGGTTGTTCGGTCAGGGCGAAGAAGCCATCAGAGTCTATGCCCAGCTCGGCACCAGGCACATCGGGTATCACAGGGCGCCCACCGGTTGAGATCGCGATGTGATCAGCCGTATAGGTCTGGCCATCGACCTCGATGGTTCTGGCATCGACGAAGCGGGCCTCACCAACAATCTCATCAATATCGGAATCGGACAGGTAGCTGTGGTACCAGGTGTTAATGCCGCTGATATAGGCCTCGCGTTTCTGAACCAGTTCGCTCCAGCTAAAGCCCTTTGTTTCCACGTCGAAACCGTAATCGCCAGCCATCTCCAGGCTGTGTGCGATCTCGGCGCCATACCACATGACCTTCTTGGGTACGCAGCCCACGTTTACGCAGGTGCCGCCCAGGCGGCCGGATTCGACAACGGCGCATTTCATGCCGTATTTTGCCGCGCGTTCAGCAACCGACAGGCCACCGCTGCCGCCGCCGATTGCAATTAGATCATAGTGTTTGCTCATGTGACTTTGTCCGGTTTATTCAGATTATTTGTTAAGATTACATCTATTCAGTGTCAGGAAGAAATCATGTCATCTACCGAGTCCAGCCCAGCCCCCTTCTCTCTGCTGGAACGTCTTCCGCATTATGCGCGGCTGGTTCGCTTTAATCGCCCGATTGGCATTTTCCTGCTGCTCTGGCCAACCCTCTGGGCCATCTGGATTGCCTCGGAAGGTCAACCCAATATCCCTGTTCTGATTATCTTCGTGCTTGGCGTGGTACTCATGCGATCTGCCGGGTGCGCGATCAACGATTTTGCCGACCGGGAGATTGATCCGCACGTGGAGCGTACCCAGCAGCGACCGATTGCAGCGGGTCATATCAATGCGCGTGAGGCCATGATCGTCTTTCTGGTGCTGGCCCTGGTCGCCTTTGTACTGGTGTTGCAGCTCAACTGGTTAACAATTCAGTTCTCGCTGGTCGCCGTGGTGCTGGCGGCCAGTTACCCTTTCATGAAGCGTTTTCATCACCTGCCCCAGATACACCTGGGGGCGGCCTTTGGCTGGGCAGTGCCCATGGCCTTTACGGCGCACACGGGAGCGTTCCCGCCACCCGTGGCCTGGCTCATTTTCCTGGCAACGCTGCTCTGGACCACGGCCTACGACACCATGTATGCCATGGCCGACCGCGAAGACGATCTGAAGATTGGCGTAAAGTCATCGGCTATTCTTTTCGGTGAGCAGGATCGCCTGTTTATCGCCCTGTTCCAGGGCCTGTTCTTCCTGGCCATGTATTTTGCAGGCCAGCAGGCCGGTATGGGCTGGGCCTATAGCGTGGGCCTGATTGCTGCGGGTGCATTTGCCCTGTACCAGCAGTGGCTGATCCTGGAACGTAAACCGGATCAGTGTTTTAAGGCCTTTCTTAATAATAACTGGCTCGGCATCGCGATCCTGCTGGGCATAGTTGTCGACTACGCCCTGCGCTAGGGTGCCTCCGCCCGGGCAGCTGACCAGACCTGCACCTTCTCAACGCCAGCCTTTTTTAAGGCCCGCGCAAGTTCAGATACCGTGGTGCCTGTCGTGATGACGTCATCGACTATGGCAATGTGTGCCGGCAGGGGCCTGTTTACCCTGAAGGCCCCTTTCAGGTTTCGTTTTCTTTCACGTATGTGCATGCCGACCTGGCTGGGCGTGGACCTGCTGCGCTGAACCCCACGGATAATCATGGGAATGTCGAGCTGTCGGGATACGGGCCTGAATAACTCGATGGCCTGGTTATAGCCGCGTTGCCAGAGCCGGTTGCGATGCAGGGGAACGGGCAGTAAGGCGTCAGGCATTTCACGGTCAGAATCTCTTAGTTTCTGGGCCATGAGCTGCCCCAGCAGTTCTCCTGCAGCAAGCCTGCGTTGGTATTTCAATCCGAGGATCAATCTGTCTACCGGTGGTTCATACCACCAGGCAGACCAGCTGCTGTCATAAACGGGAGGTCGTTTCAGGCACTGGCCGCAGATTTCAGCATGGTTGTTTTTCAGGGCCAGGCCGCAGTGGCGACAGACGCTTTCTGGTTTGGCGAGAAAGCCCTCGCAGTCATTGCACAGGCAACGGCCGGCTACATCCGAGGGTTTTTTACAGACCAGGCACTGGGCTGGTAGTAGTCCATTAAGGAGATGATTGATAATCCGCATAGGTCATCCGTGACTTAGCAATTACGATGCGCTCATTAAAGCACGGGGTGTGCCGGTCCGAAAGCGGCGTGGTTGACACCCCATAACGAATCAATAGACTTGTTGTTCTTTTCGAAAAGTGACGATTTCATGTCAGATCAGCCCAATACCAAGGTCATTACCGGCAAATCCGCACAGAATGCAGCCAAATTCTTTAATTACGGCAACATACTTGCGATCCTGATCCCTATGCCTTTTGTGCCGCTCTGGTTTGGTGGCTCCATGCTGTTCTATGCATTTAACCGGCACCACCCCAATCCAAAGGTGGGGCATTACACGCAGCAGGCGGCCTATCGTTTCTATGCACTGACCGGCTTCCTGGTGGTTGTCGGCACCTTCTTCCCGGTCGACATCAGGTATTACCTGGGTTTCTGGGCCATATCAGCGGCTATTATTATTCCCTGGAGCATTTACGATATTCGCAAGATCAAGAATGACACCTGGGAAGATGTCGTCATAGAGGACCATGGCCATGCATGAAATAAGACACGACTGGACGCTGGATGAGATCAGTGCTCTGTTCGAGCAGCCGTTTAACGACCTGCTGTTCCGCGCCCATACCATTCATCGTGCCCATCACGATCCTAATGGTGTGCAGATATCTACCCTGCTCTCGATCAAGACCGGCGCCTGCCCCGAGGACTGTTCCTACTGTTCCCAGAGTTCGCGTAACGATACTGATCTTGAGCGTGAAACCCTGTTGCCCCTCGACGAGGTCATGAAAGCGGCCCAGGAAGCCAAAGACAACGGTGCCTCACGATTCTGTATGGGTGCCGCGTGGCGCAATCCCACCGATAAAAACCTGGATCGTGTCATCGAGATGATCCAGGGTGTGAAAGACCTGGGCCTGCAGTCCTGCGTGACACTGGGCATGCTGACCGAGGCACAGTCTGAGCGTCTGCGTGATGCGGGGCTGGACTACTACAACCACAACCTCGATACCTCGCCAGAGTTCTACGGCAATATTATTTCTACCCGTGAATTCCAGGACCGCCTGGACACCCTGGAGCATGTACGCAAGGCCGGTATCAATGTCTGTTCCGGCGGCATACTTGGTATGGGTGAATCCGAGCGTGACCGAGCCTCGATGCTGCAACAGCTGGCCAATATGCCGCAGCACCCCGAGTCGGTGCCCATCAACCTGCTGGTACAGGTCGAGGGTACGCCGCTGCATGGGATCGAAAAGCTGGACCCTATCGAGTTTGTGCGCACGATAGCTGTGGCCCGTATCCTCATGCCGCAGTCGGATGTGCGCCTGTCTGCAGGGCGTAGCGAGATGAGTGATGAGATGCAGGCTCTGTGCTACTTTGCCGGCGCTAATTCCATCTTCTACGGCGAGCGCCTGCTAACCACGGACAATGCCGAGGCCAGGGCAGACGAGGCCCTGTTCGAGCGCCTGGGCCTGCATGCCACCGAGGTCGATAATGATCCGCAGGATCATGCCTGTGGCAGCCTCCTGGTCGAGCAGGCACAGCAAGCCCAGCAGCAATGAAAGATCTGGCTGCCGAGCTGGGAAAAAGGCGGCAGCAGGGACTTTACCGCAGCCGACGCATCCACGAGGGGCCACAGGCCCCGGTCATGACCATAGATGGTCGCCCCGTTCTCAGTTTCTGTAGTAATGATTACCTTGGCCTGGCCAATCACCCCGAAGTGGTGAGGGCCTTCCAGTCTGCGGCGAATGAGTATGGCGTTGGGGCGGGTGCTGCGCACCTGGTAAACGGGCACAGCCGTGTCCATCATGAGCTTGAAGATGCCCTGGCTGAATTTACCGGTCGTGAAGGCGCCCTGCTCTTTTCCACGGGTTACATGGCCAATCTCGGCGTGGCCAGCGCCCTGCTCGGCCGTGGTGATGCCGTTCTTGAAGATCGCCTCAATCATGCCTCTTTAATCGATGCCGGCCTGTTGTCCGGGGCGCGCCTGCAACGTTATATCCATGCCGATGTATCCAGTCTCGAATCGAAGCTAGGGATCGATACCGACCGTGAATGCCTTGTCATGACCGACGGGGTTTTCAGCATGGATGGCGATATCGCTCCCCTGCCTGAGCTGGCTGCTGTGGCCAGCAAACACGAGGCCTGGTTCATGGTCGATGATGCCCATGGCATTGGCGTGCTGGGAGAACGGGGCCGGGGTAGCCTGGAACACTTCGGACTTTCCCGGGCCGAGGTGCCTATCCTGATGGGTACCCTGGGTAAGGCACTGGGCACCGCGGGCGCCTTCGTGGCAGGTAGCGAAGACCTGGTGGAATACCTGATCCAGTCAGCTAGAACCTACATCTACACGACGGCGATGCCTGCAGCCGTCGCTGCGGCTACCCTGGCCAGCCTGCGACTGGTGGATAGCGAGGGCTGGCGCCGTGAAAAACTACAAACCCTGATCACGCGTTTCAGGACGGGTGTTGAACAGCTGGGTCTGGAGCTGATGCCCTCTTCCACGCCGATACAGCCGCTGGTCGTGGGTGATTCCGGGCAGGCCGTGGCCATGAGTGAGGCCCTGCTGAAGCGCGATATCCTGGTAACGGCGATCCGGCCACCGACCGTGCCACAGGGCACGGCGCGTCTGCGTTTCACCTTTTCTGCAGAGCACACGGAAGAACAGGTTGACCAGTTGCTGGATGGCCTCAGCCAGTTGCAGCGTTAGTCCCTAAATCAGTCCGCGTTCTGCCAGTGAAATGCACTCATCTCCGATCACCACGTGATCCAGTACCCGTATGTCGACCAGCCCCAGTGCCTCCTGCAGGCGGCGGGTAATCTGTCGGTCGGCCTGGCTGGGCTCGGCGATACCCGAGGGGTGGTTATGGGCCAGGATCAGGGCAGCGGCATTATGTTGCATGGCCCGTCGAACTACTTCGCGCGGATGCACACTGGCACCGTCGATGGTGCCAAAAAAGAGTTCTTCGTAGGCGATCAGGCGGTTGCGGGTATCCAGGAACAGGCAGGCAAAGACTTCCTGGCTACGATCACGTAGCTGCATGGAAAGATAGTTACGGGTCTGTTCCGGGCTGGTGAAGGCATCACCGCGTTGCACTTCTTCTTTCAGGTGTCTGCGGCTCATTTCGAGCACGGCCTGAAGCTGGGCATACTTGGCGGTGCCCAGGCCCTTGTGGGTGCAGAAGGTCTTCAGGTCGGTCGATAACAGATTGCGCAGGGAGCCGAAGTCCGTGACCAGGTCGCGGGCAAGCTCAACGGCAGATTTACCCGGTATCCCGGTACGCAGGAAGATGGCGAGTAGTTCTGCATCACTGAGCGCGGATGCGCCCAGTGACAGCAGTTTTTCTCTGGGTCTTTCTTCGGCCTTCCAGTCCTTGATGGCCATAGGTCCCCTCCATGGGTATTGGCGATCGCCTTATTCGGGCAGCAGATGCTCCCCGGCAATCATTTGTTCAAAGGTCTCGCGCTCGCGGATGACGTGAATCTCGTCGTCATCTACCATCAGTTCGACGGCACGGGCACGGGTGTTGTAGTTCGAGCTCATGCTGAAGCCATAAGCACCGGATGAACGCATGGCCAGGACATCGCCAGGCTCGATGCTGATAATGCGATCCTTGCCCAGGAAGTCACCGGTTTCGCAGACCGGGCCGACGATGTCATAGGCGCGGGTGCTGCAGGCCTTGCGTTCCTCGGCAGGGATGATGTCCTGCCAGGCCGAATACAGCGAGGGGCGCATATTGTCATTCATGGCCGCATCGACGATGGCGAAGTTCTTGTGCTCGGTCAGCTTCAGGTGTTCCACGGTCATGAGCAGGATGCCGGCATTAGCAACAATAGCCCTGCCCGGTTCCATCAGGATCTCGAAGTCTGTGTCCCTGAGTTTTTCCAGGATGGCACGGGCGTAATCCGAGGGTTCAGGCGGAACCTCGTCGCGATAACGCACACCCAGGCCACCGCCCAGGTCGAGATGACGGATGTTTATGCCCTGCTCTTTCAGCTGGCTGGCCAGGTTAAGAACGCGGTCCAGGGCATCCAGGAATGGGTCGAGCTGGGTCAGCTGTGAGCCGATATGACAGTCGATGCCGTTAACCTCGATGTGCTCCATAGCGGCAGCACGCTGGTAGACGGTCAGGGCCTCCTGAATATCAATACCGAACTTGTTTTCTTTCAGACCGGTCGAGATATAGGGATGAGTCTGTGCATCGACGTCCGGGTTTACGCGGATAGATACCGGGGCCTTTACGCCCTCTTCGCCTGCCACTGTATTGATGCGTTCCAGTTCTTCCGTGGATTCACAGTTGAAACAGCGTATTCCGGCCTGCAGAGCCATGCGGATTTCCTGGCTGCGTTTGCCTACGCCTGAGAAGACGATTTTGCCGGCGTCGCCGCCTGCCGCCATCACGCGCATCAGTTCACCGCCAGAAACGATGTCAAAGCCCGAGCCCATGCGGGCCATGAGGTTGAGTACAGCCAGGTTGGAATTGGCCTTGACCGCGTAACAGATCAGGTGTGGGTGATCACCCAGGGCATCATTAAAGGCATGCCAGTGACGCTCTATGGTCCTGCGCGAGTAGACATAAGCGGGTGTGCCGTACTTGCTGGCGATCTCGCTAACGGGAACGTCCTCTGCATAGAGGCGGTTATTACGATATTCAAAAAAATCCATGATTTAGTCTTGTTTCTGGGTATCTTCAGGTGGCAGATAAAGGTCGCCCTTCTGGCCGCAGGCACCGAGCAACACGAGGCCGGTCAGCACCAGGACTAACAGGACGCTATTGCGCAGAATTGAAGGTTTTGAGGCTTGATTGTGCTGCATAGTCTGCAAATTCACCATGTTTCGAGACAGTATAACCCAGCCCATGCTTAAGTCAGTCTGTTATGGTGAGTATTGACCTCATAGAGGTGCCTCGCCATAGTGCCCCGATGAACCTTAGATTCTCTTTTCCAGGCCTCCTGCCCGCGTGAAGATACGTTCCAATATCTTTTTCTGGGTGTTCGCGGCGACCGTCGTGCCGGTCACCCTGCTGGTACTTGCCGTCACCGCCTATTCGGAGCGGCGCCATATCGAGCAGGTCGACGTGCAGATGATGGCGGGCCTGGATTACCTGGTCTCAGAGATCGACCGCCGTCTGACCTTTGAGCGCGACGTGGTTGAGGCGCTTTCCGTTTCTCCCTCCATGCAAAACTATGTTGAGGCCCTGTCGGCTGCTGAACACGATGGTGAAATTGGCAGCTACGAGCAGAAACGTGAAGAACTGACCTCCTTCCTTGAGGAATTTCAGGCCGTATTCCTGGATGTAGGTACCATTCGTGTACTTGATGAGGATGCCAACACCACCATTAAGGTGCGCTTCGGTAGCCGTATCGATGATGACGTCACAGGTATCAAGCCCTATGCCTACAGCGAACCTGAGGCTGTCGATGATTTCTTCCAGACCGAGATCCAGTCGCTGCTGGCTGGCGAGGTCTCCTACACACTATTGCCCCCTTCCCGCCATGAGTTTGGTTTTGGCGGTATGCAGCCCATGCTTGATGCTATCGTGCCCCTGCGTGATAGCGGGGGATTTGCTACGGGCTTCCTGCTGGTGAACTCGATTGGGGTGCAGATCGATCGAATTCTTGAGCTAACGCCCAGGCTGTATAACGGCAAGCTGATGATTGCCGAACTGAACCCTGATCTCGTCGAGCGTGACGGCCTGGTGCTATACGATGAACGAACGGATGAAGTGTTCAGCACAACAAAAGGATCGGAGGGGCGCTTGTCACCTGGACTGGGAGGGCTGGTGTCGCCGGATGCCCTGTTTGACCAGCCATTCGGGGCGATTAATTCCCTGGACGGGAAGTACCGTATTTATTATTCAGAATACCTGCCCTACCCTAACCAGCTCATCAGCTGGGTAATCGTCAGTATCGTACCGCAGGAAGAGATCACGGCGCCGTTTACGCGGATTCGTTTTGCCATAGTCCTGATTGCCCTGTTTGCCCTTTTCATGAGTGTCCTGCTGGCCAACCTGGGAGCCAGGCGCCTGGCGGACCCGATTATTGAGCTGGCGCAGAATCTAAAGGCCTACGCTCGTGGTGAGCCGCTGCAGCTGAACAGGGACTCTGCCACGGAGGAAATCCAGGAACTGCAGGATTCCTTTGACTACATGGCGCGCAGTACCAGCGAGGCGGAACGTAAGCGTGACCAGGCCGAGCGTCAGTTACTGCAGTCGGCCAAGCTGGCCTCGATTGGTGAGATGGCAGCCGGTATCGGTCACGAGATCAATAACCCGTTGAACAATATGACCGCCCTGCTTCGGCTGATCCGCAGAGACCTGCCTAAGGAGTATGCGGAGATTCATGCAGATCTGCAGTCATTGCAGGAAGAAACCACCCGTGCCAGCAAGATCGTGCGTAGTATTCTGGATTTTGCCCGCCAGGTGCCGCCGCAGTACACGCAGATTCAGGTGCCCCAATGGATTAATGAATCGGTATCGCTGGTCCAGCAGATGGCAACGGATGAAGGCGTGTCCCTGTTCGTGCAGCCCGACCCCGGGCTGTCTGTCGATGGTGACCCGATTCAGCTGCAGCAGGTGCTGATCAATCTGTTACTGAATGCCATCCATGCCAGTAAGGCGGGTGACCGGATTATTGTCGAAGCGCATAGAGCGGATGAAAGGGACCTGGAGATATCGGTCTGCGATGAGGGTACGGGTATTTCAGACAATGTCATGGACAAGTTGTTTGATCCCTTCTTCAGTACCAAGCCTGTCGGTAAAGGCAGTGGCCTGGGCTTATCGATTAGCCTGGGCATTATTGAACGCCATGGTGGTAAGATTTCCGTAGTGAATAATGAGGCCGGCGGCGTTACCGTCGCCATTCGTCTGCCCATGACAGCCCCACAAACAGCCAATGACTGATTCCGTAAATATTCTCTTTGTCGATGACGAACCCAAGGCCGGTGAATTATTTCAGCGCCTGATTCGCGGTTCAGGTTATGAGGCAGAGGTCTTTACCGACCCTGCTGCTGCACTGGCGTTCTTCAGAGAATCCGGTGCCGATCTGGTGATTACCGATCTTAGCATGCCGGGTATGTCCGGCCTGGATCTGCTGGGCGCCATAAGAGAAAGCGATGATGAGGTTCCCGTTATTATCGTGACCGGGTTTTCCACCGTGGAAAATGCCATCGAGGCTATGCGTCTGGGCGCAACAGATTTTATCAAGAAGCCTTACGACTTCGATGAAATGATGTTGCAGATAGAGCGCAACCTGGAGTCGACGCGTCTTAAACGTGAAAACCGCCTGCTTCGCCGTCAGATCAAGGATGAGCGTCTCCGTTACGGCATGATTGGTAAGTCTGATGCCATGCAGGCCATCTATAAGGTCATCGACAAGGTCTCAGACATACGCTGTAACGTCATAATCGAGGGGGAATCAGGTACCGGTAAGGAACTGGTTGCCCGCGCACTGCACAATGCCGGCCCCAATGCCGAAAAACCCTTTATCGTCATCGATTGTGGTGCCATCTCCGATACCTTGCTTGAAAGTGAGCTGTTCGGACACGAAAAAGGCGCCTTCACGGGCGCCAGTCATACCAAGCCCGGTCTGCTCGAGGTGGCTTCCGGCGGTACGGTCTTCCTGGATGAGATCTGTAACATTTCCGATGGTATGCAGACCAAGCTGCTGCGTGTAGTACAGGAACAGCAGATTGTGCGTGTTGGGGGTGTCCACCCGATCTCGATTGATGTGCGCTTTGTGGTGGCCACCAATAGAAATATAGAGGCCATGGTTGAGGCCGGAGAATTTCGGCATGACCTGTATCATCGCCTCAACGTGGTGAGAATCAACCTGCCTCCCCTGCGTGAGCGTAAGCATGACATCCCGCTATTATTGCAATCCTCTGTTGAGGAGTTTGGCCACAAGTATTGTCGCGAGGTCACGGGCTTCGATCAGGCCTCGCTGGATACCCTGATGCGTTATGACTGGCCGGGTAACGTGCGTGAATTACGTAACCTGGTTGAACGTCATATTGCGCTGGCTGATGGACCCGAACTGTATCTGAATGACACGCTGGACGGTGCGCTGGCCCCCACGGTTTCCGCGAATGGTAGCTGCATTGACCATGATCATCCGGATCTGCACACCCTGGAACAGCGATATGTAGAAAAGGTCCTGGAGCAGATGAAAGGAAACCGTGAGAAAACGGCTGCTGCACTGGGTATTAATAAATCAACGCTCTGGCGCAAATTGCAACAATACCAGGGCGATTAGTGCAACTTGCAACACTGGGCGTTGCATATTGCAATATGCAACGCTTCCCTCCTCCTGTCACATTTCTGTAACCTGTTGATTTATTAAGCTTATGTGAATTGGCATGGCTTTTGTATTAAGAGACTCCCGATAACGATTACAAAACAGGAGTCCAATGCAATGAACACCAAACGCAGACTGTTTTTGAAAGGCAGCATGGCGGCAGGCGTGGCTG
>CAZXNH010000027.1:33366-40412 GCA_964641615.1 uncultured Ectothiorhodospiraceae bacterium | reverse complement strand
CAGCCACGCCTGCCGCCATGCTGCCTTTCAAAAACAGTCTGCGTTTGGTGTTCATAATAATTTCAGCTCCTGAATCAATTTTTAGAGGCTATAGACAAACTCAAGCACCTTGTCGATTTCTGCATCGGTCATCACGCCATGCGGACCGAAAGGAATCATAATGGTGTTGGGGTTGGCTATACGGGCATCGTAAATCTGTGCGCGCAGCTTCTCCTTATCGGGGAAGCGTGCCTTCATGGCGATTAGTGGTGGTCCGATGTTGCCTGCCAGATCACCGCCGGCGATCATATGACACGCTAGACAGTTGCCCTTCTGGCGATCAAACGCAAGTTTTTTGCCTTCTTCGAGAACGCCTGCTTCTGCAGCAGTAGCTACTACTGGAGTCAGAGCCAGGGAACCGAGAACCGCAATCACCGAAGCTGCTGTAGAGACTAGCTTTGCGGGATTCCGCATTGAGGTACCTCCTCTCATAGGAAAGATTATTGCGCAGCTTTTACAGCTGCTAGTTATTGAACTTTCTGCAAGAAACAGAAAAGAACCTAATGAATATCTCTATTCAATAGACATATAGAATACTCAAAGATGAGCGCTTAGCAAGGAAAAAAAATCATTAAAAAATAAGGAGATACTAATATGCATGTATCCCAGAGTTTATTTTGATGTATCCAGCCAGGTCTTAAGAATATCTCGCTTATTTTCAATTCGCTGTCGTTCAATTGCATTCAGGTCTTCTGACTTTATGGCCATTTCTATTTGCCCCATCGCATCGCTGTATTTGCCATTGGCAAAATAGTACTCAGCCATTGCTTCATAACTTAGGCCTTTACGATGATCCTGGTTGGCAGCTTTCGCCAGCAAGTGATAAGCAATGGGGGTTGGTGACTCCCTGAACAATTCAGAGGTCAGGATGCTGATTGCTGCTGCGGCGTCATCATTTTCAACATAAGCCTTGGCCAGGAGATAATTAATCGCATCATAGGTTGGATAAAGATCTTTTAATGCTGACAGGTGTTTAATTGCATGGGGGTACTCAGAAGCTTTAATCAAGGCCTCGCCTAATGCGAGTTCAATGGCGAGGTTTCTTTCCCCAGGTTCTATTGAATTCAGGATATTGATAGATTCTCTGGGTTTGTTATGTCGGTACAAAGCAATCGCATACTTGTATTTGGAAATGGGACTTTTCCTGAATGCGGTGTCAATTCTTTCGTAATCTGAGATTACTTCTCTGGGCTGTTTCTGTAAGGCCTCGATGCGAGCCTGGGCAAAAAGAAATTCCGTCGAGGTCCTTTCGTAGTCACCTATGTACTGGTCAGCACGTGTCAGGCTGTCTGAAATACGAGAACTGGTTAGAGGGTGAGTCTGTAAATATTCAATAATTTTATCGCCAGACTGGCCGGTTTCTTTCTGTAGGGTCTGAAAAAACTGAGGCATTCCTCGTGGGTCATAACCAGCCGAAGCCAGTGTAATTATCCCAATGCGGTCTGCTTCCTGCTCGTTGCTTCTGGAGTATTTCAGTCGTGCTTGTTCAGTTGCGGCCATGCCCGTCATGGCAACTGCAGAGCCGAGTTCCGGGTCGTAAGCACCAATAAGCAGTCCAGCAAGCAGCGATAGTCCTGTCTTAAGGGTCATATTGGCCTGGTCTGCATAAGTCCTTGCCAGATGGCGTTGGGTTACGTGCGCAATTTCGTGGGCGACAACCCCGGCCATTTCACTTTCATTCTTAGCGGCGAGTATCAGGCCGGTGTTAACAGCAATAACGCCTCCGGGAGCGGCAAAGGCATTTATTTCTGATGAGTCTATTAAAAGAAAGACCATGCGATTTTTGGCATCAGGGCTACTGGAGACCAGCCGATCGCCTACTGCGGTCAGGTAGGTATTGAGCTCAGGATCATCCATGACGGGCAGGCTACGCCGAACCTCTCTGGCTATTTGCCCACTCAGGGCCAGCTCCTGCGCAGGTGTAAGCGCTGAAGATTCTGCGCCACCAATATCAGGTAAATCGATGGTATTGGGTGGCGCGGCCCATGGTGAATGGCTAATGGCCAGAATAAAGATGATGAACAGGTGGCGTGTCAGCAATGTAGTGTCCGGGGATGAGAATTTTGCGCTTGATTAGAGAGTATTGTTTCAGATTAGTTCTCGGCTTGATAGTCGCTCAATTACTACTAGGCTTTACATACTATTTAAGTCGGACATTGACATTAGATGGCTTCATAGAGAGAATATCAGAAATTTCTAATATATCTGGATACGGCTAGCATGTTTGGAATAAATGAAATCGATGTAGATACCCTTGCCAAGTGGAAGGAAGACGGAGAAAGCTTTCGTCTGATTGACATTCGTACTGATGCAGAAGTTGCCCAGGGCATTCTTGATGGGGCAGAAATCATTCCAATGCATCTTATCCCATTGAAAGCTAATGATTTTCAGGGTGATGATAAAGTAGTGTTTTATTGTCGCAGCGGTAATCGTTCAGGGCAAGTCTGTGCTTTTCTGACCCAGAACGGTGTAGGCGAGAATGCCTATAATCTGCGTGGTGGCATCATTGCCTGGGCACGGACTGGCTATCCTATTGTCGGTCCCGAGAATCAAAAATCTAACGTCGCCTGATATTTCAATAACTTACTGATATATATCAGTATATCCCTCCATCATTACAAGGACGCTCGCTGGTATTAAATGCCTGAGCGTCCTTATCTCCTTGCCTTTTTAGTCAGATTGGCATATAAAAATCGACTTTGCCTCGGGGTATGGGGCAAAAATACTTATAAATAGTGCACTGTCGAGGGGCGTTAATTATGGCTGGTTTCGATCAGGAGCTAGATGCGACTGGGCTTAATTGCCCGCTGCCCATACTCCGGGCCAAGAAAGCACTGGCAACCCTGGCTAGCGGTCAGATCCTGCGTATCGTTGCAACGGACCCAGGCTCTGTTAAGGATTTCGATGCTTTTGCTACCCAGACGGGAAACGAATTGCTCGAATCCGGCGAAGAAAGTGGCAAGTATGTGTTCCTGATAAAAAAAGCCTGATTTTGCAGGCCTTTAAATACTCTTCATATCAATCGATTAATAGGTAACGATCAATGTCTGAAAAGAAACTCGCAATTATCGCAACCAAAGGTACTCTTGACTGGGGTTATCCTCCATTCATCCTGGCATCTACTGCTGCAGCTCTGGGGTATGAAACCCAGATTTTCTTCACCTTCTACGGTCTTCAGCTGCTGAAAAAGCGTATGAACCTGAAGGTTAGCCCTCTTGGTAATCCCGGAATGCCAATGCCTATGGGTATGGATACCTGGTTCCCTGTACTGGGTACTGCACTGCCAGGCATGGAATCAGTTATGACCATGATGATGAAAAAGAAGATGGCTTCTAAAGGTGTTGCCACCCTGGAAGATCTTCGTGAGCTTTGCCTCGAAGCAGAAGTTAAGTTCGTTGCCTGTCAGATGACTGTTGATCTGTTTGATATGGATCCTTCAAGCCTCATCGATGCAGTCGAGTACGGTGGCGCAGCTACCTTCTTCGAATTTGCTGGCGACACCGACATCTGCCTGTACATTTAATCTTTTTAGTACAGATCTGATATCAACAAGAGCCGGCGTTATGCCGGCTCTTGTGTTTTTGCTGTGAATTTTTCTTTTGAGAATGATGTTTTGAGTTCGTACACGTTACCCACTGATCGTCTGTACCACATGGAATCCAGTCTTTGGTTATTGCACTCGGGTGAACGAGTGCGCATTGGCCTGATTGAACCCGCAACTGATCTGGCGGGCTGGTTTGTGGATTTTGTCCCTCGGTCTGTAGGACAGACCATTTATAAGGGGCGAACCTGTGCAACCCTGGAGTCCGATGTGTGGGTAGGACCTGTTAAGGCGCCATGTGGTGGTGAGATCGTTGAGGTTAACGATGCCCTGTTCGAAAAGCCGGAATTAATTAATGAGTCACCTTATGAACAGGGCTGGCTGATAACACTCCGCCCCATAGACTGGGGATTGGATCAGGTAGATCTGCTTCCCCCCGACAAGGCCCAGCTCATAGTCAATGAACGGGCTTCTTAACCGAGTGTCAGGGGTTTTATGCCTTTCTTTATGCCATGCTCATGGCAACAGTAATTGTGATGCCTTCAATCACAATACTCAGAATCGTTAGCTGTATTGCACCTGCAAGCTTTTCCGGTGTGTGTGCATACCAGATTAGCTTCAGTCCAGCCGCCATACTGATCGGCGCAGCAATAAGGCCGAGAAGTGCCAGTGCGGGAAGCCACTCAAGTAGTACTAGGGCAAGTAGCCCCAGATAGGCAACAGTAGCGATAACGAGGTATCCCCATTTTGCGATATCAGCTCCAAGGCGTACGACCAGATGGTGTTTGCCAGCCTTGTCGTCTGCTTCACGGTCAGGAAACTGGTTGATGTAAAGAAGATTGGTTACCAGCAGTGCATAGGCGAATGCAGCGTATACGGGAACCATGCTTAGGGTGCCTGTCTGTGCATACGCAGCCCCCAGCGGAATGATGATGCCGAAGCCAAAGGCAACACTTAGTTCACCAAAGCCATTGCTATTTAGTTTGATAGGGGGTGCTGAGTAAGCCCAGCCAATGAATAATCCAATCAGACCAATGATGATCAGTTCAGGGCCTGAGATAAAAGTCAGAATCAGTCCTATGGCAATGGTTACGCCAAATAATCCAAGTCCGAACTGAAGCGTCTGTTGCGGTGTTAGTAGCTTGTTCTGAATGAACCGGCTACCACCAGTAAAGGGGAAAATACGCCCGGTATTCTGTTCGTCAGTACCATTGAGGTGGTCGTAGTAGTCGTTTAGTACATTGATGCCGCTCTGTGCGAGGATGGCGCCAAGCAGTGTTAGCAGGGCGGTGAATAAGGAAAAGCTTGCATGTGTATGCCAGGCAGCTCCAATGCCTATGAGCACAGGCAGGACACTGGCAATAAGAAATGGTGGGCGGGTCGCTGCAATATATTTCGGAACGCCCTGGAGTTTGTCCGGTGTTGGTTCGTTGGCTGCGATTGTGGCAGTCTGGCTGGTATGCATGGCTCGGTTCTGTTTTTTGTATTTAGAGTGGTTCCTTGAATGAACAAGATGATTATCTGCTCATTCTGTAACAGGAATATTGGTAGTATTTAACGATGGGGTGAAAGTATCATGATTTGCCCTTTATGCGAATAACAAACTAATGGATACCCATGTCATTTGAGCTTACTCCTGAGAACCTGGTGATAGGACTGTCTGCAGCATTAGCAGGAATGTTACTGGTCGCGTTAATAGCCATTCAGCTATTACGGAAGAGTAATGAGACACATCAGGCGCAGCTGCTTGCGGAACAGGAGCGAATGACTTATGAGCTTGAGCAGGTGCGGTTTAATTTGGAGAAGGCTGAGCAGAAAAATCAGCTGTTGATGGATCAGGCTGATCAGCACGTCAGGCTGGTGTCAGAGCTACGGTCTGAGGCTGCTCGTCTTGAAGAGCGTGTTAAGCAGTTCGAGGCACAGCGTCAGAAGCAGGAAGACACGCTGGGTGAATATAAGTCTGAAACACACCGATTAAATGAACAGGGAAGGGCGGATAAGGCAGAAATCGCTGAACTGAATACGCGCCTTGAGGTTCAGGAAAAGCATCATGGGGAAAAGCTGCAGGAATTTGAGCAGGCCAGGAAGCGTATGGCTGTTGAATTTGAAAATCTTGCCAATCGTATTCTGGAAGAAAAAGGGCAGCGACTTAATGAGCAAAGTCGCAAAGGCATGGATGAAATTCTTAAACCTGTCAGGGAGCAGCTCAGCGACTTCAGAAAACGGGTTGATGAAATCTACACCCATGACACGGCTGAACGCGCATCTTTAAAACAGCAGCTACTGCAATTGCAGGAACTGAACCGACAGATGAATGATGAAGCGCGTAACCTGACGCGTGCCCTCAAGGGTGAAAAGAAAACCCAGGGTAACTGGGGTGAACTCGTGCTGGAACGTGTCCTTGAACAATCAGGCTTACGCAAGAACCGCGAATACGAGATTCAGGGGTCCTTTAAAAGTCCAGATGGTAAATTGCTGCGGCCTGACGTCGTCGTACATCTGCCTGAAGGAAGAGATATTATTGTCGACTCCAAGGTTTCTCTGGTTGCCTACGACGACTATGTGCGTGCCGAAGATGAGGGTGAGCAGGAAAAGGCGCTCGACAGATTAAGTGTTGCCATCGGGAATCATATAGCCGAGCTTAGTAACAAGAATTACGAAAACCTGAGCGGGGTCAATTCGCTGGACTTCGTCCTTATGTTCATGCCAATAGAGCCCGCTTTTGTGGCTGCCTTCCAGAAGAACCCTGACTTATTCTCCCGTGCCTTCGAGCAGAAGATTGTCGTTGTGACGCCTACCACGCTACTTGCGACTTTGCGTACGATTGAGAATATCTGGCGGTTCGAGAAGCAAAACGAGCATGCTCGAAGGATTGCAGACAGGGCGAGTTCCATTTACGACAAGCTACGTGGTTTCCTTGACGACTTCGAACGCGTAGGTACGCAACTGGAGACCGTGCATAAGACCTATGGTCAGGCTCGTAACAAACTGGTTGAGGGGCGGGGCAACCTGATACGCCAGGCAGAGGGTTTTGTCGAACTAGGGGTTAAGGTTAAGAAATCTCTCCCGCAGGTCTTTCGCGATGATGCCTTACTGGATGAAGAGGTCGAAACGCCCGATTTATCAGACTGATGGGGGGATCTGAGGGATTATTCAGGATGGTAGCGGAGGCCGGACTCGAACCGGCACGGGTTTGACCCCAACGGATTTTGAATCCGTCGCGTATACCAATTTCGCCACTCCGCCACAGAGTAGAAAGCGCAGCATTCTAAAGAATAACCACTCGATTGGAAAGTCGCGCCCTCGAAAGCCCTCAGGCATCCTGATACTATGCCGCGCCATGCATTTAAGTGATTTTCATTACGAACTGCCCGAGCACCTGATTGCCCAGGCCCCCCTTGCCGAACGTACCCAGAGTCGCTTGTTACAGCTTGCTCCAGATGGGCAGATCGCCGACCGGCAATTC
>CAZXNH010000027.1:5821-33356 GCA_964641615.1 uncultured Ectothiorhodospiraceae bacterium | reverse complement strand
GATATTGTCGATATCATCCAGCCTGGGGACCTGCTGGTACTGAATAACACCCGTGTTATTCCTGCGCGTCTGTTTGGTCAAAAGGATACCGGGGGCAAGGTCGAAGTGCTGGTAGAGCGACTCCTGGACGAGCAGTCTCTCCTCACCCATGTCAGGGCCAGTAAATCACCAAAGGTAGGTTCCCTGATTCATATTGCCGATGATGTGTCTTTCAAGATGCTGGGCCGAGAAGGAGGTCTTTTCCATCTAACACTTGCGGATAGTTCAGCTTCGCTGCTGGATGTGCTGGAGACGCATGGCCACATGCCGCTTCCCCCTTACATTACTCGTGAAGATGGCGAGGATGACCGTCAGCGTTACCAGACTGTGTTCGCAGAACGCCCAGGAGCTGTCGCAGCCCCGACGGCCGGCCTGCATTTTGATGATGCGACCCTGAAAGCCATCAAGGACAAAGGTGCAGAGCTGGCCTACGTAACCCTGCATGTTGGGGCGGGTACCTTCCAGCCGGTTCGGGTAGAGAATATACATGAGCATGTCATGCACCCTGAATATGTCGAAGTGGATCAGAAGGTCTGCGATCAGGTTGCAGCCTGCCATGGACGTAGCGGACGTGTCGTTGCAATAGGTACGACTACGGTCAGAAGCCTGGAATCTGCAGCACAGGATGGGGAATTGAAGCCCTTTTTTGGTGATACGCGGCTGTTTATTACTCCGGGTTACCAGTTTCATGTCATAGACGTGCTGCTCACCAATTTTCACCTGCCCGAATCTACCCTGCTCATGCTGGTTTCAGCCTTTGGCGGGTATGAGTCAGTCATGGCGGCTTACCGACATGCCGTAGAGCAGGAGTACCGGTTTTTCAGTTATGGCGATGCCATGTTGCTGGAGAGAAGTTGATGGAATTTGATCTGATTCAGACAAGTGGCGGAGCCCGTCGAGGTCGCATTACCTTTCCACGGGGCACTATTGAGACCCCCGCCTTCATGCCGGTAGGAACCTACGGCACGGTTAAGGCGATGACGCCCGAGGAGCTAGAAGGCATCGGGGCTGAGATTATCCTGGGCAATACGTTTCATCTCATGCTGCGCCCGGGCACAGACATCATCTCAAAACATGGTGATCTGCATGATTTTATGCACTGGCAGAAGCCGATATTGACGGACTCCGGCGGGTTTCAGGTATTTAGTCTGGCCAAAATGCGCAAAATTACCGAGGAGGGCGTTCGGTTCCAGTCCCCGGTGGATGGTAGTGCTGTGAACCTCACGCCAGAGCTCTCGATGGAGGTTCAGCGCGCCCTCGGCTCTGACATTGTTATGATCTTTGATGAGTGCACACCCTATCCGGCAACTGAAGAGCAGGTCAGGGAGTCTATGGAGCTTTCTCTACGTTGGGCTGACAGAAGTAAAAAGGCCCATGCCGACAATCCATCTGCACTGTTCGGTATTGTGCAGGGGGGGATGTATGAGAACCTGAGAAAAGAGTCTGCTGAGGGTCTGATCAATATCGGCTTTGACGGCTATGCCATCGGTGGTTTGTCTGTAGGCGAGCCGATGGAAGAGCGTAATCATGTTCTGGATGTCACCACGCCTTTATTGCCAGACAAGAACCCTCGTTACCTGATGGGGGTAGGCAAACCTGAGGACATTGTTGAGTCCGTGCGACGTGGTGTAGATATGTTCGACTGCGTTTTGCCTACGCGCAATGCCCGTACCGGTTTCCTGTATACGCGTTATGGTCTGCTACGCATACGTAATAGCCGCTATGCTGAAGATACCCGGCCAGTCGATGAATCCTGTGACTGCTATACCTGTCGCAACTACTCTCGAAGTTATTTGCGACACCTTGATAAGTGTGGGGAAATACTTGGATCGCGGCTAAGCACGATCCATAACCTTCATTATTATCAAAGGCTTATGAGGGAAATTCGCGAGGCGATAGAGCAAGACCGATTTGATGGTTTTGCGCGAGAATTCTATGAGGACCAGGCCAGAGGTGTGGCTTAGACGGGCAAGCCCGTAATTCGCAGTACGCTGGCGCACAGCTATGGCATAATACGCGCCGCGTTAATATCTAAAACATAGTGATGGAGCGTTATTAATGAGTTTCTTTATTTCTGATGCGGCTGCCGAAGCCGCGGCTGCCCAGCCACAGGGTGCTGGCCTGGATTTCCTGATCATGGTCGTGCTGTTCTTCGCGATCATGTACTTCATGATTATCCGCCCACAGAGCAAGCGTGCCAAAGAGCACAAGAAGATGATCGAAGAGCTGCGAAAGGGTGATGAAGTCATTACTCAGGGCGGCATCATGGGCAAAATCACCAATATTGGTGAAGAAGGCATGAGCCTGGAAATCAGTGAAGGCGTGGAAATTAAGATTCAGGCCGCTGCCGTTACTGCCGTTCTTCCCAAAGGCACCATGAAGAAAAGCTAAACCTCAGGAAATCACAGTCTCATGATGAACCAGTATCCCGCATGGAAGTATGTGCTGATAGTCGTCGTGCTATTGGTTGGCATGCTGTATGCCATGCCGAATCTCTACCCCAGTGATCCCGCACTGCAGATCTCCTCACGACAGGGCGAACCTGTCACTGAGCCACTGCGTGAGCGGGTAAAGGCAAAGCTTGATGCGCTGGGTCTTGAGTACAAACGTATTGAACTCGGCGAAGAGATGTTGCTGGTTCGTTTCAATGACACTGACAATCAGCTGCGCGCGGTGGATCCCGTTCAGCTGGACCTGGGTGATGACTACGTGGTGGCCGTTAACCTGGCGCCTAGTACTCCTGCCTGGTTGAGAAGCCTGAATGCTCAGCCCATGTACCTGGGGCTGGACCTGCGTGGTGGTGTGCATTTCCTCATGGAAGTGAACATGGATGAGGCCGTCAACAAGGCGCTGAGTCGTTATGAGGCAGAATTCCGTAGCTTCCTGCGTGGCGAAAAGATTCGCTACCTGGGTGTTTCCTCAGAGGGGCGTGAGGTACTCATCAAGTTCCGTGAACTGGAAACCAGAGATCAGGCACTTGAGCTTATTCGCGAGGAATACCGTACCGAGCTTCAGTACGCTACAGATCAGCAGGGTGAAACACCGCTGATTCGTGTCACCTTGAGCGAAAAGGCACAGCGAGATATTCAGGATTTCGCCCTGAAGCAGAACATTACGACCCTGCGTAAACGTGTGAATGAACTCGGTGTTGCAGAACCCGTTATCCAGCAGCAGGGTAAGGACCGAATCGTTGTGCAGCTTCCAGGTGTTCAGGACACCGCTCGTGCCAAGGATATTCTTGGGGCAACGGCGACTCTTGAGTTCCGAATGGTTGATGAATCCAATGATGCTTACTCGGCCGCTTCCAGTGGCCGTATACCTGCAGGTAGCCGTCTGTATCGTGAGCGTAATGGTAATCCTGTTCTGCTCAAGCGCCAGGTAATGCTGACCGGTGACTACATAACTAATGCCCAGTCTGGCCTGGATGAAAATGCTCGTCCCTCTGTATCGATTACCCTCGATGCTAAGGGTGCTAGTCGTTTCAGCAAGGTTACTGCAGAAAACGTTAAGCGTCTGATGGGCGTTGTCTTTATCGAGACCAAAAACGTTACAACACTGGTCGATGGCGAACCCGTACGTAAAACAGTGAAGACCGAAGAGGTCATAAATATCGCCCGAATCCAGTCGCAGCTGAGCAAGCGTTTCCAGATCACAGGCCTGGATACTACGCGTGAAGCGCATAACCTGGCACTGTTGCTACGTGCAGGTGCACTGGCTGCGCCCATGCAGATTATCGAAGAGCGCACCGTGGGCCCCAGCATGGGTCAGGAAAATATTGATCAGGGTTTCAAATCGGTAGTAATAGGTTTCGTCCTGGTGCTGGTCTTCATGGCGGTTTATTACCGTGTATTCGGGCTTGTTGCGAATCTGGCCCTGGCATTCAACCTGGTGCTGGTTATAGCGGCGCTTTCACTGTTACAGGCAACTCTGACCATGCCGGGCATTGCAGGTATCGTGCTGACCGTGGGTATGGCTGTGGATGCCAACGTTCTGATCTATGAGCGTATCCGGGAAGAGCTGCGAAATGGAGTTACGCCGCAGACGGCAATCTATTCGGGTTATGAGAAGGCCTTTTCAACTATTGCTGATGCCAACGTCACTACCCTGATCGCGGCTATCGTGTTGTTTGCCTTCGGAACCGGACCCATTAAAGGTTTTGCTGTCACCCTGTCTCTGGGTATCGTCTCATCCATGTTCACCGCCATCGTTGGAACTCGCGCGGTGATTAACCTGATCTATGGTGGTAACCGCCGTGTTCAGAAGCTTGCGATCTAGGAGTTGTCAGGATGAATATTAATTTCAAAATCAATTTCATGGCCTATCGCAAGCTGGCCTTGATTATTTCAGCGATAGTAATCCTGCTTTCGATTGGTTCTCTTTTTGTAAAAGGGCTGAATCTCGGTATCGATTTTACTGGTGGTACTGTGATTGAGGTGGGGTATCCAGAGTCAGTAGAGTTGGCGCCTATTCGTAGCACGCTTGAAGCGCAGGGTTACGCCAATCCCGTAGTTCAACATTTTGGCACCGCAAAAGATGTGTTGATACGCATTGCTCCCCAGGAAGGCGTGAATCAGGCGCAGCTGGCTGATGAGGTTCTGCGTATTCTTGGTCAGATATCCAGCAGCGGTGAGATAGAAATGCGCCGTGTTGAATTCGTTGGTCCCCAGGTCGGCGAAGATCTCAGAGATGATGGTGGTCTTGCTGTGCTGTTCGCCCTGTTCGGTATCCTGATTTATATCGCCTTGCGTTTTGAATACCGTTTTGCGCTTGGTTCGATTGCGGCCCTGATTCATGATGTAGTGATTACGGTAGGTTTCTTCTCGGTTTTTGGTATCGAATTTGACCTGACCGTGCTGGCAGCGATTCTGGCAGTTATTGGTTACTCTCTGAACGATACTATCGTCGTATTTGACCGAATTCGTGAGAATTTCAGGAAACTACGTAAGGCAACGCCGCTTGAAGTGGTCAATGGTTCTATCAACCAGACCCTGGCCAGAACCATGGTGACATCTCTGACTACTCTGGTGGTGCTGATAGCGCTGTTCTTCCTGGGTGGTGAGATCATTCATTCCTTTGCAATGGCGCTGATAGTGGGTGTTATTGTTGGTACCTATTCGTCGATTTATGTGGCCAGTTCGATTACGCTCATGCTAGGTATCAGTAAAGTAGACCTGATGCCTGTGCAAAAAGAAGAAGCGGATGATCGCCCCTGATATTTCTGGGCTAAGTCATAAAAAAAACAGGCCGCATCATGCGGCCTGTTTTTTTGTTGATCATTCTGTAAGCTGGCTGTTATCTGGCCTTCTTAATCTCATCAAAGGGATTAGATTCATCCAGAGCGGGGAAAACCCTGCAGATTAGGCTGCTGCTATTGTCATGATTTTCCTGTTCGGCCTTTTTAATTGCCAGCCATGCCCATGCTGAGGCTATCAGCATAAGGCTGACTCCGATCAGAACTACTAGCCAGTCGATACCAGGTGTAATGCCCAGGCCGCCCATAAAACCATAAACAATAGCAACAATGCCGGTAATCCAGAAAACGCCAATTGGAGCGGCGCAAAATCCGGTGCAGCCATAACGGCATATGGCGTATGGGGGTAGGAATAAGGTGAGTAGTGATTTCATCAGTCCGCCTGGTGATAGAGGGAAGGTTAGCGCCCTAATCTGGGCGCCAGTACATTTCTATAACACAGATTTCTGACAAAGCAAGCTGGCCCGTTGCGGCACGGGCAGGCGGGATGGTGTTAAAGAACGGTTTTCAGGGCCTTCAGCATGGAAGTGTGGACCTTGAGGCCCCCAGCCAGGACATTTCCGGACTCCATGTATTTATTACGGCCATTGAGATCGGTGACGATGCCGCCAGCTTCCTGGATCAGAAGTACACCCGCAGCCATGTCCCACGGGTTTAGTTTGAATTCCCAGAAGCCATCAATGCGACCGGCAGCAACGTAGGCGAGATCCAGCGCGGCAGAACCTGCTCGACGAACACCTGCTGTACCGGGCAGCAGAGCTTTCATGGTCTCCAGGTATAGCTCCAGGTCCTGTTCATCGCGGAAGGGGATACCGGTACCAAGCAGGGCGCCGTCCAGATTGCGTAGACCTGTGACACGAATGCGTCTGCCATTCAGGGCAGCACCATTGCCTTTTGACGCAGTAAACAGTTCCTGTTTGAAAGGATCGTAAACTACGGCCTGGTCCAGGGTGTCGCGATACTTGAGTGCGATTGAGACGGCGTACTGTGGGAAGCCATGCAGGAAATTAGTGGTGCCATCCAGTGGATCAATAATCCACTGATATTCGTTTCCTTCCTTGCTGCCGGTTTCTTCAGCGAGAATTCCATGCTGAGGATACGCGCGGCTAATTTGACGAATGATTTCCTCTTCGGCCATGCGATCAACTTCTGAAACCCAGTCATTTCGAGACTTGGTTTCGATATTGAGACTATCGATACGGTCTACGTGCCTTGCAATGATATTGCCAGCGGCCCGCGCGGCCTTGACCGCTATATTCAGCATCGGGTGCATGGAGTGGGCATCCTGTGAGGAGAGAAACGGGTGCGAAGGATAGCAGAGTATCTGTTTTTTCGCATTTGAATTTCGATCAGGAGTGCTTTCGATCGGCTCGTAAACAAACAATTTCGGGTAGAATTTGCCCCATGACTTCAGAAAGCCTCTCAGATCGAATCAAAATTGTATTAATAGATACCTCGCATCCTGGCAATATTGGCGCGGCTGCCCGTGCCATGAAGACGATGCAACTAGGCAGGCTTGCCCTGGTGACGCCAAATGATTACCCCAGTGCAGAGGCAACATCCCGTGCTTCAGGGGCGGATGATGTGCTTGCCAGAGCACAGATCTGTGAGACTGTTGAAGAGGCAATAGCAGATTGCCAGCTGGTAATGGGTACCAGTGCGCGGTTACGCAGTCTTCGCTGGCCCCAGTTAAACCCCAGGGAGTCTGCCGAACGCGTAGCACAGGAGGAAGGCGAGGGGAGTATTGCCATACTTTTTGGGCGTGAACGAACGGGGCTGACCAATGATGAGCTGGCGCTGTGCCATTTTCTGGTCAATATTCCTGCTAATCCCGAATACAGCTCGCTTAATATTGCTGCCGCGGTACAGATCATCACCTATGAACTTATGATGCAGGGGCGGGGAGAGCCTCAGAAGCAGGGGGAAGAACTGGGAGAGTTGCCAGTAGAGCAGGCAGAAATGGAGCGTCTGTACGGACATTTTGAATCTGCGCTGGTTGATCTGGATTTTCTGGACCCAGAAAACCCCAAGCATCTTATGTTGCGTTTAAGGCGTCTATTTAATCGTGTACGTATGACGCGTAATGAGGTCAATATCATGCGAGGCATACTTACGGCGGCTCAGAAGTGCTGCCGTAAGTAATTTATTCACATCATGGTAGGCCTGTTGCTTTTTGTTCCTTAGAAAAGTGGTCGGTATACTGAAACGTTTCTAAACCAAATAATTTGAGCCCTACATGTTCAATCATCTTAAAGAAGATATTGCATGCGTTTTTGATCGCGACCCTGCTGCGCGCAATACCCTGGAGATCATACTGACCTATCCAGGAGTTCACGCCGTGATGTGGCATCGTCTGTCGCATGCAATGTGGGGCCGCGGCTTCAAACTTCTGGCGAGGACTATTTCCAACCTGGCACGTTTACTCACAGGTATAGAGATTCATCCTGGGGCAAAAATCGGCAGGCGTTTCTTTATAGACCACGGCATGGGGGTGGTCATTGGTGAGACTGCCGAGATCGGCGATGACTGCACGCTCTATCATGGCGTCACCCTGGGTGGAACAAGCTGGGAGAAGGGAAAGCGTCATCCGACTCTGGGTGCGGGTGTGGTTATTGGCGCCGGTGCCAAGGTTCTTGGGCCTATTAAGATAGGTGATTGTGCAAGAGTAGGGTCCAATGCGGTGGTTCTGAAGGATGTTCCCTGTGAAGCCACGGTGGTTGGTATTCCGGGGCGTGTGATTGGTCCGCCGCACAAGGAGGCCAAGCCGCAGCCTGAGAGTCCTCATCGTGAGGCGATGAAGGAAAAGATGGGATTTGATGCCTATGGCCTGACCCAGGATATGCCTGATCCCGTGGCCAACGCGATCAATGGCATTCTTGATCATGTTCATGCCATGGATGAGCGTTTATTGCAAAATAGTCATGCGATAAGGCAACTCGGGGGAGAGGTTGATGACAGCATACTTCCTGAGATCAGTAGTGAAGATGTTGAGGCCATCACCGGGCATCAGGAGTCGGGTGAAAAGACCGAGTAAAAATATCAAACAAATACTTGACTAATTTGCTTGGGTATTGCTAGGATGGCCCCCGCTTCGCACTAATGAGGGGTCGGGATGAGACTGACAACTAAAGGCCGTTACGCTGTTACTGCTATTCTGGATCTGGCGATCCACGATGACAAGGGACCTATCTCGCTGGCCGAGATTTCCGCCCGTCAGAACATATCATTATCTTATCTGGAGCAGCTCTTCGCAAGTCTGCGACGCAAGGGACTTGTATCCAGTACCCGTGGTCCAGGCGGCGGTTATTCCCTGCAGGGCTCTGCTGACGAAATTTCGATCGCAGATGTTATTACTGCGGTTGATGAAAAGCTGGAAACCATGAAATGTGGTGGATCCGGTGATTGCCAGAATAATTCACGTTGTCTGACCCATGATCTCTGGTGCGATCTGAGTGCCCAGATCCATAAATTCCTGTCAGAGATTTCACTTGGAAACCTGATGGACCGAAATGGCGTAAAAGATGTTGCTGCCCGCCAGGATGAAATGATCCAGAGCGTGCTGATGCAGCGCGATTCGGGCGTACTAACCAAAAGTGCTGAGTAATAATCTGACTATAAAGGGTGTCGCATGAACGATTTATCACTTCCAATTTACCTGGATTATTCAGCAACCACGCCGGTAGATGAGCGCGTGGCCAAGAAAATGGTCGAGTACATGACCTTCGAAGGTAAATTTGGCAACCCAGCATCCCGTAGCCATCAGTTTGGCTGGGATTCTGAAAAGGCTATCGACACTGCACGTCAGCAGGTGGCAGATCTGATTAATGCGGATCCGCGTGAAATTGTCTGGACCTCTGGAGCAACAGAGTCAAATAATCTGGCCATTAAGGGTGTTGCGCATTTCTACCAGAAAAAAGGTAAGCACATCGTTACTGTTAAGACCGAGCACAAGGCAGTTCTTGATACCTGTCGCCAGCTGGAGCGTGAAGGTTACGAAGTGACCTATCTAGATCCTGAGCCTAGTGGCCTTCTGGATCTCGACAAATTCAAGGCAGCGCTGAGGGATGACACTATTCTTGCCTCAGTGATGCACGTAAACAACGAAATTGGTGTCATTCAGGATATTGCAGCGATTGGTGAGATCTGTCGGGAAAACAAGGTGGTTTTCCATGTAGACGCGGCTCAGAGTGCTGGCAAGGTACCCATTGATCTTCAGGAAATGAAGGTCGACCTGATGAGTTTCTCCGCACATAAAATATATGGCCCCAAGGGTGTTGGCGCTCTGTATGTACGTCGCAAGCCCCGAATCCGTATTGAGGCGCAGATGCATGGTGGTGGTCACGAGCGCGGCATGCGTTCCGGAACCCTGGCAACGCACCAGATTGTAGGCATGGGTGAGGCTTTCCGCATCGCGAAGGAAGAAATGGCAGTTGAGAACGAGCGTATCCTGAGTCTACGTAATCGCCTGCTCAAGGGTTTTGAAGGTATGGAAGAAGTCTACGTGAATGGTGATCTTGAGCACCGCGTAGCAGGCAACCTGAATATTAGCTTTAACTATGTAGAAGGTGAGAGCCTGATCATGGCGGTAAAAGATATTGCCGTATCTAGCGGCTCTGCCTGCACCTCGGCATCCCTAGAGCCCAGCTATGTGCTGCGCGCCCTGGGTCTGAGTGATGAGCTTGCACATAGCTCTCTGCGTTTCAGTATTGGTCGTTATACCACTGCAGAGGAAATCGACTACACAATTGGTCACGTTCGCAGCGCGGTCGAGAAACTTCGTGCACTGTCTCCCCTGTGGGACATGTACAAGGAAGGCATCGATCTGAACTCTGTTGAATGGGCTGCACACTAATAGGTTAAGGAGTTAAGTTATGGCATACAGCGATAAAGTACTCGATCATTACGAAAATCCGCGCAACGTTGGAAGCTTCGACAATGATGACAACAAGGTCGGCACCGGCATGGTTGGTGCGCCAGCCTGTGGTGATGTTATGCGACTGCAGATCAAGGTTGGCGATGATGGTGTCATCGAGGATGCGAAGTTCAAGACCTATGGTTGTGGATCCGCAATTGCTTCTTCAAGTCTGCTGACAGAGTGGGTTAAGGGTAAGACCCTGGAAGAGGCGTCTCTGATCAAGAATTCTGAGATTGCAGAAGAGCTCGAACTTCCTCCAGTTAAGGTACACTGTTCAGTACTGGCCGAGGATGCTATCAAGGCCGCGATTAACGATTTCAAATCAAAGAATTAAGTACTGAGGTTAGGTAATGGCAATCTCACTGACAACCAGCGCTGCTGATCATATTCAGAAGTTTCTGGACCAACGTGGCAAAGGCCTGGGCCTGAGACTGGCGGTAAAGACCTCCGGTTGCTCAGGTATGGCCTACGTTATGGAGTTTGTCGACGAGCTTTCTGAAGGTGATGAAGTTTTCGAGGATAAGGGTATCAAGGTAATCATGGATCCCAAAAGCCTGGTCTATCTTGATGGCACCGAGATTGATTTTGCCAAGGAGGGGCTGAACGAAGGCTTCAAGTTCAACAATCCGAATGAAAAGGATCGTTGCGGCTGCGGCGAAAGCTTTACAGTTTAGTAGCTGACCCAGCTATGAATCTGGATTTTTCGAAAAACTATTTCGAGCTATTGGGTCTGCCTGTAGGGTTTGATATTGATAACGCGAAACTTTCGGAAAACTTCCGCAGTTTGCAGTCCGAGCTACATCCTGATCGTTATGCAAATGCCAGTGAGCAGGAGCGTAGACTATCTGTACAGGGTGCCTCATTAATCAATGAGGCCTACCAGACCCTGAAAACTCCTCTCAATCGAGCGCGATATCTCCTTGAACTCAGAGGTGCTGACCTGGATTCTGGCCAGGATATGTCTTCCGATCCCATGTTTCTTATGCAGCAGATTGAGTTGCGTGAAGAAATGGAGTCCGTAAAGGCAAAGCCAGACCCGCTTTCTGCTCTCGATAAGCTGGATTCCCAGGTCCGTGCTTGGAGCAGGGAGTTGCAGCAGGAGTTTGCTGATGCATATGCTGCTGATGATCTTGAGCAGGCCGGGCGGGCAGTCCTGAAGCTGCAGTTTTTCAATCGCCTGTTTGATGAACTCAAGCGATTGGAAGATCAGCTTGAACATGAATTAATATGAGCAGTTAAGGCTCGCTATCTTTCCCAGATTCTGGAATTACACTCATGGCACTGTTGCAGATTTCCGAACCAGGCATGTCTACCCGGCCGCATGAGCATCGTCTCGCCGCGGGTATTGATCTGGGTACTACCAACTCACTTATTGCAAGCGTGCGCAGCGGCATGCCGAAAACCCTTCCCGATGCAGAAGGGCGTCATTTATTACCATCAGTAGTACGATATCTTGCAGAAGGCACACCTGTGGTCGGTTATGAGGCGAAAGCTGAGGCTGCGAAGGACCCCCTGAATACCATTGCCTCAGTCAAACGTCTTATGGGGCGGGGTAAGCAGGATGTAAGAACCCTGGGTGGTCACCTGCCATTCGAATTCGCTGACGACGAATCCTCGGTTCCCAGAATACATACAGCTGCAGGCGATTTTAGTCCCATGCAGGTTTCTGCCGATATTCTAAAAGCCCTCAAACTGCGTGCTGAGCAAAGCCTGGGTGGCGACCTTACTGGCGTAGTTATCACCGTGCCCGCGTATTTTGATGATGCCCAGCGTCAGGCCACAAAGGATGCGGCAAAACTTGCCGACCTGAATGTGTTTCGGCTGCTCAATGAGCCTACCGCGGCTGCTGTTGCCTATGGCCTTGATAAAGGTGCTGAAGGTGTTATCGCTGTGTATGACCTAGGTGGAGGCACCTTTGATATCTCGATCCTGCGTCTTAATAAGGGTGTCTTTGAGGTATTAGCTACAGGAGGCGATAGCGCCCTGGGCGGAGATGACTTTGATCACGCTATAGCTGAATGGTTGATTGATGAACTGGGTGTGAAGAAAACCGATGACCCTCAGCTCATGCGCAGGGTTATCAATGCTGCAAATGATGCGAAACTCGCACTGAGTGAGGCAGAAACAACCACGCTGAATCTTGAATGCCCCGACGGTAGTACGAAATCGATAGAAATCAGACGTGATCAGTTTAATGAACTTATTGACCCCCTGGTTAGCAAGACCATCCTGGCCTGCCGACGTGCTCTCCGTGATGCCGATATTTCGGCCGAGGATGTGCAGGACGTTGTTATGGTTGGTGGTTCTACGCGGGTACCACGTGTCCGTGAGCGCGTTGGAGAGTTTTTCCAGCGTACACCGCTGGTCGATATCGATCCGGACAAGGTTGTCGCGATCGGTGCTTCGATTCAGGCTGATATCCTCGCGGGTAACAAGCCTGACGAAGAGATGCTGCTGCTTGATGTGACCCCCCTGTCCCTGGGTATAGAAACCATGGGCGGGCTTGCAGAAAAAATTATTCCCAGGAATACCACCATCCCTGTGGCCAGGGCTCAGGAGTTTACAACCTTCAAGGATGGTCAGACCGCCATGAGTGTGCACGTGGTCCAGGGTGAACGTGAAGTGGTCGATGAGTGCCGCTCTCTGGCGCGCTTTGCCCTGAAAGGCATTCCGCCGATGGTGGCCGGCGCAGCCCGTATCCGGGTGACCTTCCAGGTCGATGCTGATGGGTTGTTGAATGTAGAGGCCAGGGAAGAAACTAGCGGTGTCACGGCCAGTGTAGACGTGAAGCCTTCCTATGGCCTGACAGACAATGAAGTCGAACGTATGCTACGTGAGTCTATGGAGCATGCCGCAGATGACATGCAGGCTCGAATGCTGCGAGAGCAGCAGGTTGAGGCCGACAGGGTGCTCGAATCCATTGACGCAGCCCTGGAAAAAGATGGTAAGGAATTGCTGAACGAGTCGGAGCTGGAGGCTATTCTGGCGGCTCGTGCATCCCTCTCAGGCGCCAGGCAGGGTGATGATCCGGGAGTTATCAAGCAGGCCATTAAGCAAATTGAGCAGGCCAGCGAGGAGTATGTCGCTCGCCGTATGAACCGTAGCGTCCAGTCCATGATGGCTGGTCATAAGATCGAAGAGTTCGAATAGAGGAATTAACATGCCCCAGATTATCTTTCTGCCGCATGAGGAGCTTTGCCCCGAAGGTGCTGTTTTTGAAGCAGATCCAGGCACGACTATCTGTGATGCAGCACAGGCCCATGGTATCGAAATAGAACATGCCTGTGAAAAGTCCTGTGCCTGCACTACCTGTCATGTGTATGTTCGCGAAGGCTTTGATTCTATTGAAGAATCTACGGAGCTTGAGGATGATATGCTGGATAAGGCGTGGGGTCTGGATCCCGATTCTCGCCTCAGTTGCCAGGCCAAAGTCGGCGACGAAGACCTGGTCGTAGAGATCCCTAAATACACCATCAACATGGTGTCGGAAAATCACTAGGAGAGTCTGATGAGCCTGAAATGGACAGATAGCCTGGATATTGCGATTGCCCTTGACGACGCGCGCCCGGATACCGACCCTAAAACCGTCAATTTCGTTGATCTACGTAAGTGGGTTATGGAGCTCGAAGAGTTCGATGACGATCCTGAACACTCAGGTGAGCGGATTCTGGAAGCCATCCAGATGTGCTGGATAGAGGAGCGCGAATAGCGCTCCCTGTGATGCGTTTCATTGCCTGCTACTCGACAGCAAGGTAAAATAACTCTCTGATTTTTTGGCCGAACCCGCGCTTTTCTGATTTCCGAGGCATTCATAGTCACGGAAATCACGTTATGTGCGGGTTTGTATTATATAGAGATTTCACTGGAGTGAAGAAATGGCGGTAGAACGCACAATTTCCATTATCAAACCCGATGCAGTTGGCAAGAATGTCATTGGCAAGATTTACAGCCGCTTTGAAGACGCAGGTCTGAAGATTATTGCAGCAAAAATGATGCACCTGAGCCAGGCCCAGGCCGAAGGTTTTTACGCTGTACACAGGGAACGCCCTTTCTTTAATGACCTGGTTAGCTTCATGACTTCAGGTCCTGTCATGATTCAGGTTCTGGAAGGCGAAGACGCCGTTTCCAAAAATCGCGAACTGATGGGTGCAACCAATCCTGCAGAAGCAGAAGCTGGCACTATCCGTGCTGATTTCGCTGAGACTATCGATGAAAATGCCGTTCACGGTTCTGACAGCCTGGAAAATGCTGCGATCGAGATCGACTACTTCTTCAGCGATATCGAAGTCTGCCCACGTACGCGCTAAGTCTTTTCATGGCGACCACTTCTGAAAAAACCAACCTGCTTGGCATGAGCAGGGATCAGATGGAGGCCTTCTTCCTCGCGCAGGGGGAGAAGGCCTTTCGCGCTGTTCAGGTTATGAAGTGGATTCACCAGCGTGGCGTCACTGATTTTCAGTCTATGACCGATATCAGTAAAAGCCTCCGAAACAAACTCGAGGAAGTTGCTGAAGTCCATCGCCCCGAACTGGTTCTGGAACAGAACAGCGATGACGGTACTAGTAAGTGGTTGATTCGCCTGTCTGATGGGAACTGTATAGAAACCGTTTTTATTCCCGAGGATGACCGTGGCACCCTGTGTATCTCATCACAGGTTGGTTGTGCCCTTGACTGTACCTTCTGTTCAACTGCGCGCCAGGGTTTTAACCGTAACCTGAGTAGCGAAGAAATCATCAGTCAGATCTGGATGGCACGTCAGCATCTTCAGCCAGATCTGTCGACCGACCGCGTGATTACCAATGTCGTGCTTATGGGCATGGGTGAGCCCTTGTTGAACTACGACAATGTCGTTACAGCGATGCGTATCATGCTCGACGACAATGCCTATGGTCTGAGTAAACGCCGCGTGACACTGAGTACTTCTGGTGTTGTACCTGCGATGGATCGTCTGGCAAAAGATGTCGATGTCAGTCTGGCGGTGTCACTGCATGCACCCAATGATGCTTTACGTGATGAGCTGGTACCCCTTAACCGCAAGTACCCCATCAAGGAATTACTGGCGGCCTGTGATCGTTATCTGCAGGGCAAGCCCTATCGCTCACGTATTACCTATGAATACGTCATGCTAAAGGATGTTAATGACACACCTGAACATGCAAGAGAACTTGCCCGTCTGCTGAAGAATCGGGCAGGCAAGGTCAACCTGATACCATTTAACCCCTTCCCTGAGACGCGTTATGAACGTTCATCGCGTGCTGTAATAGATCGTTTCAGGGAAATCCTGCATAAGGCAGGCGTCATCACAGTGACACGACGTACACGTGGCGACGATATCGATGCCGCCTGCGGACAGCTTGCGGGCAAGGTTAAAGACCGAAGTCGTCGCGAGCTTCATTTTGCACGAATTGAGCGGAGCTAGAGGCATCATATGAGAAAAATAATGATCCTGATGTTACTTGCGGGCCTGGCGGCATGCAGTGGCCAGCAAGGTTCTGATAGAGCTAATAATGAAAAAGCTGCTGAAGTAAATACCCGTCTGGGTATCGCTTACATGCAGGCCGATGATCTCAATCTTGCCAAGGAAAAAATGGAAAAGGCCATCAAGCAGGATCCTGACTCGGTGATTGCCCACATGGCCTACGGCATTTTGCTACAAAGACTGGAAGAGCCTGAAGAAGCAGAAAAGCATTTTCGTAAGGCCGTGGCACTCGATCCGACGAATCCTGAGTTGCGCAATAATTTCGGCACATTCCTTTGTGAACAGAAACGCTATGAAGAAGGTGTACAGGAAATAACCAGGGCTATGGATAATCCTCTATACAAAACCCCTGAGTACGCTGCTGATAATATCGGTAGCTGTTATGTGAAAAAGGGTGACATGGTCCGCGCTGAGGGTTATTTCCGAAAGTCGCTTGATTACAACAAGTTCTTTCCAGGCGCTCTTTATCACATGGCTCGTCTGACATTTGTTCAGGAAAAGTATCTTGCTACGCGAGCCTATCTGCAGAGATTTAATGCCGTAGCAGGTGACATACCCGGCACGCTCTGGCTTTGTTACCAGACCGAGATTGAATTAAGAAATGACTACGAAGCCAAGAAGTGCGCAGAAAACTTATTGAGCAATTACCCGGATTCCAAAGAAGCATCACAGTTGTCACTGATCTATGAACCTTGATGAAGAGAAAAATATAGCTGAGGAAGAAGAGCGACAGCCTTCTTCAGGTTTCGGTGAGTTACTCAGCCTGGCACGTGAGCAGGCGGGGTATTCGCAGCAGGATGTTGCAGTTGAACTTCACCTGAAGCCTGAACTGATTCAGGCAATTGATGATGAGAAGCTGGATGAATTGCCAGAACCTGCTTATGTACGCGGTTATCTTCGTTCTTATGCCCGCATGGTATCTATCGATGTGGACACAGTCCTGAATGCCTATTCAAGCCTGAATCACGAGCCACCCGAATGGGAATTTAATGAGCCTGCCAGGCATGAAGTAGCCCAGGGCCGTAAATTAACGCCTGTTACCATCATTGTTTTTGTTATTACGCTTGGTCTGCTTGTGACCTGGCTGCTGACTGAAGGTAATGGTAGTAAGAGCGAAACTGAACTGGTTGCCGAAGCTCCGGTACCTGAGCCATCGCAGGAGTCTGTTCCCGTAGTGGTAGATACATCAGTAACAAGCACTGAGCCTGAGAGCTCACCTCTGTCTGAACTTGTCGCCGAGGCCGAACCAGCTCTGGCAGAAGAGGCTCTGGTGCAGGAAGATGCTTTGACGCTGGAAGAAGAGCCTGCTGAAGAAGTCGCAATCGTCGAGGATGGTCTTGAGAACTTCGAGCTTGCCAGTGTTCAGGCTGATGGCACTGATAGTGTCGTATTAAGGTTCAATAAAGAATCCTGGGCCGAGGTGTTCGATGCCAATGGTGTGCAGCTACTGCGAGGTCTGATGAAATCAGGCACTGTCCAGCAGTTATCTGGTACGGCGCCATTTTCTGTTTTCCTGGGTAATACACCGGCAGTTGAAATTCGCATTAATGATATTGAATTCGATGCCAGCCCTTATATGCGCCGAGATTCTGTTTCCCGATTTACCCTGAAAGCGCCTTAACTCGATGTCCAATAAAATCCAGTCCATACGTGGCATGCACGATGTTCTGCCTGAGAGTTCGCCTCACTGGCAATATCTGGAAGCTACCGTTAACAAGCTGCTGACAGGTTACGGGTATTCAGAAATCCGTATGCCCGTTGTTGAGAAGACAGAATTATTTAGTCGCTCGATTGGTGAAGTAACAGATATCGTAGAGAAGGAGATGTATACCTTCGAAGATCGTAACGGAGACAGCCTGACATTACGCCCAGAGGGCACGGCAGGTTGTGTGCGTGCAGCGATTGAGAATGGGCTGATTCACAATCAACAGCAGCGTCTGTGGTATGTGGGACCGATGTTCCGTCACGAACGACCACAAAAGGGGCGTTACCGTCAGTTTCACCAGATTGGTGTGGAGACCTTTGGTATCCCCGGACCGGATATTGATGTCGAGCTGATGGCCATGACTGCACGCCTGTGGGATCAGTTGGGTCTCAAGGATGTTCGGCTTGAAATAAACTCTCTGGGCTCATTATCAGCCAGGCAGGCCTATCGTGAAATTCTCGTGTCGTATTTCAAGGATAACTTTGATGTCCTTGATGAAGAGGCGCTTAACCGATTAGAAACCAATCCACTACGCATACTCGATACCAAAAACCCGAATATGGCAGAGCTGGTACAGAATGCCCCCAGCCTGTTAGATCACCTGGATGCAGAATGTGCGCAGCACTTTGAAACTGTTCAGGCACGACTGGAGGCGTTGGGTATTGCCTATGTCGTGAATCCCAGGCTCGTACGTGGGCTGGATTATTATTCCCGCAGCGTATTCGAGTGGATCACCGAGTCACTGGGCGCACAGGGTACCATCTGCGCAGGTGGTCGTTACGACGGTCTCATCGAGCAGCTCGGTGGCAGGGCAGGTCATGCGGCAGGCTTTGCTATGGGCATGGAGCGCCTGCTTGCGCTGCTTGAAGAAGAAGGCAACTTGCCTGAGCAGCCGCGCCCACATATCTACATGGTGACCTTTGGTGACGAAGCTGAGCAGGCCGGACTCGTCCTGTCGGAGAAACTGCGCAGCCAGTTGCCTGGTCTCAGGCTGATTAATAATTGCGGCGGTGGTGGTTTCAAGGCACAGATGAAACGGGCAGATAAATCCCAGGCAGATTTTGCACTCATCATGGGTGAAGATGAACTCACCAGTCAGTCGGTCAGTCTGAAACCCTTGCGCGAAGCAGGTGCCGAACAGCTTAGGCTGAACCACGACGAACTCATTGAACGATTGAAGCAACAGCTTCAGGCGTAGTACAGGAGCAATTAAGTGACACGTTACGAAACCGAAGAACAACAGGTAGAAGCGCTCAAGAAATGGTGGGAAGAAAATGGAAAATCCATTATCGGAGGCATAGTACTTGGTCTGGCTATTCTATTTGGCTGGAAAGGCTGGACAGATTATCGTCAGGGTGAGGCAGAATATGCTTCAACCGTTTTTAAACAGATCCAGGTGGCCGCTGATCGAGGTATTACCAGCAAGGTTTCGGAACTGACGGCTGAGTTGCAGGCTAACTATGCATTCACACCTTATGCAGGCCATGCCAGTCTGATGGATGCCAGCATGAAGGCTGAAGCAGGTGATCTTCCCGGTGCTGTGGCACAGCTTGAATGGGCAGTAGCTCAGGCCAAAGAAGCCACGGTTAAAGACATTGCCCAGATCAGGTTAGCCAGGGTTCAGATTGCTATGGGAAATCCAGACCAGGCCCTGAAAACTTTAGAGCCTGTAGCTGCAGTGGCATATCTCTCACTGGTCGAGGAAGTCCGTGGTGACGCCTATCGTGCGAAGGGTGATATTGATGCAGCGCGCCTGGCCTATGACCGCGCTATTCTTGCCTCCTCAGGCACGGCTTCACAGTACCTGATAATGAAGCGTGCAGACCTGGGTAGCAGCGGTAGCTGATATGCGTTTTCTTCCTTTTTTACTGGTTCTGACATTGCTGCTCGGCGGTTGCAGCTGGTTTGGTGGTGATGACTCAGAGCCACCTGCAGAACTGGTTGAGTTCGAAAAAAGCCTCAGGGTCTATGAGGACTGGTATACCGATACCGGTGCTGGTAGCGGCAAGTATTTCATCAAGTTGCAGCCATATTATGAAGATGCGGTTGTCTATACCGTCGATGTAGAAGGTAAGGTCGAGGCAGTCAGTATCGAGAAAGGGAAAACCTTGTGGGTACAGCGCCTGAAAGAGAATGTCAGTGGCGGTATTTCCGGTGGAGAAGGTATCCTGGTTTTTGGTACTGACTCCGGCGAAGTTGTTGCTCTTGATCAGGAAAAAGGCAAGGAATTATGGCGTACTCCGGTAAGCAGTGAGGTTATGGCCATTGCGCCGGTAACACTTGGTGTTGTCGTTGTACGAACGAATGATGGCAACCTGTTTGGCCTGAATGCCGATAGTGGGTCTCAGCGCTGGCAGGCTGGCCGCAAGACTCCGGCACTCAGCCTGCGTGGTGTCAGTACACCCCTGGTAACACAGGGCATTGTGTTTAGTGGATTCGATAATGGCAAGCTGGTTGCGTTAAACCAGTTTGAAGGAATGGCGGCCTGGGAATCCTCTGTCGCTGTGCCACGTGGTCGTTCCGAGCTGGAGCGCATGGTGGATATCGATGGCGTCTTTACAGCAAGAGATGGCATTATCTACGCCGCCACTTATCAGGGAAAACTTGCTGCTATTAGTGGTCGCAATGGACGTGTTATCTGGTCCCGCGATATGTCCAGTTTCATGGGGCTGACAGTAGATGGCGATATCCTTTATCTCAGTGATGAATACAGCAACCTCTGGGCGGTCGACAGGAATACCGGGGCCACATTGTGGAAACAGCCTGCACTGCGTCTGCGAAGTATCACGGCACCAGCCGTTTTAGATCGTTATGTTGTCGTCGCCGACTACCAGGGTTATCTGCACTGGATGGACAAGTATGAAGGACACTTCGTGGCCCGTGTTCGTGCAGACGACGATGGTGTTGTGTCTGATCCATTGGTCGTGGGCGACAGACTGATCACTTTGGGGAAAAGTGGCGAACTGAGCAGCTGGAAGCTGGATCAGTAACCCGCTTTTCTGGACATCCCTGGTCGGATTCAATACAACAGCATCATGAAGCCCGTAATCGCACTCGTAGGTCGCCCCAATGTTGGCAAGTCCACCTTGTTCAACAGGCTCACGCGCAGTCGTGATGCCATCGTTGCTGATTTCCCCGGACTGACACGAGACCGTAAGTACGGTACCGGTCGTATGGGTAAGAAGGATTACCTGGTTGTAGATACAGGTGGCCTGAGTGGCGATGAAGAGGGTATGGATGCTGAAATGGCCAGCCAGACTCGCCTGGCCATTCAAGAGGCCGATGTTCTGGTCTTCATGGTGGATGGTCGCGATGGTCTGACCGCTGCCGATGACACCATAGCCCGGGAGTTGCGCGCTACAGGGCGTCAGATATACCTCGTGGTGAATAAAACCGAAGGCCTGGATCCCGATGTCGTCGGTAGTGAATTCTATGCCCTGGGGCTCGGGGAGCCTATTCCGATAGCTGCCGTACATGGGCGTGGTATTTCACCGATGATCCAGAAGGTGCTTGAAACACTTCCGGATAGTGAAGAGAGCGAGTCTGAAGAGGAAGAGGTTGCCCCTGAAGACAGGCCGGTTCGTATTGCCTTTATCGGGCGTCCCAATGTCGGCAAGTCGACACTGATTAATCGCATGCTCGGTGAAGATCGTGTCGTGGTTTTTGATCAGCCAGGCACCACCCGTGACAGTATCGAGATTCCCTTTGAGCGTGATGGTGTTTCTTACACCCTGATTGATACCGCGGGCGTGAGAAGGCGTGCACGTATCCACGAGGCCATCGAAAAGTTCAGTATTGTTAAGACCATGCAGGCCATTGATTCGGCCAACGTGGTGATTGCAGTGCTGGATGCCCATGAAGGAATAGCAGAGCAGGATGCACATTTGCTAGGACTTGCCACTGAAGCAGGGCGCTCCATCGTGCTGGCGATTAATAAGTGGGATGGCCTGGATGAGCACGAGCGCAATGAGATCAAACGGATGATCGATCTGAAGCTACCGTTTCTGGATTTTGCCGAGAAGCATTTTATCTCTGCGCTGCACGGCACCGGTGTTGGACATCTGTATGAGTCCGTGCTTGATGCCTATAAGTCGGCTTTTGTCGATTGTCCAACTTCACAGTTAACCCGCTTGTTGGAAGAGGCTGTGATGGTACACCAGCCCCCGCTGGTAAAAGGGCGTCGCATCAAGCTACGTTATGCCCACCAGGGCGGTAAAAATCCCCCTCTGGTCATTATTCACGGCAACCAGACAGCAGATGTTCCAGGCGCTTATCGCAGATATCTGACCAATTATTTCCGCAAGGCCCTGAAGCTGATTGGTACGCCGGTGCGCTTAGAATTCAAAACCGGGGACAATCCCTACGCGGGCCGTAAGAATAAGCTCACACCGCGTCAGCAGCAGCGAAAACGCCGCATGATGCAACACGTTAAAACGCGTAAGAAATAGCAGTTGCTAAATCACTGTGTGTTGTTCTCGCCAAGGAATAGCGAAGGATTGACGGCAGCATTGTTCAGATAAACCCCCCAGTGCAGATGCGGTCCCGTCACGCGGCCTGTCATGCCAACCAGCCCGATCACATCACCTTTCTTTACGTTATCGCCAGCTTCCACGACATGTTTCTGCAGGTGGGCGTAATAGGTAATCACTCCCTGACCATGATCGAGATAAACGACATTACCTGAAAAGAAGAAATCATCAGCCAGTAATACGGTGCCATCTGCCGGTGCATGAATGGGCGTTCCTTCAGGTGCCGCGATATCGAGACCGCCATGCGGGTTACGCGGTTTGCCGTTAAAGTAACGACGCAGGCCGAACTGGCTACTGGTGCGACCTTCTACAGGAATGACGAACTCAAGGTCGGGTGGGACTTCTTCCCAGGTGTTCAGGGCCTTTTTCTTTTTCTTGCGCTCAGCCCAGATACGGTCGAGGTCTTCCTTGTTTGGTTCTACCTTGCGCTTGTTTTTAATGGTCAGGTGCTGTGTTTCATACTGCTTTTCATTGACGGCGAAGTTGAGTGGAACCCTGTCCTTGCCGTTTTGCAGATACGCCGCATGCTCTCCTACTTCCAGAGAGAGTGGCAGTCCGATAACAGCGACCCATTCTTTATCTCCGTTCTGGATTACCGTGGTTTTTCGATCCATGAATTCCACCTCCGGGCGTTGCGGTGCATCGCCCAGTGGCAGGAGGACGATGCCACCAGGTACGGCATCAGATACGGGTAGGGCGTGGGCGCCAGTCATTGTGAGCAGCAGAGTAAGAAATAGTAATCGCATAAAGCCATGCTAACATCTGATGCATGAGTGAAAAAACAGATTATGCAGATCGCATGGACAGTATCCAGCCATTTCATGTCATGGATCTGCTGGCGCGTGCTCGCCAGTTAGAGGCAGAAGGACGGGACATAGTGCACATGGAAATCGGCGAGCCTGACTTTCCAACTCCAGACCCGGTGCGCAGGGCGGCCCTGAGGGTACTTGAGTCTGACCCGGTGCATTACACGCCAGCCCTGGGGCTGCCACAGTTGCGCGAAGCCATTAGTGGTTTTTATCAGCAACGATATGGGCTGGATATACCGGCCAGCCGTATTGTAGTGACCCCGGGTGCTTCCGGCGCCCTCTTGCTGGTCGTCAATCTGCTGATTAACCCGGGTGATGGTGTGCTGATGAGCGACCCCGGTTATCCCTGCAATCGCAATTTTGTCAGACTCGCCTGTGGCAAGTCAGTCATGATCCCGGTAAATGCCGATACGCAATACCAGGTCACCGAAAATCTTGTTCGTCAGCACTGGAACAACAACAGCCGGGCAGTATTACTGGCCAGTCCGGCTAATCCGACAGGGAGTCTGGTGGATCATGAGGAACTAAAAAAGATTCACACCTATGTACAGCATAACCAGGGCCACCTGATTGTCGATGAGATTTATCATGGCCTGGTTTATTCCGATCATCCGGAGTCGGCCCTGTCGATCGATGACTCCGTGTTTGTCATCAACAGTTTCTCGAAATACTTTGGCATGACGGGCTGGCGTCTGGGCTGGATCGTGGCGCCGGAATGGGCCGTGGAAGGCCTCGATCGTCTTGCCCAGAACCTCTATCTGGCCGCACCCACGCTAGCCCAGCATGCGGCATTACGTGCCTTTAGCCCCGAGAATCTCGAGATACTGGAACAACGTCGTCAGACATTTGCGCAACGCAGAGACTTCCTGGTGCCAGCCCTGCGTTCTCTGGGTTTTGAGTTACCCTTCGAGCCAGAGGGTGCCTTTTATGTATATGCCAATTGTGAAAAGTTTAGTAACGATAGTTTTGCCCTGTGCAATGCCTTGTTAAGCGAGGCAGGCGTGGCAGTTACACCGGGCCTGGATTTTGGTGAGCACCTGGCATCGAAGCATTTGCGTTTTGCCTATACGGCAGATATTGAACGACTCGAGGAAGGTGTCCGTCGTTTACAGCATTATCTGAGTGCCTGACCCGAAGAGGAGTAAGTCATGAAATGCCGTTTATTCGTTATTACGTTATTAGCTGTTCTACTACTGCCAGCCTATAGTTCTGCCGCCTCGATAGATGAACTCAGGGCGCAATGCGAGGAGGCGAGGGAAGCACAGCTGGCGCCTATTCGAGAGGGAAAAATTCAGGAATGTATAGCCCATAAAGAAAAATCGCCCGATGAATGTAAGCGTTTTTACAGTGATTATGGTGACGGGGGCAGAACTGCTGCGGGTGGTCATCGTGAACGTATGTTCCACGATATCCCTGAATGTCAGCCGCTTTATGAGGCCGAGAAAGAACGCAGTACGCGCAATTAATTCTGCGCGCTTTCTCGTTCCTTGCGAACTGAGATACGTTCTACCCACATCGCGGTAGCGGCAGTCACGCCCACGGGCATGGCCAGGAAGTTAAGAATCGGGATAAAGGTCATTACCATGATGGCCGCACCAAAGCCCAGCGATAGTCCGCGTTGTTCAGCCAGGGTCTTTTTGACCTCTCCAAAATAGTAACCATGATTACCCATGGGATAGTCATTATATTCCAGTGACAGCATCCACATGGTGAACAGGGCCATGGTGAAGGGGGCGATGACGTTGATGACGGGAATCACGAATAGTATTAGCAGGGGAATCATCCACAGCAGCAGATACAGCAGCTTGCGTAATTCGCCAGCAATGGACTTACCGATATCCTTGAGCAGGGCAGCGTAGCCAGATTCGGAATCTGTCTTTTCTCCTCTGAGCTCAGCTTCAAGCTTTGCAGCCAGCACGCTGTTAAACGGCGCACCAATCAGGTTGGCAACAATAGTGAATGTGTAGAACACCACGATCATGATGGTCAGAGCGAAGATTGGCCAGAGTATCCAGCTCAGCCAGTCCAGCCAACTGGGCAGATAACCCAGCATCATTTCCATGAGTGCACCAAATTCACTGGCCAGCCAGAAGACACCAAAACCAAACAGCAGGATATTAATTAACAGGGGGATGATTACGAAGCGGCGTATGCCTGGGCGCCTGATCAGGCCGAAACCGCGGGTCACGTAACTAATGCCTTTGAAGAAATCCGTAATCATGATTCTGTCCTGTAGTAATTCTTGCGGAACAATTAAGAGCTGTGCATTATGCCACGGCGGGCGAGCAGGGCGGCACCGTAGGCCGCTTCATCATGTTCTGCGGTGATCATTTCGACACCTAGCATCTTTCCACGCATGGCAGTCCATGCTTTATTAACAGCCCCACCACCCACAGTTCGGATGCTTGTCGGCCAGGGTGCTCCGAGTACATTAAGTTTCTGATAAGCCTGGTGTTCGATACGGGCTATGCCCTCCAGCATGCCCTGGAAGAACTGGCAGTCATCATCAGGTCGAGGTATCAGGCGTGGTTCCAGCTCAGGATCGGCGGCCGGGAAACGCTCACCCGCAGAGAGGAGTGGATAATAGTCCAGCCCGGTTGAATGTTCAGGATCAATACACAGGCTGAATTTTTCGATCTGGCCGTGTGAAAAATAATGTTTCAGGACAGCGCCCCCGGTATTCGAGGCACCGCCGATCAGCCACTGGTTCCAGAGGCGATGACTATAGATGCCATATTCAGGGGCAAATAATGCCTGTTTTCCGATGATCTTGATGGCGAGGGTGCTGCCCAGTGAGCTAACTGCTTCCCCCGGTTGTGAAGCACCGGTAGCGAGGAAGGCGGCAATGCTGTCGGTGGTACCGGTGCAGAGCATCATGTCTGCAGGCAGGCCAAACTGGCTTGCCAGTTCCGGGATTATCGTGCCGGCAGGACTGCCGGGTTCAAGTACCCGTGGCAACCATTCATGATTAATGTTCAGCTCTTCTATCCAGGCAGGCCATGAACGGCTGACGGGGTCGTAGCCCAGTTTCAGGCAGTTGTTTTCATCGGAGATACCAGGCTTCCCGGTCAGGCGTCCGAGCAGCCAGTCAGCCTGGTGCAGGGCGTGGGCAACATGATCTGTAGCGATGTTATCTCTGATCCATAACAGTTTGGCCAGGCTGGAGCTAGCGCCATGCGCGCCGCTCTGATCAGGGGCAAGGGCAGCAATCCGGGCTGCCTGTGTAGTGCTACGGGCATCGTTATACATCAGTGCCGGACTGAGCGGTTTTCCGTTTTCGTCAGTGAGTAGCAGTGTTCCAGAGGTGCCATCGATAGCCAGGGCGTGGATGCGTCCAGATAGATGACCAGGAATACAGCCGAGCAGGGTCGTGACAGCCTCCCACCAGGAGTCGGGTTCCTGTTCGTGTTCTGCACCTGTTTTCTCGCTCAGGGGCAGGGGGTGTGTATCTTCGTAGACCAGCTCTGCCGCATCATTAATGAGGCAGAGACGTACGCCGGAGGTTCCTGCATCGATACCGGCGTAGAGGGTGGTCATGCTCAGGGCAGGGTGACGGGCGGGGTAGGCTGCCAGTTTTCGTTGCGGTGTTCAGCAACCACGGTCGTATAGATGCCGCCGCGTACATTGAAATCCGCCGTCAGACGCATATAACGTGGGCTGGTTGCCTTCACCAGGTCATCCAGAATCCTGTTTGTCATGTCTTCGTGGAAGCCGCCTTCCTCTCGGAAACTCCAGACATAGAGCTTGAGTGCTTTGAGTTCGACGCACAAATCCTCGGGAATATATTCCAGGGTGAGGGTGGCAAAATCTGGCTGGCCGGTCTTGGGGCACAGGCAGGTGAACTCGGGTACCGTGATGCGGATGGTGTAATCGCGGCCTTTTCTTGGGTTTTCAAAGGTTTCCAGCGTCTTGCTTGGCTGAGTCGACATGGTTTGTTCCTGGAGGGTTGATCAAATGCGCGAATTATAGCACTCGTTCTCAAAACAAAATCTACGCAGTTGCTGGTGGAATTGCTAAGATGTCCCCTTTTCATAATCCAGCCACGGGGTGCGCCTAGAACACCTCGGGGAATAAGCCATCGGAACCAGCATGCGACTGAGTAAGATTAAACTCGCGGGCTTCAAATCATTCGTTGACCCCACCACAATTTCTCTACCCACGAACCTGGCCGGCATTGTTGGCCCAAATGGTTGTGGTAAGTCCAATACTATCGATGCCGTGCGCTGGGTTATGGGCGAATCCTCGGCCAAGCACCTGCGTGGTGATTCGATGGCCGACGTCATTTTTAATGGCTCTTCAGCGCGTAAGCCGGTGGGGCAGGCCTTTGTCGAGCTGGTTTTTGATAATTCCAAGGGTATGCTTGGTGGTCAGTACGCGCAGTACGCCGAGATTTCCATAAAACGTGCCGTAACTCGTGACGGTACCTCTCAGTACTATCTGAACGGCGTGAAGTGCCGGCGACGCGACATCACCGATATCTTTCTGGGCACCGGTCTGGGGCCACGAAGCTACGCCATCATCGAGCAGGGCATGATTTCACGCCTGATCGAGGCCAAGCCAGAAGAACTGCGTGTCTACCTGGAAGAGGCAGCAGGTATCTCCAAGTACAAGGAGCGTCGCCGCGAGACCGAGAACCGTATTCGACATACCCGTGAAAACATGGAGCGTCTTGATGATCTGCGTGAAGAGGTCGAAAAGCAACTCAACCATCTGCAACGCCAGGCCAGAACCGCAGAGAAGTTCAAGGAATACAAGGCCGACGAGCGTCGAAAGAAGGCAGAACTTATAACCCTGAAGTTGACCGGCCT
>CAZXNH010000027.1:0-5763 GCA_964641615.1 uncultured Ectothiorhodospiraceae bacterium | reverse complement strand
ATGGCCCAGCTTCGTGCTATCGAGGCAGATATCGAAAAGGCTCGCGAGGATCATGTAGAGGCCAACGAGGCCTTTAACGAGGTCCAGGGGCGCTATTACAAACTGGGTAGCGATATCTCCCGCACCGAACAGTCGATCCAGCACAACAAGGAAATGCGTACTCGCCAGGAACAGGATTTACAGCAGCTGAACCGCTCGCTGGAAGATGCGCACCGACTCTCGGATGAAGATAAGCGCAGACAGGAAGAGCTAACCGCTTCGATTACCGAGCTTCAGCCCGAACATGAAAGTCTGCAGGCCAGCAAAGAAGTGGCAGTTTCCGCATTAAACGATGCTGAGCAGGCCATGAACGAATGGCAGGCCAACTGGGAAGAATTCAACCGTCGTGCCGCCGAGCCCAGCCAGCAGGCTCAGGTTGAACGCGCGAAGATGGAATCCCATGAGCGCCAGATTTCTCAGCTGAATCAGCGCATGAGCCGCCTGGATGAAGAAAGAGCCCGCATCAAGAGCACGGACAACGATACTGAACTGGAGGCCCTGAGCCAGAAGGTCGGAGATGCCGAGCAATCTGCCCGTGAATTTCAGAGTAAGCTCGACCAGGCGCTTGAAGAGGTCAATACCTCCCGCGAAATGAACCGTGGCCTGAACCAGGAGCTGGATCAGCAACGTAGTACGGCTCAGACACTTAAAGGTCGCCTTGCCTCGCTTGAAGCCCTGCAGCAGGCAGCCCTGGGTGAGTCTGAGAAGGGTATGACCCAGTGGCTGGAAAGTGCCGGGCTGGCCCAGGCGCCTCGCCTTGCTCAGCAGATGAAGGTTGATCAGGGCTGGGAACAGGCTGTCGAGACCGTCCTGGGACAGTATCTCGAGGCCGTCTGTGTAGATGGTATTGATCAGGTCACGGGTACCCTCGGCAGCCTGGAACATGGTTCGCTGATGTTGCTAGATATGCAGGCTGCTGGTGCACAGGCAGCTACCTCCGGCACCGCCCTGCGTACCAGGGTGCAGGCCCCGGATTCCATCCTGGCCCTGCTCGATGGTGTTCAGGTTGCCGATGACCTGGCGCAGGCCCTGTCCATGCGTGGTTCGCTGGCTGGCCAGCAATCCATTATTACGCGCGATGGCATCTGGCTGGGCGCTAACTGGCTGCGTGTTCAGAAGGACACGGATGAGCACTCGGGTGTGCTGGCTCGCGAGCAGGAGATAGAAAGCCTGCGCAAGGAACTGAGCCGGTGCGAGTCTGAAATCGAACGTTTGCAGGGACAGCTGGAACAGGGCCGTGAGGCGCTGAAAACAGCCGAGACATCGCGCGAGTCTTTACAGGTCGAGGTCAACAAAGCGCATCGTGCACTAGCCGAACTCAATGGCCAGGTAAACAGCCGCAGGGCCCGTCTTGAGGCGCTGCAGACACGCCGTAAACGTCTGGACGAAGAGCTGACCGAGATGCAGCAGCAGCGTGCTCAGGAAGAACAGGCGCTGGAAGAGGCAACTAACCGACGTAACGAAGCGGTAACCAGCATGGAGTCCCTGGCTGCTGAACGTGAGGAACTGGCCAGCCGCCGCGAAGAACTCCGCGCAACCCTGGACGAGGCCCGTAGCCAGGCCAACCAGCAGCGCGATACCGCCCACCAGGTGGCCCTGCGCATGGAGACCATGCGTACCTCGCTGGAATCGATACGCCAGAATCTTGGTCGCATGGAATCCCAGATCGGTGATTACTCTGATCGCCGTGCCCAGCTGGAGCAGGCCCTGGCCGAATCAGAAGATCCTGTGACCCAGCTGCAACAGGAACTCGAGGTCCTGGTTGCTGACCGCGTTACTGTCGAAAAACAGCTCAACGAAGCACGCGCTAAGGTCCAGGCCCTGGATACGGCCATGCGTGAAAACGAGCAGAAACGTCTGAATATCGAACGTCAGGCTGAAGAGGCCCGTAACCGCCTGGAAAAACTGCGCATCGCAGCCCAGGAAATCAAGGTTCGACGCCAGAACTTTGAAGAGCAACTGGGTGAAACCGAATACAATATCGAACAGCTCATGAACGAGATGCCAGAGGAGGCCACGATTGCCGCCTGGGAGAAGGCTATTGAGGACCTGGGTGCCCGTATCCATCGTTTAGGCCCTATTAACCTGGCGGCTATTGAAGAATTCAAGGAGCAGGGGCAGCGCAAGGAATACCTGGATCATCAGTTTGCCGATCTCAACGAAGCGCTCGAGACTCTCGAGAACGCTATCCGCAAGATTGATAAGGAAACCCGTTCTCGCTTCAAGGCGACCTTCGAGCATGTGAATGCTCGTATCCAGGCCATGTTCCCACGCCTGTTTGGTGGTGGTCAGGCGCATCTGGAAATGACCGGTGATGACCTGCTTACCACCGGTGTCTCCATCATGGCGCGTCCACCAGGCAAACGTCTGTCGACGATCCATCTGATGTCAGGTGGTGAGAAGGCCCTGACTGCCGTTGCTATGGTCTTTGCCATCTTCGAGCTGAATCCAGCACCGTTCTGTATGCTGGACGAAGTAGATGCACCGCTTGATGAGGCCAATGTCGGTCGCTTCTGTGACCTGGTTAAGGAAATGTCAGAGCGTGTGCAGTTCATCTTCATTACGCATAACAAGACCACTATGGAACTCTCTGACCAGCTGATTGGTGTCACCATGCGTGAACCGGGTGTGTCTCGTATGGTATCGGTTGATGTTGAAGAAGCCGCTGCCATGGCTATTGGTTAGGGGCAAACTGCATGGATATGCTGCGCTGGGTTTTGCTGATAGTGGGTGTCGTAGTGGTGATCGCCATCTACTTCTATACCAGCCAGCAACGTCTGCGCCAGGCCATACGCCGCGATCATCATGACGAACCGGAGCTTGATGGCATCTCTCTAAATGCCAGTGATGAAGAACCGGCTGTACATGAACTGAAAGATGAATTAATAAATCTGGATGCCCTGCTCAGGGACGAGATCGAAGAACAGGCTGAACAGGCACCTGTACAGGAAAAGCCGAAAAAGAAGAGATCTTCGAAGAATAAAAAGAAGTCGCCTGAAGCAAAGTCTTCTAAACCCGGGCCCGAGATGTTTGTGGTGCTGCATGTGGCCTCTCGTTTACCAGAGACCTTTGCAGGTAGGGACGTGCTACGTGCGCTCAGGGATAGTGGCATGGAGTATGGTGAGATGAATATCTTCCACAGGTTGCGTGAGATCGGTGGCAAGGAGCGCTCTCTGTATAGCATTGCCAATATGGTCAAGCCCGGCACCCTGGTACCTGATGAGCTGACTGATGATGTACAGCTGCCAGGTCTAAGCCTGTTCATGCGTCTGCCATCGGCTATTCCAGGTGATGAGTGCTACAACGATATGCTGCATTGCACGCATCGACTGGCAGAGTTGCTTAATGGCAAGATCCTGGATGAAACACGTAGCGTGCTGACCCAGCAGGCAATGGAAAAAATCCTGGAAGATATACGCCTGTTCGAACTCAAGGCAAAGAACAGTTAATCCCCATGTGATCATCATCCTGATATCAGGATAAAACCGACCCAGTACGCCCAGACATGACACCAGAACAGAAAATTCAGAAGCTGCGTGAGCAGATCAATTTTCATAACCATCGCTACTACGTGCTCGATGATCCCGAGGTCCCCGATGCCGAGTACGATCGCCTGTTGCGTGAACTCGAGCAGCTCGAATCAGAGCACCCCGAACTGATTGCTGAAGATTCGCCAACGCAGCGTGTTGGTGCCAGCCCGCTGCAATCATTTGATCAGGTTCGTCATGAAGTGCCCATGCTTTCCCTGGGTAACTGTTTCACTGAAGAAGAACTCGATGCCTTTATTAAACGTATTGGTGACAGGCTGGGTAGTGACGAACCTATTGAGTTTACAGTTGAGCCCAAACTTGATGGGCTGGCCGTTAGCCTGCGTTATGAGTCTGGCAAACTGGTTCAGGCTGCCACTCGTGGTGATGGTACTACCGGTGAAAACATTACTCAGAATGTCCGTACCATCCACAGTGTTCCCCTGCGTCTGATCGGTGATGATGTACCGCCCGTGCTTGAGGTGCGTGGCGAGGTATACATGCCTAAGGCTGGCTTCGAGGTATTGAACCGCAGGGCTGCCGAACGTGGTGATAAAACCTTCGCCAATCCACGAAATGCGGCAGCGGGTTCTCTACGTCAGTTAGACCCCTCGATTACGGCTCAGCGCCCACTGGAGATTTATTGTTACAGTCATGGCAGTACTAAGGGCTGGGAGTTGCCTGCTACCCATAGCGCCATTCTGGAACAGTTAAAACAATGGGGCCTGCGTGTTTGTCCCGAGATACGCGTGGTGCAGGGCGGAGCAGGATGCCTTGAGTATTACAACGATATCCAGTCACGTCGTGATGCACTGCCTTATGAAATCGATGGTGTTGTGTATAAGGTTAATCGTCGCGACCTGCAGGAAGATCTGGGTTTTGTTTCACGCGCGCCACGCTGGGCTATCGCACATAAGTTTCCTGCCCAGGAAGAACTGACGACCCTGCTGGATGTCGATTTTCAGGTTGGCCGCACCGGTGCCCTGACGCCCGTGGCCCGTCTTGAGCCTGTCTTCGTCGGTGGCGTCACCGTCAGTAACGCAACACTGCATAACATGGATGAGATAGAACGTAAGGATGTTCGTATCGGTGACACGGTCATTGTTCGTCGCGCGGGTGATGTCATACCGGAAGTAGTTTCCAGTATTCTTTCTCGTCGACCAGATAATGCGCGTCTCATAGAAATGCCAGCATCCTGCCCGGCCTGTGGCTCAGAAGTAATACGGCCTGAAGGTGAGGCCGTGGCGCGTTGTACCGGAGGCCTCTACTGTCCGGCTCAACGTAAGCAGGCCATTAAGCACTTTGCCTCACGTAAAGCCATGGATATTGAAGGCCTGGGTGATAAGCTTGTTGATCAGTTGGTCGAAGCTGAATTAATCGATCATGTGGATGATCTCTTCACCCTGAGTGTCGAGGAGCTTTCTGGCCTGGAGCGCATGGGTGAAAAATCTGCCAGTAACCTGGTTGATGCGATTGCTAAAAGCAAGACACCAACTATGGCACGATTTATCTTTGCACTGGGTATTCGTGAAGTAGGCGAGGCCACAGCGCTCAGTCTTGCACAATGGTTTGGCGATATTGATAGCCTGAAACAGGCCGATGTCGACAGCCTGCAGAAGGTGCCTGACGTCGGGCCGGTTGTGGCGTCGCATATCTATGCCTTCTTTAGGCAGCCACATAACCTGGAAGTCATTGAGAAGCTTAATCAGGCTGGTGTATCACCAGAAGTAGTGGAAACTCTGCCCATGGATGAGCGTTCGCTTGATGGTATGACCTTCGTTCTAACAGGCAGTCTAAGCACCATGACACGTGACGAAGCCAAGCAGAAGTTACAGGCGATGGGAGCAAAAGTCAGCGGATCAGTGTCTAAAAATACATCAGCTGTCATCGCCGGGGAGAAAGCGGGCTCAAAACTTGCGAAAGCTGAGTCCCTGGGTGTGCGCGTGATGAGTGAAGAAGAGTTGCAGTTACTGCTAGAGTCAGGAAAATTGCCTGAGTAAAGACTCAGTGATCAGGATCAGATACAGACTAATTAAAAGCGTATACCGTTAAGCATATATACGCACAATGAGGTGAAAAATGATTAACCAGAATAAAATAAAAAAACAGCTCGAAGAACGTCAGCAGGCGCTACAACAGAAGCTGGATCGTATTACCGAAAATGTGCGCTCACCTCTGGCTGCTGACTCGGAGGAGC
>CAZXNH010000026.1:0-46016 GCA_964641615.1 uncultured Ectothiorhodospiraceae bacterium | reverse complement strand
GCAACACCGATTATGATCATGGCAATAGATAATGGCTGAGGAACCCTGTGGCCAAGCGCATAAATAATAACTAAAGGTGCAAAGGCCGAACCAAGCAGCCCCCAGGCATCCAGCACCAGGGTAAAGACCGATTCGGCCTTACTCAGGGCAATTACCATGGCCATACCCAGGACAGTTGCTGTAGTGACCTTGGCAACCCATAGAGCATGTATTTTCTCAGGATGCTGTACAAAATCACGCGTAAAGGCTGCCGAACAGGAAAGAATGAGAGAGTCCGCAGTAGAAAGTGTCGCAGCGAACAATGCCGCGAGTACAAGCCCAACCAGAACATCCGGCATGACCTGGAGAGCCATGGTTGGCAATGCTAGCTCTGCGTCAAACGCGGTGTTATCAGGAAAGACCACCCTGCTCAGAAGCCCCACGAGTATGGTCGCGCCATAAAATACCGTAAACCAGCCATAGTAATAAAAGCGCATCCGGTTAATATGCTCTGCACTATCCAGGCTAATAAAGCGAATCACGATATGCGGCTGACCTACGACAGCAATGCCCCCAAATAACCAGCCAAGAATGAAAAGCATCACTCCTGTCGCATGGGTATTGGGAAACCAGGACATATAGTGCGCGTCGATCGCAGTCATCTGGCTTAATGCCTGGGACCAGCCACCAGCCAGCTCAAAGCCACCGAAGATCAACAAGACCATGCCACCCAACATGACGAATGCCTGCGCAGCATCGGTCCAGATTGAGGCCCTGATACCCCCGGCCGCACTATAAAGCACGACCAGCAATGCGCCTACAACTATTCCCCAGTTTGGACCCCAGTCCAGCAGAACCATGGTTGCCTTAGCACCAGCCTTGAGCTGGGCCGCCGCATAAATGGTTAAGAAGAAGATAGTCAGCACACCGACAATCCGGCGCAGAAAATGATTATCATCACCATGCCAATGTGCAAGAAGACCACCATAGGAATGCACTTTCGGTGAACGCGAGGCGGCATGTAATGGCCTGAGCGTCAGTAGTGAAACCATCAGGTCGCCTGCAATCCAGCCAATCATTAACCAGATCGATGACAGGCCAGCGGCATAGGTCAGACCGATCATGCCTATAAACATAAAGCCACTATTGTTTGTGGCCACGGCAGACAGACCCGCTAGCCAGGCAGGAACAGCTTTGTCTGCAACCAGGTAATCCTCGGATGTCTTTTTACTTCTGATAAATGATGCCAGGCCAATCCCCAGAAAAAGCACCATGAAAAAAATGAAACTACCCGCCAGCATTTTTTAGCCTGTTATTGTTATCACGGCTTAAACCGCCGAGGTTTTGATTAATTCTTCCAGCATTCCATGCTTACGAATATTTTCCAGGCTTTTATCCGTCTTAGCCTCATCAACATAGGTTGACGATAGCTCTACGGCCTTTTTAAGATCCTCAGCAGCAAGTTCTAAATGCTGCAAGGTGGCATTAGCACAGGCCCTCTGATAGTGAGCGTACGGATAGTCCGGGCTGATAGACAACGCCTTGTCACAGAGATTTAAGGCCCACTGTGCCTCGCCCAACTCCAGGACTTCATCAGCTTTATAAGTTAATGCCTCAACGTCATTCGAGTTAATTGCAAGAATCTGATCATAAACCTCGATCTTTGCCTGGTGCGTTGCCTCGAGGCCTGCTCGCATCCATAGAGAGTGCAGCGTATTGGTACGCGTGATATCTTCCTGTGCTGAAATAATGCGTTCCGTCCTGTCCTTTAGCTTGTGTTCCAGCGCAATCAGACGTTCTTCGTAATCCTGGGAGATATGAGATATCTTCTGCTCAATAATCTCATCTAACTTATGCCGTACTTCCCTGACGGAACTCCATCCAACCAGCGCAAGTATCGAGGCAGCTGCAGCTATAATGTAGAAAATATTGTTAATGGTGCTGGTTGCGTAATTCACCACTCGGTCAGAAGCACCTAGTTCTGTCGCAGCCATGCGCGTCGCAAACTCAGTTCTTTGATCTTGAAGATCAGTACGCAGGCTTTTTAGTTCATCCAGAACATAACGCTCAACAAAGGGGTTATAAAGCGGCTCTTCTAACTCGTCTATAACAGTTAAATTTTGTGGTTCAGATGCTGGAGCGCCTGATACCAAGGCAGGCGCAACAACAGCAAACAATGCCATCAGATAGACTAAATTGCGCATATAGCATCACCATAGTCATGAGGCTCAATAAGCTGATAATGCAGAGACTTAATTGATTCCTCATAGTCATCTTCATCAATGACAAACTGAATATCTACCTGGCGCATGGACTGGTGCAGGGCCAACACGCTAATAGATGTATCCGCAAGTGACTTCACTGCCTTCGAGAGAAGTCCAGGTACCTGCATATCACTACCAATCGCCGACACAACTGCCACTTTTCTATGACCGGTCTCACCACCTGGGTAGCTCTCCTTGATAGTCCGGACTATGCGTTTTACGGTTTTCAGGTTACAGCTCAGGTAATGGGTAATCGTATTGGCATTAATATCCTTGGTAACAACCTGCGCGTGATAACGCTTAAAGATGTCCAGAAGTTTCTTCTCATACTCGTCTGACTTACCGACCATATCCTGATCGAATAGCTCGATAGCCTGAATGTGTTTTCTTCCTGCAACAATCTCAACACATGGACTATCACTGACATAATCACGTGTGATCAGGGTACCCGCATGATCAGGCTCAAAGGTATTCTTGATACGCAAGTGGATATCCGACTGACGTAGCCCTTTTGCTGCACGTGGATGGATAGCCTCCATACCCAGGTTGGCCAGCTGGTCGGCAACATCATAATTTGTCCTGCCTATTGGAACAATATTGTGCTCTCCAACAACCGCTGGATCGGCTGAACTCAGGTGATATTCCTTATGTATGATCGCCTCATGGGCATTCGTGATTACAGCAATACGACTAAAAGTCATCTCGCTATAGCCACGATCAAATGTCGCCATCAGGCCTTCACTACAATGGGCATACCCTGTCACTATTGGCAGCTCTGTTTGAAGGTCGAGTTTTGAAAATTCCAGCTCAATAACGCGATCCAGTGGCTGAGCCTCTTCTGCATTCCAGCCGCTGAGGTCAACAAACCTCGCGTTAACACCTTCAAGCCGCAGGAGATGCGCTGTATTCCATGCACTATGCGCCTCACCAATACTGGCCAGCATTTCACGAACAGTCAGTAAATGATCTTCGAGCTCAAAATGTCCATGTTGGCAAAGGGCCTGCAGGTTATTGAGCACCTGCTCGGCATCATACAAACGCTGATCAATAAAAGCGTTTGCCTGCTTACGTAATGCTCTATCCTGGAACAGTTCAACATTGATCTGATGAATCTGGTCACGCAGATCCTTTAGTGCTGTACGCCAGGCACCTTCATCCTCTGCATCGGTAAACAGGGCATAAACACCCGGCACATCGGTTTTCTTGTGTTCGAGCAGTGCATTTGTAATACCTCCATATGCCGAAACCACAAAGATTCGGTTATAGAGATCATCAGCCTTATTACAAAATATATTTTCTTTAACGGCCTCGTAATTACTCATCGAGGTCCCGCCAATCTTCTCAACGGTATGCTTCATTTGACACTCCGTTTTAATCTGTTTCTGGCGCACGGACTGGAATAGAAGGCATCTTGAACGGGCTTTTACCTGACTCGCGAACTAGTCTCCATTGTTCTGCCTCGGGGTGAGGCATATAGGCCCCATCATCATCATGCATCTCTCGCCCGGTCACAGGAGGGTTGAATGCGCAGATCATACGCATGTCAGTAAAGCCGCGCAGGTAATGCTCGTCATTGTCATTGAGCAGATACAGGGTGCCATCCTTAATGGGATATACTTCACCCGTTTTTATATCTTCGATTTCACCTTCGCCACCGACGCAATATACGGCCTCTATATGGTGCTTATACCAGATATGCGTTTCGGTACCCGCCTTGATAATGGTCTCGTGAAAAGAGAAGCCTGCCGCATCGTCATTCAATACGAATCGACGACTTACCCAGTTACCATTTTCCGCATGTACTTCGCGCTCACTACCGATAATTTCATCCAGGGTACGTACGATCATGCTGCTGTATCACCCCTCATGGCCGCATCCTTCTGCTCAATCAGTTCGCAGATTACGTCATCAATAATAGCCATACCCTTGCGTAAGGTTTCTTCCTCGATAACCAAAGATGGCAGGAACTTGACGACATTATCGTCAGCACCGGCAAGCTCGATAACCAGCTTCCTGGCAAATGCCGCGGACGAGATTTCACCTGCAAATCCCGCACGTTCGATATCCAGTCCCCAGACCATGCCTCGTCCACGCAGATCAATATCAATCCGGTCTTTATATTTTTCTACAATCTTTCCGAGCTCCTCTTCCATGATGGCACCCTTGTACTTGATTGAGTCTGCAAAATCTTCGTTATCCCAGTAACTAAGCGCCTGGGTTGCGGCAACAAACGCAAGGTTATTGCCACGGAAAGTTCCTGTGTGCTCACCAGGCTGCCACTGGTCCAGTTCTGGACGCATCAGCAGGATAGCCATGGGCAGTCCACCACCAATAGATTTCGAATAGGTCACCATGTCGGGGTTGATCCCTGCTTCCTCAAAACTGAAAAAAGTACCGGTTCGGCCATTACCCATCTGGATATCATCAATTATCAGCAAAATATCGAAGTCACGACAAAGCTGTTCGAGTTCCTGTAACCACTTTGCAGAAGCAACATTGATTCCACCCTCACCCTGAACCGTCTCAACAATAATTGCTGCAGGTAGATCGATACCGCTGGAATTGTCAGTAAGGAATTTACGCAGATAATCAATCGTATTTACATCCGGGCCGAAATAGCCGTCATAAGGTACCGAGTCCGCATTGTTACGAGCCCCGTAGGATTCATCACGATAAAAATCATTCCCCGTAACGGCCAGAGCACCCATGGTCAGACCATGATAACCATTGGTAAAGGCAATCACGTTAGAACGACGCTTGACCATACGTGCAAGCTTCAGCGCTGATTCAACGGCATTAGTACCGGTAGGACCCGTAAACTGGATCTTGTAATCAAGGTTACGCGGCTTAAGAATCGTGTCGTGAAATTTCTGCAGAAAGTCCTTCTTCGCTACTGTGGCTTTATCCAGAGCATGAACAATCCCGTCACGCTCCAAATACTTGATCAAGGCCTCGCTAATAAGCGGATTGTTATGACCATAATTTAACGTACCGGCGCCAGCGAAAAAGTCGATGTATTCATTGCCCTGCTCATCATAGAGAAAGGCACCTTTGGCCGTATCGAATACCGCAGGAAAGGCGCGAACGTAACCGCGAACCTCCGACTCCATTTCTTCAAATATACGCATAATATGCTCCTGGTAATTTATGAATTCTGATTGCTTAGCGGAACCCTCAAAAGGATCTCGCTTTCATGTGCTTCAGAGGACCCGAAAGCAGATGCTTCCAGATAGGTCCGCTCTTCTATTGATGTACCCTGCTCTTTAGCCAGATGCTCAAAAAGCTTTCGTGAGGCAATATTGCTCGGGTTAACCGTCGCCTCGACAAAACTCACCTGACCCGTATCAAAACGCCTGAGCACGGATTCAAGCATGCGCCATGCGACCCGCTGACCTCGCATTGCCTTGTCCACAACAACCTGCCAGACAAAAAGAATGTCCGGTTGCTCTGGAACGCGATAAGCAGATAGGAAGCCCATAACTTCCCCCTCATGCTCAGCAACAGCACAGGTATTCCTGAAATGATCGCTGAGGATGTAGTAGCTATAAATGGAATTGAGATCGAGTGGAGGACTTGCAGCAATTAACTGATGCACGGCATGGCCGTCATCGATCACAGGCATCCTGATCAGGATGTCATTGTGGTGTTCGGTCATATTTCAATTGTGTGACATTGTTTAGTGTACTAAACTTTAGCACAGTAAATATTTAGGGGCAAATGTGGCTGAAGCGGTGAAAAAGTGGCATTTTAAGGCCGAGGAACTCATAGATTCCTTTACTGACGACGATAACAATAGGAAATCTTTGATGAAAACCTATGATCAGGTACTGGTTTCACTGCGCCAGATTATCCGGGCGATTGATTTGCATTCTAAGCGCTTAGAGCGAGAATCTGGCCTAACAGGCCCGCAATTATTAGTTATGCAACTAATTGGTACTTCTGGTGAAACCACCGCCGGGGTTATCGCCAGGGAGGTCAGCCTGAGCCAGGCAACCGTGACGTCTATCCTGGATCGACTCGAAAAGAAGGGCCTGCTAGAACGAGTACGCAGCACCGATGACAAGCGCAAGGTGATGGTTTCTCTGACTGAAGAAGGCGGCAAGGCCCTTGAAAAGGCCCCAACGCTCATGCAGGAATCCTTCATCAAGGCCTTTAATCATCTGGAGGACTGGGAACAGAACCTTATGCTCTCCTCTCTGCAGCGCGTCGCTGACATGATGAATGCTACCGACCTGGATGCAGCACCTCTGCTGGATAGTACTGACGAGAAAGTGATAGAAAAATAGGAGCCGCCTTTAACCCAGGAACATCTTATAAACCGGGTTATCTGACTCATCGAAGTAACGATAATCAAGTTCCTTGAGGAAGGTCTTAAACTTTTCGTTATCTTCTTTAGGCACCTGCATACCGACCAGGATACGCCCATAGGCTGCACCATGATTTCGATAATGGAACAGGCTGATGTTCCAGCCTCGGCTCATCTTTTTCAGAAACCGTAACAATGCCCCGGGACGCTCAGGAAACTGGAAACGTACCAGGCGTTCATGCTCGGCCTTGGCATGTCCACCGACCATGTAACGCAGGTGCAGCTTGGCTACCTCATTATCGGTGATATCAAGGATTGGATAATCCTTGGCCTTGAGTTCTTCGAAAATCGCCTGGCGTTCTGACTCACCCTCAGTCAACTTGATGCCAACAAAGATCTGGGCGTCATGCTCGTCAGCATAGCGGTAGTTAAACTCGGTAATACCTCGATTACCGATATCCTTGCAGAAACGTTTAAAGCTGCCAGGCTGTTCTGGAATCGTAACGGCAAATAATGCCTCGCGCTGCTCACCGACCTCGGACCGCTCCGAGACATGACGCAGGCGATCGAAGTTCATATTGGCACCACTGTTAATGGCGATCAGGTTCAGACCTTTGACCTGTTTACTGGCGACATATTTCTTCATACCTGCCACGGCCAGGGCACCGGCAGGCTCGACGATACTGCGCGTCTCGTCATAAATGTCCTTGATAGCCGCACAGGTCTCATCGGTGGTAACGGTAACCACCTCGTCAACGAGGTCTTTCATAACCTTGAAGGTTTCCTTACCGATCTGCCTGACCGCGACGCCATCGACAAAAAGTCCGACTTCTCCCAGGATGACGCGCCTGCCCTTATCCATGGCGGCAGCAAGACAAGCTGCATCTTCAGGTTCAACACCTATCAACTTTGTCTCGGGTCGTAAATGCTTAACAAAGGCTGCGACACCGGCCATCAGACCACCCCCACCAACAGGGACAAATATGGCACCAATATCATCAGGATGCTGGCGCAGAATCTCCATCCCCACCGTGCCCTGCCCGGCAATGACATCAGGATCATCATAGGGATGCACAAAGGTCATGCCTTTCTCTGCCGCCAGCTTCTGGGCATGCTCGTAGGCGTCATCATAGCCATCGCCATGAAGTACCGTCTTGCCACCCAGCTTGCGCACGGCCTCAACCTTGATGCCAGGGGTGGTCCTGGGCATGACGATGGTGGTCTTCACACCCAGCTTGGACCCGGCCAGTGCCACACCCTGGGCATGGTTACCCGCTGAGGCAGCGATAACCCCCTTGCTGCGTTCTTCCTCGCTGAGGTGATAAATCTTGTTATAGGCACCACGCAGCTTAAATGAAAATACAGGCTGCAGATCCTCGCGCTTAAGCAGAACATGATTATCCAGCCTTTCACTCAGGATCGGAGCTGACTCCAGCGGAGATTCAATGGCCACATCGTAGACGCGGGCACGCAGGATCTGTTCGCAGTAACTTCTTTTCATTCGGCTCTGGCTGCTCGGGGTTAAAGTGCTAGCTTATCGCGAAATTCGCCTGCATGGCATATTTCCTGCGGTTTCCGGTATGATGCGCAGACAAAATTTGAAGATGGAAAGAAACATGACCCAAGACGAAATGAAAAAGGCGGCTGCAGCTGCAGCTATCGAATATGTCGAAAGCGGCACGATTGTCGGCATCGGCACAGGCTCTACGGCTAATCATTTCATCGACCTGCTGGCAGACATCAAGGGCAAGATCGATGGCACGGTTGCCAGTTCAGAGGCCAGCGCAGAACGCCTGCGTGGCCACGGTATTCCCGTCATGGACCTGAATGAAGCTGGCACCCTCGGCCTGTATGTAGATGGTGCTGATGAATCCAATAAGTACCTGCACCTGATCAAGGGTGGCGGTGGCGCACTGACCCGCGAGAAGATCGTCGCAGCTGCCAGCGAAAAATTCGTCTGCATTGCAGATGATTCCAAGCTGGTTGACGTACTGGGCGCTTTCCCGCTGCCAATCGAGGTTATCCCCATGGCCCAGGCCCTGGTAGCCCGCAAGATGGTCGCCATGGGTGGCAGCCCAGTACTGCGCGAAGGATTCACTACGGATAACGGCAATATCATCCTGGATGTACACAATCTGCAGATTACTGAGCCCGTGAAGATGGAAACTGAAATTAACCAGATTCCTGGCGTAGTCACCTGTGGCATCTTTGCTGAGCGTCCAGCAGATGTCCTGATCCTGGGTGGCCCCGATGGTGCCAGAACCCTGAGCTGATATCAGGATCGCTAAATGAAAAAGCCCGCATCATGCGGGCTTTTTTTATGCGCCTGATCAGGAGCGAGGAATCTTTAGCCAGTCTACCCAGGCATCGAAGAGCTCTCTGTCCAGGGCTCCAACCGCGGCACGCGGAACCAGGTCGTTGACGAACAGTGGTTCGCCAGAAAGATCTATCGAGTGCCCCCCTGTTTCCTGGAACACCAGGTGGCCCGCAGCATAGTCCCAGATGTTCTGTTTGCCATGCAGGTAGATATGACAACGACCGGACGCCAGCCAGCACCAGTCCAGGGCCACACCACCAAAACTGCGTTGCGAGGAATAAGGCTTTTCAGAAACAATACGTATCGACAACTCGGTCGGCAGGCGTTTGAAATCGATCAACGCGCTGGACTGGGCCAACGTAACACCACTGGGATGCGCCTCGAGTCGTTCATCATTCACATAAGCACCCTCACCTTGACGGGCATGGAAGCATTCATCGCGCAGGGGATCGTAAACTATGCCTAGCTCCACTGCCCCGCCCTTTAACAGGGCTAGTGATATAGCAAAGTAAGGGATGCCCGCCGCAAAGTTACTCGTGCCATCCAGTGGGTCGAGGCACCACAGTGGCTGACCGGTCTGCAACAGGGCACGCTGTTCATCACTACTCATTTCTTCGCCCAGGAAACCGATCTCTGGCCAGTGTTTTTTTAACTGGCTGGCTATGCGGTTCTGCACGGCCAGATCGGCCTCGGTAACAAAACTACCATCGGCCTTGATGCCTCTTTTAACCCGGGCGAGTCTTGGCATTAACTCTTCTTTCGCTGCGGACACAATAATGTCCCGCAGCTGATTCATATCGATATTCATCAAACTTCCTGCTCGCCGTTATTCAGATTCACAGGCACCTTCAACATAGCCTTCCACGGACGGATTCGTGCAGGCAGTGCAGCCATTGCTATAGGTCTTAAATGAACCATCTATATGCCTGGCACAAACGGGCGTGTAATCCATGGTGCAGATCTCGGGCCTGGGTTCAGGACAGCTCGTAAAGACAGGCTCTTCACCCGCAAGGGCCGCTGAAAGGTTAAACTCTGCCAGCAACAGCAGCGCCATTAATCCTGAAATCATATGCCTACTCATAAATACCTAGCTCCTTGATGACACGATCAGCGTTGTTATCCATCATTGCAGATATCGCCCTGATACGCGCAACATACTCATCAGGCAGACCGAACTCTTCTGCGCCTCTTACTACATGCTCAAGATACCAGTGAAAGGGATCCAGATCAGGATCGATATGCGTAGCGTAATAGGTGAATGCAGAGACCTGATGCCCTTCAGGGTGCAGTAGATCTACTTCCTTGATCTCGTAGCCATTACCCAGACCTTCCACCTCATCCAGGTAATCCTTCTCGTCATGTTCAATGGTATAGAGCACACCCATCACCAGGTCATCTTCATTACCGGTAAAGCAGGCATCACATTTTGCAGACCCATCATGGCCAATCTTGTGAAACGAAAGACGATGATGTGTGAGATGCGCAACACCATGTGGCTGGGCACTGGGCACACGTGCGCGCAGGCGACTCACCGACATGTTGGACCCATAAGCAAAATAGTAGAGCTGCATGGATAGACCTCTACCGATCAATAGATATGGATGAAGGAACTATTTAAAGCAGGACCTTCTCGATGCCACCCTTACGCGTGGACTCGAAGAACTCCATACGCCAACGCTCACCCAGCAGCTTACCGGCAAGCTCAACGACGATGTAGTCGGTCTCGAGATTGGTGTCATCACGATAACGTGACAGGCCCTGCTGACAGGCAGGACAGGAGGTGAGCAACTTCACGTTGCCATTACTGGCGGTATCTTCACCCGTGAAATCACGAATACCCTGCTGCAACTCTTCCTGTTTGCGGAAACGAACCTGGGTAGCAATATCCGGACGACTAACGGCAAAGGTGCCAGCCTCGCCACAGCAACGGTCTGACAGGGCAACCTCGGCATTAAGCAGGTTGCCTGCAACCTTGAGCGGGTTGTGCTGTTTCATCGGCGTATGGCAGGGGTCGTGGTAAAGATACTTCACGCCACTCACATCGTTGAGTGATACACCCTTCTCCATCAGGTATTCGTGTATGTCGAGCAGGCGACAACCCGGAAAGATGCGCTCAAACTCGTACTTAAGCAGCTGATCCATGCAGGTACCGCAGGAAACGATAACCGTCCTGATGTCCATGTAATTAAGCGTATTGGCCACACGATGGAACAGTACACGGTTTTCCATGGTGATCTGGTGGCCCTTCTCTTCATCGCCACCGGAGGTCTGCGGATAACCGCAACATAGATAACCGGGCGGCAATACTGTTTTGGCACCCACGTGATTCAGCATGGCCAGGGTGGCAAGACCAACATCACTAAACAGACGCTCTGAACCACAGCCGGGGAAATAGAACACGGCATCGCTGTCATCGCTGGTCTTCTGCGGATCTCGGATTATGGGGATGTAGTTCTCATCCTCGATACCCAGCGTCGCACGCGTTGTGCGCGCGGGCACATCGGCCGGCATAGGCTTCTTCACAAAGTGAATCACCTGCTCCTTGAGTTCGGGCCTGCCCGTGGTCGACTTGGGTCGTTTCTTGCGTCCCAGCAGGCCCATGGATTTCGCCATGGTGTAACCCAGGCGCTGGGCCCTGTAAGACCACTGGATAAGCACCTTGCGCATCAGCTTGATGGTGGCCGGGTCCTTGATGTTGAGGAAGGCCATGGACAGACGCGTGGTGATACTAGTTCTGCGATGCCCGGTCTGCTTGAGGAAGTGACGCATCCCGATGGTGACATCACCAAAATCGATATTGACCGGACAGGGTGTCAGGCAACGATGACAGATGGTGCAGTGATCGGCCACATCATTCATCTCTTCGAAATGACGCAGGGAGATACCACGACGCGTCTGCTCCTCGTAGAGGAAGGCTTCGGTCATCAGGTTGGTAGCCAGGATCTTGTTACGCGGTGAATACAGCAGGCTGGCACGTGGAACATGAGTAGTACAGACCGGCTTACATTTACCACAACGCAGACAGTCTTTAATATCGTTGTTCAGCTCTCCAATCTCACTGGCCTCGAGGATCAGGGCCTCCTGCTCCATCAGGCGTAGCGATGGCGTATAGGCATTACCCAGGCCCGAACCAGGCATAAGCTTGCCCTTATTAAAGCGCCCCTGGGGATCTACCTTTTCCTTGTAGCTGACAAAGGAATCCACCACCTGCTCATCAAGGTACTGCATCTTGGTGATACCGATACCGTGTTCACCTGAGATGACACCACCCAGTGATACGGCCAGGTCCATGACCTCATCGACGATGCGCTCGGCCTCATGCAGCATGTCGTAATCGTTCGAGTTGACCGGGATGTTGGTATGCACATTGCCATCACCGGCATGCATGTGCAGGGCAACAAACAGGCGACTGGAAAGAATCGATGCATGAATATCATCCAGGCGCTTGTGCAGGGTTGAGAAGTCCTGACCGCTGAAGATCTCCTTGAGCGGACGTTCCACCTCGGCACGGAAAGATATACGCAGGTCACGGCGCAGCAACAGATGATAAAGACGATCGTCATCACGAAGGGCCGCCAGGGCCTTTTCATCCAGAAGGTCTTTATGGTCGGCTGCTAGTTCATCCTGATGGTTCAGAATAGCCAGCCAGCGATCACGCACTTTCTGCAGATGCTCAAGCGTGGCATCGCGTTTCTTACCGAGCAGGGCCTCGCGCTCTTCATAGACCTCGACACCCGCCTCACGCAGCAGGTTTACCAGGTCTGACTGTACACATTCGCTGATCGACTGAATCATGCGCAGCTTGTTGCGCATGGACTGAACGATGTTGATGCGCTCGACGCCCTCGCTGTACTCAGCCAGACGATCGAGCGGGATAACCACGTCTTCGTTGATCTTGAAGGCATTGGTATGTGCTGCGATGGCAGCGGTACGGGCACGATCTACCCAGAACTGACGACGCGCCTCGGGGCTAACGGCAACAAAGCCATCGGCATCACGCGCATTCACCATCTTGATAACATCAGAGGCGGCCTTCGCAACGGCATCTTCATCATCACCGGCGATATCGGCAATCAGGACCATCTTGGGTCGCTCGCCGCGTGCACCCTTAGGTGTATAGTTCACGGCACGCACATAGCGCTCATCCAGATGTTCCAGGCCAGACAGCAGGACCTTGTCGTTCTTTTCCAGGCTATTGGTAATCTCGACAATGGCGGGCACGGCTTCATGCAGGTCCGAACCATAAAACTCCATGGCCACGGTGCGCATATGCTTTGGCATGCGATGCAGAATGAAGACGCCCGAGGTAATCAGGCCATCGCAGCCTTCTTTCTGAACGCCGGGCAGTCCACCAAGAAACTTGTCGGTAACGTCTTTGCCCAGGCCCGTCTTACGGAACTGCTGACCACTGAAGGTAATAATTTCAGGCTCGCCTTTTAGCGTTGTACCATCCGACTTATAACGGGTAACGCGAAACTCAACGGTCTCCTGGTCGTGAATCTTGCCCAGGTTATGGTTGAGGCGTTCTACTTCCAGCCACTCGGCATCAGGGGTAACCATGCGCCAGGAAGCCAGGTTATCCAGGGTCGTACCCCAGAGCACGGCCTTCTTGCCACCGGCATTCATGGCGATATTGCCACCGATAGTCGAGGCATCCTGCGAGGTTGGGTCAACGGCAAACACATAGCCCTGGGTACCCGCCAGGTCAGACAACCTGCGCGTGACAACACCAGCCTCGGCACGCAGCGTGGCCACCTCGCCCTCAACACCGGGCAGATTGCGCATCTCGACGGCGCCCAGTCCCTCGAGCTTTTCGGTATTAATGACGGCACTGAGTTCATCAAGCGGCACTGCACCGCCCGTGTAACCCGTACCCCCACCTCGTGGAATCACGGTCAGGCCCAACTCGATACAGGCTGCCACCAGGCCGGCCATTTCTTCTTCAGAATCCGGGGTCAGTACAACAAAGGGAAGTTCGACACGCCAGTCGGTCGCATCGGTCACATGACTGACACGGGACAGACCACCGAACTGGATATTGTCGCTACGTGTGTATTTTGAAAAGGCCTTCTGGGCACGACGCCTGAGCTGGCGCATACGGGGATACCAGGCCTCGAATTCCTGAACAGCCTTGCGGGCCTCTCCGGCCAGGCGAATAGCCCTTTCATTATCATCGGCACGGGCCAGGATCTGGTCCAGGCGATGATGCATGGCATGTACCAGGGAAGCGAGACGCTTGCGGTTATCCAGCAGGTCATCCTGAATATAGGGATTACGCCTGACTACCCAGATGTCGCCCAGCACCTCGAACAGCATACGTGCGGATCGCCCGGTATTACGCTCTTCGCGCAGATCGTTAAGAATCGACCAGCAGTCTTCACCGAGGAGGCGAATAACGATCTCCCGATCAGAAAATGAGGTGTAGTTGTAAGGTATCTCGCGAATGCGGGCGTTCATGATTGCCGGATGGTACAAAAATGGTCGCTCATCATAGCACAGGCCTTTCTTTCAGGCCTTATCTGTCTGGCGATTTATCGACATAAACTCGGCCTGATTCGACCACAAAAAATACAATGATATATCGCAATGACAGACGGACATATCTGGGATAATCTTGGCGCCAGACTTGAAAAAGGACCTACTAATTATGCGTAAATACCTGATCAGTTTTTTCCTGCTTCTTGCTACCAGCGCCGTGCAGGCTGGCAGCGTTACTGTCGATTCCGCATGGATTCGCGAGGCCCCTCCCGGCATGATGATGCTGGCCGGTTACATGGTTGTCAGCAACAGTGGCGATGAGGCGCGCGCCATCGTCAGTGCCAGTGGTGAAGACTTCGGCTATATCGAGCTGCACCGCAGCATGATCAAGGACGGCATGGCGAAAATGATTCCCCAGGAAAATATTCCCGTGCCTGCAAAGGGTTCTGTTGAACTGAAGCCTGGCGACTACCACCTGATGCTGATGCAGCCTAAGAAAGACCTCAAGGCTGGCGAAGAAAGCACCCTGACCATCGTCATGGACAATGGTGAAAGCATCACTCTTAACGTCCCGGTTAAGAAGCCCGAAGGCGATATGAAGATGAACCACCATCATCACCACTAAGCCTGTTCAACCACCCTCAGGATGTCCTGAGGGTGGCAACTATCCCCCAGCTTTATGATGTTTTTTCGGCGACTCTCCAACGAGATGTTTATAATGCTGGAATGAACGAACAAACTGAAAACCAGATTATCATTGACGTAGAAACCGATTACATCGAAGGCGAATCCAGCCCCGAAGAGGACCGCTACGTTTTTTCATACACCATCACCATTCGCAATGAGGGCAACGCCCCGGCCAAGCTGCTCACCCGCCACTGGGTCATCACTGACGCCAATGGCCATGTGCAGGAAGTTAAGGGCGAAGGTGTTGTCGGCGAGCAGCCCCATCTGAATCCGGGCGAAGGCTTCAAGTACACCAGCGGCACCATACTCGAGACACCCGTGGGAGTTATGCAGGGTAGTTACCAGATGGTTACCGATGAAGGTGAAGAGTTTGATGCCACCATAGATCCCTTCCGACTCTCCATACCCAGAGTACTGCACTAGGCAGCCATACCATGTCACTGCGTCATAGCTATACGTTCTTCGCACCGATTTATGACGCCATGATTGCCGGGGCCTCGCGCCCCTGGCGTAACCGCAGCCTGGAGCGCCTGAAGGCTGCCACAGATACCGATGTCCTGATCACGGGCATTGGCACCGGCCTCGATATCGAACACCTGCCCCATGGCCCCAGATACACGGGCATTGACCTCACCCCGGCCATGCTGAAAAAGGCACATCAACGTGCCGAACAGAGTCATCATGAGATCGAACTGCATGAAGGCGATGTCATGAACCTGCCCTTCGAGGATGCCCGCTTCGATCACGTGGTCATGCACCTGATACTGGCAGTGGTGCCTGAACCGCACCAGGCACTGAAAGAGGCCAGCCGTGTCGTCAGGCCCGGCGGCGATATACTGATTCTCGACAAATTCCTGCGTCCGGGTCAGATCGCCCCTGTACGCCGACTGATCAACCCTTTCATTTCCCGTCTTGCCACTCGCACCAACGTGGTCTTCGAGGAACTGATGCAGGAATGCCCTGAACTGGAATGCGTTGATGATCAACCGGTGATGCGAGGCGGCTGGTTCCGCTATATCACGCTGAGGAAAAATGACTGAGCCACTGCGCCCACCCTGGCACCTGCTGGTCATCACTCTGGTCATCATGGTCGCGCTTGGCATCAGCCCCGAAGCCGATCGCCTGACCTGGTTTATGGAAACCGTACCGGTGATGATCGGACTGGCCATCCTGATTCCAACCTGGAAGACCTTCCCTTTCACTACCCTGACTTATTACCTGATTACCTTTCATGCCATCGTCCTGATGGTGGGCGGGCACTATACCTATGCAGAGGTTCCCTGGGGCAATCAGCTACAGGAGACTTTTGACCTGTCGCGCAATTACTACGATCGCTTTGCCCATGTCATCCAGGGGTTCGTACCCGCCATCATTGCGCGTGAAATACTGATACGCCGCAAGGTCATGAAACAGGGTGGCTGGATGTTCCTGTTCGTAACCAGCTTCTGCCTGGCCTTCTCGGCACTTTACGAAATGATCGAATGGTGGGCCGCCATCTTCACCGAGACCGGTGCGGAGGCCTTCCTGGGCACTCAGGGCGACCCCTGGGATACTCAATGGGATATGTTCCTGGCCATGCTTGGCGCGATCTTTGCGCAGGTTATCCTTGGCAGCTACCACGACCGCAAGATCACTGAACTGGAAATGCGAATTAACCCCTGAGTGTATCTCGGCAGGGACATTTTTCATTCATCTTAGCGTGATACCGCGTTAGGATAACTACCAGACAAATTTACCGGCCTATCCATGACCACCTATGCAATCGGCGATATACAGGGCTGTCTGAACGAACTGCAAACCCTGTTAAAGCAGATCCGGTTTGATCCCAAACAGGATCTTATCTGGTTCGTCGGCGACATCGTGAATCGCGGTACACAATCGCTGGAAACCCTGCGCTATATCAAACAGCTCGGAGACAGTGCCATCACTGTGCTGGGCAACCACGACCTGCATTTACTGGCCATCGCCAGTGGTGCCGCAAAACTTAAAAAGAAAGATACACTTCAGCCCATTCTTGATGCACCTGATCGTGAAGAACTGCTGGACTGGCTACGCCACCGCCCGCTGATACATTTTGATGAGGCACGCAACCAGCTCCTGGTCCATGCCGGCCTGCCACCACAATGGAGTGCGCGTAAGGCCGTCAAATATGCCCGCGAGGCCGAGGCCGTGCTGCAAAGCGGCGACCACAGGGAATTCTTTGAACATATGTATGGCAATCAGCCCGACCTCTGGAACAAGGATCTCAGGGGCTGGGATCGCATTCGCTATATTGTTAATGCACTGACGCGCATGCGTTACTGTACTGAGGATGACCGACTGGAACTGGGACAGAAAGGAAAACCCGGCAGCCAGCCCGAAGGACTGGTGCCCTGGTTTGAGGTACCGGGACGCAAAAGCACAGATACCGAGATCATCTTCGGCCACTGGTCTACCCTGGGCCTGTACCAGGACGACAATCTCCATGGCCTGGACACAGGCTGTCTCTGGGGTAGTGCACTCAGCATCATTAATCTCGACGATCCAAAACGCCGTGTCACACAACTGGGCTGTACGGGTGCGTTGAAGCCCGGTAAATAATCGGACACACTGCGTCGATGCTGGATACGATCTATGCCGCCGACACGCCTGAAGGAATTGAACTGCACCTGCCAGTTGCAGGGCCTGTCAGCCGTGCCCTTGCCTGGGCTATCGACTTCCTGATCCGCGTCATCATCTATATCGCCCTGGCCACGCTGCTGGTCGGTTTTGGCAGTGCCGGACTGGGCATACTGATGATTCTTACCTTCGCCATGGAATGGTTCTACCCGGTGCTGTTCGAGGTTAAACGCCATGGCCAGACGCCAGGTAAAAGTGCCCTGGGTCTTCGGGTTATTCACGACGATGGCACCCCCGTGGGCTGGGGCGCCTCGATGATTCGCAACCTGCTGCGCGTGGCCGATTTCCTGCCACTTTTTTACGGCTTCGGTCTGATCAGCATCATGTTCAGCAAACAGTTCAAACGCCTCGGCGATCATGCGGCCGGCACCCTGGTTGTGTATGCAGAAAAACCGGGCAAACCGGTCGAACCCACCAGCATTGCTGCCCAGCGTCCGCCTTACCCGCTCAGGCTGGAAGAACAACAGGCCATTCTTGCCTTCGAGGAACAAAGCAATCGCCTGGCCCAGGAACGTGCCGAGGAACTGGCCGGCCTCACCGGCCCGCTGGTCGAGGGTCAGCCCAGACCTGTCGAGGCACTACAGGGCATGGCGCACTGGCTGACCGGTGACCGGGGAAGGAGCCCCCTGAAGTGAACCAGGAACGCTTTATCCGGGAACGCGAGAAAGACTGGAAACGTCTTGAGGCCCTTCTTAAAACACCCAGGAAGCAGCAGCAGGCTGAAGATAGCGAGGCATTCCCCGCACTTTATCGCAGTGTCTGCCATGACCTGGCCCTGGCCCGCTCCCGCCTGTACAGCCGCCAGTTGATTAATCAGCTCAACCACCTGGTCGCAACGGGCCATCAACGCCTGTACCAGACCCGCCACACACCGATGCTGGCCATCATCTATTACCTGGGTGGCGGCTTTGCCCGGCGTATACGCGAACAATGGCGCTTCGTGCTGGCCAGTGCCCTGCTGTTCTATCTCCCCTTCCTGGTCATGCTGGCCGTGCCACAGGTGTATCCCGATTTTGTCTACACCGTGCTTGATGACGAGACCCTGCGTAGTGTTGAAAGCATGTACGATCCGTCGGATAAGGAAAGCGTAGGCCGCGACTGGACGCGCAAGTCAGATACCGACCTGATGATGTTTGGCTTCTATATCCAGAACAACACAGGTATCGGCTTCCGCACCTTTGCCGGCGGCCTGCTTGGTGGCATCGGCACCCTCTTCTTCCTCTTATTTAACGGCTTTTATATTGGTGCGGTGGCCGGGCACCTGACCCAGATCGGGTATACCGAAACCTTCTGGTCCTTTGTCTCCGGACATAGCGCCCTGGAACTGAATGCCATCGTCTTTTCCGGCGCCGCAGGCCTCATGCTGGGATATGCCCTGCTGGCACCGGGACGCCGTTCGCGCATGCGCGCCCTGCGTGAAGAGGCACGCAAGGCCGTGGAGATTATGTACGGCACGGCGCTGATGTTTTTCCTGGCTGCCATGGTTGAGGCCTTCTGGTCTCCCAGTCACCTGTTCCCGCCAGAATCCAAATACGTGGTAGGCGCCATCCTCTGGGTCCTGGTGCTGATGTACTTTATCTTCGGGGGGCGCAGACGTGCAGCTTGATCAGGTCACGGTGCGTATCCGTCCGCGACTTTCCTGGGAAGCGATGGACCTGGGGCTGCGGCTAATCCAGCAGTACTGGAAGGCCATCTATCTCCCCTGGCTGATACTGATCGTGCCGATCTTTGTTTTGCTCAACACCGTCCTGGCTGACCACATGTGGGTAGCCGCCATAATTTTCTGGTGGTTAAAACCGGTTTATGACCGACTTGTACTCTCAGTCCTGAGCCGTAGCCTGTTTAACGAGGTACCGGACTGGCGCGACACCCTACGCAGTCTGCCTGCTGCCATGAAGAATGGTCTGTTCCTGCAACTCACATTGTTCCGATTCGATCCTTCGCGCAGTTTCAGACTGCCCGTCATGCAGCTCGAGGGATTAAAGGGGAAGCAGCGTGCTGAACGCATGCGCGTAATGCAAGCGCGAACATCAAATAATAGTGTTTGGCTTTTTTTCACTTGTATACATCTTGAAGTAGTTATCTATTACTTATTCGTCGGACTTATTTGGATATTTCTTCCCGAAGGCATGGGAATTGAGTTTCAGTCCCCTCTAGTTGCAGAGTTATTTGATATTGAACAAGAGTATTGGCAGTCCCTACTCGCCAACTTTTTTACTCTACTAGCCATATCATTGATCGAACCCATGTACGTTGCCGCCGGCTTCATGCTTTACGTCAATCGCCGCACCCATCTCGAGGGCTGGGATATCGAACTGGCCTTCAGGCGCATGGCTCAACGACTCAGGCAACTTGCCAGTACAGGCGCAGCAGCATTCATACTGGTTCCTGCACTGTTGATTGCCCTGCCAGGCACCACCGATGCCGCGGAGGTTATTGAAGAAGTACTGGCTCACGAAGACTTTGCGACCTCGCGTATAGAAGAACAGTGGCGGCTTCACGACCTCGACTGGGACATGAATTTCGACAAGGATGAAGACGATCTTGATCTGGACGCCCCGGACTGGATCAACGAATTCGCCACGGGTGTAAAGGCAGTCGTCATCGTCACAGTTATTGGCGTCATCCTCTATATCCTTTATCGCTACCGCCACGAGATTGCCGCCCTGCGTGGGCCGCCACGTACCCGCGAAGAGACCCTGCCAGAAGCCGTACTGGGCATGGATATCCGGCCCGATTCATTACCCGATGATGTTGCCGATGCCGCGGCAAAACTCTGGGGAGAAAAACGTTATCGTGATGCCCTCGGCCTGCTTTACCGCGCTGCCGTCAGTCACATGCTGCACCATGATGATGTGAGCATCATCGACGGTGATACCGAGGAAGACATACTGCGCTCGGCCAGCCTGCGCCTGGACGCGCAGCGCCTCGATTACCTGCGCCTGCTGACACGCTCCTGGCAGACGATCGCCTACGCACACCGCGTACCCGATGGCGATAGCTTCGAACAACTGATCTTTAGCTGGTCGCAACAATTCAACAGGGATTCAGCACAGCCATGAGTCAGGGCGCACGCATCATCAGCATGTTAACCCTTGGCTTCGTGCTACTTGTCGGCATCTACCTGGCCACGCATCTTTATACCGTTGAAGTCGAGATCGATGACGGACTTCAGGGTGAGGCGGCTGTCTATCCGCTGCTGGCTGCCGAACGTTTCTTTGAGGCCATGGGTATTCCCTCGCAGCGCGTGGAACGTGTAGACCAGATAGCGAATGAACTGGGGCAGGATGATGTTCTGCTTATCCTCGGTGATCGTCAGACCATGGGGAAGGAGCTCAGCCAGCAGTTACTCAACTGGGTTGAGACGGGTGGAAGCCTGCTCATTACCGTTTCCCACTTTGATGACGAAACCGAAAGAGATTACCTGCACGATGATCTGCTCGAACTCCTGGGGCTCGAGGTACAGCCCTCACCCTGCGAGACCGAGGCTTATTATTCAGATATCGATTTGCCCTGGGCCGGGGATTTTCTGCAGATACGTTTTGACTACTGCTACACGCTGACTGGCGGACTCGAGGATGACTTCATTGCCAGTGACGAGGAAGGCGTGCAGATACTACGTCGCCACCTGGGTGCAGGCAGCGTCACCATCGTCAGTGACCTGGACTTTATTACCGATCTCAGTCTGGGAAATTACGACCATGCCGAGGCGCTTTATTACCTGGTCGATGGTCGCGGTACCGTCTGGATGGCCACACACAGCGGCATGCCACCACTGTATCAGTGGCTCTGGGAACAGGCACCGGCCGCTATCATCTCGGCCCTGCTCATCCTGCTGGTGTGGCTGCTTTCCGCCGGTCGTCGGCTCGGCCCCATGCTGCTGGACCCGATACCCAGCCGTCGTCGCATCATGGAACATATCGAGGCCAGCGGTCGCTACCTGTGGAAGCACGATAACCGCGACATCCTGACTCACGCCATGCATGAAGACCTGGAACGCACCGCCCGCAGGCGACATCCCGGCTGGGGCGATATGTCGCCTGATGAACGCGCTACGCATATTGCCGAGACCTCGGGCATGACCGCCGAGGCGGCTCATAAACTGCTCCATGCAAAGACGCCGCAGACACGTCACGAATTCACCGCACTGATCCGTAGATTTAATACCCTCAAGGAAAGGCTATAGCCATGACTGATGCCAGTAACAACACACCACCATTAAGCCTGGAGATGGCCACCCAGGCCATGCAGGGACTCCAACAGCAAATCGCCAGGGTCTTTATCGGCCAGGACCCTGTCGTGGAACAGGTGCTTATCGCACTCCTGTCCGGTGGCCATGTCCTGATCGAGGGCGTACCCGGTCTGGGTAAGACCCTGCTGGTCCGCGCCCTGGCCGAAGGTTTTGGCGGACAATTCTCCCGTATCCAGTTCACACCGGATCTGATGCCCACCGATGTCACCGGGCACATAATTTACGACATGAAACAGGAACGCTTCACCATTCGTCGTGGCCCGATCTTCACTAACCTGCTGCTGGCAGACGAGATCAACCGCGCGCCGGCCAAGACACAGTCGGCCCTGCTCGAGGTCATGCAGGAACAGCAGGTCACCCTGGAGGGCAAGGCACTGGAAGTTCCCCTGCCCTTCATGACCCTCGCCACGCAAAACCCCATCGAGCAGGAAGGCACCTATCCACTGCCCGAGGCACAGCTGGATCGTTTCCTGTTCAAGGTCCTGATCGATTATCCGGACGAGAGCCGTGAGCAGGAAATGATTGCCCAGGTCACTACAGACCAGGTTGGTGACCAGCTCAATGTCAGCGGCATTACCAGCAAGCTGACACCACAACTAATCCAGCAGGCTCAGAAACTTGCGGCAGGGGTTCAGGTCGATCGTGCCGTTAACAACTATGCCGTTTCCATCGTGCGCACCACGCGTAACTGGCAGGGCATTAGCGTCGGTGCCGGTCCCCGTGGCGCCATTGCACTGATCCGTGCCGGGCGGGCCTACGCCCTGCTTAAGGGCAGGGACTTTGTTACTCCGGACGACATCAAGCATGTTGCCCTGCCTGCACTACGCCATCGCATCCTGCTCTCTCCTGAGCTCGAACTCGAGGGGCACAGTAGTGACGAGGTCCTGCAGGGGCTGCTCGACAAAGTGGAAGCACCGCGCCAGTGATACCCTCTCGCCGGTTATTCTGGCTACTGGTCGCGCTCTTCATACTGGGCGTTGCCGCCGCCATTGTGCCTGTTATCCAGACAGCCTGGGGGGCTGCACTTGGCCTGTTGCTTATCGCCGGAATTACCGATGCCCTGAGACTCAGGGGGTTACCAACACCAGCGGTGCACCGCCATCTGCCCGCCTCACTGCCTGTCGGTGTGGAAACCTCCGTTAAACTAGACCTGCAGAACACGGGAACACAGCCACTGTTACTGGATGTCTTTGACCATCATCCTCGCGACATGCAAAGCCGTCAATTACCCCAGCATGTACTGCTACCAGCCCAGACACAGATAGATATCAGCTATCACATCACTCCGCTGGAACGTGGGCCCAGGGACTTTACTGGCGTGCAAATGCATCTGTTTAGCCCCTGGCGTTTATGGCAAAGCAATCGTCGTGTCGAACTCAGGGAAACGGTGCGCGTTTATCCCAACTTCGCCCCGGTCGCAAAGTACACCCTACTGGCCACGGACAACCGCCTCAGCCAGATGGGGATCAAACGGGTACGACGTCGTGGCGAGGGACAGGACTTCCACCAGTTACGCGAATACCGCCAGGGTGACCCGCTTCGCCAGATCGACTGGAAGGCGAGCGCCAGGATGCGCAAGCTGATCTCGAAGGAATACCAGGAGGAACGTGACCAGGAAATCATCTTCATGCTGGACTGCGGTCATCGCATGATGTCGCAGGACGATGCCCTGTCACATTTTGATCACAGCCTGAATGCCGTGTTACTGCTGGCCTATGTCGCCCTGCGCCAGGGGGACGCCATCGGCTTTGCCAACTTCGGTGGCGAACAACGCTGGTTGCCTCCCTTTAAAGGGCCGGCGATGATTCATCGTCTGCTCAACACACTGTATGACCTGCAGCCTACTACCCGGGTACCTGATTACTCTGAGGCCGCCACGCAACTCATGCTGCGGCAAAAGAAGCGCGCCCTCGTTGTCCTTATCACCAACCTGCGCGACGAAGACCCTGCCGATCTTTTACCAGCAATCAGGCTGTTGCGTCAGCGCCACCTGGTTCTGGTCGCGAGCATGCGTGAGCTGGCCCTGGATAATGAACTGAAACGACCCATCAAGGATTTCGACCAGGCCCTGCGTCATGCAGCAACACGTCTCTACATGAACCAGCGTGACGACATACTGGAAAACCTTGTCCGCCACGATGCCCTGTATCTTGATGTACCACCACAGGAGCTCTCCGTGGCCCTGGTTAATCACTATCTCGATATCAAGAGTAGCGGCATACTTTAAGCAAGCGATCGTTTCATAAATCTGACATTTTCTTCGCGCAAGATAAACCTGCTCATGAACCGGAACACCTCTCAACTAGAAGGGGACAGACTATGTTTGATGTTCAGTTTTTGCGCGCTGAAGGACTGCGTGCCTTTGAGATGGGGCTTGACCTGGAAGATAACCCCTACGAGAAAGATACTGCTGAATACAAGGTCTGGGCTGCAGGCTGGAAACATGCCGAACGCAGGTTTGTTGCAGAGATAGCTGCCTGAATATAATAAGGCTTTGCTGAACTAAATCAGGTCGGCTATATCAGCTGCTATGCTGTCAGCTGATACAGGCACTTTTTTTCCAATGAAAATGTCACGCCTTTCAACTTTATTCATAACTGCATGGCTCGCCGCATGCACCGTTTCAGATCAAAACGATTCTGCATTTCATGGGGATTATATTTGGGGACACGAGGTTCATAGTTTCCAGCCCTGCGGCTCAGAAAAGGTTTACTGGATAAAAACCTCGCCTGAGATTCAGAAAGAACTGGTCGATTATCACCAGGCGAATACCAGCAAGCCTTATGAAGCGGTTTATATAGAATTTGTAGGTAAAATACTCGACGATAAGCGTACCGGGTTTGCACGTGACCATGACGGCCTGATCAGGATTAACACCATTCTGAAGACGACAAGCACTTCATGCATAAACCATAGAACTAGTAGTTTCTAACTTCGTTAAATTCTCCGTTCTGTAGAAAATACAAAATCTGCTCTTTCACCTGCTCATTATTCATGATGAAGGTATGGCCACTTTCCACCACGAGAAAGGCCGTCATTTCGGTAAGCCGTGTACTAGCCACAGACACCTTGCCATCGTTATCTCCATTGAAGAGCTTTGAAAACCAGGGGTCACTGCTATTACTCCCGGCAATAATACCGACCTCAAGAGGTATCACTGTCAGTGAATTGGGGACACTGTTTTCTTCTGTCCCCAGCTGCTGCCCGGCAGGACCAGTCACGTACTGATACCAGCCTTCATCCCTGTAATGATCTGTTATTTCACTGCCCTTGTTAGGTGGCGCCAGCATCACTACACGCCTGGCTTCTCTGACATCGTTATTCTGAAAATAATACCGAACAAGGATCCCCCCCATGGAATGGGTGACAAAATGGATATTCTTTGCCCCCTGGCTACGACAATAATTTATCCCTGCACTAACAAATGGCGTCAGCTCCTGGATGCTTTTTTTACGGGAAGGATAACTTTCATTCCAGACAATATAGCCTTCATCTTCGAGATACTTCTCTATGCCAAGCATGGAGCCTGCCGTGCGACCTAGACCATGAAGCAGTACAACACATTCATCCTGTGCAGAAAATGCGGGGGTAGAAAACAACAGCACGAGTAAAAGTAAAAACCAGCGCATTAGTCATTCCAGTTATTCATTTTGAGTAGCCTGGCATTTTAGATACATTATCCTGCAGTGACAGCAGATAATTTATCTTTCAGGTACTTAGTCATGTCCTCGGTAGGAAGAGGCCTGCTGAAGAGATAGCCCTGCAGATAGTCGCATTGGTGCCTGGCAAGAAACTTTCTTTGCGCCTCGTTTTCTACACCTTCGGCCACAACTTTCATACCAAGGTTATGCGCAAGCGTGATTGAGGCCATACAGATTTCAGCATCATTCTGATCAGTTTCGATATCACGAACAAAACTCTTATCGAGCTTCAGCGTATCAATAGGCAGTCGCTTAAGATAAGCAAGTGAAGAGTAGCCTGTACCAAAATCATCAATTGATAGACCGACACCAAGACTGCGTAAGTCATTCAGTCGCTGCACGGCCAGGTCCGGGTCATTCATCGCTGCAGTTTCGGTTATTTCAAACTCAATATCAGCCGCATCAACATGACACCTTCTCAATACAGAACTTACATCATGATATAACGATTCAGACTGGAGCTGTTTTGTCGAAAGGTTAATGGAAACCCGGAACCCCGTTAACCCGGCAGATTTCCATTCTAATAACTGGCGAACTGCCTCATTTATAACCCACCTGCCAAGATCATTAATAAGGCCGGTTTCTTCAGCGATCGGAATAAACAAATCAGGTGGTATAAGGCCCTGTTCAGGATGCTCCCACCTGACAAGCGCTTCTAATGAATTGAGACCAAGATCTTCAGAACCTAACTGCGGTTGGTAATGAAGCGTTAACTGCTCCTGAGACAGCGCAACACGAAGCTCACGTTCTATGCTTATGCGCTTATTGGCAGCCTGCAACATCGATTCAGTAAAATACTGATAGGTATTACGACCCAGGTCCTTGGCATGGTACATGGCGACATCCGCTGTTCTCATCAGGTCATCAACCGTACGTCCATCCTCAGGGTAAACACTGATGCCGATACTGGGACTTATCATGATTTCATTACCACTAATATCGTAGGGCATGGAAATTCTGATCAGTATTTTTTCTGCAAGCACTGCAGCATGCGAATTATCTTTTATTCCGGTACTGACAACAACAAACTCGTCTCCACCAATCCTCGACACCACATCACTTTCACGTACGCAGTGTCTTAAACGCTTCCCTACTTTAATTAGAAGCTCATCACCTGCGTGATGTCCCAGTGAGTCATTAACATTCTTGAATCGGTCAAGGTCAATAAATAAAACGGCCAGTTTTTTCTGATCCCTACCGGCATTTGATATTGCCTGCTCAAGGTGGCTTTCCATGCTAAACCTGTTAAGCAGGCCGGTGAGTATGTCGTGGTGCGCGAGGCGCTCTATTTCCTCATCTGCGGCCTTGCGCTCGCTGATATTCGTAAAACTGGACATATAAAACAGCACTTTGCCCTGATCATCATGGATGGCAGAGATAACAATCCACTTGGGAAATACTTCTCCATCCTTTCTTCTATCCCACAACTCACCCTGCCAGAAACCTTTCTCATTCAGGTCCTGCCACATTTCCTGGTAGGTTTCCTTTGAATTCTGACCACTAGAAAGTATTTTAGGATCTTTTCCGAGAACCTCATCAAGCTCGTAACCGGTATCACGCGTAAAGGCCGAGTTGATATTTATAATGTGGTTGTCCTTATCCGATATCAGCATCGCTTCGCCACTATTTTCGAATGCGTTGGCATACATCTGTATTTCTTCTGCCGCTTTTTCTGCACCGAGCTTCGCTTCGGTAAGACCTTTCTGGGCAATACGGATACTGGTTGCCATACTATTCATGGCGCCTGTTAATTTTCCAAGTTCGTCACGAGAATCTGTTTCCAGACTTGCTGACAAGTTTCCGGCAGAAATCAGCTTTGACCACATGAGCAGGCTGTCCAGGCGCTTGGTAATTCGTCGCGTCACTATGAATGCAATCAGGAGAACCACGACACCGCCACTGATCCCAATAGCCAGCGTCGTTATGAGGTTGCGTTCGATCCCTGCGATTATCGTAGTACGCAGATTAGCCAGATATTCAAACTCGTGGCGTTTGAGTGCCTGCAAAGAGCTGTTAATAAAAGCCAGATATTGATTTTCTGCCTGGGTCATCAGGACAAAGGCCTCTTCCTTTTCGAAGTCCGCACTTTGTTCAAGCACTCCCCTGACTGCACCGATATACTCCTGGCTCATCAGAAGAACTGTCTGTGTTTCCTCGAGACTATCCGGGTGATCAGCCACCAGCTGCGTTGTAATAAGCTCAAAATATGACTGTATGTTTTTTTCAACCTCGCGAATCTCAGCTGCTATGTCATGCATATCGACGGCGCTTTCACTTGCCATATGCCTCAGGCTTAAGGCCCTGTAATAAGCAAGCGAAGTTTCGATATCCTCGATAATTCTGAGCCGTTTATCACCAAATTCCTGGAAGTTTTTTAGTTCTTCGACTGAATGTTCTAATTCTGTTGCAGAATAGATTGTTATCGTCAGCGCTATGATCCCGACCAGGATCATCGGGATAATAAACTGTGCAAGCAGGGGCCGGTTGGTAAGTCTCAATGACATAGTCAATTATTCTATATTGATCCTGAATCCCGAATTGCTAAATATGGCGATGGATTTCTCCCCCTGGATAAAGCTGATGAAATCCATCACTTCGGGCTTTTCAGTTGCGTTGCCTACGGGCCCCATAAAATAGTAAATGGGAGAGTGCCAGGATTCATCGATCAGATAAATAATCTTGAGTTTATCGCTAACATTACTCACAAAGAGGATGCCAACAGTATTGGCGTCAGACTCTGCCAGGGTATCTGCCAGCAGGGTAATATGCTTTTTAGTGACGATTTTTTCCCGCACCTCGCTCCACAGGCCCGTATGCTTGAGTGCCTCCTTGGCATACCGACCGAAAGGAGCGGTTCCCGGATCACCGAGCAAGATGGTTTTTACATCCTCGCCTGCCAGGCCCTGCCAGTCCTCCATGTGAAGAGAACTTGATGCCGGCACCGCCACCGCGAGCTTATTACCCCACGGACTGATGACATGCCTAGCGTCGACAAGCCCATGCTCAATCATGAAATCCATCCATTTTTTATTTGCCGATATATAGATATCAGCCTGGACAGTATTTCCATTTAAGCCCTTGGCAAGTCGTCCTGAAGATTTGCACAGGTAATTGATACTGATACCTGTTTCCTTGGTATACATTTCTCCAACCTGTTTAATGGCTTTACAGGTGGAGTTGGCAACAGCAAGATTTAGCGTTTCGGCAAGACTGGACTGAAAAGGAAAACTTAAGAAAACCAGGCAGAGCATCGCCTGGACATATTGGTACACACGCATGGTTTCGCCCCCCTCCTAATGACAGTAGTGACTTGCACGATCACCCTCATCCTTACGCATCATTAATTTCGATATCGGTGAGGTGGCTCGTGAAAGCCCCTGTATTTTTTCCCTGTGTAGTTATATTTCCCCGGGAAATTAGCTGCTGCTGTTAGTTTTAGCTATTTTCTGCACTGATACAACTTTAGCCACGCTTCTCCAGCGTGACGAACTCCAGGTCATAGGCATTATTGTCATCCGCCTCGTAAACTTCACGATCGATCTCATTCCATTCAAACACCGTGTAATCTGGAAATTCAGTATCTCCTTCAATATCGGCCTGGATCAGGGTCAGATACAGGCGATCGGCATGCGGGAGCATTTCACGATACAACTGACCGCCGCCAATAATCATGACCTCATCGGCTTCACTAACCTCGGACAGGGCCGCCTCGACAGAATCAACGACCACGATACCTTCTGGCGCATAATCAGCATTACGTGTAATAACCACGTTTTTTCTACCCGGCAGGGGGAAGCCAATCGATTCATAGGTACGTCGCCCCATGATCACTGGCTTGCCCATGGTGACGCGTTTGAAATGCGCCAGGTCGGCTGGCAAATGCCAGGGCATGTCATTGTCCTTGCCAATGATCCTGTTACGGGCCATGGCGGCAATCAGTGAAATCATCAATTCAGTTCCTCTTGATATCCGCACATTCTACGATCAATTGAATACTGATAGGGAGCCTCCAGCTGATCTATGCTTAGTAGTAGGAGCAGATGAATTCAGGAGCCACGCCATGATTGACGTTATTCCGATTAGCAGTGAACGGGTCTTTGGCTTTCGCCTGCGCGGCAGGTTAAGTATTAGTGAATACCGTGACTTTCTACCCATACTCAGTGAGCTGATTCGTGACCAGGACAGGATTTCACTGTTCGTGGAACTGGAGGACTTTCGAGGCTGGGACTGGGAGTCCGCCATGGAAGATTACCGGTTTGGCATGGCCAACCAGGAACACCTCGAGCGCGTGGCTATTGTCGGTGAAAAAAACTGGCAACGCTGGATGACGGCACTGGCCAATCCCTTCGTATCCAGCGAGGTACGTTACTTTGACCAGGCCCGGAAACAGGAAGCCTGGGACTGGCTGGAGGCCGAACCAGAGCCAGACGCCGTTGCACCTGCAGCCTCGAAATATCAGAGCATCTTACTGGCGACTGACTTTTCTCATTCCGCACTGCAGGCCGCTATGCGGGCCCAGCAACTGGCGCAGGAAACCGGAGCCATCCTGACTCTGTTGCATGTCATTGAAGACCCCTTGTTGTACTCGGACTACCCTGAGTACGCCACTTATGACCTGGAACTGGAAAAGGCGCTGGAAGAAAGGGCGCAGAAGAACATGGCTGAGCTGATGTATCGTCTGGATGTGCCCAATATACAAACCAGCATCCAGATCGGCACCCCTGCCCATCTCATTTCAGAGTATGCCCGGGAAATGAACGCCGACCTGATTATTACCGCCCATCGCGGGCGACGTGGCCTGGGGCGTCTGCTCGGCTCCACCGCCGCTGCTGTGCAGGCCCATGCACCCTGTGATGTCCTGGTTGTACGGGCATCCCCGCTCTAAGCAGAACACTCCATTCACTGCACCGCTTTTTTGAGTAGAATGTGAGCCGAGCTGAACAATAACGATACCTATACCTACATGGAAAACAGCCAGCCGCTGCTGCACGCTGAAAAACTGGGCAAGGACTACGAAGGCACAAGTGTTGTCAGCGACTATGCACTGACCCTGCAACGTGGCGAAATCCTCGGCCTGCTCGGACCGAACGGTGCCGGCAAATCCACTACCCTGCGCATGCTCAGTGGCACCCTCGCCCCCTCATCTGGCAAAATCCTGATTAACGACATCGATCTGCTCGAACATCCCGGCAGAGCCAAGCAGAATCTGGGCTACCTGCCGGATATGCCCCCGCTTTACCCTGACCTGACCGTATGCGAATACCTGGACTTTTGCGCTCGCCTGCGCGGTATCCACAAAGCCCAGACCCGCCAGGCGATCGACACAGCTCTGCAACGCTGCAGTCTGGACGATGTTGCCAATCGCCTGATTGCTCAGATGTCGATGGGCTACCGGCAGCGTATCGGTATTGCCCAGGCGATTATTCATGAACCCCACGTCATCATCCTTGATGAGCCTACCGTTGGTCTCGATCCTGCACAGATCACGGCCATACGTGAACTGATACGCAGCCTGGCACAGGATCATGCAGTGCTCCTTTCCAGTCATATCCTTTCTGAGGTTGAGACAGTCTGCACCCGGGTACAGATCATTAATACGGGTCGCATCGTGCATGAGCAGGCACTGGATCAGAGTCGCCCCCTGGGCATGAATTTCGAGTTGTTTTTTGCCCGGCCTCCGTCCTGCGCCGACATTGAATCGGTGACTGGCGTGGTCTCTGCCCTGGAGCATGATCCCGGCTTCTTCCGTGTTGAACTGGAAAATGATGACGAGGCCCTGGCCGAACTGACACGCCAGGCCGTAAGCCAGGGCTGGCAGATGCAGGAAATGACACGTAGCCGGGAAAGCCTGGAACAGGTCTTCATGAACAAGGTTTTCGGGGAGGCCATTTCAACATGATTCGTCTCATCGCCGGCTTCGAATACCGCAGGCAGTTTCTGTCCCCCCTGCCCTGGATACTCATGGCTGCCATGCAATTCGTCATGGCCCTTTTGTTCCTGGTCTTTCTCGATAACTTTCTGACCGAACTACAGCCCAGGTTGTCCCTGACACCGGATGCCCCGGGCGCAACGGATACCATCATCACCCCCCTGCTGGTCTGGGGTGGCATGTTGTGGCTGGGTATTGTTCCCCTGCTAACCATGCGTAGCTTTAGCGAAGATCGCCAGTATCAACGCTATGAACTCCTGCTCAGCTCCCCCGCCAGCATTACCGATATTGTGCTGGGCAAATACCTCGGCTTACTGCTGTTTATCGCGACGGCATTACTGCCGCTGCTGATCACCGCGGCCTCGCTGTCCCTGGTAACCAGCCTGGACTGGGGCAAACTGATTGCCGGCATGATGGGCCTTTACCTGATGCTGGCATCCTTTGCCGCAGCAGGTCTGTTTATCTCTACCCTGACTCGCCAGCCTGGTATGGCCGCCACCCTGACCTATGGACTACTGGCCCTGCTATTCGTGCTTTACCTCTCGGGCAAATCACAGGGGGCGCCAAGTCCATTGTTTGTCTACATATCCCACTTCGGCCATTTCCTGTCCCTGGCCAGCGGCATTATTCAGAGCAAGGACATCCTTTATTACCTGTTATTCATGAGTGGCTTTGTAGCCCTGACGATTCACAGGCTGGACTGGGAGCGTCGTAAAGGATGAAATTACGCGACCGCCTCATGAACCGACTGTCCAACCTGGTGTTCATCCTGGCCCTGTCCCTGGTGCTGGGCATGACGGCCTGGCTGAGTACCCGTCACAACCAGGCCTGGGACTGGACCTTTAATAACCGCAACAGCCTGGCCTCAGAAACCGTTGCCCTGCTGACCCAGTTTGAAGGCCCCCTACGCATAGTGGCCTTTGTCGAAGACAACCCGGCCCTGCATGAAAAGATTCGTGTCGTGGTGGATCGCTATCGCCGCCACAAGCCAGACATCAACCTGCGCTTTGTGAATCCTGATCTGGAACCAGAACTGGCCATGGCCGAAGATGTGCGCCAGGCCGGTGTGCTGATCCTTGGATACGAAGCACGACGCGAACGCGTGCAAAGCCTGGATGAAGCCGGAATTGCCTATGCCCTGCAGCGCCTGCTTCGCGACCAGGACCTGTGGGTCATCATGACCGAGGGCCATGGTGAGGCCAGCCCCTTCGACACAGAAAATGGCGGCCTGTCTCAATGGCGCGAGACGCTAAACCAGGCGGGCATCCAGATGCAACCCTTCGACACGCGCCGTGGTATCCCGCTGCCGCATAATACTACCCTTCTGGCCATCACCACGCCCCAGGCAGACTGGCAACCGGCCGAGGTCGAGACGGTACGCAAGTACCTGGAAAATGGCGGCAACCTTATCTGGCTTCAGGATCCTGGCGCCATGCATGGACTCGAGGCGCTAAAACCTACGCTGGGCATCGAATTCATTCCGGGCACCCTGGTGGACGGCAACGAAAAAATTCAGGAGATGCTGCGTATCAACCACCCGGCCATAATTCCGGTACTGGAATACGGCCAGCATGAAGTCAGCCAGGACATCAACACCCAGACCCTGTTTCCACTGGCCCAGGCCATCCAGGTCGTGGAAGACAGCAACTGGAAAGCAACACCACTGCTACGCAGCCTGGAACAGAGCTGGTCGAACACCGGCCCCTTGAGTGAGACCCTCAGTTTCACACCCGACCAGGGCGATGTTGCCGGCCCCCTGGTTATCGGCCTGGCCCTGACACGTGAACTGAACGGCCAGGAACAACGCATTGCTGTCATTGGTGACAGCCAGTTCGCCAGTAACGCTTATATCGGTTACGGCGCCAACCGGCTACTACTGGGCAATCTTGTCAGCTGGCTGACCGCAGACGAAGGACTGCTAAAACTCAGCCCGCGCAGTGCTCCAGATACGCAGCTGGATATGAGTCAGAACCAGGCCGTTGTACTGGCCATTGGTCTGTTACTGGTCTTCCCCGGCATCATTCTGCTGTCCGGTCTGCTGATCTGGTATCGAAGGCGTAGACGCCGATGAAGAAGCAATGGCTGATCACCCTGCTCCTGCTGGTCGGGGCACTCAATCTTTACCTGCTAATCCAGATCGAACAACAGGACCGCAGGGAACAGGAAGAGCTAGCAAACCTGACCCAGCTTGACCCTGAACAAATAAGCAGCATTCGAATCGTTCGTGAAAATGACCAGCTCTTATTTGATAAAGAGCCGGATAACTGGGTGATGCGCGAACCCCGCCAGGGTCCGGCCGATCCAGAGCGCATGACAGAGTTACGCGCCATAGCGGTGATCACGCCACTGGCACAATATGATGATACGCAGGTAGACCTTGCCCGTTATGGACTGTCCAGTCCTCAGCTTACTGTCTACCTGAACGACACCCAGATAGCGTTCGGCAATGTTAACCCGGCCAATGGGCGCCGTTACGTTCTGAGCAATAAGCGACTTTTCCTCATCGCCGACAACATCTTCCCCATACTGCAGCTTCCTGCTGAGCAGTTCCTTCAGTAACAGCCGACATCAAACTGTCACAGTAATGAGCTAACTTCGGCACGAAGTTTTATATCCGTCGTTTGTAACCAACAAAGGGGTAATGGGCTTGCGCATTCTGATGATCTCGGATGTATATTTTCCGAGAGTAAACGGTGTCTCCACCTCGATAAAAACCTTCCGCAACAAGCTTTCAGAACTAGGCCATGAGGTAACATTAATTGCCCCGGAGTATGGCCCCTATGACACCAGCGATGATCTGCTGATTCGCATCCCTTCACGTTACCTGCCCATGGACCCGGAAGACCGGCTCATGCGACGCAAGGACATCCTGTCACTGACCGAGGACCTGCGCAGGAAACAGTTCGACATTATTCATGTGCAGACGCCATTTCTTGCCCACTATGTCGGTGTACAGCTTTCAGAAGCCCTGGGCATTCCCGTGGTTGAGAGCTATCACACCTATTTTGAAGAATACCTTTACCATTATCTTCCCTTCCTGCCGCGCTCATGGATGCGTTTTGCCGCGCGCTGGTTTACACGCCGGCAGTGCAACAAGGTTGACGCCCTGGTTGTTCCATCAGATGCCATGCGGACCGTCATTCTGGACTACGGAGTTAAACGTCCTACACACATCATCCCGACCGGGGTCGAAGAGATCTACCTGGACTGGCAGGGGCCCGCAAACTTCCGGGCAACGCATGATATTGCTGAAGACAGGCCACTGATGGTGCACATTGGTCGCGTGGCACATGAAAAAAATATCGACTTCCTGTTCCGGGTACTGGACCAGGTACGTCAGAGCATCCCGAATGTGCTCATGGTGATTGCCGGCGAAGGCCCCGCCCTGGGTCATCTCAAAAGCCTGGCCAGGAAAATGGGCCTTGGTGAACACCTGCTGTTCGTCGGTTACCTGGACCGCGATACTACGCTGAAGGAATGCTATAACGCGGGCAATGCCTTCGTGTTTGCCTCACGCACTGAAACCCAGGGCCTGGTATTGCTGGAAGCAATGGCCATTGGAACAGCCGTGGTTTCGACAGCGGTCATGGGTACGCGCGACATCCTCAAACCTGAAAAGGGTGCCCTGGTCGCTGAAGAAGATGTTGGAGATTTTGCCGGCAAACTTATCCGCCTGCTTAATGACACTGAACTGCAAAAACGCCTGGGTGCCGAGGCCCATGAGTATGCGCGAACCTGGTCATCGGAAGAGATGGCCCTGAAGATGCTGGGCTTCTACCAGGAAACTATCGAAGCCAACCAGAAGCCTTAACGCGGAAGCACCTTTTCTTCGAACAGCTTTGCGCGGCATTCACTCAATTCCTGCTTGCCAAACACCCGCTCGATGACCAGTGCTAATGAGGCTGAACCGCAGGACAACACATCACGATGGAAGTCCTTCAGGCTGAAACTATCATCAGCGGCTTCCCTGCTGGCACGCAAGGTCTTGAGCATCGCCCAGCCCGTGGCATAACTCATCGGGATACCCGGTGCAAAGCTATACCAGTTCAGATCGGCCAGGGCCTGTTCACGGGGAAAGCCCAGTGCTCGATGCATCCAGTCAGCGGCCTCATCAATGCTCATATCCCGACAATGGAGGGATACATCAATCTGTATACGCAGGGCACGCCACAGGCGATCCCGTAACAACTGGAATCGTGACTCCGGCTGATTGAGGAAACCCTGCTCTACCATGAGTTCCTCGCAGTACAGGGCCCAGCCCTCATAAAGTGTGGCCGAGGCATTCAGAAAACGCGGCAGGCTACGTGAAGTCTCGCTGCCGTTCGCAGTGACAAACTGCAGATGATGACCCGGCCAGGCCTCGTGTACGCAGGTATGATCAATCGAGAGTTCGTTATGCTCGGCCAGCAGCTCATCGTCATCCACCGGGGTGACGTAGTAGTAACCCTTCTGGTCTGGATCGTTGGGGGCTGGCTCCATGTAGGCCGCAAAGGGAATCTGGTGTCGCAGATAGCCTGGTGTCTCAATCACAGACAGCTTCTGTGACTCAGGCATGGGAACGATGTCATGCTCTTCCAGGAAACTGCGCGCGGCCTTCATGCGCTCCTTGTAGTGCTGCATGAGATCTTCAGCCGCAGGATGGCGTGACTGAATCTGCTGAATCAGTGCCTGGATATCATCATTCCCTGTTAGTGCTTTGCAAACCTCACGCATCTGCGCCTCGGTCTGCTCAAACAGTGACGCACCGAAATCAAATAACTCGTCGGCAGAGATATCCAGAAAATGTCCGTAGCGAAGAATGCGTTCGAAGTGGTCCTGTCCACAGGCAAACTGACCAGCCGCCTGGGGACGAATGTCCCGCTCCAGGAAATGGGCATACTCTTCCAGGGCGCGCGCCGAGACCTCCAGCAGGATATGACGATCACGAATCGTGGCAAGCTTCGGATGACTTTCAAGGCTGCGCAGATACGCTGCACCAGACTGGGCCTCTACAATGGCCGATTCCAGCCAGAGTGTCGGTATCAGTTCTGCGGTATCAATTAGATGGGTACGTGCACCGCGCAGGTACTCGGGGAACTGGGCCAGCCTTGCCTCGATGGCCTGCTCAAAATTCTCTACCGGACGCAGGAAAAGCTGATGAATGGCTTCCAGTGGAATAAAACGGGTGGGATTGTGGTGACGCCAGTCAGATTCTCTTAGCTCGTGATTTTCCAGCAGGGCGGCACTATAGGCCAGACGGAAATCGATTAACTGATCGGCATCCAGTGCGCCGTAATCCAGCTCATCCAGTCCGGCCAGGAACATCTCGTTAAGACCGACCAGGGCGCCGATCTCGTCATCATCATAAGGCGGCAACTGGTCTGCATAACCAGCTACCCCAGCCTCGACTGCTGCCAGCGGGTGGAAGCGAAACCAGGCCTGATAGTATTCATCCAGCAGTTTTCTGAAGGCATCCCCGGCGCTCACGCACGCGCCTCCTTAACTTCATAGTCATGGGTAATTTCAGCAACTTCACCGAGCATTAGTGAAGCAGAACAGTACTTCTCTGCGGACAGCTTCACAGCACGCGCCACATGTTTCTCGGATAATTCTCTGGTACCCGTGATAATGAAATGCACATGAATCTTAGTGAAGACCTTGGGATCCTCCTCCGCGCGCTCTGCCTCAATCTCGACCTCGCAGTCGGTAATCGGCTGATGCATCTTTTTCAGGATCAGGACCACATCAAAACTGGTACAACCGCCGAGTCCCAGCAACAGCATTTCCATGGGCCGTATGCCAAGGTCTCTGCCCCCCAGTCCTGGAGGACCATCCATAACAACAGAGTGGCCACTGCCGGACTCTCCGACAAAACTCATATTATCCAACCACTTAACTCGCGCTTTCATACCACTCCTCTGGATTCGGTCGACATAAGGCCCGGGCTTGCATAAACTTGTATAGTTACAGGAATCACCAGGATATAACGAGATACATGGAGAGCCTGAGGAGAAACATTCCCAAGCCGGATCCCGCGATCGAGAAGTTTCTTGAGCATGCTCATCTCAAGACCTATCCCGCGCGTTCCGTCATCATCCATGCCGGTGATGTCCCGGACACGCTGTACTATATCACCCGCGGTTCTGTCAGCGTAATGATTGAAGACAATAGCGGCCATGAAATGGTTATGGCCTATCTCAACAAGGGTGACTTCTTTGGCGAGATGGGTTTATTCGATGAAAAGGCCCGTAGTGCCTGGATCATCGCCCGCAACGAATGTCAGCTGGCCGAGATTCATTACCCCCAGTTCCGCACACTAGCAACCGAGTCCCCCGACATACTCTTTAAACTTGCCTCGCAGATGGCCGATCGCCTGCGCGACACAAGCCGCAAGGTCATCGACCTGGCCTTTGTCGATGTCTCCGGCCGTATTGCCCACACCCTGCTTGAACTGGCTCGTCAGCCTGATGCCATGACCCATCCTGAAGGTATGCAGATCCGTATTACCCGACAGGAACTGGCCAAGATTGTAGGTTGCTCACGTGAGATGGCCGGGCGTGTTCTCAAGGAACTCGAAGAGCGTGGACTGATCAGTGCACATGGTAAGACGATAGTTGTTTTTGGAACTCGCTAGAGTTCTGTCTTTTCCCCTACATCTTTAAACCAGAAGATTTTTCGCATACCACTTCGTGTGTTTTGTACGTCGAACGGACTCAAGTCACGTCGATACTTTTAAGACCTATTACTGATCGACAGATGGATGAATGGGTGTTGTCTGGTTCCTGCCGAACCGCCTCATTTCCGATGCAAGCGACAGCATGAAACTGATCCGTAATATCCTTACGATCATTGCAAATATTGCACTGGTTCGGTAACTTCACCCTAAATAATGTAATAAGAATCTATCCCTTTTGGCGTGGGATCATCTACGCATTGAGAGAAAAATGCATTATCTGCGCGTCTCGTTAATTTTGTATCTTTTCTGGCTGATACTATCGGGGCATTTCACCCCCCTGCTACTAACCCTTGGCGCCCTGTCCGCGATGTTATCGGCCTGGTTGCTATGGCGCATGGATAAGGTAGACAAAACACCTGTTTGCCTGGTTCCCAGCCTGGCCCTTTTAAGCTACGGATTCTGGCTGTTGTGGGAACTGATCAAGGCCAACATCAATGTCGCCCGCCGCATCTGGGATCCATCCCTGCCTGTGGAGCCAGGCTGGACACGCTTACCAGTCAATCTTTCCAGCCCCGTGCAAAAAGCGCTTTACGCTAACTCCATTACCCTGACCCCGGGCACCCTGACCGCAGACGTATTTGATGATCATTTCCTGGTGCACCACCTGTGCAAGCAGGGCCTGGAAGAACTGCATGAGGGTGAGATGGAGCGGCGTATTCGTCGTACCGGGATCTGAACATGCTCAACGCCGCCGTGCTCGCCATTATTGTCACCATGGTTCTCGCCCTGGTCCGTGCCTTCATGGGGCCGACTGCCTATGATCGCCTGCTGGCGGCCAATTTATTCGGCACCAAGACCGTACTGCTCATTGCCGTGGGCGGCTACGCCCTGGACTGGAGTGGTTTCCTGGACGTGGCACTGCTCTATGCCATGGTCAATTTCGTCGGCACCATTGCGGTCATGCGTTTCTTCGAATATGGCGCGGGGGAGGAAGCCGAATGAACCTGTTGCTTGAGGGCCTGAGCGCGGCATGCCTGCTGGCGGGCAGTTTCCTCTGTATCACCGGTGGTGTAGGCCTGCTGCGCCTACCTGACTTTTTCTCACGGGTACACGCTGCTGGCGTTACAGAAACCCTGGCCGCTCCCCTGTTGCTAAGCGGATTGATGTTGCAGATGGACTGGTCCCTGGACCTGCTAAAGGTCCTACTGATTTTGATGTTCATACTGGCCACCAATCCAACCGCCAGCCATGCCATGGCCAAGGCGGCCCTGCATGGCGGCCAGGGACCGAAAGACGAAACGGCGAAGGAGGACAAGGCATCGATATCCTGATCGATATCCTGCTGCTGGGATTCCTGGTCATTATCGCCGTGGCGGCTATCCGCATGCGTGACCTGTTTGCGGTAGCCATGATGTTTGGTATCTACAGCTTACTGACTGCCGCGTTATTCATGGACCTAGATGCGGCGGATGTGGCCTTCACCGAGGCCGCCGTAGGTGCCGGGGTGACCACGATACTCCTGCTTTCAAGCCTGCGCCTGACCGGGCGCTGGGAACGCCGACCCAAACACAGTCCCCTGCTGCCACTAGTGGTAGTGGGGGTGACCGGCGCAGCCCTGATCTATGGCACCCTTGACATCCCTCGCCTGGGGGACCCCGAGGCCCCAGCTCATCAGCACGTGGCCCCGCACTATATTGAAAATGCCCCCAAGGAAATGGGTATCCCCAACATCGTTACTGCGGTGCTGGCCAGCTATCGTGGCTTCGACACCCTGGGTGAGACCCTGGTGATTTTCACCGCCGGACTGGGTGTGTTTCTTCTGCTAGGTACCAATGATGGGGCGCGCCCCCGCCCCGGGCAGACAGCTATCGGATCACAGCCGGTGCTACGGCTGGTGGTCAAGGTACTTATTCCCTTTATCCTGCTCTACGCCCTCTATGTTCAGTTGCATGGAGAATACGGGGCCGGTGGCGGTTTCCAGGCCGGAGTTATTTTCGCCACTGGCATGGTGCTCTATGACCTGGTATTTGGCGATGGCGACGCCCGCCTGGTAGTACCCGCCCGATGGCTGCCGAGACTGGCCGCCTTCGGGGTCCTGGTGTATGGCAGTGTAGGTCTGTACGCCCTGCTTCACGGCCGTCCATTCCTTGACTATACGGTACTGGCCGAGGACCCGGTGGCGGGCCGTCATCTAGGCATTCTCCTTGTGGAGTTGGGTATCGGCATCTGTGTGTTCGCCGTGGTGCTGAGTATCTTCTATGCCCTGTCAGGACGGAGGCGACAACTGTGAGCAACGTGTCCGATCTGTTCAATTACTGGGTGGTGGTGTTCCTGATGATGGCTGGTTTCTACGTGGTCATCGCACAGGGCAACCTGATTAAGAAGCTGGTCGGTCTGGGCCTGTTCCAGGCCTCAGTATTCATCTTTTACATCTCACTGGGCTTTGTAGAAGGCGGCATTGCGCCCATCCTCGAAGAAGGCGTTACTAACTACGCCAATCCCCTGCCTCATGTACTCATCCTGACCGCTATCGTTGTTTCAGTTGCCACCACCGCTGTGGGTCTGGCCCTGGCTGTGCGCATTTATGAGGCCTACGGCAGTGTGGAGGAAGACGATATACATGCCCTTGACCTGAAGGCAGACGAGCCAGATGAAGCAACCTCCGATAAGCCGGAGGATCTGACACGGTGAACCTGGGGGATCATCTGCCCCTGCTGGCGATCATCCTGCCCTTGCTGGCAGCACCGGTCTGTGTGCTGGCCGGACGTGCCGGGGCGGCCTGGCTGATTGCACTAAGCAGTAGCGTACTCAGTCTGGCGGCCGCTGTCGCACTATTGCAGCGTGTTGTGCAGGAAGGAACGGTTAGCTACCAACTGGGTGGCTGGGCACCGCCCTGGGGCATCGAGCTGCGCGTGGACCTGCTCGGTGCTTACGTACTGCTGATTGTCTGCGTCATTGCTGCACTGGTAATGGCCTATGCCCGCCGCAGCGTTCTTCGGGAAATTGAGACATCACGTATTCCCGCTTTCTACGCCGCCATCTTACTCGTCTGCGCCGGCCTCAGTGGTATCACGGTAACCGGCGATGCCTTCAACCTGTTCGTATTCCTGGAGGTCTCATCCCTGGCCTCCTATGCCCTGATCAGCATGGGCCACGACCGACGAGCCATCAGTGCCGCATTCCAGTACCTGGTCATGGGCAGTATCGGTGCCACGTTCATCCTGATCGGCATCGGCTTTCTCTACCTGATGACCGGCACCCTGAACATGCAGGATCTGGCGCAGCGGCTGCCGGCAGTGGCAGATACCCGTTCAGTGCGGGCAGGATTCGCCTTTCTGACCGTGGGCATCGGCCTGAAACTGGCGCTATTCCCTCTACATTTATGGCTGCCTAACGCCTATGCATACGCTCCCTCAGTAGTCAGCGCTCTGTTCGCTGCCACCGCCACCAAGGTGGCTGTCTACGCCCTGCTGCGCTTTATCCTCGATGTGTTTGGCGTGGACTTTTCCCTGGGCGACATGCCGCTGAATGTATTGCTGATCGTACTCGGCTCGGCAGGGATTCTTATTGCCTCCCTGGTGGCCGTGTACCAGGAGAATGTTAAACGTATGCTGGCCTACTCCAGCGTGGCCCAGGTTGGCTACATGGTGCTGGGTATCGGACTGGCCTCTGCGGCCGGGGTAAGCGCAGCCATTATGCATCTGTTCAACCATGCCCTGATGAAGGGCGCCCTGTTCCTGGCCCTGGGTGCAGTCGCCTACCAGTTGGGCAGGGTGGGACTGAAAGAATTTGCCGGGCTCGGTCGCAGCATGCCCTGGACCATGGCGGCCATCGTGATTGGCGGACTAAGCCTGATTGGGGTGCCAGGCACTGCCGGCTTTATCAGCAAGTGGTTCCTGGTACTGGCCATTCTGGAACAGGGCCTGTGGCCTCTGGCCGTGCTGGTGCTGATCGGCTCTATCATTGCCCTGTTGTACATGTGGCGCCTGGTGGAAGCGGCCTATTTCCAGCGTCCCGAAGAAGGTGCGGTTGTACCCAGGGAGGCCCCTTTGTCCCTGTTGCTCCCCCTGTGGATACTGGCAGCAGCTAATATCTATTTTGGCCTGTTCACTGAACTGAACGTTGGTCTGGCCCAGCAGGCAGCAAGTCAGCTGCTGGAGGGACGGCCATGAGTGTGCAGGCACTGCTGCCCTGGATCATTACGCTGCCCTTACTCACGGCGATAGCCGTACTGCTGACCGGGCGCTGGCCCAATCTGCGTGAGACCGTAAGCCTGGCCGCCGGTGTAGTGCAGTTCATCCTGGTGGCGCTACTGGCCGCCAACTGGTCGCCGGAGACAGCGCCTAGCCTGATTCTCGCAGAACCCATCCCTGGTATGGCTCTATCCCTGTCTCCAGAACCCCTGGGGCTATTGTTCGCCCTGGTGGCGAGCTTCCTGTGGCCGGTGACTACCCTGTACGCCATCGGCTACATGCGTGGCCACGGAGAGAAGAACCAGACCCGCTTCTATGCCGCATTCGCCATTTCTATCGCTGCCGCCATGGGTATCGCCCTGGCTGCCGATATGCTGACCCTGTTCATCTTCTACGAGGCGCTGACCCTGGCCACCTATCCGCTGGTCACCCACTCCGGCACTGACGAGGCACGCCGGGCCGGTCGCGTTTACCTGGTATTGCTGATGGGTACCTCGGTGGGCCTGTTGTTATTCGCCGTGATCTGGACCTGGCTGCTAACCGGCACCCTGAGCTTCACCCCGGGGGGAGTATTCAGCCCGGACACTGATGGCATGTTGCTGAGCGTATTGCTGATGCTCTATGTGCTGGGTACTGGCAAGGCAGCCCTCATGCCCTTCCACCGCTGGCTACCAGCAGCCATGGTTGCGCCAACGCCAGTCTCTGCCCTGTTGCACGCAGTGGCCGTGGTCAAAGCTGGTGTGTTCACCATACTCAAGGTGGCGGTTTATATTTTTGGGCTAGACACCCTGTCTGGACTGGCAGCTGCGGACTGGCTGGCTGCCCTGGCAGGCCTGACCATTTTGCTGGCGTCGCTGATCGCCATGACCAGGGACAACCTCAAGGCGCGGCTGGCCTATTCCACCGTCAGCCAGCTTGGGTACATCACTCTGGGTGCCATGCTGGGCACCGCCGCAGGTGTGGTCGGCGGGGGCATGCATATCGCCATGCACGCCTTCGGCAAGATCACCCTGTTCTTCTGTGCCGGCGCCATCCTGGTCGCCGCCCACAAGACACGGGTTAGCGAGCTGGATGGGCTGGGCCGGCAGATGCCCCTGACCATGCTGGCCTTTACCATCGGAGCCGTGTCTATCGTTGGCCTGCCTCCGTTCGGCGGCACCTGGAGTAAGTGGCTACTGGTGCAGGGGACCCTGGATTCCGGCATCTGGTTGCTCACTGCCGTGCTGCTGGTGAGCTCGCTTCTGAACATCCTCTACCTGATGGTGGTTCCGCTTCGGGGTTTCTTTGCTGCGCCGGCGACACAGGTTACCGGTATACATGAGGCGCCGCTGCCCAGTCTGCTGGCCATGGGAATCACCGCCACGGGCTGTCTGTTACTGTTTTTCTACGCCGAGCCGATATACCGGCTGCTTGGGGGAATCGACTTATGAGCAATGAGCGCAAGTATCTGTTCGATAATCCGCGTAACACTCGACTGGTCATCCGCGGCCTGGTCGCAGCCTGTGTGATCCTGGCGGGGCTGGACCTGGTGCTGCATCGTCACGGCGAACACCCCTGGGAGGGCGTGATCGGCTTTTATGCCCTGTACGGTTTCGTTGCCTGTGTGATTCTGGTGCTGCTGGCCAAGGAAATGCGCAAACTGGTGATGCGCGACGAGGAATACTACGAGCGGCGGGGGGCCGACGATGACTGAGCTTACCCCGGTCCTGCCCCTGTTCCTGGGCGCGATCCTGTCCGGCTTCACTCGTGGCTGGCTACGCGCCGTGGTGATGATCAGTGCCCCCGTGCTTGGTGCCCTGGGTGTGTACCAGCTGGAACCGGGCACCCTGGTGCAGGCGGAATTGTTTGGCCTGACCCTGACCCCGGTGCGCGTGGACTCGCTGTCCATCCTGTTCGGCTATCTGTTCCATCTGGCCGCCTTCATCGGTGTGATTTACGCGCTGCACGTACGTGACCGAATGCAGGATGTGGCCGCCCTGGCCTATGCCGGTAGTGCGGTAGGCGCGGTGTTCGCCGGTGACCTGCTGACCCTGTTCATCTACTGGGAGCTCATGGCACTGACCTCGGTGGTCCTGATCCTGGCCCGACGCACCGAACAGGCCTTCGGTGCCAGCATACGTTACCTGGTCATGCAGGTAGGCTCCGGTGTGTTGCTACTGGCCGGCACCATCCTTTATGCCTCCAACGGCGGCGGTCTGAGCTTCGACCACATCGGCCTGGACGCCCCTGGCGGCCTGCTGATCTTCCTCGCCTTCGGCATCAAGAGTGCTTTCCCCTTCCTGCATAACTGGCTCACGGACGCATACCCGGAGGCCACCCCTAGCGGCACGGTGTTCCTAAGTGCCTTTACCACCAAGGTAGCGGTCTATGCCCTGGCACGTGGTTATGCTGGCACCGAGATCCTGGTCTACATCGGCGCCCTGATGGCCTGCTTCCCCATCTTCTATGCCGTAATCGAGAACGACCTGCGCCGAGTGCTGGCCTACAGCATGATCAACCAGGTTGGTTTCATGGTGGTGGGAATCGGCATCGGCACTGAGCTGGCGCTCAACGGCGCGGTGGCCCACGCCTTCAACGACGTCATCTTCAAGGGTCTGCTGATGATGAGCATGGGTGCCGTGCTGCACGTCACCGGTGAAATGCGTGGTTCGGAACTGGGCGGCCTGTACAAGAAGATGCCCAAGACCGCCATACTGTGCATGGTGGGAGCCGCCTCGATCTCTGCCTTCCCCCTGTTCAGCGGCTTCGTCAGTAAATCCATGATCATGAGCGCCGCCTTAATGGAGGGCTACGACTGGGTGTGGCTGGCCCTGCTATTCGCCTCTGCCGGTGTGTTCCACCACGCCGGTATCAAGATCCCGTTCTTCGCCTTCTTTGCCCACGACTCACGCTTTGTTGCCGAGGCCCGAGAGGCTCCCACCAATATGCTCATCGCGATGACGATTGCGGCCCTGTTGTGCGTGGGTATCGGTACCTTCCCGCTGTACCTCTATGACCTGCTGCCTTACGACACTGGTTACTGGCCCTATGACATGAGCCATGTACTGGCGCAAATGCAGTTGCTGGCCTTCTCCGCCCTGGCCTTTACCTGGCTTAAGCTGGCACATATCTATCCGCCGGAACTCAAGTCAGTGAATCTGGACGCCGAGTGGTTGTACCGACGCGTAGTACCTGATGGCGTACAGAAGTTCATGACCCAGCTGACCTCGGTAAAAGAACGGGTCAACAAACACACCCTGGCTGCACTGGGTATGGCCCAACGTGGGCTAGCGCGTCATCATGGTGAACACGGCTTGCTGGCTCGCACCTGGCCCACCGGCAGTATGGTGTTGTGGGTGGCAGTACTGTTGGGATTGTCGTTGGTGTTGTATTACTTCTGATTTGAGTTTTACTGAATAGGAAAGCTGTTTCGCTTGCTCCCTGCGGGAGCTTTAGCGACCTACTTCTTTATCAGCAGCAATAAAGAAGTAGGCAAGAAACCGCCGCCCCGGCGACCTTACCCTGCTCGAAAGCCACCTTGGCAAAAAGACCGAGTAAAATACCCATAAATGCCATAATCGGCCACTCGAACAGTCCGGCAATTCTCCATGCCTTCAC
>CAZXNH010000025.1:512-46977 GCA_964641615.1 uncultured Ectothiorhodospiraceae bacterium | reverse complement strand
TTAACTGCGCGTTCCTGAATGGCGCGTAATAATTTAACCTGCATGGCCAGTGGCAGTTCGGCGATTTCGTCCAGGAACAGCGTGCCGCCGTTCGCGGCCATGAACAGACCGTCTTTATCCTGCATTGCGCCGGTAAAGCTGCCCTTGAGATGTCCGAAAAACTCACTTTCCATCAACTCAGCAGGGATAGCGCCGCAGTTTACAGCGATAAAGGGCGCATCAGATTTCGGCCCGAGCTCATGGATGCTTCTGGCAACCAGTTCCTTGCCGCTGCCTGACTCCCCGTAAATGAAGATGGGTGCCTGGCTGCGGGCTAGCTTGCGTATGGTCTCAACAAGTTTCCTGCTCGCCGAAGAGTTGCCAATAAAACGATCGGTGATTCCAGCTTTAAGCGGTTTGGGGGAATCATTATTTTCGGGTGTAGAAAGCTTAAGAGCGCTGTTAATAAGCTCTCTGAGCATCTTGAGCTCTACTGGTTTGGAAACAAAATCGAAGGCGCCAGCCTTTAGGGCCTGTATGGCGGTATCCATGCTGCCATAGGCGGTAATGACGGCTACGGGCGTTTGCGGACAGTGTTCCTGTATATGGCTAACAATCTCGATACCTGTACCGTCTGGCAAGCGCATATCGGTGAGGCATAAGTCGTATTCATTGTTGTCGAGTAGTTCTTTTCCCTCAGCTACGGTGCCAGCGGAATGACTCTCATGGCCCATTCGTCCAAGGGTGATTTCGAGTAGTTCTCGAATATCGGGTTCATCATCAATAATCAGGATGTTCTGAATCTTGTTATTCATTCTGGGCTACGGTTCCGTGCGAACTGAATTCTGAAGCAGCTGCCACCCATGGGCATGGCAATGTATTCGAGGGATGCGCCATTATTTTCACACATCTCACGCGAGATGAAGAGACCTAGCCCCACTCCCTGGCTGGTAGTTGTGAAAAAGGGTTCAAAGAGCTTTTCCTGCAGGTCCGGCTCAATGCCGGGGCCGTTATCAATAACATCCAGGAAGGGAATTTCTCTGTCAACACCGCCCTGCAGAGTGAGGCAGGATTTGTCGGTTGTGCAGGCATATTTCTTGGCATTGCTACATAGGTTCCATAGCACCTGGTGGAGCTGGCTTTGATCGAAGGTGGCTAAAGCATCTTCAGGGTCAAGGCTAAGCATGATTCGTTCCGGGGGGAAGCCATGGTGTTGGGAGAATTCCTGTATGAACTGTGTCAGCCATGGCTTTAGTTCAATTGGCTCTGGTTGGGCAGTGCTCTTACGCGACAGGCCAAGAATATTCTGTATCACCGTATTCATGCGCTTTGAGTGATCAAGAATGATATGGACCAGGCGGGAGTCCGCCTTGTCGATTTCAGGGTTTTCATCCAGGAGCTGGGCAGCGTGGCTAATGGCGCCGAGCGGGTTGCGGATTTCATGAGCGATGCTGGCGGTAAGCCTGCCCAGTGAGGCCAGCTTCATATCCTGTGCGATACGTTTGCGTTCCGAGGTGTCTTCAAGATATATGAGGTTGTTCTGTTTTCCAGGGCCTTCCAGGTGGCTAAATCGTAGTTGCAATTCCTGGTTGCTATCTAACCGGATGACAGGGTTATCCTGGCTGGGGTTTTCAGCCCAGTTGCGATAGGCCTGTATGAGTTCTGGTGCGATTTCAGGGATACGACGAGGGTTGCCTGCTCCGGGTTCGCCCAGTAATGACCATGCGGCCTGGTTCACCAGCTCTGCCTTGCCCTGCGCATCAACCACGATAACGCCAGACTGCATATGCTCAATAATCTGTTCATTGAGTTGAGAAAGCCGGGCGAGATCGATGCCGCGTTGCTCTGCCAGCTTTTCACTTTTACGCGCAGACTGGGCCAGGCGCGAGGCGAGCAGGGCGATACCAAACAGGGTGGCGCCCAGAATGCCTGTAGGTAGATAGGCAGGCTGGTCATAATTCTCGGTCCAGTAGCCATAAACCTGGTCGGCCAGCAGAGCCAATGACGCCACTGCGGCATAGAGCAGGGCTACGATACCGGGGCTGAGCAGGCTGATGCCTGCGACTGAGATAATCAGCAACGCACCCATGCCGCTGTAGACGCCCCCACTGGTATGCATCAGGGCGATCAGGCAAAACAGGTCGACTCCGGCCTGGATGTAAATTTGTGCCTGGTAACCGGGTTTGTGGAAGCGGGCCAGAAGACTGCTGGCCAGGCTCAGGAAAAGGTAGGTGCCAGCTATAACCCTGAATGCCTGCGGATCCGTGGCTTCGAGAATGCGGTGTCCATGTTCTGAAATGCCAACAACCAGGAAGAGTCCAGCGATTACAATCCGATAGAGGCTATAAAGACGTATGCCTCGCCAGATTGATTGTTCCTGCCCCAGTGGAATCGTTTCAAGCGGCATATTCAGTCTTTGTCGCTGTACTGATCTTTGTGTTCTAGAGAGCAGAAGTGATGTGCGCCCTGTTTAATGGCCTCGTTCACTGGCAGGTGAACGCCGCAGGTTTCGCACCTGACCATATCGGTTAGTGGTTTTGGGGCTTTCTTTTCTGTTCTGGATTGTTGCTCTGAAGAAGCGAGCAGCTTGCGAACGATGAGCGCGATGACTGCCAGGGCAGCGAGTACAAAAATGATACGTAACATAAGACTTGCCAGATATCCGAATGTTATAGTTTTACCACGCCAGAGATAAAAACGGGACATTACATCGATGCATTTACATGAGTATCAGTCCAAGCAGTTGCTAAAAGAAAGAGGCTTGCCGGTTCCTGAGGGAGTCGTGATCCATAGTTCTGATGAAGTGAATGGTGCGGTGAGCGAGCTGGGTGGCGATGCCTGGGTGGTCAAGGCACAGGTTCATGCAGGAGGGCGCGGTAAGGCCGGAGGTGTTCGACTGGTTCGTAGTCAGGATGAGTTGACGACAGCAGTGCATGACCTGCTTGGCTCTTCCCTGGTCACTCACCAGACAGGTCCTGAGGGCCTGCCCATTAATACGCTATACATAGAGGCTCCCAGTGATATCGACCACGAGTTTTATCTGGGCATGCTGATTGATCGTAGCGTGAAACGGGTTGTGATCATGGCCTCCGCTGCCGGTGGTATGGATATCGAAAAGGTGGCTGCTGAAACACCGGAAAAGATCCTAACTGAACACGTCGATCCCGTTGCAGGCCTGATGCCTTACCAGTCCAGAAACCTGGCCTTTGGCCTGGGCCTGGAAGGCGGCCAGATCCGCCAGTTCGCGCAGATACTTGATCGCCTGTACAAGGTATTTATTGATGCCGATGCCTCCCTGCTCGAGATTAATCCCCTGATTACCACGGCAGAAGGCGATCTTGTGTTGCTCGATGCCAAGATCAACCTGGATGACAACGCCCTGTATCGTCAGAAGGCATTGTTGGAAATGCGCGATATTAGTCAGGAAGATCCGCGCGAAGCCAGGGCCAGTGAGCACGAACTCAATTACATCCATCTTGATGGCAGTATCGGCTGCATGGTCAATGGTGCAGGCCTTGCTATGGCAACCATGGATCTGATCAAGCTGCATGGTGGTGAGCCGGCTAACTTCCTCGATGTAGGTGGGGGTACAACGGCTGAGCGGGTTGCCGAGGCCTTCAAGCTCATACTCTCTGATGAAAAGGTAAAGGCGGTTCTGGTAAACATCTTCGGGGGCATTGTGCGCTGTGACCTGATAGCCGAAGGTATTATCAAGGCCGTGGAGGAAGAAGGCGTAGCCGTTCCTGTTGTGGTCCGCCTGGAAGGAACCAATGTGGAGCAGGGAAGGGCCATGCTGGAACAGAGTGGCCTGAACATCGTTGCCAGCACCGATTTGACGGAGGCTGCGAAGAAGGCGATTGAGTTGGCGGGGGCGCAGTCATGAGTATTCTTATTAATAGTGACACACGCGTGATTTGCCAGGGATTCACTGGCAAGCAGGGAACCTTCCATTCGGAACAGGCCATTGCCTACGGCACTAATATGGTGGGAGGTGTCACCCCTGGTAAAGGTGGTCAGGAACATCTCGGGCTGCCTGTATTCAACACCGTTGCCGATGCAGTGCGTGATACGGGCGCCGAGGCAACCATGATTTACGTCCCTGCGGCCTTTGCTGCCGATGCCATTCTTGAAGCAGAGGCTGCTGGCATCAAAGTCATTGTCTGTATTACCGAAGGTATTCCAGTACTGGACATGCTCAAGGTTCGAGCGGTACTGGATAAGAGTGAGTCTGTTCTTATCGGCCCCAATTGCCCGGGTGTGATTACACCGGGTGAATGCAAGATAGGTATTATGCCGGGGGCGATTCACCAGAAGGGTAAGATTGGTATTGTTTCTCGTTCAGGTACCCTGACCTACGAAGCAGTACATCAGACCACGCTGGCGGGTCTGGGTCAGTCTACCTGTGTAGGTATTGGTGGCGACCCTGTTCAGGGTATGAATTTCATAGATTGCCTGTCACGCTTCCAGGAAGACCCCCAGACAGAGGGCATTATCATGGTGGGTGAAATCGGAGGCTCGGCCGAAGAAGAGGCAGCTGAGTTTATCCAGGCCAATGTGACCAAGCCGGTGGTTGCCTATATAGCCGGTGTGACTGCGCCAGCGGGCAAACGCATGGGGCACGCGGGCGCGATTATTTCTGGCGGCAAAGGTACGGCTGATCAGAAGTATGCCGCGCTCGAGGCGGCAGGCGTGACAGTTGTACGCTCTCCTGCAGAAATGGGTAAGAGCATGAAAGCCTTACTGGGGGGCTGATGAATCGACAGATCAGGGTAGCCCTGGCCCAGACAAACCCGGTGGTCGGCGATGTCGAGGGCAATGCTCAGGCCATATTGGAGTTTGCAGAGCAGGCGAGGGATGAACACCAGGCAGACCTGGTGGTCTTTCCTGAGCTGGCTATGACAGGTTATCCACCCGAAGATCTCCTGCTCAGGCCCAGCCTGCTGGAGTGGTGTGATCGTGAGCTCACCCGCCTGCGCGAACAGTTAACGGGGATTACAGCCGTTATTGGTCTCCCGGTCCGTGAGGCCGAGGGCCTTTATAACTCTGCCGTGGTCTTGCGCGATGGACGCGAACTGGTCCGTTACCACAAGCAGTTATTACCCAATTACAGTGTCTTTGATGAGCGCCGCTATTTCATGCCAGGCACTGAAGCCGCGGTATTCGAGACGGCTGGCGTTAAGGTCGGTATCACAGTCTGCGAAGATATCTGGCAGCCGGAGCCTGCGCTGAAGGCATCCAGCGCCGGCGCGGAGCTGATTGTTAATCTCAATGCCTCGCCCTTCCATCAGGGTAAATATGAAGAGCGCATTAATACCCTTGAAAACCGGGTCAATGAAACGAGCTGCCCCATTGTTTATGTGAATATGGTGGGCGGCCAGGATGAGCTGGTTTTCGATGGCGAGTCTCTGGTGATGAGTAGTCATAAAGGGCTGTTGTATCGTGGCCCCGCCTTTGAGGAATCTCTGACTGCTGTTGATGTCCCGATTGGTCACCCTGAATTGAGTCGGCATGTCGATCTGAGCCCAAGGCCAGATAACGATGCCCTGGTCTACCGGGCCCTGGTCATGGGTGTTCGAGATTACATCAACAAAAATGGGTTCGGTGGCGCGGTGATAGGTCTATCCGGTGGTATCGATTCTGCGCTGACCCTGGCAATCGCGGTGGATGCCCTGGGCGCTTCACAGGTGGAGGCCATTATGATGCCTTCACGTTATACCGCGGACATGAGTAAGGATGATGCCCACGCTGAGGCCGAGTTGCTCGGTGTGGATTATCGTGTCATTCCAATTGAACCTGCCTTTGAATCTTTCCTGGGGATGCTCGAGGACGAGTTCCGCGGGTTACCGGTTGATGCGACCGAGGAGAATATCCAGGCGCGCTGTCGCGGTATCATACTGATGGCGATCTCCAACAAGACGGGGCGCATGCTGCTGACAACAGGTAACAAGAGTGAAATGGCTGTAGGATACGCCACCCTGTATGGCGACATGGCCGGTGGATTTGCGCCTCTGAAAGATGTTGTGAAAACGCAGGTTTATCGTCTGGCGCGATACAGAAATAGTATTAGCCCAGTCATTCCGGAACGTGTCATTACCCGTCCTCCCTCGGCAGAACTGGCGCCCGATCAGAAAGACGAAGACAGTCTGCCGCCTTATGATGTACTGGATTCCATACTGCAGTTCTTTATCGAGCAGGACTGGCCAGTCCAGAAGATCATCTCAGCTGGTTATGATGAGGAGACTGTTAGGCGGGTGGCATCGATGGTCCTCAATAATGAGTACAAGAGGCGTCAGGCACCTCCTGGTGTGCGGGTGACTTCAAGGGCCTTTGGTAAAGACCGGCGCTACCCCATTACCTCAGGCTATAAACGCCTCTTTGCATAGACAACCGAACAGGATAGACTTTCGGCATTATATCTGTACCGTCAGGAGTAAATAATGAAAAAGATCGAAGCGATCATAAAGCCGTTCAAGCTCGACGATGTGCGTGAGGCCTTAACAGAAATTAATGTCATGGGTCTGACGGTGACAGAAGTTAAAGGTTTTGGTCGTCAGAAAGGACATACAGAGCTCTATCGTGGTGCAGAGTACGTAGTAGATTTCATGCCCAAGGTGAAACTCGAGATCGTTGTCAGTGATGACCTGGCTGATCAGTGTGTTGAGACTATTTCCCAGGCCGCACGCACCGGCAAGATTGGAGATGGCAAAATCTTCGTTCAGGATGTGCAGCGCGTAATTCGTATCCGTACTGGCGAAGAGGGTGATGAAGCGATCTGATAACGCTTTATATGAGATCAATAAAAAAAGCCGGCATTAGCCGGCTTTTTTTATTGATCGGGCTGAGTTCGTTAAATGAGTCCGTTAAAAGGAATAACCTCGACTTCTGCACCAGCACTGATGGAGCCACTTTCCTGTGGGATCACGATGAAGCAGTTGGCCTGGCTCATGGAAGAGAGCATGTGTGATCCCTGTATGCCCGTAGTGCTAGCCTCAAGTGTGCCATCGGGCTTCTGGGACAGGGTGCCGCGCTGGTAATCTCTGCGCCCCGGTGCCTTTTTGATATTGCAGCCCAGTGTTGCCTTAAGGCGTAACGGAGTCTCTACCTGGGTTCCCTGCATCTGCTGCAGCGCGGGCCTGGCAAAGAGAATAAAGGTGGCCATGACTGAAACAGGGTTGCCCGGCAGGCCGAGGAAAAAGGCTCTGCCGAGTTTGCCAAAGGCCAGGGGTTTGCCCGGTTTCATAGCGATTTTCCAGAATCCAACTTCCCCGAGTTCATCCAGCTTCTGTTTTACAAAGTCCGCTTCGCCCACGGAAACGCCGCCACTGGTAATCACCATGTCGGCAGATTCGGAGGCCTGTTGCAGGGCATCGCCAATTTCCTGTGGGTCATCGCGGATTACACCCCTGTCGACCAGGTCGATATTAAGGCGTGACAAAAGGGCACGCAGGGTATAACGATTGCTGTCATAGATATCACCCTCACCCAGGGTTTCACCGATGCCGCGCAGCTCGTCGCCAGTTGAAAAAATCACAACCCGCGGTCTACGGCGCACAGTGACTTCTGCAATACCCAGTGAGGCGAGCAGGCCAATGTCAGCCGCATTTATACGTCGTCCGGGACTGAGTATCTCGATACCCTGCTTCATGTCTTCACCAGGGTGACGAATATTCTGTCCGGATTTATGGTCTGCACTCAGAGTGATGTGCTCCCCATCGACTTGTACATGCTCCTGCATGACGACGGTATCGGCACCCGCAGGGACTACGGCCCCTGTCATGATGCGCACAGCCTCACCGTTATTGACGTTCCCATCAAAGGGCTTGCCGGCAAAAGACTTGCCGATAACTCTCAGTCTGGCTTCACCTTCCTGCTTCAGGTCGGCATGCTGAATCGCATACCCGTCCATGGCCGAATTACGGTGTGGTGGCACATCAAAGGGTGCGATGACGATTTCTGCCAGGACCCGGTCCAGGGAGGCGGTGATGGGGAGTCTCTCCACGCCATCGACAGCCTGGATGCTCTGACTGATGGCATCGAGGGCCTGTTCAACGGTTAACAGATTCTGGGTGTTGTCGTCACAACCGGGCAGAGCCATGATTATTTCTCTTCGTTTTGTTGAGAAAGCCAGTACATGATGTAAGCGGTAATGGCCTCGGGTTCATTAAGGGGCAGTAGATCAACGCTGGCTTTGATTGAGTCTGGCTCATCAGTTGCCAGGGCGATGATACTGTCATCTTCGGTGCAGATCAGGGGTTTTCCAACGCTGGGACGATGTAGTTCGATCTTGGGAAAGTCTTCGTGTTTGAAGCCCTCAACGAGGACAAGGTCGCAGCGATCCATGTTGATCTGTTCAAGCTGCTCAGTCAGAAGGGGTTCGCGTTCTTCCTCAAAATCTGTCATTAGCGCAGAGCGACGGCTGGAGCAGATCAGCATCTGGCTGGCGCCGGATTTACGGAGTTCGTAGCTATCCTTGCCAGGTTTGTCGACATCAAACTTATGATGCGCATGCTTGATCATGGCAATGCGAATGCCATGGGCCCTGAGTTGAGGGATGACCTGGGTTAGCAGGGTAGTCTTGCCTGTGCCGCTCCAGGCGGCAAACCCCAATACGGGTTTTGGTGCCTTAATCGTGGGCACTGAGCTTCTCCAGCGTTTCGGCATCATTGATGTTGGCAAAGGCTTCGTGTTGATCTGAAAAATCGGCCCAGGCCAGGTTCTGCAGCGCCAGCCAGTCACGAACCTTTGGGCTGTTGGCATCCAGAACCCTGCTGATACTTTCTTTCAGGCTGGTTTTCATCAGGCAGATCAGTGGTTGCTCTCTTTCGCCATCATCCGGGATGACCACGTCGGCCTGTTCCTTATGCATGACATCAATCATGCGGGTGACCAGGTCAGTTGGCAGGAAAGGTGTGTCACAGGGCACGATAAGGGCCAGGGGCGTCGGGGCTTTGGACAGGCTCGCCTCAATCCCGGCCAGGGGACCAGCGAAATCAAGGCGTTCATCGGGAACTACAGGCAGGCCTGATGCGGCATAGAAATCGAAATTGCGATTGGCGTTAATCACCAGGGCGTCAACCTGCGGAGCAATGCGATGCAGCACATGCTCAATCAGGGGCATATTGCGAAACTCGACCATACCCTTGTCCAGGCCATCCATGCGTCGGCCCTTGCCACCCGCGAGGATAATGCCGCTGATTGCCTGTGGTAAACCTGAGTCCAAGTGCGTGATCCTGCTAAGAAAATGGGTGGAATCCTAGCATACCTGTAATGGTTCTACAGGCAGGTGAAATCCATAAATCTGCATTAAATCCTATTCTAGTCGGGAGTATCCAAGAAATTCCCTGAAAACCCCTGAGTTTCACGATGCAATTCGAGTTATTTCATATTAGAATGGTAAGCTTTCGTCGAATTTAATGGTTCGGGGGTATTCCCCTGATTTTTCAGGACAATTTTCCAGGAGTACATACGTGGAACTGACCGGTGCCGAAATCTTCACCCGCTGCCTCAAAGAGGAAGGAGTGGAACTGATCTTTGGTTATCCTGGCGGTGCGGTTTTGCATATCTATGATGCACTGTACCAGCAGGAGGATGTCAGCCATATCCTGGTGCGACACGAACAGGGTGCTGTTCATGCTGCCGAGGGTTATGCAAAGTCAACCGGCAAGACCGGCGTGGTACTCGTTACCTCCGGCCCGGGTGCTACCAACGCCGTTACAGGTATAGCCGATGCCTATATGGATTCGGTGCCACTTGTCGTATTTACTGGACAGGTTCCAAGTCACCTGATTGGTAATGATGCCTTCCAGGAAGTTGATACCGTTGGTATTACTCGTCCCTGTGTTAAACATAATTTCCTGGTCAAGGACGTAAAGGATCTGGCTGATACGATTAAAAAGGCCTTTTATATTGCCTCGACCGGCAGACCAGGCCCTGTTGTGGTTGATATTCCCAAGGACATCACAGCAAACCGTACGGAGTTCAAGTATCCGCGCAGTGTAAAAATGCGCTCTTATAACCCAACACTTAAGGGGCACCCACGTCAGATTAAAAAGGCCCTGGACCTGATTCTGTCTGCAGAGCGTCCAATGATCTACACCGGTGGTGGTGTTATCTCGAGTGGCGCAGCAAAGCCACTGACGGACTTCACCAGGATGTTGGGTGCGCCAATTACCAATACCCTGATGGGGCTAGGCAGCTACCCTGCTAACGATAAGCAGTTCCTGGGCATGTTGGGTATGCATGGTACCTACGAGGCCAATATGAGTATGCATCATTGTGATGTTCTGATCGCAATCGGTGCCCGCTTTGATGACCGCGTAACCGGCAATATCGAGAAATTCTGTCCGACGGCCCGAATCGTTCATATCGATATCGACCCGGCCTCAATTTCGAAGAACGTTAAGGTTGATGTTCCCATTGTTGGAGATGTCGCCAATGTCCTTAAGGCCATGATCAAGGACATGAAGGACAGCAATGCCAAGTTGGATGCCAAGGCCCTTAAGGCCTGGTGGACTCAGGTTGAGGAATGGCGCAAGGAAGACTGCATGCGCTATGACAAGGACAGCGGCCTGATCAAACCTCAGTTTGTTGTTGAGAGCCTGCACAAGCTGACCAAGGGCAATGCTTTTGTGACTTCAGATGTGGGCCAGCACCAGATGTTTGCAGCCCAGTATTATGGATTCAACAAGCCAAATCGCTGGATCAACTCGGGTGGTCTGGGCACGATGGGCTTCGGTCTGCCATCGGCTATGGGGGTTCAGTTTGCCCATCAGGATGAAACCGTTGCCTGTATTACCGGTGACTCCAGTATCCAGATGTGTATCCAGGAATTGTCGACCTGTCGTCAGTATGGTCTGCCGATCAAGATCCTTAACCTGAATAACGGTTACATGGGTATGGTTCGCCAGTGGCAGGAGTTCTTCTATCAGGGACGTTATGCCATGTCATACATGGAATCACTCCCCGATTTTGTCGCGCTGGCCGAGGCCTACGGACATGTCGGTATGCGCATTGAAAAGCCTGAAGATGTAGAAGGCGCTATCAAAGAGGCGCTGAAGCTCAAGGACAAACTGGTCTTCATGGATTTCATTATTGATCCGGAAGAAAATGTTTACCCAATGATTCCGGCCGGAGCGGGCCTGAATGAGATGATCCTGGTATAAGACGATGCGGCATATAATCTCGATTTTGATGGAAAATGAAGCGGGTGCCCTGTCACGGGTGGCCGGCCTGTTCTCAGCGCGTGGTTACAACATCGAATCACTCACCGTTGCCCCTACCGACGATGACACGCTATCTCGTCTGACGGTGGTGACGCGTGGTAGCAATGAGATCGTTGAACAGATCATCAAGCAGCTCAACAAGCTAGTCGATGTGGTCAAGTTGATGGATCTGACTGAGCATTCTCATATTGAGCGTGAAATGATGATGATCAAGGTGGAAGTTGGAAACATGGAAGCCAGGCAAGATGTCAAACGCCTGTCTGATATCTTTCGTGCCAATATCATCGATGTGACACCCGGCACCTATACCATTGAGATGACCGGTGACGGCCAGAAGCTTGATGCCTTCATTACCGCACTGAATGAGCACCCCATTGTCGAGGTGGTTCGTTCAGGCGCCATGGGCATTGCGCGCGGCGAAAAGGCTCTTCACCTTTAATTATTTTGTTTAATCTTTAGTTTATTTACGGGGAATAAGTATGAACATCTATTACGACAGCGATGCTGATCTGTCGATTATCCAGGGCAAGAAGGTCACCATTGTTGGTTATGGTTCTCAGGGTCATGCGCATGCACTGAACCTGAAGGATTCCGGTGTTGATGTTACTGTCGCGCTGCGTCCTGGTTCTGCTTCTGCAGCCAAGGCTGAGGCTCATGGTCTGCCAGTCAAGACTGTTGAAGAAGCCGTGAAAGATGCCGATGTTGTTATGGTTCTGACCCCGGATGAGTTCCAGTCGCAGCTGTACAAGGATCAGCTCGAGCCTAACCTGAAGCCGGGTGCTACCCTGGCCTTTGCTCATGGCTTCTCTATTCATTACAACCAGATCGTTCCCCGCAAGGACCTTGACGTCATCATGATCGCCCCTAAGGCACCTGGTCATACCGTACGTTCGGAATTCCAGCGTGGTGGTGGTATTCCTGACCTGATCGCGATTTACCAGGATGCCAGTGGCAAGGCGAAAGATACTGCACTGTCTTATGCGAGCGGTGTTGGTGGTGGACGTACCGGTATCATCGAAACTACCTTCAAGGATGAGACCGAAACCGATCTTTTCGGTGAGCAGGCCGTACTGTGTGGTGGTGCCGTTGAGCTGGTGAAGATGGGTTTTGAAACCCTTACTGAAGCTGGTTACGCTCCTGAAATGGCTTACTTCGAATGCCTGCATGAGCTGAAGCTGATCGTTGACCTCATGTTCGAAGGCGGTATTGCGAACATGAACTACTCTATCTCTAACAATGCCGAGTACGGTGAGTACGTCACTGGCCCTAAGGTAATCAACGAAGAAAGTCGCTGGGCCATGCGTGAAGCACTGAAGAGTATCCAGGAAGGTGAATATGCCAAGAAGTTTATCCTGGAAGGTCAGACCAACTATCCAGAGATGACTGCGCGTCGTCGCCTGAATGCAGAGCATCCTATCGAAGAGGTGGGTGAGCGTCTTCGTTCGATGATGCCATGGATTACGGCAAACAAGATTGTCGATAAGTCGAAAAACTAAGCAGTATGAAAAGGGGAGCTTCGGCTCCCCTTTTTTTATCCTGAATCTGCTAAAAAGTAGTTAAGAAATAATGCCAGTTATCTTTTCTGGGGATATGATTAAGTCCAGCCTGATTTAAAAGTCCAAAGCTATGGAAAATTCAGATAACAATAAACACCATCGCGGCATTTATCTCCTGCCCAACCTGTTTACTACGGCGGCCATGTTTGGTGGCTTCTATGCCATTATCGCGGCCATGAACCAGCGATATGAGGCTGCAGCGATCGCAGTATTTATCGCCATGGTTCTGGATGGTCTGGATGGCCGTGTAGCAAGAATGACCAATACCAGTAGTGCATTTGGCGCTGAATACGACAGTCTATCCGACATGGTTTCTTTTGGTGTGGCCCCGGCCCTGGTCATGTATGAGTGGTCGCTTGTCTTTATGAAGGATCTGGGTTGGCAGTGGGGCAAGCTGGGCTGGTTGGCGGCTTTCTTCTTCGCCACCATGGCGGCACTGCGGCTGGCGCGTTTTAATACCAAGGTTGAAACGGCCGACAAACGTTTCTTCCAGGGTTTGCCAAGTCCGACGGCTGCGGCCCTGATGATGGGCATGGTATGGGTCATGGAGGATCTGGCCATAACTGGCAACGAGGTCAAGGTCTATGCCTTTGCTATGACCCTGATTGCCGGGGCTTTGATGGTGAGTAATGTCAGCTATTTCAGTTTCAAGCAGGTCGATATGCGCCACAAGGTGCCATTCATGGTGTTGCTGGCGATTGTTGTCGTCTTCATGCTGATCACCATAGAGCCTGCCAAGGTTCTGTTTGGTATTGCCCTGCTTTATACCGCGAGTGGTCCCGTGATCTATCTGCTACGCAAGTTAAGAAAGCGCAAAAAGGTTCAATCTGAATAACCTGAGTTTATTGCTAGGGTATTGGCTTTTCAGACCAACTTGTTTATATTCCTAACCATGACGTTCTCTTGTGACAACAATGCATCATTCAATAGCCCTTCCCGGGAGATGCACCTCTGCCTGTCACTATCGCTACGACTGCCGCGCCCGCGGCATTAATCCATGCCTGGCGAGGCCACACGCAATCATCCCTTATTCTGTTTATGCTACTGGCTAATTCTGTACAATAGCTAGTATTAGTGTTTGGAGACAGCAATGTCGAATAAAGACCATTTGATTATATTTGATACAACCTTGCGTGACGGGGAGCAAAGCCCCGGCGCTTCTATGACGAAGGATGAAAAGGTTCGTATTGCGAAGGCCCTGGAGATGATGCGCGTCGATGTCATCGAGGCTGGATTCCCAATTGCTAGTCCGGGAGATTTCGAAGCCGTTCAGGCTGTCGCCAGAACGATTAAGGACAGTACCGTTTGTGGGCTGGCCCGCGCCCTGGACAAGGATATTGAACGCGCCGGTGAGGCCCTTAAAGATGCTGAGTCATCACGCATCCATACCTTCATCGCGACTTCGCCCATTCATATGAAGGCCAAGCTGCGCATGGAGCCCGATGCGGTGCTTGAACAGGCAGTTTATGCCGTGAAGAAGGCGCGTCAGTTTACTGATAATGTAGAATTCTCGCCGGAAGATGCGGGTCGTTCCGAGCTGGATTTTCTGTGCCGTATCATCGAGGCCGTGATTGATGCCGGTGCGCGGACAATCAATATTCCGGACACGGTTGGTTATAACGTTCCGACCCAGTTCGGTGAACTGATTCGCCAGCTTATCGAGCGCGTGCCTAATGCTGACAAGGCTATCTTCTCGGTGCATTGCCACAATGATCTGGGGCTTGCGGTCGCCAACTCTTTATCTGCGGTAATGAACGGTGCAAGGCAGGTCGAATGTACTATTAATGGCCTGGGTGAGCGTGCAGGTAACGCTGCTCTTGAAGAGATTGTAATGGGTGTGCGCACGCGTCAGGATGTCTTTAGCTGTGACACCCGACTCGATACGACTCAAATCGCCAGCTGTTCACGCCTGGTTTCAAGCATTACCGGTTTCCCGGTACAGCCCAATAAGGCGATTGTGGGCGCTAATGCCTTTGCCCATGAATCAGGTATCCATCAGGATGGCGTACTCAAGTCACGTGAGACCTATGAAATCATGCGTGCCGAGGATGTGGGGTGGAGCAAGAACCGCATTGTTCTTGGTAAGCACTCCGGACGTAATGCCTTCCGTACGCGCCTCGCAGAACTCGGATACGAGTTCGACTCAGAGGAAGAGCTGAACGCAGCATTTGCACGTTTCAAGGATCTTGCGGACAAGAAGCATGAGATCTTCGATGAAGACCTTCAGGCACTGGTTTCTGAAACTACGGCTGCCCTTGAAGAAGAGTGTTTCAAACTGGTTTCTCTCAGGGTTTGTTCCGAGACGGGCGAAACACCGTACGCTACTTTGACCCTGAATGTTGATGGTGAAGAACGCAGCGGTGAAGCCTCGGGCGGTGGTCCGGTTGATGCAGCATTCAAGGCGGTTGAGTCTGTGGTGAACAGCAATACCCAGCTGGAGCTTTACTCGGTCAACAATATCACCAGTGGCACTGATGCACAGGGTGAGGTGACTGTTCGTCTTAAAAAGGATGGCAACATCTTTAACGGCCAGGGCGCTGATACCGACATCGTGATTGCCTCTGTTAAGGCCTATCTCAATGCCCTGAATCGTATTGCCGACCCGGTAAGTCGGGCGCATCCCCAGCTGGGTGATGTCTGATCACATAGTCTATGCGTCTGAGCAAGCGACAACAGGCCTCATTACAGGCCATGGGTATTCCCATCTGGGTTGAACGTAATCCAACAGCGCATCCGGTAACTGAGCCGGATGCGCCTTTACCTGAAGTCCTGCCTGTCCCCGAAACAGTCCCAGTAGAAGTCCTGCCAGAAGTGGTTCCAGAGAACGCCCCGGTTGAGCCACAAATTGATATTTCTACACTGAACTGGGAAGAATTAAGACAGACGGTTAGTGATTGTCAGGCCTGCGCGCTTGCTGCTGGACGTACCCAGGCGGTATTTGGAGTTGGCGATCAGAACGCTGACTGGATGGTCATTGGTGAAGGTCCAGGCTCTGAAGAGGATAAGCAGGGCGAACCTTTTGTGGGCCGGGCCGGGCAGCTACTTAACAAGATGCTGGCTGCCATCGGCCTGCGCAGGGAGCAGGTCTATATCGCCAACATCGTCAAATGCAGGCCGCCACAGAATCGTGATCCTCTACCTGAAGAGTCCGCAGCGTGTTCGGCCTATCTGAAACGACAAATTGAGCTGGTACAGCCTAAGGTCATACTCGTACTGGGCAAGGTCGCAGCACAGAACCTGCTGCAAAAGGAAGATGCTCTGGGACGCCTTCGCGGTGCCCCTTACCTATATGCTGATACCGGGATCCCCGTCATCGTGACTTATCATCCCGCGTACCTGTTGCGTAAGCCCACGGACAAGCGAAAGGCCTGGGAAGATCTCAAACTGGCGGTGAAGCTGGTAGGGGGTGCTGCTTGAGTGCCATGATGGAAACCGGGGTGGTCAAGTTTCGCCCCATGGAGTTTCGCGACCTGCCCATGGTGATGATGGTGGAGGAGCGTGCCTACCCACATCCCTGGACCGAAGGCATCTTCAAGAGTTGCCTGAAGGTGAAGTACCCGGCCTGGCTAATGATTATGGATGGAAACATTGTCGGTTATGGTTTGGCCATGATCCAGGTGGGTGAGTGCCATATACTGAACATCACAATAGACCCTGATTACCAGGGACAGGGCCTGGGCCGAAGGTTGCTCCGTCATTTTCTTGAGGTTGGAATCGATCAGCAGGCGCAGACAGCTTTTCTTGAGGTGCGCGTCTCCAACGAGATAGCCATCAATCTATACGAGTCAGAAGGCTTTCATCGTATCGGCCTGCGTCAGGGCTATTATCGAGATACTGATGGCCGTGAAGATGCAGTGGTCATGGCCAGGCAGCTGACCCTCCCAGGGACTGAATAGTCCAGGCATCCCCTGCGGAGTCTGCCGAGTCGCGCTATAATCGCCGCCTTTCTCACGCGTAGTAATATCCATGTCTGAATACCTCAACGAAATGAACCGTCGCCGAACCTTTGCGATCATCTCGCATCCAGACGCCGGTAAGACCACGCTGACCGAAAAGCTGCTGCTGTTTGGTGGGGCCATCCAGCTCGCGGGTACAGTCAAGGGCCGCAAGGCGGCACGTCATGCCACATCGGACTGGATGGAACTTGAGAAACAGCGTGGAATCTCGGTGACCTCTTCGGTCATGCAGTTTCCTTATCACGACTGTATCGTCAACCTGCTGGATACCCCAGGTCACGAAGACTTTTCTGAAGACACCTACCGAACCCTGACTGCTGTGGATTCAGCACTCATGGTTATCGATGTGGCCAAGGGTGTTGAGGACCGGACTATCAAGCTGATGGAGGTCTGTCGCCTGCGTGATACCCCAATCATGACCTTCATTAACAAACTCGATCGAGAAGGACGAGATCCCATCGACCTGATGGATGAGGTCGAAGAGGTGCTTAAGATTCAGTGTGCCCCCGTAACCTGGCCGATTGGTATGGGTAAACGTTTCAAGGGTGTCTACCACATCTATCGCGATGAAATTCACCTGTTTGATTCAGCTAAGGGTGACAGGATCCACGAGGGCGAAACCATAGTGGGCATTGACAATCCTCGCCTTGATGAGGTGATCGGCGACATGGCTGAAGAGCTGCGTGACGAGATAGAGCTGGTAAAAGGTGCAAGTCATGAGTTCGATGCCAACGCCTATCTGAAGGGTGAGTTGACACCAGTATTTTTCGGTTCAGCCATTAACAACTTTGGTATCAGCGAACTGCTGGATGACTTTGTTAAGTATGCGCCGGCTCCACAGTCACGTGAGACCCTCACACGTAAGATAGAACCTCAGGAAGAAAAGTTTTCCGGTTTCGTTTTCAAGGTTCAGGCCAATATGGATCCACAGCATCGCGATCGTATTGCCTTCCTGCGTATCTGCTCTGGTACCTTTTGCAAGGGTATGAAGCTCAAACATGTGCGCATCGGTAAGGAAGTGAAAATTTCCGATGCCCTGACTTTCATGGCGTCGGATCGTGGACACATCGACAAAGCCTATCCTGGCGATATTATCGGTCTGCATAATCACGGCACGATTCGTATCGGTGATACCTTTACCCAGGGCGAGGATCTGGCTTTTACCGGTATACCCAATTTTGCCCCGGAACTCTTCCGCCGTGCCGTATTGAAAGACCCGCTCAAGATGAAGCAGCTACAGAAGGGCCTGAGTCAGCTTTGTGAGGAAGGGGCTACCCAGTTGTATCGACCGCTGAATAACAATGATCTTATTCTTGGTGCCGTGGGTGTGTTGCAGTTTGACGTGGTCGCCCAGCGTCTGAAAGATGAATACAAGGTCGATTGCAGTTTCGAAAACGTTAGTGTGAATACAGCGCGCTGGGTCGAGAGTGATGACGCGAAGGCCATGGAGAAATTCCGTGACAAGGCCGCGCAGAACCTGGCACTGGATCACTCGGATGAACTGGTCTATATCGCACCAACGCGCGTGAACCTGCAGATGGCTATGGAAAAGTTTCCTGAAATCCGTTTTCATAGTACGCGCGAACACGGAATCAATTAACGAGGAGATGCGCGTGGCACAGTTGTTAAGAACTACCGGGGTTTTATTTATGATCACGGCCATTCTCTTTCTTGGTGGCTGTGCAAGCGTTGAAAAGAAAAGCAAGGGTGATGGCCTGAAGTCTGCTTCTTTGCGTTATGCCAAGGGACTGCGCTGGGGTGACTACGAAGGTGCTATGTCACTGACGCGCCTGCCTGACGGCGAGGTTCAACCGGTTGACCTGAAGTATCTGAAAAACATCAAGGTTACACACTATGAACTAGCCCCGGTTGTACTCTCGGAATCACAGGAGGAGGGATATACCACCCTGTATCTGGAGTATTACCACGAACTCCGCAACTCCGTGCATGAGCTTACTGTCCCACAGACCTGGCGTTACGATGAAGAAGATAAACGCTGGTACTGTGAAACCCCCTTGCCCGAGTTTAAGCCCTGATCTGAATATGGACCTCGAACAGGCAATTGAGGCCTTCAGAGAGATTGCCACCAGACAGGGCTGGGAATCCCTGCACACGCCTAAGAACCTGGCTATAGCTGTTTCCAGGGAGGCGGCTGAATTGCTGCATGAATTCCAGTGGCTTGGTGACGAGGAATCTCGCGATCTGATTCATGATATGAAAGCGAAAGCATACATCGGGGCGGAGGCCGCCGATGTCTTTCTCTACCTGCTGGCCCTGTGCGACAAGCTGGACATAGATCTGGCTGAGGCCGTCAGGCAGAAGCAGGAAATTAATCGTCAGCGATTTGGGCAAACGGACTAGTTCATAGCCAGCACTCCATGACAGACGACATTTATTTCGACGGTCGTACCGATCGGCTTCGCAAGAACATTTACTCAACTGCCAAGGGCATCCTCAGAATACGCCTGGTTCAGGACGACCTCAGCCGATTTTTACCCACGGAAAGAAAATTGCATGTGCTTGATGTTGGGGGAGGGCTGGGTCAGATGTCGATCATGCTGGCAGAACTCGGACATGAGGTGACTTATTGTGAGCCCTCTGATGAGATGCGAGCAGCCGCGAGTAAGGCCTTTGAGGAGGCCGGGCATGGTCAGATTCGCGTGTTGGCTGAGCCGCTACAGGAACTTGTAGCCAGGGGGAAGCCTCAATATGACCTTGTCCTGGTTCATGCCGTGCTGGAATGGCTGGCCAGGCCCGAAGAAGCAATGAAAGGCATACCGAACCTGCTGGCCCCGGGGGGATGGCTTTCCCTGATGTACTTCAATCTACATTCCATCATCTTACGTAACCTGTTGCGCGGAAACTTTAGAAAGGTCCTCTCGGGAGATTATGCGGGTGAAGCAGGTGGCCTGACGCCGCTGAATCCTCTGGATCCCGGTGATGTGAAGCAATGGCTGGATACGGTTGGGCTGGAAGTGCTTGAGGAAACCGGTATCCGTAGCTTTAGTGACTACCTGCCCAGGGATGTTGCCCGGCAGCGTAATATTGAAGAGTTATATGCCCTGGAGCGCGATTTCTCGCATAAGGAACCGTACCGGAGTATGGCGCGTTATATCCATGTTATCGCCCGCAAACCTCATGACCCATAGTTTTACTGAGGAGCGGGTGCGCACTGAAATACCTGCGCAGGGTGGTACCTACATGCTCTTCATGCGTGTTCAGAAGCCATCAGCCGTCGAGATTGGTAAAAAAGGCGCAATGAGACTGCAGCCCGGGTTCTATCTCTATGTCGGCAGTGCCTTTGGTCCGGGAGGTCTGCGTGCCAGGGTGGGGCGGCATGCCCGTGATGAGAAAAACCTCCGCTGGCATATCGATTATCTGCGCCAGAAGGCACGACTCGTTGCTGTGTATTTCAGTACGGATGATGCTCAACTGGAAGATGACTGGGCAGAGTCTATTAAGGCCTGGCCCGGGATGAGGGTACCAATGCCAGGTTTCGGTGCAAGCGATAGCCAGGCCCTCAGCCACCTGTTTTTCTGTTCTGAGCAACCTGATGAGACCCTGTATCACGGCCTGGCTGGGCGTAAGGGCGTGTTTTTGTCGTCATAACGGCCTGAGAAGACGACTTTTTCTTGAGATTCTGTTGTGAATGTGTAAACTAGGCGCCCTTCGCGTGGGTCGTTAGCTCAGCCGGTAGAGCACCGCACTTTTAATGCGATGGTCGAGCGTTCGAATCGCTCACGACCCACCATTTTTTCCTGCGATTTCTTCTCCAGTTAAAACGCCATTTTTTACCCCGGTAATGCGCACGGGGCTGATCAGATTGTCCCTGTCCTTATCTTTTTGCTCGACCTGTACCCTGAGATAGTTTCTGCTAAATCCCTGGTCCATTGCCTTGCCAGAGTCTTTATCAATAAGCTGTTCCCAGAGGACTTCAGTTTCCTGGCCAATTTGCTCTTCCAGGAAGGCTGTTTTCAGGCGATCTCCCAGTTCATGCATCTCTCGACTGCGTTGTTTCCTGGTCTCGTTGGGAATCTGGCCAGGCAACCCCGCTGCCTTGGTGCCTTCACGTTGTGAATAACTGAAGATATGCATGTGGCCAAAACCGATTGACTCGACATATTCCAGAGTCCGTTGCCAGTCATCCTCGGTCTCTCCCGGGAAACCAACAATAATATCGGTCGTCACGTTAAAACCGGGAATAGCCTTGCGGGCTTCTTCAACCAGGGTGCGAAACTCATCGGTTTTGCAGCGGCGTGCCATTTTCCTGAGTACGGCATCGGAGCCACTTTGAAGTGGCAGGTGCATATGCGGCATCAGGCGCTGATTTTCAAACAGCTCGAAGAAACCCTCTGGCAGGTCCCAGGGCTCTACGGAGGCAAATCGAATTCTGGGAATAGAGGTCTCGGTAAGGATTTGCTTAACGAGATCATAGAGGCTGGAGTCCAGGTCAGAGCCATAGCCTCCAACATGGACGCCGGTCAGCACGACTTCCTTCACCCCAGACTCATGTAACTGATTAATTTCGTGAACTATATCTGCGATGCTGCGGCTGCGCTCATCACCGCGGGCAACGGTGACAATGCAGAAAGTGCAACGATAGCGACAACCATCCTGGATCTTGATAAAACCACGGTGACGGCCCATCTGGAACAGTGAGGCATCGCCTGGTTCGGTAGCCATTTCGGGCATACTGTTGAGGTCCAGTTTTTCCATTACCATGGGGACCAGCTCGTCCTTGTAATCATTGGTCACAACGAGGTCTACCCCAAGCGTCTGGGCAACGGCATCTGGATCAAGAGAGGCATGGCAGCCACTGACAACCAGTTTGGCCTCGGGGTTATGACGATGAAAGCGGTTGATCAGGTTTCGTGATTTACGTGCGGCATCACTGGTGACAGCACAGGTATTGAGCACGATGAGGCCTGCCTGTTCACTGTCCTGGCTTATTTTATGGCCGAGGGCCCTGAATTCCTGTGACCACTGTTCAAGCTCGGCTTCGTTCAGCCGGCAACCCAGTGCCTTGAGATGGACGTCCATAGAACTGATCTAAGTAAAAACGGACAGCCATTTTACCTGATTTGCAGGCGTGCTCCGTGTTTCTGAAACAGATAAAATGTGCCCTTCGACTAGCAGGATTAGTAATGAGCGATTTCAGCCAGATACGCAGCATTAGCTTTGATCTCGATGACACTCTGTGGCCATGCGCCCCGGTGATCGAGCAGGCCGAGCGTCGCTTTTACGCCTGGATGCAGGAACATTTTCCGCGTATCCCTTCACGTTATGATTTTGATGCCCTGATTGATCACCGCATTCACCATTTCGGTGCACATCCGCACTGGCATTATGACCTGACGATGTTGCGCAAGGAATGGCTCAGGGGGCTGGCTGATGAGGCGGGTTATGATCATGCCCTGGTCGATCCGGCCTTTGAAGTTTTCTGGATGGCCAGGAATGAAGTGGTCTTCTTTGAACAGTCGGAAGACGTGCTGGATCGCCTGACAGGCCTGTATTCGTTGGGCTCAATGACGAATGGCAATGCTGATGTCCATCATATTGGTATTGGTCATTATTTTGATTATGTGATTACCTCGGCTGAAGTAGGTCAGCCCAAGCCACACCCCGACATTTATCAGGCTGCTATAGACAGGTCCGGTGTGTCTGCGGAACAGTTGTTGCATGTTGGTGATGACCCTGTGCGTGACGTACTGGGTGCCAGTGCCCTGGGTATTCGCACTGTCTGGATTAACGCAAATAATGAGTCCTGGCCGGGTGGTGAAAAGCCTGATGCCATGATTCAGAATATCAGTGAGCTGCCGGGTTTGCTGGGTATCTGACACGGGAAAAAGGAAGTCAGGGAACAAGCATGAAACATAGCCTATTCAAAGGACACGTCGATAAACAGGATTATGATCGCCTGTTCGCCGAACTCACGGATGGTCTGGCCGGTGATCCGGAGCATAAGGACCTGGGCAGGGCTCTTGATCTTGCCCTCAGGGCGCATCAGGAAGTTGAGGCAGATAACCGTCCGAGTGCTGTTGATGTAGTCGTCACGCTCAAGCATCTGGGCATAGACGAAGAGACCCTGATTTCTACCCTGCTCAGTGATCCTCGGCTGCGCGAAGCCTTTGAAGAAGGGGAGCTGGCGAAGGACTTCGGGCCTCGTGTTGAAAAGCTGGTCAAAAATATTAACTGGCTGAATACCTTTAAGGAATGTAGCGAAGATACTGCGCACGCCCCGGAAAAAGCTGAAACCCTGCGCCGTATGTTGCTGGCCTCGGTTGATGATGTGCGTGCCGTACTGGTCAAGCTGGCTTACCGCGTGCAGCGCCTGCGCCTCCTGCCGAATGAAACGCCCGATTTCCGGCGTTGTATCGCGCAGGAGACCAAGGATATTTTCTCACCTCTGGCCAACCGTCTGGGGGTAGGCCAGTTGAAGTGGGAAATGGAAGATCTTTCCTTCCGTCATCTAGAGCCTGAAAAGTACAAGGATCTGGCCCGTTCCATGGAGGACAATCGGGCGACGCGCGAGGCGTATATCAACGCCTTTGTTGATCGGTTAAAAGGCTATCTACAGGAGTCCGGGCTCGAGGCAGAAATCTACGGCAGGCCCAAGCATCTCTACAGCATCTGGAAGAAGATGCAACGCAAACAGGTGCAGGTTAAGGACCTTGCGGACCTGCTTGCGGTACGCGTGGTCGTAGAAACTCCAGCGCAATGCTATCTGGCCCTGGGTGTGGTGCATGGGCACTGGCGTCATCTGCCTCATGAGTTTGACGACTACATCGCCAATACCAAGGAGAATGGTTATCAGTCACTGCATACAGCAGTGGTTGGGCCAGAGGGCAGGGTGGTTGAGGTACAGATTCGTACCCGTGAGATGCATGAGTTTGCAGAACATGGTGTGGCTGCGCACTGGCGTTACAAAGAAGGCAGTAAGCAGGACCTGGCGATGGAACACACGATTGCCTCTATTCGCCGTTTACTGGACAGTCGGGATGATGATCAGGCCTTCCTGGAGAGTTTTGATACCGAACTATTCGGCGACCGTGTTTTTGTACTAACACCAACCGGTGAAGTCATGGACCTGCCCAAGGGGGCAACTCCGCTGGATTTTGCCTATTCCATACATACCGAGGTTGGACACCGTACCCGAGGAGCCAAGATTGACGGGCATATCGTGCCCCTGAATTACCAGCTCAACTCAGGCGAGCGTGTAGAGATACTCACAAGCAGTACCTCACGACCCAGCCGTGACTGGATGGACACCCGACTGGGGTACCTGGCTTCTTCAAGGGCTCGCGGCAAGATCAGGCGGTGGTTCAAACAGCAGGATTATAGTCTGCATGTTAAAGATGGCCGAGCCATCCTGGATCGTGAGCTCCAGCATCTCGGCCTGCATCATGTCGATCTCGACGAGCTGGCCCAGCACTTTAATCTGCATAAGGGAGAAGACCTTCTGGCTGCGTTGGGCAGTATGGATATTACGCCTGGACATCTTGCGAGTGCGTTAAAAGTACCTTCCGTACCTGAAGAGGCACTGACGCTGGGGCGCCGATATGGCGGGGATGAAAAGAAAGAGAAGGGTGCAGGGATTACGATTCAGGGAGTTGGTAACCTGATGACCAATCTGGCCCATTGCTGTAACCCGGTACCCGGCGATGCGGTTATTGGCTATATCACCCAGGGCAAGGGCGTCACGATTCATCGCCAGGACTGTCCGAACATCCTGAATTTGCCAGATGACCGTTCAGCACGACTGGTTGAGGTGAACTGGGGAGAGGCCGCAGTCAGGGGGCAGGTTCAGGTCCATATCGAGGCATTCGATCGCCAGGGACTGCTGCGTGATATTACCCAGGTGCTGAGCAACGAGCGGGTCAATGTCCTTAGTGCCAATACCCGTACGGATACCGAAGATCAGTCGGTACACATGGATCTGCTGCTGGAAGTCTCAGGAACAGGGCAGCTGAGCCTGGTGCTGGATAAGATATCTTCATTACCGAATATCTTCGAGGTGAGGCGTTCTGTATAAACTAGACTAGAATTTTATTGATTCTGGTCATTATTCCGGACTGGGACTTTCGGTAAATTAGAATACGCTAATGTCTCAAACTATAAATACGAGGATAAAGTCATGAAACTCAAATTAATCCTAGTCGCGCTTCTGTTGGCTGTTTCAGCCCAGGCCAGCGCCTGGTGGGGTGGCGACGATTACTACAACGACTGGCCCGTCTGGACTCCTATGTACTGGATGGAAGAGATGGAAAATGAGTGGGATGATGACTATTACGGTAGGCCTTATGGCTATGGCCCCTATGGTTATCCGGGCTACGGTTATGGTGGTTATCCTGGATATGGCTATGGTGGTTATCCTGGTTACGGTTATGGCGGATATCCTGGCTATGGTGGTTATGCCCCATACTACCCACGCTGGTAGTCTCATCGTTTAAGCGACATATAAGAACCCCCGCCATCGTGTGGGGGTTTTTAGTTTCGGGCTGGTATACTTCGCGCCGTTATGAGTACAGAACTACCTGCCAGATTCCTTGAGCGACTGCAGTTAATAATCCCTTCTTCGCAATGGGAGCCAGTGCTTACAAGCTTTTCATCTGATCGTCCGGTCTGTTTCCGCATTAACCCCCTTAAGACAAGCACAGACCAGGTGCTTGATGAATTCAAAGGGCTGGGCCTGCAACCCGAAGCGCTTCCCTGGAATCCCTATGGCTATTGTTTGCCTGCACAGGCCCGTAGCCTGCTAACAGACTCGGCCATGTTCAATGAGGGCAGGATTTATATCCAGGGTTTGTCCAGCCAGCTCGCAGCGATCATTCTTAATCCACAGCCTGGTGAAACCACCCTGGATCTTGCTGCTGCACCAGGTGGAAAGACTTTACATATTGCTGCAATGATGCAGAACCAGGGGCAGTTATCTGCGGTTGAGCCGGTAAAGAATCGTTTCTTCAAGCTCAGGGCCAATCTCGAGCGTGGTGCCGCCAGCATGGTGAGGACTTATCTAAAGGATGGGCGTGAAGTCGGGTATAAGGTGCCCGAGAGATTTGATCGTGTACTGCTCGATGCACCCTGTTCGTCTGAGGCCAGAATCCGTGCAGGCAAACCAGAAAGCTGGCGTCACTGGTCAGAGAAAAAGATTAAAGAGGTCTCGCGCAAACAGAAGCGTTTGCTGCATTCTGCGATTCTGTCCTTAAAGCCAGGCGGAAGACTGCTGTATTCAACCTGTAGTTTCGCACCTGAAGAGAATGAACTGGTTATCCAGGATGCGTTGAGGAAGCACCCCGAGATGAGTGTGTTATCAGTCGATATGCCGGTTACAAACATTCAGCCGGGTTTGTCTGAATGGTCTGGCAAGGCCTTAAATCCGGAAGTGGCAAAAAGTGTTCGTGTTCTTCCCACCAAACAGATGGATGGTTTTTTCCTCTGTCTGCTACAAAAGAAAACCGGCCCATAATAGGCCGGTTATTCGATGATCAGGATATCGCTTATTGCGTAGTTGCGTCTGAAGATACTGGTGTAGCATCGACACCTTTTGTAATAGTGTCTGGGTCAGCGTCTTTACCTTTGGTGATTGTTTCAGGGTCGGCGGCCCTTTGGTCTAGAGGTTCCTTAGGTAAAGGCTTGCCTTCCTTGATAGCCTCGCTGGTAGCCTGGATTTTCTGGTTCTGAGCACTTTTTCCGGCCGAGCTCTCGGTATTAAGTGATTGCAAAATACCATTGGTATCAAAGCGTAAAACAACGATATTTTTATTATTGTCATAGACAAGCTCGTTGCTCATTGTGCGATGTTCAATAGGTGCGCCACAAGCTGCTTTAACTTCGGTCATGGAAAGTGGATTCTGCACACCATCAGAGACGAGAGTGCTACCGCAGTACATGGAGCCGGCATGGGCAGTCAGGCTGGTCATGCCAAGAAGAATTCCGCAGGAGAGAAGTAATGTACGTTGCATGGAGTATCCTCAATAAAGGCGCTTTACTAATCAAATTATAGTAGGAATATACATGCCTACGCCTGGTGGCGCACAGTGTGGGGTGCTTAAGAAATTATCAGATAAGGAGTGTGAGGGTGAATGCTGTTTTGCAGCTTGTCGAACGGTCACTCTTATTTGGTCGGGGAGAATTCGCCCTTCTTTTCCTGACGGAAAATAATGGCGCCCCCGACACGATTCGAACGTGTGACCTTCCCCTTAGGAGGGGGACGCTCTATCCAGCTGAGCTACGGGGGCGTGGCGCAGATTCTACCTGTTGGCATTAGAGCCGACAATTCAGGGCTTAATCTTTTTTCTTCAGGATGATGCCAGCCAGTGGGGGCAGGGTCAGTTCCAGAGAGTAGGGGTGGCCCATCCAGGGTTTTTCCTCAGTCCAGAGTTCGGGCTGATTTCCCAGGTTGCTGCCGCCATAGTATTCGGAGTCTGAGTTCAGGCGCTCGGTATAGCAGCCTGGCTCAGGAACCCCAATCCGGTAACCCTGTCGTGGTACCGGCGTGAAGTTCAGTGCGGTGACGACGAAGCTGTCATCACTCTTGCGCTGGTAGCTCAATATCGACTGGGCAGCATCATGACAATCTACCCACTCGAAGCCCTGCCAGTCAAAGTCGTGTTGGTGTAATTCGGGCAGTTCCTGGTAAAGATGGTTGAGGTCGCGTATCAGGGACTGGATACCGCGGTGGCCTTCAAACTGAAGCAGGTACCATTGCAGGCTTTCATCAAAATTCCATTCATCACCCTGACCAAACTCACAGCCCATGAACAGTAGTTTCTTGCCGGGGTAGGTCCACATGTAGGTGAAGAGCAGGCGAAGATTGGCAAAACGTTGCCATTCGTCTCCGGGCATACGGTAAAGAAGTGAGCGCTTTCCATGCACCACTTCGTCATGCGAGAAGGGCAGGACAAAATTTTCACTAAATGAGTACAGGAGCCCGAAGGTCAGCTGATCATGGTGGTACAGGCGGTGGATGGGGTCGTGGCCAAAATAGTCCAGCGAGTCATTCATCCAGCCCATGTTCCATTTCATTGTGAACCCGAGTCCGCCCAGCCAGGGAGGCCGGGTAACCTGGGGCCAGGAAGTTGATTCTTCGGCGATAATCTGTACGCCGTGATGCTTCTCCTGAACGACCGTATTGAGCTGGCGCAGGAATTCGATGGCACCGAGGTTTTCGTTGCCACCGTACTGATTGGGTAGCCACTGGTCAGCCTCGCGTGAATAATCGAGGTACAGCATGGATGCCACGGCGTCTACGCGCAGGCCGTCGATATGGAATTCCTCAACCCAGTACATAGCACTGGAAACGAGGAAGGCACGTACCTCACTGCGCTCGTAATTAAAGATCAGCGTGCCCCAGTCCTGGTGCTCACCGCGGCGTGGGTCTTCATGTTCGTACAGGGCTGTGCCATCAAAGCGTGCTAGCGCAAAGGCATCTTTGGGGAAGTGGCCAGGGGCCCAGTCGAGGATGACACCGATATTGTGCTGGTGGCAGTAATCGATGAAGTAGCGGAAATCATCTGGTTCGCCAAAGCGGCTGGTTGGTGCGAAATAGCCCGTGGTCTGGTATCCCCAGGAGGCATCCAGTGGGTGCTCAGTGATAGGAAGGAGCTCGATATGGGTGAAACCCAGATCTTTGACATATTCGACCAGGCGATGGGCCAGTTCCCTGTAACTGAGGAAGTTACCCTGGTCATCCTGTTGCCAGGAGCCCAGGTGAACCTCGTAGATCGACATGGCCTTATGCGCCCAGGGTGACTCGCTGCGCTGATGGATCCAGTCTTCATCGTTCCAGGCATAAGGTGACTGGCTCGTGATGACCGAAGCCGTTTTGGGGCGATGCTCAAACTGCTGGCCATAGGGATCGGTCTTTTCGAACGACTCAGTACTGTGACGGTTGCGAATTTCGAATTTGTAGACTTCACCGGCGAAGATTTCGGGCAAAAATAGTTCCCAGACGCCACTGCCGCCACGAACACGCATCGGATTGGTGCGTCCATCCCAGTTATTGAAGTTGCCGATGACACTTACGCGCTCCGCACCCGGGGCCCAGACCGAGAACAGTGTGCCCTTGATGTTGTTTATTTCGTGCGGGTGAGCCCCGAGCATGCGATATGCATGCTGGTGATTGCCTTCATTAAACAGGTGGAGATCAAAGTCGCTTAGCTGGGTTGGGAAACAATAGGGGTCGTGGCGGCGATGGGTATAACCATGGGCGTCTGTCCACTCGAGTTCGTAATGTGCATCACACTGGTCAGCCGGGCCATGCCATTCAAAAAAGTCAGTTCCTTCAATGCGATGCAGTGGTGTGCCCAGATCGGCCAGGCGTACTTCTTCGGCCATAGGGAGAAAGACCCGGATGATACAATTATCTTTGTCGATCGGGTGCTTGCCCAGTACGGAGAAGGGGTCATGGTGACTGGAATTGATAATACGTTGCAGGTCATCGTTGAGTGGCTGTACTTGCACGTCTGTCCCCTGTGAAACTTAATTGCCCATATTAGGGCTTTGTGTCATAAAAACGTTAGTAAAAGCTGATATTATGCAACGGTAATTGGCATGCTCTATGCAAAGTAACAACTGCACAGAGTGTGCCAACAGATTACATTGTTACATCACTCTGGTTTGCTCGCCACAAATACTGATCAAACGAACAGGAAGACCCATGGATTCTCAGTCACAACGTTTTGTTAGTCGCATCACGCGTAACACCCTTGCCCTGATCCTGGCTGGAGGGCGTGGTTCCAGGCTCAAGCAGATGACTATGTGGCGGGCGAAGCCTGCTGTACCTTTCGGTGGCAAGTTCAGGATTATCGACTTCCCACTTTCTAATTGTATCAATTCAGGCATACGCCAGGTTGGTATTCTTAGCCAGTACAAGGCTCACTCCCTGATCAAGCATATCCAGCAGGGTTGGGGCTTCCTCCGCGGTGAGTTCGGTGAATTTGTCGAGTTGCTGCCTGCCCAGCAGCGAATTGAGACCTCCTGGTATGAAGGAACGGCAGATGCGATTTACCAGAACCTGGATATTATCCGTCAGCATGATCCTGAGTATGTCCTGATCCTGGCGGGTGACCATATCTACAAGATGGACTACGGCACCATGATCGCAGCCCATGTGGAATCGGGGGCCGATATGACGGTGGGCTGTCTCGAAGTAGACCTGGAAATGGCCAAGGCCTTTGGTGTGATGTCGGTTGATGAAGACAACATGATCACCCAGTTTGCGGAGAAGCCTGATAATCCTGATCCCATTCCGGGAAATCCGGGCAAGGCCCTGGCTTCCATGGGTATCTATGTCTTTAATACGGCCTTCCTGTTTGAGCAGCTCATCAAGGATTCCGATATGCCGGGCTCCAGCCATGATTTTGGCAAGGACATCATTCCTTCGGTCATCGAGAACTACAAGATTATGGCGCATCCGTTCCGTGACCCTGCCAGTGGAGGACAGGCTTACTGGCGTGATGTTGGTACCGTAGACTCATACTGGAAGGCCAATCTTGAGTTGATTGGCATTACGCCTGAACTCAATCTCTATGATGATAGCTGGCCTATCTGGACTCACCAGGCCCAACTGCCTCCTGCCAAGTTCGTATTTGATGATGACGACCGTCGCGGTATGGCTGTTGATGCCATGGTCTCTGGTGGCTGCATCATCTCCGGTTCCATGGTCAGACATTCACTACTGTTCTCGAATGTGCGTGTTCATTCCTATTCGACAGTAGAAGACTCTGTTGTGTTGCCTGATGTCGAAATTGGACGTAACTGTAAAATCAAGAATGCAGTCATTGATAAGGGTTGCGTTATTCCAGAAGGTACAGTTATCGGAGAAGATCCGGAAGATGATGCCAAGCGTTTCCATGTGAGCGAAGGTGGCGTGGTTCTGGTAACACCTGAAATGCTTGGAATTAGAAATCGATATGTCAGATAAAAAAGATTCAAAAATAAAGCTGGTGTTCTGCTGGCATATGCATCAGCCTCAGTATCTTGATCCCTCATCAGGAAAATATCGCCTACCCTGGACCTATCTGCATGCCATCAAGGACTATGTTGATATGGCGGGGCATCTGGAAGAGGTGCCGGGTGCCCGGAGCGTGGTTAACTTTACACCGACCTTGATCGAGCAGATCGAGGACTATGCCCAGGAGGTTCATGACTTTCTGGATGTTGGCCGCCCCATCAATGATCCCATGCTGGATGCACTCGCCAGCCCGGTCTTACCCGATTCAGTAGATGAGCGCCTGCAGCTGGCTGAAAACTGCCTGAAGGCAAATCACGAACGACTTGTTGCGATTTATCCCCAGTTTCAACTGCTTGCGGATATGGTGCACTGGATGCGTAAGCGTCCAGATTCAGCGAATTATTTTAATGATCAGTTTCTCGCCGATATCCTGGTCTGGTATCACCTGGCCTGGCTGGGTGAGACCGTCAGGCGTACCGATGAGCGCGTTGAACATCTTATGGAGAAGGGAAGTAACTTCTCTCTGAGAGAGCGCCGTCTGCTGATGGCCGTGATTGGTGATCTGCTGGCTGGAATTATTCCACGTTATAAAAAACTGGCTGACGAAGGGATAGTCGAACTTTCGATGACGCCTTACGCACATCCGATCATGCCTTTGATGCTGGATATCAATTCAGCCAAAGACGCGATGCCAGATGTTGAACTTCCTCGCTTTGAACAATATCCGGATGGGGCGAACCGCGTTCGCTGGCATGTCGAGAAGGGGCTGGAGGTATTTGAAAATGCCTTTGGCAGAAAGCCAGTCGGTGTATGGCCTTCTGAGGGGGGCATTAGTGAAGATACGGTCCGAATTCTCGATGAGTATGGTTTTAAGTGGACTGCCAGTGGTGAGACGGTGCTGGCCAACAGTCTGCGCAAGCAGTATGGCCATGATGTCTCTGCCCTGAAAGAATGGCTACACATGCCTTACGACCTGTTTGATACAAAAATGACAGGTTTCTTCCGTGATGATGGATTGTCAGATTCCATTGGATTCAAGTATCACAAGTGGCATGGTGATGATGCCGTTGCGGATTTCATTAATAACGTACTGAACATTGCCGATCAATGTGGCGGAGGAAACTGTAATGTAGTCTCGGTCATACTCGATGGTGAGAATGCCTGGGAATATTATCCAGCCAATGGCTGGTATTTCCTCTCAGCACTGTTCCGCGAACTGGCTGAACACCCCAGAATTCATCTGGCTACTTATGAAGAATTACTCGAACGTGATGATGTCGTCTCATTGCCACTGAGTGATATGGCTGCCGGTAGCTGGGTGTATGGAACCTTCTCTACCTGGATTGGTGAGAAGGATAAAAACCGTGGCTGGGAAATGCTCAACGATGCCAAGAAGTGTTTTGATGAGGTCCTCGAATCGCGCCAGCTAACTGATGAACGCATTGCTGCAATTGAACGACAGCTAGCTGTCTGTGAAGGATCTGACTGGTGCTGGTGGTTTGGTGAATATAACCCTGAAGGGTCAGTCAGTGACTTCGAGCGTCTTTATCGTAGACAGCTTGTTGCGCTGTACCAGTTAATGGGTGAGTCGCCACCTGAGTATCTGTCACACAGGTTTGCCAAGGGGAGTGGTTCGCCTGCCACGGGTGGTGTAATGCGCATGGGCAAGGAAGCCGCTGAGGCATGAACCAGCATATCAGGAACGAAGTACTCGACAGGCGCCGCGCTGGTATATTACTGCATCCTACTTCGCTTCCTAAGGGAGAGACCCTGGGACGACTGGGGCCTGATACCTTCAGGTTTATCGATTTCCTGGAAGATATCGGTGCCACCGTCTGGCAGATGCTGCCGCTGGGTCCGACACTGGAAAATCGTTCGCCCTATCAAACCCTCTCGGTTCATGCGGGTAATACCGAACTGATCAGTCTGCAAAGGCTCTATGAGTGGGGCTGGTTAACAGAGGCCCCGGTTCATTCAGGGCATGCGGACTGGCGTGCCTATCATAAAGATCAGCTGCATCGTGCCAGAATCTGCTTTTTTAAACATGCCTCTGAAGAGCAGAAGGCGTCCTACAATGAATTTGTCACACGTCATTTCAACTGGCTTGAGAATTATGTCCTGTTCCTGGCCCTGAAGGTAAAACACCATGGTTCTCCCTGGTGGGAATGGGAAGAGCCCCTGCGTGACTGTGATCCCCGTGCTCTGGCTCACGCCCAGGAAGAACTGGCCGACATGCTGGAGCAGGGGCGGTTTGAGCAGTTCCTGTTTTATGATCAGTGGCACCAAGTACGAAGCTATGCCAACGAGCGTGGCATCCTGTTGTTCGGAGACATGCCGATTTTTGTCGCGCATGACAGTGCAGAGGTCTGGGCCAGGCGTGATCTTTTTGATCTTAATGATGATGGCCAGCCGAATACCGTTGCTGGTGTGCCACCGGATTATTTTTCTGAAACTGGGCAGCGCTGGGGTAACCCTCAGTACAACTGGGAACGTATGCAGGCCGATGGCTTTATCTGGTGGAAGGAGCGACTAGGTAGTCAGTTAGAGTTATTCGATTTTATTCGTGTTGATCATTTTCGTGGCTTTGAGGCCTACTGGTCTATCGCTGCGGATGAAGAAACTGCAATCAATGGGCACTGGATTAAGGCGCCAGGCGATGAGTTATTTGATGCACTCAGGGAACGTTATGGTGCATTGCCGCTGGTTGCAGAGGACCTGGGTATCATTACGCCCGAGGTTGATGCACTCAGGGAAAAGTATGGCCTGCCCGGGATGAAGATCCTGCAGTTTGCCTTCGAGGGCGGTCCCGAAAATCCCTATTTGTGTCATAACCACCAGAAGAACACTGTGGTCTACACGGGCACTCATGATAACAACACAACGCTTGGCTGGTATAACGAGTGCTCTCCGGAACTCATTGAGCATATAAATGATTATATGGGGCACCCCCAGGAAGAAATGCCCTGGCCATTAATTCGGGCCAGTATGGCCTCAGTCGCGAAACTGGCGGTTGTTCCTCTGCAGGATGTGCTCGGTCTGGACGAAAGTCATCGCATGAACACGCCTGGTACGACTGAAGGCAACTGGCGCTGGCGTTTCAAGTGGGAATGGATTAACGAAGAAGTCAGGGAAAAGATGCGTCATATCATCCAGCTTTATGGAAGAAGCTGAAGCTTTACGTCTTAAATTTCGTCCCTTGCAAGTCTCGCAATATTAAAGCCTGTTGATCTATGGGCTTTTCCATCAAATTTAGAGAATTAGAAAATAAGCGAACGCTGTTTGACTTTGATTCATCCCTTTGTCAATGTTACGCGCAACTGAATTTACATGTAAAAACAGTAAATTAGAAGTTGCTAATAAAGTGGCTGCTGAATCATGGAAACGAACACCGTTATATCTGAACTTTTAACGACATTCGCCCTCAATCTCATAAGCCGCAGGATTTTGACCGAATAATCATAATAAGAAAGTACTTGGGTCACGCTTGCGTGACCCCTTTTCTTCAAGGATTTATAGAAACCCGAGCTCCGTCATCGGGGAATATTACTAAAAACGAGGATAAACTAGATGAGCATGGTTCAACGTTCTTTCTATGCATTGCTGGTATTTATGCTGCTGGGTATGGTTTCAGTTCAGGCAGCAGATCGTCTTAAGCCTTTTGTCCTGGGTTCAATGGGCACAGGTGATATGAAGGCCAAGGTAAATGAGACCAAGAGTGCACTGGTCAGTCAGGGATTTCGCCTGGTTGGTGAATATGTCCCATACGAAAATGCTCATATCCTCATCGTAACTAATGACGACCTGTTAAAACTTGCTGCTAAGGACACAGGCTATGCCGCTACTCAGCGTGTCTCGATCACCAAGGCAGGTGGAAAGGTTCAGGTTTCCTACGTTAATCCCATCTACATCCAGTATGCCTATCGCATGGATGGCAGCATGCAGCCTGTAGCCGACAAGCTGAAGGCAGCTCTTGGCGCACAGGAGACGTTTGGTTCCAAGAAGGGGCTCAAGCCTAAGAAGCTGCAGAAATACCACTATACCTTCGGCATGGAATACTTCGATGACCCATATGAACTGAAGACTTTTAGCAGTCATGGTGCAGCGGTGGATGCCGTTGATAAGGGCCTTGCAGCCAAGAAAGGTGGTCTTTCTCAGGTCTATAGAATGGATATCCCTGGCACCAAGATGACTATTTATGGTGTGGCCATGAAGCAGAGCGATGGTGGTGCTAAGGAAATTGATGATGCTTACCAGATGGGTATTATTGATTTCAATGAGCTGAAACAGACTGCTTACCTGCCATACGAAATTCTGGTTAACGATAAGCAGGTAGAAGCACTGCATATGCGCTTTCGTGCGGCGGTTCACTTCCCTGACCTGAGCATGGCTGGTGAGAACAGCTTCATGAAGGTTATGAGCTCTCCTGGTGCCATTGAAAAGGCAATGTGGGAAATGCTAGGTGGAAAGCCAAAGGACACGAACGCGCCTCAGTTCTAAATCAGGCAGAATAGAAGAAGCTGAAAGGCCCCGATATCCGGGGCCTTTCTTTTTTTGCCAGTATCAAGCTTGCAGTCATTGAGTAAGTCTACTTACGATATTAAGCCATGATGGATAAACTCTTATCACCGGATATGCAGGTCATAGAAGCCTTCCAGGACATGCTCTGGATGGAGAGGGGCCTGAGTGAGAATACACTCAAATCTTATGGCACAGACCTGAAGGGTTTCAGCAAGTGGTTGAAAGACAAAGGGCTGCTGTCGGTGGATCAGGGCGATATCGAGGCCTATCTGGCGTATCGCTTCAGGCAGCAGGCTAAAGCAAGGTCGGCAGCAAGACTGTTATCGACCTTACGCAGGTTTTATCAGTACCAGTATCGAGAAGGCCAGATAAGCCAGGATCCCACGCTTCATATTGATAATCCAAGGATTGGGCGCTCCCTGCCCGACAGCCTGACAGAAGAAGAGGTAGAGGCCCTGTTAGCTGCTCCGGAGAGCGACAAGCTTGAAGGTATCAGAGACCGTGCAATGCTCGAACTGCTTTATGCGACGGGGCTGCGTGTTTCAGAACTGGTGGGCCTGACTTTTGAACAGGTCAATCTGAACCAGGGCGTTGTGCGAATTCTGGGTAAAGGGAGTAAGGAGCGGCTGGTGCCCCTTGGCGAAGAGGCCGAGAGCCAGATAGCACATTACGTGCAACAGGCCCGCCCGGATCTCCTGAAAGGAAAAGGGGAGGTCAGGGCCATGTTTGTAACTCGCCGCGGCGGTCCCATGACCCGACAGGCCTTCTGGTATATGATCCGCAAACGTGCCCAGCAGGCTGGAATTACTAAGCATCTCTCACCACATACCCTGAGACATGCTTTTGCAACGCACTTACTGAATCATGGTGCTGATCTACGTGTGGTTCAGATGCTGTTGGGCCATAGCGACCTGTCGACGACACAGATATACACGCATGTGGCAAACCAACGCCTTAAGGGGCTGCATGCAAGGCACCATCCACGAGGTTAGGTGGACGGGGAATTATCGACGTCTAACGTGGTCACAGATTACACCCTCATCATTAAGAGACATTTTCATGCAACGAATTTTCCCCCTGTTTCTGTCTGCTTTGCTTACCCTTGCTACCGGAGCAGTAGTAGCCGATACCGCTTCTAAAGCTGATCAGGAAGAACTGAAGTTAATTAGGGCTGACCTGGCTCAGCGTTTTCCAGGCATCCCTGAAGAAGCAATTTCATTGACGCCTATTGATGGACTGGTTCAGATTACCAATGGCGTTGAAGTTTTTTATATCAGCAACGATGGTCGTTACCTTGTTCAGGGCTCGATCATTGACGTACCCGGTAAACGAAACCTGACAGAAGAAGTGCAGACAGAATTACGTGCAGGCTATATGGAGGCCCTGCCTAAGTCAGAAATGATTATTTTCTCTCCAGAAAAACCGAAACACACGGTAACCGTGTTCACGGATATAGACTGTGGCTATTGCCGCAAGCTTCACCAGGAAATTGATGCTTACATGAAGCAGGGCATTGCTGTGCGTTATATGTTCTTCCCTCGTGCTGGTGTTGGCTCGGCTTCTTATCAGAAAGCCGTGAATGTCTGGTGTGCGGATGATAGGAAAGCAGCAATGACCAAAGCCAAGAATGGTGTCGCCCTGCCGAACAAGCAGTGTGATAACCCGGTAGCTGGTCAGCTTCAGCTGGGCAATGAGATGGGCGTTACTGGTACGCCAGTTATCTTCACCGATAAGGGTGGCAAGATTCCAGGCTATGTGCCGGCAGAACGTCTGTCAGTCATGCTGGATCAGCTTGAGCAGTCATAACCAGACACATTCATGGCGCATATATTCATCATTGCATTATTCGTGACGCCAGCAGTTTTGCTGGCGTCCGAGTCTCCAATTTATAAATCTACGGATGAGCGTGGAAGGGTGACGTACTCATCAGAACCCCCGGCAAATGCTATGGATGTAGAGCTTCTTAATGTTGAGCCGGCCCCTCCAGCTTCAGGTGAAAACGCGGGGGATCGTACCCAGCGTATGATGGATGTAGCCAAAGAGCTTGAGCAGTCCAGGCTTGAGAAGGAAAAGCTGCGGGAAGAAAGGCTTGCTGCAGAGCGTCAGGCGGCCAGGGAAGAAGAGCAGTTTCAGCGCCAGCAGGATTTAATCGATCAGTTAGGAAACAGTTATAACCGTGGTTATTACTGGCCTTATCGTCCGATACATGTCCCCCGACCGGAACAACCGATTGCCAAGCCCCTGCCATCGAAGCCGGGTGGCGGTCATTCAGGGATTAGTCTGCCCATTCATAGTCGATAAGCAGGCTGCACGTTTAGTACATCAGCGATGTCATCTTGCGCCGATAGGTAGAAACGAGCTCTCCTTGTCCGCCAAGCATCTCAAAACAGTTGATGAGTCCATTGCGACCCGCATCCTCATGGAAGCTGCGGTCGCGTTTCATAATCTCAAGAAACTCATTCATGCCGGTTTCAAAATCACCCATGGCGACACTTTGATTCGCAAGCTGTAACCGGGCAGTTAGATTGGCAGGGTCTTTCTCAATTTCCTGCCTCAGTGTTTCGATGTCAGGTGCATTTGCTGTTGCCAGGGCAATATTAATCTTCGCTGCCATTGCCTTAACCTCGTCTTCCTGCCGCATTTCATAAGGCAATTCATTGAGTAAGGCCTGAGCTTTTTCGGCCTCACCCTGTGTGAGATGAAGATTTGCAGCAGCCAGCGTAACCCTGCGGTTTCCCGGATCCATCTCGCGTGCTTTTTCGAGGATGGCAGCGGCAGCCTCGGGCTGGCCCTGTTCAAGTATCGATATTGCTTCCGCATAAAGCTTGTCTGATTCGCGTTCGACATGCTTTTCAAGAAGTTCACGGATCACAGATTCTGGCTGGGCTCCCATAAATTCATCAACGGCCTGGCCATCTTTAAATACCTTAACCGTAGGCAGGCTACGCACACCAAACTGCTGAGCAAGCTCCTGCTCTGCGTCGGTATCGATCTTGGCCAGCAGGAACTGGCCATCATATTCAGCAGCCAGGTTCTCCATGACGGGTTTTAAAGATTTGCATGGGGCGCACCATTCTGCCCAGAAATCGACCAGCACAGGCACTTTGAACGAGTTTTCAATGACATATTGCTGGAAGGTGGCAGCATTGACATCAAAGGCATAGGGCGTGTCTGTCATGGGTCGTTCCTTTGGGGGATAGATGGCTTTGAACTATTCCATAATGCGGTCAAATTATCTGACTTCAAGCCACAGTTAAATGTTAGTCGGCTTGCTTAATAACGATGTCTCTGATAAACCACTATCAGGCAGCCAGAGGAGGAAGGGTATGACCCTCAATTATGACGAGAAGCGTGGTTTCCCCCGGGTCAATGTTCAATGTGATATACAGCTGACAGAGGTAAGTTCAGGTGATGTCTTTACCGCTGTCTGTCATGACCTCAGTGGTGGTGGAGTCATGTTTACTTCTGAAAGAGCCATGGATGTCGATGCCGAGTATGAGTTAGTGATGGAAGGGGGCATGGGTACTCCGCCGCTGAAGGCAAAAATCCGTGTCATACGTTGTGATGCTGAAGGCGATGCCTATCAGGTTGCTACCCGTATCCAGGAAATTCTTTCCTGATAGTGGCCATCGTCACTGATGAGACTCTAGAGCATCTTGCTGGAGAGGTCGTATCCCGGCTCTCAGATGCCCCCCTGTCGCTGGTAACAGCAGAGTCCTGCACGGGTGGCTGGGTTGCCAAGCTAATAACTGATATCCCGGGTAGCTCACCCGTTCTTGAGCGTGGTTTTGTCACCTATAGCAATACATCCAAACAGGAGCTTCTGTCTGTGCCGGGTTCAGTCATTACAGAACATGGAGCGGTCAGCGAGTCCTGTGTAAAAGCCATGGTCGCCGGGGCCTTGCGAAATTCACAGGCTACCTTAGGCCTGGCAATCACAGGTATTGCGGGACCCGATGGCGGTAGTGCTGAAAAACCGGTCGGAACCGTCTGGTTGAGCTGGGCCGGTCCTGGCTGGTTGAAGGTCGAACAACACCAGTTCGATGGTAATCGTGATGCCGTTCGCAGGCAGGCAGCCAGAAGAGCACTGCAGGGCGTACTGGAATTCTCGGGCGCCTAGTGCCGGAAGACTCTCCGAAACAGCTTCGACTTTTCTTCGGTATTCTGCCCGATAAATCCTGCCAGCTTGCTCTCAGGAAGAGTCTTTCTGCCTTGCCTCATATCCGTGGTCGTGCAGTGCCGCGTTGCAATCACCACATAACACTCGTATTTCTGGGCAATATTGCTGAAGACCGTGTGGCCTGTTTTCAGAAGCGGGCAGCAGAAATTTCCTTCAGGCCATTTTCTCTGGTTCTTGATCATCTGGGTAGCTTCAAACGAGCCCGGGTACTCTGGATGGGCGCTTCGGAGGTGCCACGCGGTTTATCGCGATTGCATGAGCAACTCAATGCAGCACTGAAGTCCTGTGGCTTCGAGCCCGAAGAGCGAAAATACCGGCCGCATCTCACTCTTTATCGCAAATTTACGGGCAAATTGTCGCAACCTGGTCTGAAGCCGGTTCGTTGGGAGGTCAGGGCCTTCCACCTGATGGTTTCCGAGTCGACTGAGGATGGCGTCCGATATCGGAGCCTTGCCTCGTTCCCGGCACGCTGAACCGACAAAATCTGTGCTTTTTACCGTTACCCATCTATGGGATAATCGCGCGTTTGAAAAACTATGAAAACCGACCATGGAATGGCCGGCATGAAACCCTCTGGAGGCGTAAGGCGTGGATGATAATCGCAAAAAGGCCCTGGCAGCAGCGCTGGGTCAGATAGAAAGGCAGTTTGGTAAAGGTGCAGTCATGCGCATGGGTGACAGCCGTGCCGTAGATATTGAGTCTGTCTCTACAGGGTCTCTGGGCCTGGATATTGCCCTGGGCATAGGTGGTCTGCCACGTGGTCGAGTAGTAGAGATCTATGGCCCCGAATCTTCAGGTAAAACCACGATGACCCTGCATGCTGTAGCTGAGTGCCAGAAGGCTGGCGGTACAGCAGCATTTGTCGATGCCGAGCACGCCCTGGATCCTCAGTATGCCGAGAAACTCGGTGTTGATGTTGAAGAGCTCCTGGTTTCCCAGCCAGACACCGGAGAGCAGGCCCTGGAAATTACCGACATGCTGGTTCGCTCGGGTGCTGTAGATCTTGTCGTTATCGATTCCGTCGCAGCCCTGACACCCAAGGCAGAAATCGAGGGTGAAATGGGTGACTCACATGTTGGTCTGCAGGCCCGCCTGATGTCACAGGCTCTGCGTAAGCTGACCGCTAATATCAAGCGCTCCAATACGTTGGTTATCTTCATCAACCAGATTCGTATGAAGATCGGTGTCATGTTCGGTAGCCCCGAAACCACGACTGGTGGTAACGCGCTGAAATTCTATTCCTCAGTTCGCCTTGATATTCGCCGCATTGGTTCTATCAAGAAGGGTGATGAGGTTATTGGCAACCAGACGCGGGTCAAGGTCGTGAAGAACAAGGTTGCGCCGCCTTTCAAACAGGTCGAGTTCGAAATCCTCTATGGTGAGGGTGTTTCCCACGAGGGTGAGCTGATTGAACTGGGTGTCCAGCAGGACCTGATCCAGAAGGCTGGTGCCTGGTATAGCTACAATGGTGAAAAGATTGGTCAGGGTAAGGACAATGTCCGTAACTTCCTGAAAGAAAACCCTGAAATTGCCAACGAAATCGAGACCAAGCTGCGAGCAGAGTTACTGCCTAAACACCCGGTAGCGGATGAAGAAGCAGAAGAAGAACCTGCAGAAGCCTGAAGCCAGCGATTGTCGGGAGCGGGCGATTAGCCTGCTGGCCCGGCGAGAGCACAGCCTGCTGGAGTTGCGCCATAAACTGCGTAGCAGAGACTGTGATGAATCGGATATTGATGAGCTGCTCGAGCAGCTGGTTGAGCAAGGGCTGCAGAGCGATGAGCGCTATGCCGAGGCCTATGTATATAGCCGCAGGCAGCGGGGGTTTGGCCCCATGAGGATCCAGGCGGAACTGCGTGAGCGTGGGGTAAATGACCAGCTCATAGGGCAATTTATCCAGTTTGGAGACAGTAACTGGCTGCAAGAGGCCAGGCAGCAATGGCAAAAACGCTTCGGGACACAGGCTGAAGACTATAAGGAACGCGCCCGACAGGCGCGTTTTCTGCAAGGGCGGGGATTTTCTCCTGAAATGATTCGCCAGGTATTGAACCAGGACGATTGGGACTGAAACACAACATGAGTAGTAGTGCTGAGATACGCAAGAGCTTTTTAGAATACTTCCAGGACAAGGGGCACGAGATCGTTGCCTCCAGCCCACTGGTGCCTGCTAATGATGCCACGCTCCTGTTTACGAACGCCGGAATGGTTCAGTTCAAGGAAGTCTTCCTGGGGCAGGAAAAGCGTCCTTATAAGCGTGCGACCAGTTCGCAGCGTTGTGTGCGTGCTGGCGGCAAGCACAATGACCTGGAAAATGTTGGTTACACCGCGCGTCACCACACCTTTTTCGAAATGCTCGGCAATTTCAGCTTTGGCGACTACTTTAAGAAAGAAGCTATTCAGTATGCCTGGGAATACCTCACAGGCGTTCTGAATCTCCCTGAAGAAAAGCTCTGGGTAACCGTTTTTGAAGAAGATGATGAGGCCGCTGATATCTGGCTTAAGGATATTGGCGTATCACCTGATCGTTTTTCCCGGATTGGCGCCAAGGATAATTTCTGGGCCATGGGTGACACCGGCCCCTGTGGTCCCTGTACTGAGATCTTTTACGATCATGGCCCAGAGGTACCTGGCGGCCCTCCAGGCACCCCTGAAGAAGACGGAGATCGTTATATCGAGATCTGGAACCTGGTTTTCATGCAGTACGACCGAGATAACGAAGGTAATCTGAATCCTCTCCCCAAGCCTTCGGTCGATACGGGTATGGGCCTGGAACGCCTGGCAGCCATCATGCAGGGCGTGCACAGCAATTACGAGATCGATCTGTTCCAGCACCTGATTAAAGCGATTGCAGGACTTGCCGGTGAAAAAGATCTCACCAGGGCATCACTCAAGGTCATAGCAGACCACATTCGTTCCTGTAGCTTCCTCATCGTTGACGGCGTACTGCCCTCGAACGAAGGACGTGGATATGTACTGCGTCGAATTATTCGTCGTGCTGCACGTCATGGACATAAGCTAGGCCTTAACGAGCCCTTCTTTTATAAGCTGGTCCAGCCCCTGGTCGAACAGATGGGAGATGCCTACCCGGAACTCGCCAGTGCCCAGGAACAGGTAGAACGTGTGCTGCGTCTTGAAGAAGAGCGCTTTGCAGAAACCCTCGAACATGGACTCAAAATTCTCGAGGAAGATATCGCCGATATGCAGGGCGATACGATTCCTGGCTCAACCCTGTTCAAACTTTATGATACCTATGGCTTCCCTGTGGATCTGACTGCGGATATTGCCAGGGAGCGTAATCTTAAAGTTGACCTCGAAGGCTTTGAAAAAGAGATGGATGGCCAGCGCGAGCGTGCCCGTGCAGCCAGCCAGTTCGGTGTTGAATATACCGAGGCCCTGGATGGAGATATTGCCACCGAGTTTACTGGCTATGATCACGAAGAGGACGAGGGTACAGTGGTTGCCCTGTTGCAGGACGGTAAGCAGGTAGAGGTGCTTGAGGCGGGTGTAGAAGGTCGGATTATCCTGGATAAAACCCCCTTCTATGCCGAATCAGGTGGCCAGGTTGGTGATCAGGGTGTGCTGCAGTCAGCTGATAGTACATTTGTCGTGACCGATACCCAGAAACTAGGTAAGGCCTTCGCCCATATCGGTAAGTTAGAAAAGGGTGAGGTGCGTGTTGGTGACAAGCTAAATGCCAGCATTGATGCTGATCGGCGTCTGGCGATCAAGTTAAACCACTCAGCAACTCACCTGATGCATGCAGCCCTTAGAGACGTGCTGGGTGATCACGTACAGCAAAAAGGTTCGCTGGTTACAGAGGATCGTCTACGTTTCGATTTCTCTCACTTCGAACCGATGACACAGGACCAGATACTCGAGATCGAACGTATCGTTAATAGCCAGATCCGCAACAACACAGATACTAATGCTGCTGTGATGTCCATGGATGAAGCCCTGAACGAAGGCGCCATGGCCCTGTTTGGCGAGAAATATGGCGATGAAGTACGTGTACTGAAGATTGGATTTTCTACCGAGCTTTGCGGCGGTACCCATGTGGCGCGGGCAGGGGATATTGGTCTGTTCAAGATTCTCAGTGAGGGCGGTGTAGCCTCAGGTGTACGGCGTATCGAAGCGGTAACCGGCCAGGGCGCCCTGGAATGGGTTGAAGAGAATAGCCAGCAATTGGATAAAGTTGCCTCCATGATCAAGGCGAATCGAAATGAAGTCGATGCGAAGGTTGAGCAACTGCTTGATCGTACCCGTAGCCTTGAAAAGGCCCTGGAACAGGCCAAGGCCAAGCTGGCCTCACAGGCAGGCTCTGACCTTTCATCCCAGGCCACTGAGATTGACGGCATCAAGGTACTGGCAGCACAGGTTGAGGGTGCCGATGCAAAATCACTACGTGATACCCTGGATCAGCTCAAGAATAAACTGGGCAAAGCCGCCATTGTGCTTGCAGCAGTCAATGACGGTAAGGTTGCCCTGGTTGCCGGGGTGACCAAGGAAGAAACAGTACGAATCAAGGCAGGTAATCTGGTTAACCACGTTGCTCAGCAGGTAGGCGGTAAGGGTGGTGGCCGACCGGATATGGCACAGGCGGGTGGGTCAGATCCCTCGGCACTGCCTCAGGCGTTAGAGTCTGTCGCTGCCTGGGTCACCGAACAGCTCTGATAAAGGTGTAAAATAAGGCTGAGTCGGCCTTGTCCTTATGTTCATGTTTCTTTTTATGACATTTTTATGAATAATACGCCGCTTTTGCGGCTCGGTAAGTCATGGCACTGATCGTCCAAAAATATGGTGGTACCTCGGTAGGTGACGTTGAACGCATCCAGAATGTTGCGCGCAAGGTGGCGAAATTCAGGGACCAGGGGCACGACGTAGTGGTGGTGGTATCTGCCATGAGTGGTGAGACCAACCGCCTGATCGGGCTGGCCAAAGATATCGACGAGAAGGCTGCAGGACGAGAATTTGACGTGCTCGTTTCTACTGGAGAGCAGGTCACTATCGCACTTCTTTCCATGGCCCTGAACAAGATGGGCTATCCAGCGCGCTCCTATACCGGTGCGCAGGTCCATATCCTGACCGACAATGCCTATAACAAGGCGCGCATACGTGAAATCGATGATGACCGTATTCGTGGTGACCTGAATGAAGGTCGCATTGTAGTAGTCGCTGGTTTTCAGGGTGTAGACGAAGGCGGCAATATCACGACCCTGGGGAGAGGTGGCTCAGACACTACAGCTGTTGCCCTGGCGGCAGCCCTGAAGGCAGACGAGTGCCAGATTTATACCGACGTGGATGGTGTGTATACAACCGATCCGCGTGTCGTTCCCGAGGCAAGAAAACTGGATCGCATTACCTTTGAAGAGATGCTGGAAATGGCCAGCCTGGGCTCGAAGGTATTACAGATCCGCTCGGTAGAGTTTGCAGGTAAATACAATGTTCCGCTGCGCGTACTATCTTCTTTTGAAGAGGGAGGCGAGGGAACACTGATCACCGTAGAGGATGAACAGATGGAACAGGCGATGATCTCCGGAATTGCATTCAGCAGAGATGAAGCTCAGCTGACTATCACCGGCGTACCCGATAAACCCGGCGTAGCGTATAGCATCCTGGGGCCTGTTTCAGAAGCAAATATTGAAGTCGATATGATCGTTCAGAATGTTGGTGCTGATGATACGACAGACTTCACCTTTACCGTGCATAGGAATGAGTACGACAAAGCACTGGAAATCATGCAGGCAACTGCAGAGCGGCTAGGAGCACGCGAGGTTTCCGGTAACAACAAAATTGCCAAGGTCTCACTGGTCGGTGTCGGTATGCGTTCGCATGCTGGTATCGCCAGTAAGATGTTTGAAGCTCTGGCCAAGGAAGGAATCAACATCCTCATGATATCGACCTCGGAGATTAAGGTCTCTGTAGTCGTCGATGAGAAATATCTGGAACTGGGGGTTAGAGCTTTACATGATGTCTTTGAACTGGATCAGGAACCCGAAGGGAATAGCGAGGACTGATCGGGAAAAGACATCGTGGACAGTTCCAGTGGTCTGTTCACAGGACAGGACTGTGAAGTCCCGCGAAAATAATTGGATTATCAAGGAGTAGGACCATGTTGATTCTAACAAGACGGGTAGGCGAAACGCTGATGATCGGTGACGAGGTTACAGTCACTGTTCTTGGCGTTAAGGGTAACCAGGTGCGTATTGGTATTAATGCCCCCAAGGATGTTGCAGTGCATCGTGAAGAAATCTACGAGCGCATCCAGAGCGAAGATGGTGATGCAGAGGATAATATCGGTAATGCCTAATGGAATTAGGACTTTACCTGTAACACGAGGCTAGGTATCCTTACGCCTCGAAATTCTGGCAGGACTGAATGTCCTGCTACCCAGGTAGTACTGGAGAGCTGGCCGAGTGGCTGAAGGCGCACCCCTGCTAAGGGTGTATGGGGGTAACTCCATCGAGGGTTCGAATCCCTCGCTCTCCGCCACCATTAAAAAAGCCCCGCTTGTCGGGGCTTTTTTAATGGTCGGTGAAGTTGAGGCCTTGATGAGAACCCTTGGTTCGACCACGGAGCGCAGCGTAGTAGCAGCGACCGGAGGGAGCTCATCCCGAGAGCTAAACATTTAAACCCCCTATCTAGGGACTTTTTTATTGGTTCTGATGGCGAGGACTTGGTTCGGAGCCTTCGGTTCGAGCCGAAGCAGGCGCAGCCTCTCTAGACCAGCGAGCGTAGCGAGTCAAAGGGTTGCCTGGAGCAATTCGTCTTGAGCGAAACAAATCCGTAGGGTTGGGCACAGGGATGTGCCCAGTAATCCTGAGCGATATTTCGAACTCCTCGCGATCTTGTTCAAATCCAATATCCCAATTCATTTCTTTTTGTACTCGGTTAAACTCCTCTAAAACAACAATGCTTCTGAGGGGTCAGTATTATGCTCGATAAAGAAAAATATGAATTCGATGGAAAGGAAGCCGAGGTCGAGTGGGATAGTCGTTTATGTATCCATATCGCTGAATGCGGTAAGTCACAGGGAGAGTTGTTTGTCGGTGGACGAGATCCCTGGTGTCAGCCAGATCTGGTGTCGAAGACAGATGTCGCCGAAA
>CAZXNH010000025.1:0-502 GCA_964641615.1 uncultured Ectothiorhodospiraceae bacterium | reverse complement strand
CAGGGAACAGGCTCCTGGCATAAATACATTACTGGTTAGTAATGATGGGCCTTACTATCTTCGTGGGGATTTAAATATCGAGGGCGCTCCTGAAGATATGCCCGCCATTCAGTTTCGTGCTGCTTTGTGCCGTTGTGGCGCATCTAAGAATAAGCCCTTCTGTGACAATAGCCATGAAGAGGCAGGCTTTAAAGATCATGGTGCTGTTGGTGTTAAGGGAGATACGCTTAAAGAGAAAGGTGGAAAGCTGAATGTTAAGCCACTTAAAGATGCAGCATTACTCATTGAAGGCAACCTGACCATCAGAAATGGCAGCGGCCGTATCGCCTGGCAGGGTACCCAGGTTGGTCTGTGTCGTTGTGGTGCTTCGAAGAATAAACCCTTCTGCGATGGCAGCCATATAGGCGCAGGCTTCAAGGATTAAAATTCATTTGAATATTTCCTTCATCAAAAAGAAGAGCCACCCGAAGGTGGCTCAACTAAGAAGGTACTACTTTTAAAG
>CAZXNH010000024.1:0-47651 GCA_964641615.1 uncultured Ectothiorhodospiraceae bacterium | reverse complement strand
ACTGTAGAACCTGATAGTTGGTTACCATCTGGGCCATACCTTCATTATTTGGATTTGGAGTGATGGTTGGAGGTGAAGTCGAATAATCTATAGAACCAGCATTATTCGTATTGCGATAGTCAACACCCAGACCAGAGGCGCCCCACATACCAACACCCCAGTAGAAGTTGTCGGTAGCCTTCATGGCAAAACCTACCTCAGGCACGATAAATGTGTCTGCTTCGCTTTGCGATGTATTGGTAGTTACATAGCCTGTAGATTCAACGTCTGGCATGAACAGGGTGCCACCGAAAGATACTTCATAGTTTTCAACAGAAGAAATCAGGGCAGGGTTAGAAAGACCGTTATCCGCGCCAAATGGCATACCGATACCAACACCACCCATGGCTCGTGACTTGGCTGTGTTACCAATCAGGTTTACGCCGTTGGTTGCGTATACGGCAGTTGAACTCAGTGCCAGTGCAACAGCGACCGAAAGTTTTAAGGACTTTTTCATTAAGGGACTCCCAAAATGTGATTTTAGTTAACTAAGTTGTTGTTCGATCATTATTATTGTTATGTCGGGGGACTTTATATCAGAGTTCTCCCGCACAAAACAAGGATTTATGAAAGATTTTTGAACAGATAAGTATGTGTATTTATTAGTAATTTCTGATAAAGGTGATTAGAGAATGCTAATAAACCAGTAACGGTGGTTTGGCTCAAGTATTAGCAATTACTTATGCGGGTTCTTATTTCTAATCGCTATCCGGAGTTTTCTGTAATCAAAACATCCAGATAAGCTTAGATGGTGGTGATCCACTTAATGAAGCTTATAAAGAAATGCGAAGAGCACGGGCTTGGAAGCACATTAATAATTTCGTATATGCACTGTTTCTAATCCACTAGTAGAAGATTCACTTAATCTCATATACTCGAAGCCTCTCGTTATTTTTTGACAGGTACGGATGACAAGGTTCTGGAATAGCCTCCAATTTAAAATACCCGCGATATTTATATTTTCGTTCTTTCTGATACTGGTAGCGGTCATTGGAGTTTTTACGACACTTAGCAGGGGGCTTCTCGAGGAAGAGGCCTACCAGCACGTGTCGCAGTCGGGGAAGAACATCGTCGCTGCCCTGGAGGCACGCATTGCCGAGGCAAAATCCCAGGCCATTACGCTGGCCAACATCGGAGAAAAACTGCCCAGGGAAATAGACATCACTCTGAGTACCGCGCGCAACGTGCTTGATTACGAGGGTAGTGAAGAGTTCATCGCTGGCGGGGGGCTTTGGCCTGAACCGTTCCTGTTTGATGAAGACATAGAACGGCACAGCTTTTTCTGGGGCAGGGATGGCGCTGGCGTTCTTCGATTCTTTAATGACTACAATGAGCCCGAAGGGCCCGGTTATCACCACGAGGAATGGTATGTTCCCGCACGGCATCTTCGTGGAGGTGAGCCTTTCTGGTCCAAGTCCTACATGGACCCTTATTCCTACGAGCCCATGGTTACTGTCACGGTTCCCATGTACCGCGATGGACTCTTCTATGGTGTCTCTACCGTTGATCTCAAGCTAACTGGATTGAAGGAACTCCTGGGTGAGACTGCCAGGCAGTATGGTGGTTATGCTTTTGCCCTGGATCGCAATGGCAAACTGTTGTCATTTCCCAATGAAGATATAACCAAGGTTTACGGTACCGATGCAGAAGGCAGACGTACTGAAGATTTCATATCTTTAAGCGATCTGGCAAGCAAAAAGCCTGTATACGAGGCGATAGCCAGCGCAGTCCAGGGCATGAACCAGAGGCTAATGGAACAGGCTGCTGCTTCGGCAAACTATAAGCCAGAGCGCGCCCAGTTAATCGATGAAGACAGCTATCAGATTGATGCAGTCGAAGCCAGGTTGATTGCCTCTGTTATTACGCTAATGCACTCAGGTGAAGCAACACCGAGACCAGAGAGTGTCCAGTTGTTTCTTGAAAATGATGAATTGCTCGGTGAGGGGGCATTCGTCTCTATTTTTGAAATGCCTGAAACCTTCTGGAAGGTCATCACCGTGATGCCTTATAGCAAGGCAGTAGAACGCTCCGAGCTTGTATATAGAAACCTCATGACTACAATCATTGCTGTCATGGTCATCTCGCTATTGATTATGCTGTTCCTGATCAGACGTTTTCTTGTTCTGCCTTTTCAGCAGATATCAAAACAGTTATCAGAGCTGGATGAAAGCAGCGCACTGGAAATTTCTGACCGCGGCGAGCTTGGTATGCTGGTGAAGTTGTTTAATCGCCGTAGCCAGCAGCTGGTGGCCACGCAGGAAGAATTGCATAAGGCCAAGGCAAAACTGGAAGAACGTGTCGAGGAGCGCACCAGGGAACTCAACCAGGAAGCTGAAAAAACACTTACCCTGCAGAAGGAAAAAGAGCTGCGCGCAAAACGGATTGAAGACCAGTATACTTCCCTGCTGGCACTTTCGTTGAACGACGCCGTGACATCGGGGCGGCTCATCGATTCCGCAAGGGAAATTAATGAGGTGGCTGCAGAGGTGATGGGCGTGGCGCGTACCAGTATCTGGATTATGAATGATGCAGAGCAGTGTTTTGAAACCATCGACCTGTACGACAGGGATACCGGAGAACACAGCAGCGGTCATCAGTTACCGCTATCAGAATATCCATCTTACTTTAACGCGCTGGAAACGCATCGTTCAGTTGCCGTAGAAGATATTTTCCAGGACACGAGAACAGGAGAGCTTGATGCCTATGCGCGTAAACTGGATATAGGTGCCTTGCTGGATAGCCCTGTTCGAGTCGGTGGTGAACTACGCGGTATTATCTGTTTTGAACATATTGGCAGCCCACGTTACTGGCATCGGGACGAGATTCGTTTCTCTGGTGAGATTGCTGACCAGTTCATCCAGGTGCTAGCTAACCATGAGCGAACAAAGACCGAGGCGAAGGTCAGGCAACTTGCCTTTTATGATTCGCTCACAGAACTCGCCAATCGCCGTCTGCTACAGGAATCTCTGCAGCACGAGATAGAAGTTGCAAGAAGACGCAATGATTATGGCTGCCTGCTGTATTTTGATCTCGATAACTTTAAAACGCTGAACGATTCGCTGGGTCATCATGTTGGCGATGAACTCCTGGTTCAGCTGGCCAGGCGCCTGAAATCAGTTATTCGCAAGGAAGATATGGCTTCGCGCCTGGGAGGCGATGAGTTCGTGGTCATGCTTAGCGGCCAGTACTCCGACAGGGAGCAGGCCATCGAACAGGCCCTGCTGGTAGGAAACAAGATCCAGGAGGCAATAGGTCAGCCTTACCATCTGCACAACTATGAACACGTGATTAGTTCCAGTATGGGTATTACCCTGTTTCCGGAGAATAATCATTCTGCTTCAGATGTGCTCAAGCAGGCCGATACTGCCATGTATCGCGCCAAGGACGAGGGGCGGAACAGGATCTGTTTTTACAATCCTGCCATGCAGGAGCAGGCCGACCGACGCCTGACACTGGAGGCAGAAATCAGGACTGCGATCAATGAGCAGCAGTTCGAAATGTATTACCAGCCGCAGGTTAATGCCGAGGGAAGTGTGGTTGGATGCGAATCACTGATTCGCTGGAATCATCCTGAGAAGGGAGTGATATCGCCGGCAGAGTTTATACCTGTCTGTGAACAGACAGGCATGATCCTTGAACTGGGACAGTGGATACTCGCTGATGCCTGCGCGATAAGCAAAAAGCTCGAGCTGGATCATATCGCCGTCAATATCAGTGCAGTCCAGTTCCGTCATCCGGATTTCGTAGAGCACGTGCAGAGAATTATTGAGGATGCATCCATCAGTCCAGAAATGATGATGCTTGAATTAACCGAGAGTATTGTTATCGAAAACATTGATGATACCGTGCAGAAAATGAACGCCCTGAAAGAGATGGGCATACGCATGTCGATCGACGACTTCGGTACGGGCTATTCTTCGCTGGCTTATCTGAAACGCCTGCCCCTGGACCAGTTAAAGATCAATAACGATTTTGTCCAGGATGTCACTACGGATGTCAACGATGCGGTGATCGTGGAAACCATTATCTCGATGGCAAGACACCTGGGGTTACATGTTGTGGCTGAGGGCGTAGAAAACGAGGAGCAGATGATGTTTCTGATGAATAACGGCTGCGAGCTTTACCAGGGTTATTATTTTAGCAGGCCGATCCCGCAGGATGAGTTTTTATCCTATCTGAGCCAGTCCTGATTACTGTTTGGGTGGCAGGGCGTTCTTAGGCGCATCGACGAATTCCAGACGTTGTCCATAGCCGGTTTCCACGCCTTCATCACCCATCCGTTTGCCCTCGCGTAGGACACCCATCTGGCGTTTGCCCTGTTTCATTCTTTGCCTGACTTCAAAAAGTGTCTGGTGTAGTTCCCGGCTGTAATCCAGCCTAAAGGCCCTGGGATGTTCTGCCTCCACGGGCCTGATCCACAGGTAAATCGCTGCATCGCGTCCCTTGCTCGCGCCGGGTTCAATCACATCCGCAGCAATCAGGATGAATTCTTCAGGCAGCTTCTGCTCTGCTGGCCAGCCCTTGTTTTCCTGTAAACCCTGCCAGTGCAGGACATAAATGAGTGGCAGGCAGGCGGTAATTAGAATTTTTATGACCAGCTTTCCCCGCACGCCCAGCCATATCCAGGCCAGGATAACGACAGGAATAACGTAGGAAGCAATAAGCGTTATTTCGTCCATGCGGGCATATGATCCAGGTTATAGGGTGTGAGGATGCGGGGTAGTTTGTTGATGCTGTGTACCTTGCCAGTGTCATCAATGGAGAATCGCACTGCAGTTAACTCCTGGTCCTGGCGTTCCAGGTTGATGGTTTCGACAAAGACGGTTTCAAACTTTGGGTTGATACGGTCTACCTTGACCTCTACAGGTATCGGTGTTTTTGAATCAGCTTTGTAATAAAAGAGATTGACGATGTATTCACCAGTCAGGCGATTACGTATGGTCACGATCTCCTGGTTTACGGGATGTATGACCTCCTGGCCGTCTACGATGATGGTGTCGTTGATCACGCCGCGATCATCTCGGTCCAGATGCAACCAGCCGGCCTCCTTTTCCAGATAAGAAGCTGTATGCCCCGAGGGAGCATGCACCCATAGGTCGATGTCATCGGAAAGGCTCTCAGGCCAGTTAGCGGTGATGATATATTCTGCCTGTTTCTCGACCTTGGCCTGCTCTGCCTTGGGATTAATGAACAACAGGGTGACCAGGAATAGAAAACTAAATCCTAGTAGGGTATTAAAGAGCAGATCGATGAATGGATCCGCACGATAGACAGCACTATTCCCGCCTTTGTAAATGCTAGGCATCAGGGCTGCCTTCTGCCTGAGTGGTGCCCAGTTCGATAATGTCACTGACCAGCCGATCAGCGTAACGATCAAGCCAGTGGCATTGAATGCCAATTAGCATGGCGGAGCCAAGACCAGCCAGTGTGGTATAGAGCGCCACCTGCATGCCCCCGCCCATGCGGGTGAGCAGTTGTTGCAATGCCTGTATATCATCCTGTTTGAGTTCATAGACCGAGCCAAGCATCAGAACAAAGCCGATTACTGTACCGATCAGACCAAGCCTGAGGAGCAGGTCTGACATAAACCAGCCTGAAGCATGGCCACTATGGGCGCGTTCAACCAGTCGTGCCTGTATCAGTTCCGGATTAGATGCCGAGTTTTCGTGTAAGCGCATGTGCTCGCTGACGAGGCTGTCCCTGGGTATGACATTGCTGTTTTGTAGCTGGCTGCAATAGTGCGTCTCCCTGGCAAGTCGCCAGGCGCCACGCCCAATGTAGAGGCTAGTAAGGAAAAAAATCCCCAGGATGATACTGCTCAGATAGGTCTGGTCCTTGGTGAAAAAGGCGTTTAATAATCCGTACTGCCAGAGCATGAAGACGCCAAACAGGATTAGCCCAAACAGGATCAGCCAGCCATAGAAGGGTGTGTATTTATCTTTGTTCATCTAACTCGCCTCGGGTTTATAGCTGAGTCTTGATCAAGTTTTTACAGGTTTCAAGCATCCCATTAATTTATGTGTTAAATCAAGGAAGCGCCAATAAGGATTGTAGATAATCAATACAGAAATCAGGCATGCCCAGGATGTTAAAGAAAACGCTGATTATATTGCTGCTTTCTCTGCTGACGTGTGGCCCGGTAAGTGCCCAGGCATCAGATGGCCAGCACTGGTTTAGTCGGGATCAGGCAGGTAATACCACGATCCATTTGTACTTTTTCTGGTCTAAGAAATGTCCTCATTGTCTGGATGCGCGACCCTATGTAGAAGGTGTATGGGCGGGTTATTCCTGGGTGGATGTCCATTCGCATCAACTAGTAGGAGAAAAAGACAATGTACGTCTCTACCAGGAAATGGCTAAAGAGCTGGGTCAGGATGCGCGCTCCGTGCCCGCCTTTATGCTGTGCGGGGTCATGTATACCGGCTTTGATGCGGCGAGCACACCTACACAAATCGATAAGGAGCTACGTGCCTGCAGGGAATATCTACAGAGCAATGACACGCTTCAGGGGTTCAGACAAGCTTCAGATAAGGCGGAGTTGCCTGATATCTCATTACCCCTGATCGGTAGTGTAAATCCAGAAACCAATAGTCTCCTGTTTGTAACAGTTGTGATTGCTGCCGTCGATGCCTTTAATCCCTGTGCCTTCTTCGTGCTGATGTTTCTGCTCAGCATGATGCTGCGTACTGGCAGTCGTTCTCGCATGTTGCTTGTGGGCGGTATTTTCCTGTTCTTTTCAGGGTTTCTGTATTTCCTGTTCATGGCGGCGTGGCTCAACCTGTTCCGTGTCATCGGCGAGCTCGGTGTGATTACGATGATAGCGGCCCTTGTTGCAATCCTGGCCGGACTCATCAATGTCAAAGACTTCTTCTGGTTTAAGCAGGGTGTGTCCCTGAGCATCCCGGATGGAGCTAAACCAAAACTCTATGAGCGAACCCGTGATCTGCTTAAGGCACACTCCCTGGTAACACTAGTTCCTGCAACTATAGCGCTTGCCCTGTTCGCCAACCTCTATGAGTTTCTGTGTACGGCCGGATTTCCCATGGTCTATACACGCATACTGACGCTCAGTGAGTTAAGTAACCTGGAGTATTACCTGTACCTCATTTTATATAACGTAATTTACGTCCTGCCCATGCTGGTCATTGTTATTGCCTTTGCAGTCTCCCTGGGCGGAAGAAAACTGCAGGAGCGTGAAGGAAGGCACATGAAGCTCATTTCAGGGATGATGATGCTGTCCCTGGGGATGATCCTGCTGATCGATCCCAATCTTCTGCATCAGGTCGGAACGACTATGCTGATTATTGGATTTGCTATCGGTATAGGGGTTGTCTTAATCCTGCTGGAGGGAAGGATAACTAACAGCAAGTCTTCCAGATAGCGATTATTCTGACTGAACAGTCTCGACTATGGGTTCCAGTGGGAACAGGATGAAGTGATCGATATCCAGTTCAATGCCCACCTCGCTGCCAATGGCATAGTCATAGCGGCTGGGCATCAACGATAGCAGTTCGACACCATCTTCCAGTTTCAGCGTATAAAGCGTGTCGGCGCCCATGAATGCGCGATCGGTTACCCTGCAGCGCGTGAGGCTTTCCTCGACGATCAGTACATCATCGGGACGGACCAGGATATCGACAGGTGTTCCTTCGGGCCAGGGATAGGCGCGGTTGCCGGATAGGCGTCCCAGTGAAGTATTCACGCAATCTGCTGAGACCAGTTCACCCCTCAGGAAGCTTCCCTTGCCAATGAAGTCTGCAATGAAGCGGTCATTAGGTTCATGGTAGAGATTAAATGCCGTATCCCACTGCAGCATACGCCCCTCGTTCATGACCCCGATCTTTTCCCCCATCACAAAGGCCTCGTTCTGATCATGGGTGACGAAGATGGCAGTCGCATTCTGTGAGTGCAGCATGTCGCGTACATCAACTGCCAGACGCTCGCGAAGTTCTACATCCAGGTTCGAAAAGGGTTCATCCAGCAGCAGCAGGGATGGCTCCGGCGCCAGGGCGCGCGCCACGGCAATGCGTTGCTGCTGACCGCCCGATAATTCAGCCGGGTAGCGGTTGCCATAACCTTCCATACCGATCAGTTCGAGCAGACAGTCGACCACCTGCTTTTTACTGCCTGCTGTGTGATGACGCAGGCCAAAGGCAATGTTCTCGCTGACAGTCAGATGTGGAAACAGGGCATAGTCCTGGAACACCATGCCCAGGTTGCGTTGTTCTGGGGGCACGCGTATACCGGGCGAGGAAACGATCTTGCCATTCAGCCGTATCTCTCCCGAGGTGACGGGCTGGAACCCGGCAATCGCTCTGAGCACGGTGGTCTTTCCACAGCCACTGGGGCCGAGCAGGCTGACCAGGTTGCCAGGGGCTATGTGGAGTTGCAGTCCATCGACCACGGCGCGGTCATCGTAGCCGCAACGCAGGTCATTAATTTCGAGCAGCAGGTCCATAAACGTTTAACGATCCTGAAGGGTTTTTCTGACCAGGAGTATGACGGGTAGTAGGCCAACCAGGACCAGGGTGATGGCAGGCAGTGCTGCGCGTTCCCATTCGCCTTCCGAGGTCATTTCATAAATTCGAACAGCCAGTGTATCCCAGCCAAAGGGGCGCATCAGCAGGGTCGCGGGCATCTCTTTCATGGTATCCACCAGCACCAACAGCATGGCGGTAAACAGGCCGGGTCTGAGCAGAGGCAGATAAATTTTTGTCAGTACATGACGCGGGGTAGCTCCGAGGGTCTGAGCTGCCTCGGGGAGGCTGTGCTTGATGCGCGAGAGGCCGGTCTCTACCGGGCCGTGGGCCACAGCCATGAATCGAATGACATAGGCCAGCACCAGGGCGAAGACACTGCCACTCAGTATTTGCCCGCCTGTAGTCGCCCCCATGGTAGCCATAAACGCATGCAGGAAATTATCTGCCTGGGTTACCGCGATCATGATACCCACAGCGAGCACTGATCCTGGCAGGGCATAACCGAGGGTTGAGAGGGTCACAGTCAATGAAGTAATGCGGTCACGTTGATACCGACGTGCAAAGCCAAGGGTCAGGGCACCTGCCGTGGTCACCAGCGCGGCGAGCAGGCCAAGAACCAGGGTGTGGTAAAGCAGGCCCAGGTAACGCGCATCAAGTTCCTCGCTAACGGCCTCGAAGGCCCACAGGCATAACTGGATAAAGGGCACCAGGAAAGCCAGCGAGAAAAACAGGCCGAGCAGGGCAGTGATACCCCAGCCACGCCAGCCATGAAAATGGAATCGGGGTGTCTTACCACTACGCATGGTGTCGTGGTAATCAGCACGCTTACGGGTAAAACGTTCGGTCATCAGGCTGACGAAGACAAAGAGTAGTAGTAACGACGCTAGTTGCGATGCAGCCTGCAGGCTGAAGAAGCCGAACCATGCCTTGTAGATGGCAGTGGTAAAGGTGTCGTAGTTAAAGGTAGCGACCGTGCCGAAGTCGGCCAGCGTCTCCATCAGGGCCAGCGAGGTTCCTGCAACTATCGCGGGTCGTGCCATGGGCAGGGCTACTTTCCAGAATACACTGAGAGGTCCATAGCCAAGGGTCTGCGCGGCCTCCAGGGTGGAACGACCCTGGGTCAGAAAGGCCGTCCGCGCCAGCATATAGACGTAGGGGTAGAGCACCAGCACCATCACCAAGATGACGCCGCCAGTGGAACGGATCTCGGGGAACCAGAAATTACCAGCACCCAGCCATTCACGTAGTGCTGTCTGCACAGGGCCAGAGAAGTCGAGCAGGCCGATGGCGACAAAGGCCATGACATAGGCAGGGATGGCCAGCGGCAACATGAGCATCCAGTCGAACAGGCGGCGACCGGGAAAGTCGCAGCGCGCCGTCAGCCAGGCCAGTGAAACGCCAAGCAACATGACGCCGAGGCCTACACCGATAACCAGTTTAATGGTGTTGATAAAGAGCTGACTGAGTAGTGTCTCGGCCAGATGCGACCAGACCTCGGTGCTGGGTTGCAACCAGCCCGAAAAAACGACCAGGAGTGGAACGGCAACAAGCAGGGCCAGGGCCCCGCTTGCGTAATGCCATTTATTGAGTTGTCCGGGGAAAAGGCCTGCCCGTTTATCTGGCTTCAGGGCAGGCGCATCCGGTGTGATCTCATGCATGCACGATATTATGCCTGATTAACGATATCCGGCACGATCCATCAGTTTGATGGCCTCGGACTGTAGCTTGCCGGCCTCTGCCACGTTGAGATCGTCTCCCTTGAAGTCACCCCATGCCGCGACTACTGAGTCGGCGGCAACAGCAGGATTAACGGGGTATTCCATGTTCAGTGCAGCGAACTGCTGTTGGGCTTCTTCAGATGATAGCCATTCAAGCAACTTGATAGCGGCATCGCGATTCTTCGCATGCTTGGTGATTCCGGCACCCGAGATGTTTACATGTACACCAGTGCTGTCCTGGTTGGGCCAGAACAGGGCCAGGTTTATGTTGGGTTCCTTCTTCTGCAGACGACCGAAGTAGTAGGTGTTCACGATGCCGACATCACACTGGCCGGCGGCAATGGCCTGCATGGTCTTTGTGTCATTGGAGAAGGGCTGTGTGGCCAGGTTGGCGACCCAGCCTTCGATGATCTGGCTGGTTTTTTCTTCACCGTGACGAGCGATCATCATGGCAACCAGTGACTGGTTATAGACCTTCTTGGAGGTACGCAGACAGAGGCGGCCCTTCCATTTGGGGTCGGCCAGGTCTTCATAGGAGGAAAGGTCTGCGGCTTTTACGCGATCGGTATTGTAAACAATGGTGCGGGCACGAATGGAAAGGCCGAACCACTGCTTACCGGGATCACGCAGGTGGGCAGGGATATTCTTGTTCAGAACTTGAGACTCTACTGGGCTGAGTACACCAGACTCGGCGGCCTGCCACAGGTTGCCGGCATCGACAGTCATCATCATGTCGGCTGGGGTATTGGCACCTTCGGCCTTCAGGCGAGCCAGCAGGGGACCAGCCTTGTCGGTAATGTAGCGAATCTGAACGCCGGTTTTCTCTGAATAGGCATCAAACAGGGGCTTGATGAGGTGTTCCTTGCGTGCTGAATAGACAGTAATCGTGTCCGGGTCGGCGGCATAGACAGGAAGAGCAAGGGCCAGTCCCACCAGAGCAATAATGGTCTTCTTCATAAATAAAGCCTCGAGTGTTCAGTAAACGGCCATGTGCTGGCCGCATTGAAAAACGTAAAGCGAATGATAACGATTCTCATTTACGAGTCAAGCATTTTTAACACTTACTCTGATGGAGGTATTTTTTTAAGGATTTTTCGAAGCCCTGGAATACGGGCTGAAAGTTCCCAGGCCAGAGCCCTGGCACGGGGAGAATGGCGGACCAGCAGGGCAGTGCCGAGCAGGATTAACGGCAACCCAATCGGGACAGGTAACCAGAAAGTAAGGACGCCGCTGAAAACAGAAAAGACGCCGGTTGTAATGAAAATCCATTTGAGCAAGGACAGGCCTCGATACGGGTATGGTTAACCGCAACTTGCTCCTCAAGTGTGACCGCCTTGTGTGACTGCATCATGAATGGCCAGGTCCTGTAACGGTGCATTCAAAAAGACTGGAATGTAACAGCGGGATTTAACTGAAGATCGCATTTCTAATCTTAAATTAAGACTTCACTGATATTGTCAGCTGCATTCATTAACGGAACCTGCTGACAATGTTGATCAGATATCTGGCCACCTTCGGTCTTTTTGTATTTTCTCTGGCTTCTCTGCCTCTCATGGCCGAGGTCACCCTGTCTTCCGCAATCAATGCCGCCTTTGATATCCAGAAAAAGGGGGAACTGGCGCAGGCCCGCAGAAAGGTTGGTGAGGGTATGGCCCGCGAGGGCGGTAGTCTGCTTAGCAATGCACCCGAGGTGGGTGTTATGTACAAGTCGGATGAACTGGGTAGCGAGGATGGCTATCGTGAATACGAGGCCTCCCTGGCACTGCCTGTCTGGCGCTTTGGCCAGAAGTCGGCGAGCCAGGAACTTTCACAGGAAATGCTGACTCAGGCCGATACCGAAGAGGCCGCGATGAAATGGCAGATTGCCTCCGAGGTACTCGACAGCGTCTGGAGCCTGCGCGAAGCGCAGGCAGAGCAGGCCCTGGCAATGAAGCAGTGGGAATCTGCCAGGAAGCTCGAGGATAATATCAAAAAGCGCCTTGATGCCGGCGAGGTAGCACGGGCAGACTGGATTCTTGCCCAGCAGGAGACGGCTTCCAGGGAAGAAAAATACCGGATCGCCGAGCTGCATTACCTGCAGGCCATGACGCTCTGGGAAGGGCTCACCGGCCTGACACAATTGCCTTCCGGCCTGGGTGCTATTGAGCGTAGCGATAAATCAGGTATCGAAGAACATCCCCTGTATCTTAATACTGAGCAGATGCTCTCGGTGGCCCGCTCGATGAGCAAGCGTCAACAGAAAAGCTTGCAAAGTCCACCGGTAGTCACCCTCTATGCCAAGCGTGATCGCGGTGTTGAAACCGATCCCTGGAATGACTCCCTGGGTGCGCAGTTCACCCTGCCCATCGGCAAGTCGCACGTCGCTTCCGAAGTGGCACAGGCAGAAATGGCCGTCACAGAGGCCACGGTTGAACTGTCTACCCAGCAACGAAGTCTCGCTTACCAGCACAAAAAGGCAGCAGTAGAACTCCAGCAGATTGAGTCGGCCCTGGGTCTGGCCAGTCGTGTCGATGAACTGGCCCGTTCAAGGGTGGCGATCAGCGAGCGTGCCTACCAGATGGGGGAGATGGAACTCTTCCTCCTGTTGCAGGCCCGCGAAGATGCGGATCTTGCCGCCAATAATCTCGAAAAAATTCTCATCAGGCACCAGCGTGCCATTTCCAAATACAACCTCAGTCTCGGAGTACTGCCGCAATGAAACGCCTTTTCACTGTTTTTATCTCACTGCTGGCGTTTGATGTATTCGCAGCCGGTCCAATCACTCTGAATCAGAGTCAGCAGTCCATGCTGGGTATACAGCTGGAAACCATCGAGTCCATCGACCAGGCCTGGGGCTTGCGTTATCCGGCCAAGGTCGTGGTACCCAATGCACAGCTACGCATTCTGAGTGCCCCGTTTGCGGGCATAACCGAGGCCCTGCTGGTAGCCGAGGGTGATTCAGTCAGAAAAGGCCAGGTGGTTGCCATTATCCAGAGTACGGCCCTGCTGGAAAAACTGGGTGACTATATCGATGCGCAGAGCCAGTACAGGCTGGCAGCCAGTGAACTCAAACGTGACAGGCAAATGAATAAGGAAGGCATTATTCCTGACCGTCGCCTGCTGGAAACCCAGGCACGTTATTCCCAGGCCAGAACAGCAGCAGACCAGGCAGGCCAGACCCTGGAATCGGCTGGCTATGACGAGCAGTCGCTGGCGAAGATTATTGAGCAGGGAAAGATTAGCAGTCGCCTGGAACTGCGTGCCCCGCTGGATGGTGTAGTCCTGGAACAGCTGGTGTCCCCGGGCGAACAGCTGGAGGCGCTGGCCCCGGTATTTCGTATCGGCCAGTTATCTCCGCTCTGGCTGGAAATCCATGTCCCCCTGGAGGCTGTGTCATCCATAGCGACTGGCATGGATGTCCAGGTCGCTGATCCTGAGATCATGGGTAAGGTACTCACTATTGGCCGCATGGTGCATGGCGCCGATCAGGGCGTCATGGTCAGGGCAGAGGTATCCGATGAGGCGGAACAGCTTCGTCCCGGGCAGTTTGTCGAGATAGAGATTGCCCAGGGCGGGGAAGGGCAGCGATTTCGCATTCCGCGATCGGCCCTGGTCAGAAACGAAGGCCAGGCCATGATCTTTGTTCAGACGGGTGAGGACTACCAGGCAAAGAACGTCGAAGTCGTGGCCGAAGAGGCCAGCAAGATCATCATCAGGGGTGATCTTGGTCCACAGGATCGCATTGTTGTCTCGGGCACTTCGGCCCTCAAGTCGATCTGGCTGGAAGGGGTAGAGTAATGCTGAATCGGATGATTCAATTCGCGCTGACCCAGCGCCTCATGATGCTGTTGCTGGTTGTCGTGCTGGCCGGTGGTGGCTGGATGGCCTTCCAGAAGACCCCTATCGATGCCTTCCCGGATGTGTCGACTACACAGGTTAAGGTCATTGTTAAGGCGCCGGGGATGACGCCAGAGGAAGTCGAAGCCAGGATTACCGCACCTATCGAGGTGGAGATGCTGGGTATTCCGCGCATGGATATCCTGCGTTCTGAATCCAAGTATGCACTCACCGATATCACTGTTGATTTCGAAGAAGGCACGGATATCTACTGGGCAAGGCAGCAGGTGGCTGAACGCCTCAATGGTATCTGGGCCGATCTGCCCAGTGATATCTCGGGTGGCGTGGCACCCCTGACGACGCCCCTGGGTGAAATGTTCATGTTCACCATCGAGGGTGGAACGCTAAGCCTGATGGAGCGCCGTGACCTGCTGGACTGGGTGATTCGTCCCGCGCTGCGTACCGTGCCCGGTGTTGCCGATGTCAATGCATTGGGTGGGCTGGCCAGGACCTTCGAAGTCACACCTGATAACGCACGCATGTTCGCCCGTGGTATTAGTCTGGATCAGTTAAAGACTGCGCTGGAGGCAAACAATCGCAATGATGGTGCGGGCCGTCTTAACGATGGTGAAGAGGTGCTGCTGGTGCGTACCGAGGGTAGTATCCGCTCCCCCGAAGACCTGGCCGCGATCGTGGTGCAGCCTGATGCGGCAGAGCCCGTTCGTGTCGGCGATATCGCAAAAGTCGGCTATGGCTCCTTAACCCGTTACGGGGCGGTCACGCATGATGGCAAGGGCGAGGTCGTCGAAGGCCTGGTTCTCGGGTTGCGCGGCGCTAATGCGCGCGAGCTGGTCGCTGGCCTGCATGCAAAACTCGATGAACTCAGGCCCGGCCTGCCCGAAGGTGTCGAGATCAAGGTGTTTTATGACCGAGGCCGCCTGGTCGAGAGTGCCGTGGGCACGGTGACCAAGGCACTGGGCGAGGCCATCGTCCTGGTACTGATCCTGCTGGTGCTGTTCCTGGGGGATATTCGTGCTGCACTGACCGTGGCGCTTATCCTGCCGCTGGCTGCGCTGGTGACCTTCATTATGATGAACCAGTTCGGCATGTCGGCGAACCTGATGTCCCTGGGTGGTCTGGCGATTGCCATCGGTATGCTGGTGGATGCCGCGGTGGTCGTGGTCGAGAACATGGTCAGTCACCTGGCCCGACAGTCCAGTACCTCACGCCTGCCGCGCCTGCACCTGATCTACCGGGCCGTGCGCGAGGTTTCCACGCCGGTCACCTCGGGCATCCTGATTATCATTATCGTGTTCCTGCCCCTGCTGACCCTGCAGGGCCTGGAAGGCAAGCTTTTCGTTCCGGTCGCGCTGACTATCGTGTTTGCCCTGTCAGGTTCATTATTACTTTCTCTGACTGTCATTCCTGTACTGGCCTCCTACCTGCTGGGTAAGGTGTCTCATGAAGATCCCTGGCTGGTTCGCAAGGTACAGTCCATCTACATGCCCGCTCTTCACTGGTCCCTCAACAATGCAAAGATTGTCATCGGCATTGCTGTGGGTGCTATGTTGCTAGCAGCCATTCTGTATACCCAGGTCGGCAAGACCTTCATGCCCACCATGGACGAGGGCGACATGATCGTGCAGCTGGAAAAGCTGCCCTCGATCACGCTGGAAGAATCCCTGGCCATCGATACGCGCTTCCAGCAGGCCCTGATGAAACGTGTACCCGAAGTCATCGGTATTGTCTCGCGCACCGGGTCAGACGAACTGGGTCTTGATCCCATGGGCCTCAATGAAACCGACGGTTTTCTGATACTCAAGCCAAAGGATGAATGGACGGTCTCCAGCAAGGATGAGCTCAGCGATGCAATCCGCGAAGTCATCAAAGACTTCCCGGGTGTTGCCTTTGCATTCACCCAGCCGATCGAGATGCGCGTGGATGAAATGCTCACCGGTGTACGGGGTGATCTTGCCATCAAGATCTTTGGCGATGACCAGGAAAGCCTGAGTAGAACGGCCGAGTCGATAGTTTCTGTTGTCAACACGATTGACGGGGCCGAGGATGTCTACACGCCGCGTAACGAGGGTGCCCAGTATTTCAAGCTTACGGTCGACAGGCTGGCTGCCGGGCGTGTAGGCATCGATGTCGACACGCTGGAATCGGCATTGCGTGCGCAGGTGGAGGGCATCAACCTGGGTACGGTATATCAGGGCAGTCGTCGTGTTCCGCTGATTGTGCGTGGTGCGGAGGAACTGCGTGACTCGCCAACTTTGTTCGCCAACCAGCATATTGTTCTGCCCGGTGGCGAAAAGGTTCATCTTCAGGACCTGGTACGCATAGAACGTGTCGAAGGCCCTGTTTCAGTCAACCGTGAACGTGGCAAGCGCATGGCGGTCGTCATTGCGAATGTCTCCGGTCGAGACCTGGTGGGTTTTGTCGACGAGGCAAGGACGAAGGTTGCAGAGCAGCTGATACTTCCCGCAGGTTATTACCTGGAGTGGGGTGGTGAATTCCAGAACCAGCAGCGTGCAGCCAACAGGCTTTCCATTGTTGTTCCCGTGGCTGTGGGTCTGATCTTCCTGATCCTGTTCCTGACCTTTCGCTCGGTCAGGCAGGCACTGCTGGTGCTCAGCAATATCCCCTTTGCCATGATTGGCGGTGTTGTGGGTTTGTTTATCACGGGTGAATACCTGTCCGTACCGGCTTCGGTCGGCTTTATCGCCCTGCTAGGTATCGCCGTGCTCAACGGCGTGGTGATGCTGACCTATTTCAACCAGCTCCTGGCCATGGGGCGTTCTATTGAAGAGGTTGTTGTCGAAGGCGCGCAGCGCCGTCTCAGGCCTGTACTCATGACAGCCAGTATCGCGGCCTTCGGCCTGGTACCACTGCTATTTGCCAGCGGGCCGGGTTCAGAGATCCAGCGTCCACTCGCTATCGTAGTTATCGGCGGACTGGTCAGCTCTACCATGCTGACGTTGGTGTTGCTGCCGCTGCTTTATCGTCGCTTCGGCGCCCAGTCCCAGGAGTAAATAATGGACAACAAGGTACTGATTTCAATCGTGGTGGTGCCCACCATCGAAGACATGGTCGTCGACTGGCTGCTGGAACAGGAAAACATTCCTGGTTTTACCAGTCTTGCCGTTGATGGACATGGTTCCTCTACACACTCTATGTCCACCGGTGAACAGGTGGCAGGCAGAAAGAAACAGGTGATGTTCCAGTTTTATTTGCCCGAGCAGTCTATGTCATCGGTAGTGGAAGGCTTACAGGAAAGTTTTCAGGGTACAGGCCTGCATTACTGGGTAACGCCGGTGCTAGATTCAGGGCGACTGGAATAACTTCGTGTTAAGCATGTACTGAGTTTGAATATCATCAAGAGCCGTTAGACTGCCAGGACTTAATGCGAATCAGAAGAGGGCTGCTTCGTCACTAAAAGTGACTTATTTCAATATCATCCTATCGAGGGTTACGCCTGAAATGGTCACTCTGAAATCCACTTGCGAACCTGGTCTGGGCCAGGCAAGCCTCCTGCATGGACAACTTTGCCATCAACGATTACCCCCGGCGTCGACATAATGCCGTGACGCATGATCTCGGCAATATCGGTTACCTTCTCCAGCTCTATCTTTACACCAGCCTCGTCGGCTGCAATCTGGATCAGCTTTGCCGTTGTTTCACAGTTCTTACAACCACTACCCAGGACCTGGATCTTTTTCATAACGCATCTCCTGTCACGGTCGGTCTTATCATTATCAAGGTGTTCCTATGTAATTGAAGCCCCAGCCTACCAGTGTGAAGGAGACCGCAAGTACTGATGCGTAAAGCGCTAGCGCAGGTAATCGAATCACCTTGCGCAAGATCAACATCTCCGGCAGGGATAGCGCAGCGATACTCATCATCAAGGCGAGGGTTGTTCCAATGGCAACACCCTTGCCCAACATTGCCTCAGCCACCGGAATAACACCTGTTGCATTGGAGTAAAGGGGGATGCCCATAAGCACGGCTGCGGGAACCGAATACCAGTCCTTTCCTGCTAGATGCTCAGATACCCAGGCATCAGGCACATAGCCATGAAACAATGCGCCAACAGCGATGCCAGCCAGCACCCATTTCCAGATACGCCCGACGATTTCCCTGACTTCTCCTACCGCGTAATGATGCCGCCCGATAAATGAATTGTCTTTCTCCAGTTTCTGCGTCTCTCCCATCTGGATCTTCCATACATAGTCTTCGACCCAGCGTTCAGCCCTGAAACGCTCCATGACCAGGCCGCCGATATAGGCGACCAGCAGACCCGAGGCAACATAGAGAGCGGCCAGCTTCCAGCCCAATATGCCGACTAGTAATACCACCGCAACCTCATTGATCATTGGTGAGGCAATAAGAAACGAGAAGGTCACTCCAAGCGGGATGCCAGCCTCAACAAAACCAATAAACAGAGGGACTGACGAGCAGGAGCAGAACGGAGTCACTGCACCCAGTGCTATTGCAAGCGTGCGTGCCAGCCATTTCGGTTTTCCGCGTACATACTCGCGCACCCTCTCCGGTGACATCATTGCCCGTAACAAACCCATGACATAAATGACGATGACGAGCAGCACGAATATTTTTGTTACATCCATGATAAAGAAATGCAGTGCCGCAGCCGTGCCTGATTCTGCATCGAGGCCAATCAGGCGATAAACGATGAGGCTGGCGAAAGAATCAAACATGTATCTAAGGCCTCATAGGGAAAAGGTAGCAGAGAGCAATTGTTCCTAATATACGATTGTGAGAATCAATCAGGAAATCAGTCCCATTATCTCATCCTTGCATTAAGCAAGACATAACAAAGGGCGTATTAGATGTGCATAGATCCCTTATCGAGCTGAACCTGTATATAGAACCCCTGCAGTTCAGGTGAACTTTCAATCTTAACCTTGCCATCATACTGATCGACAATATCCTTCACGATGGCAAGTCCAAGTCCATGCCCCAGTACGGATTCATCCAGGCGATTGCCACGCATTAGCAACTGCGCGGATTCTTCATCACTGACACCGGGGCCGTCGTCTTCGATGGTTATCGTGATGTGATGATTGGATTCGATACTTAACCGCACTCGTGATCTTGCCCATTTGCAGGCATTGTCGAGCAGGTTGCCCAGCATTTCCTGCAGGTCTTCACGATCGATGGGTAGCGTTGCTATGTTCGGTAATACGGGTTCTATTCTGAGTGCCTTGTCAGCATAGATCTGTTGCAGGGTGCTGAGCAGGGGTGGCAGGTCGTCGGTGAGTGAATAGTAGCTGCCCGCCGGGCCTTCACCGGCCAGGCGCGCCCGCCTGAGATAACGTTCGATGGACTGGGCCATGTCTTCGGTCTGTTGCTCAAGCTGGGTGCGGATGTTGTCGTTTCCTTTTACGACCGGGTCCTGTCGCACCTGGCGTATCACGGTCAGGGGTTTTTTCAGGGCGTGGGCGAGATCGCCGAGGGCATTCCTGGAACGTGTCATGCGTTGGTGCATCAGTTGCAGTAGTCGGTTGACCTCGTTGACCAGGGGCTGGATTTCACTGGGCACCTGGTTGCTGAGCTTTTCCACAGACCCTTGCTCGAGTTTCCTGATGTCCTCGCGCACGGCTTCGATCGGTCTCAGGCCGAGATAAACCAGCAGGGCCTGGATGGTCACCATGATGAAGAACAGCAGCAGGGCAACGAAGGTAAAGACCTGCTGGAAACGCGTGACCTGGGCCTCGATGTCGGTAAGATCTTCGGCAACAGCGATGGTGATTTCCTGACCTGCTCGATGATAGTGCGTGATCAGTGCGAGCAGGGGCTGGTTCTGCGGACCCTGCAGGTGCAGGCGTTTGCCGGCCTCGCGCGAGTCTAGTGGGACAGATAGATTGTGATCCCATAAGGAGCGTGAACGAAAAACGGTATCGCCGGCCTGGATCAGGTAGTAATGACCTGAGTAGGGGCGTCTGTAGATGCCGTCGATCCGCACGCTGTCCAGATGGGCAGGCCCAGTGTCGGGAAAACTGATGGCAGAAAGCATGGTTTCACTGTCGTGTTCCAGGCGCGAAGCGATGTAGTCTTCAGAGACATGACGTATGGCATGGCTGACCAGGGTCAGGAGCACAATAAAGATGACGATCAGGCTGGTGATCAGTCCGGTGCTAAGGCGTCGTTGCAGGGATCGCATCAGCCCTTGCCCCTGAAGACATAACCCTGGCCGCGGCGAGTCTCAATCTTGTCCTTACCGATCTTGTCGCGCAGGTACTTGATGTAGACCTCGATGACGTTGCTGTCCTTGTCCGAGTCGAAGTCGTAGACATGTTCCGTCAGCGTGCTCTTGGACAGGACCTTGTCGGGGTTGAGCAGGAGATAGCGCAACAGGCGAAACTCGGTATTGGTCAGCATCTGCCTGCTGCCATCCTCGGTAATGACTTCCCGGGTTTCCTCGTCGAGTTTTACACCGCCACCTTCCAGTTTTCCGCCCGGTTGCTGGCCCTTGCTGCGATTGATCAGGGCCTTGATGCGGGCAATCAGTTCCTCGGTGTAAAAAGGTTTGCCGACATAATCGTCGGCGCCGGCCTGGAAGCCTTCTATGCGTTCCTGCCAGTCATGGCGGGCAGTGAGTATGATGACGGGCAGGGGATTGCTGCCAGTGCGCCAGTTTCTGAGTACGTCGAGGCCGTTGCGATCAGGCAGACCAAGATCGAGGATGGCGATGTCATAAGTGCCTTCGTTGCCCATATATTCGCCTTCGACACCAGTTGCAGCTATATCAACTGCATAGCCGGCCTGCTCCAGGTCGCGCCTGAGCGAGGTAGTCAGTTCCTCGTCGTCTTCAACCAGTAACAGGCGCATTAAGACTCCTAGTGGTGTTCGCGTTGTTCCCCGGTGCGGGCATCGAATTCATATTCATGCACCTTACCATCGGGATCGATCATTTCTACCTCGTAGATCGCCTCGCCATGTTCCCTCTCGAACTCGACTTCCAGGACACGGTAGGAGTCAGGGATGTCTGCGTTGCTTAGGATGGTCTCCAGCTTGAGTATCTCGCCATCCTTGCTCAGGTCATGGGCATATTCATGATCGTGTTTGTATTCATGCTCTTTGTGGTCATCCCTGTCGTCATCAGAGGCGTTGCTGAAGGATGCAGTCATGGCCAGCCCCAGCAACAGTACAGCGGTGAGGGCGGTATGGGTTAGATTACGTACTTTCATTGGTTCCTGCCTTCTGCATCGCGCAGTTTCATAGTGTTGCTCATATTCTATGCAGTCAATCTTAATTTAGGCTTAGAAGCAGACCGAAATGGTTGTAACTGAATACAGGATTAGGCCTGTCTACCTTGCGAGGAATCCTCTTTCCCGGTCTTGTATCCCGTGACCATGGCACGCACCAGGTTTTCACGATGTATCAGGCTCTCGAGCACGACACCTGTGACGTGCACGATGACAAGGAGCAGGGTCAGGTTGGCAAAGAACTCGTGTATGCCCTCGAATATCTCTTCCAGGAAATGACTGCTCCCGCCCAGCCAGGGAGCCAGCGGACCGGCGTTGTCGTCGGTCGCGTACACGGCCATACCAGATAGCGTGGTGACAAGCAGGGTTGCGATCATGGCCAGGATCATCAGACCTCCGGCCGGGTTGTGCCCAATATAACGTTTCGCGCGCAGTATGAGCGTGTCCTTCACAAACTGGACAATGGTGGACAGCGGATAGACGAAGTCGGAAAAACGTGCATGGCGGGTACCGATAAAGCCCCAGGCGATCCTGGTCAGGATAATGCCGGTCACGCTATAGCCCGCCCAGGTATGCAGGGTCAGGAAGTCATCTTCACTGAGATAGGCGATAAAGAAGCTGATCACCAACAGCCAGTGACCGGCGCGCACCAGCGGGTCCCACACCCGGATCATCGATTCTTTGTCCATGACGAATCTCGTTAGCATTTTCGCCTATCCTGCCATGGCAAGCTTAAAATAGTCTTAGCGCCGGGTAACCAGCATAGGCATACATGAAAGCCATGGCATGGATTATCATGGTGACTTTTCAGCATGCCGGACGACAAACTTTACTGATGCTTCATGTGTACCGCTCCAACCGCCTGGAACAGTTACTGGCCCGCCAGGCAGAAGTCATTGCAGAACCTGTGGGGCGTGTTTTCGATCCCGAAATCATTCTGGTACCACACCCCGGCGTACGCCGCTGGCTGGAGATCAGCCTGGCCGAGCGACTGGGTGTGGTGGCGAATATCGAGTTCCCTTTCCCTGCAGCCTATGTCTGGCAGTTGCTCAGGGAGCAGCTAGATGATGTGCCTGAACGGGACCTGATGGATCGTCCTCTTTTGCACTGGCGTATCTTTGAACAGATGCAGCAATCGGGGCAGGGTAACTATCCTGAAATTCAGCGTTACCTGTCTGGTGCCGAGGATGGGCTCAAGGGCTGGAAGCTGGCTGGACGGCTGGCCGAAACCTATGACCGTTATCTGGTTTATCGTCCTGACTGGATCAGGGAATGGGATGCCGGGGAAAAACAGAACCTCTGGCAGGCCAGACTATGGCGTGCCATCACGGCGCATAAAGATGCCAGTCGTGTAAGACTGCTCGACCAGTTTGAAGCGCAATACAAGAACGCTGCCTGCAAAAAAGACAGGCTACCCAGGCGTATCTCGCTGTTTGCCGTTAATTCCCTGCCACCCGCTATGATCCAGCTGTTTGCCGCACTTGCAGAACTTACCGAGGTACACCTCTTCGTGCACAGTCCCTGCGAGGAATACTGGGGCGACATCATGTCTGAAAAGGCGCGTACTCGATTGATTGCCCGGGGCCTGGTAGCAGAGGAAGACAGCGAGCTGCTCGAAACAGGTAACGCTTTACTGGCCTCCATGGGCAGGGAAGGGCAGGACATGATCAAACTACTGTTTGATGCTGCCGATTTCGATGACCAGCCCGAATATCATGAGCCCCTGGCAGACGACTCCAGTCTGTTACGGCATATCCAGTCGGACATTCTGCATCTGTCGCAGGGAGAGAAGGGCGAGGTCGTTATTCCTGCAGACGATGACTCGATCCAGCTGCATGTCTGCCATAGCCCCATGCGTGAATGCGAGGTGGTGCATGACCAGTTGCTAGCCCTGTTCGAAAGATATCCCGATCTGAGTCCCAGGGATGTCGTCATCATGGCGCCTGACATCAATGCCTATGCGCCGGCAATCCAGGCCGTATTCAGTACGCGCAATGATGATCAGAAGATTCCCTGGAGTCTTGTTGACCTTGATCCTGGCCAGGGAGAGCCGCTGATACGCTGGGTGCTTTCCTTCCTGCGCCTGCCGGATATGCGCATGAGTGCCTCCGAGGTGATGGATCTGCTTGAGGCAAAGGCAGTGATGCGCTGCCTGCGCCTGCAGACGGAAGACCTGGATCATATTCGTGCCTGGCTGGAGGAAGGCCATGTGCACTGGGGGCTTGATGGTGCAGATCGAGCAGCACAGGGCGTGCCTGATACACACCAGAATACCTGGGCCTTTGGCCGCGAGCGCCTGCTTGCAGGCTATGCCCTGCCAGAAGCAGAGAACCAGGTGTTTGAGACGATAGCGCCGACACTCGGTGACGAGGGCGGCCGGGCCGACCTGATGGGTCGCTTCTTCCTGTTTATTGATCAACTGAAGGCACTGCGTCAGGCGTTGTCATCGTCTCGATCAGGCGCACAGTGGCAGGCCCTGATGGAGCAGGTCTTCGAACTATTACTTAGTCCGGATGAAGAAGAGCAGCAATTACTTCAGGCCTTGCGTGATGCCATGGATAGCATTAACGAAGATGCTGGCCTGGCAGGATTTGAAGGAGAGCTGGATCGGGCAAGCTGGGCCGACATGCTAAGTAGTTATCTACAGCAGGGTACCAGTCCGGGTTATCTGTCTGGCGCGGTCACCTGTTGTTCCCTGCAACCCATGCGTAGTGTTCCGTTTCGGGTGGTCTGCCTGCTGGGCATGAACGAGGCCGATTACCCGCGTAAGGTACAGCGTGCTGGGTTTGACCTTATGGCACAGAGCAGGCCTGTTGCAGGGGATCGTGATCATCGTGCCGATGATCGCTACCTGTTCCTTGAAACCCTGAACTCGGCTCGTGACGTGTTGCATATCTCTTATGTTGGCAAGGACATTCGTGATGATAGTGAGCGTCAGCCATCAACCCTGGTGAGCGAACTACTGGATTACTGTGATGCCTGGTATCAGGCAGAAACAGAGAATAGCCCCCTGCGTGATCAGATCACGACCTGTCATCCCCTGCAGCCTTTCAGTCCTGATTACTTTGACGGTGCTAATCAGCAGGCAGGACTGTTCAGTTATAGCGACTTCTGGTCGAAGACCGCGGCGAGCCTGTCTGGTCCAGGACGTGCTCGGCAGTTCTTCTACCTGGCTGACGATTTGCTGGAGGCAGAGGACCATGAGCCAGACCTGGAACTGGATGTATTGCAGGCCTTTTACCAGAATCCCGGTCGTGCCTTCTTTCGCCAGGGGCTGGGTATGGGCTTCGGTATCGAGGAGGCGGCGCTGGAGGATGATGAGCCCTTCAGGCTCGGCGGCCTGGAAGATTACAGCCTGCGTGACCGTCTGGTCGAGGCCCGTCTGACTGAACAGGATGAACAACAGTTAATCGCTTATGTGCGTTCGGAAGGCTCGTTGCCGCTGGGTGCAGGTAGCGATGCCGCACTGGCCGATGCCCTCAGCCAGGTCAATAGTCTGTGGCGTCGCATCGAGAACGAGTTGGGTACAGGAGAACAGAAAGTTGATATCCGCCTGCCTCTTAATCATATCGAGTTAGTGGGACAGGTAGCAGTCAGGCAACCTTCTGGGAAACTCCTGCAATTTCGCCCCGGCAACCTGCGTGGCAAGAACGTGCTGCGTTTGTGGATTAATCATCTTGCCCTGTGTGCCAGTGACTATGAATCCAGTAGTTCCAGCTTTGTTGCGCGTGATTGCATCATCCGCTTGAACCCCGTACCGGAAGATATTGCGAAATCACTGCTGGGTGAGTTAGTCGATCTTTACCAGCAGGGTATAAGGCAGCCGCTGCCTTTATTCCCCTGTGATGCCTGGGAGCGCCTGGTTCAGCAGCATTCTGATACACGGGTAAATAATGCCTGCAGGTATGAGCCGGATGAATACGTGCAACGTATCTATGGCCCGGATGTCTCACCCTGGCGGTATGAATCGGCAGAGGAAATTGGCCTCAGGGTATTCGGTCCTGTCAGGGAATACCTGTTTGATACCGAGGGCAGCGCGTCATGAGTCGTGAACTCAGGCTCGAGGCACAAATGAACGACCCGTTTGAAAGACGGACCCTGATCGAGGCCAGTGCCGGCACAGGTAAAACCTATACCCTGGCCAATCTTTACCTGCGCTTCCTGCTGGAAGGTAGGAGTGTTGAAGACATACTGGTAGTGACCTTTACCAATGCGGCCACTGAAGAATTGCGTGGTCGTATTCGTCAACGTATTCGCGACCTGATACAGGTATTAAAGGGTGACATGCAGGCGACAGATCCCGCCCTGCAAGCCTATGCACAATCCTATTCCGATGATCAGACACGTGTTCGTCTTGATGATGCCCTCATCAATATTGACCAGGCATCCATACACACTATCCATGGCTTCTGTCAGCGCATTTTGCAGGAGCATGCCTTTGAGTGTGGTGTTGATTTTGATCTCGACCTGGTCATGGATGATAGCGAACAACTGTTACAGGTTTGTCGTGATTACTGGCGTCGGGAGGTTACACCCTTACCACCTGCACAATATCGAGAGCTGACGGCAAAACTGGCATCGCCGCTTGAACTGTTAAAACTGGTAAAGCCTTTCCTGGATGGTCATGCACACTTCAGTGATGAACTGCAGCAGGATATCGAACCAGTCGAAAAACTTGAGCAGCAACTTGATCCATTACGTGAAAGCCTGGCAGCACTCTGGCCGCAGGCGATGCCCGACCTGGCTGTGCAGGTTGAACAGCAGGGAGGAGGCCTGAATAAAACGCAGTACAAGCCGGGCTGGTTTGTAACGGCAAAGGATGCAGTTACCGCCTTTCTTGCCGCCGAAGGCGAGTTTCCAAAACAACTGGGCTGGACAAAACTTTCAAAGGCTACAAAAAAAGGCGAGGTCTTCGACGCTCACCCCCTTTATGAACTGGGCGACGAAATCATCACTGTTCAGAATGCGATAGAGGCATCGGCAAAGAATCTGCAACTGGATTTCAAGATTCGGGCCTGCAGGGAAATTCCCGCAGCCTATCGTGAATATAAACAACGTATGCGCACCATCACGCCAGATGATCTGCTGGTACTGGTGCGTGATGCATTGAAGCAGGAAGACTTTGCACGCAAGCTTGCCGAGCGCTATCCGCTGGCCATGATCGACGAGTTTCAGGATACCGACCCGGTGCAGTATGCACTGTTTGGTCTGCTTACCGATGCCGGTCAGAACCTGATTATGATTGGTGATCCCAAGCAGGCTATCTATGCCTTTCGCGGTGCGGACATTTTCACCTACCTTGAGGCGCGTCGACAGACGCAGGAAGCAAGCCGTTACAGCCTGAATGAAAACTGGCGTTCTACTCCAGGTGTGCTCGATGGCATAAATCATCTTTTCACATACAACACGGCCGTCAGGGATCGCGCCTTCATTTTTAATGAGGGTATCGAATACCAGCCCATGCGCGCAGCGAAAGATAAAGCACATGATGAACTGATTATCCCCGGTATCGATACTGCACCGATACAGTTCTGGACGGTTGAGAATGAAGGTTCAGTCGATGAGGTTCGTGCAGCTATCGCCAGCGCCCTTGCAGGGCAGATTGCACAGACCCTGAACCAGGCGAAGACAGGTAAAGCACGCCTGGGTGATCGCGCTGTCGAGGCGCGTGACATTGCCATACTGGTGAGTAGTCATGCACAGGCCAGGATTATTCGTGATGCCCTGCAGGAGCATGGACTGGGTAGTGCCTATGTCGGCAAGGAATCCGTATTCCGTGGACGGGTAGCGCAGGGCTTATTACAACTGGTGAGTGGCATAGTCGATTGTGGCTCAGCCAGTCGTGTTCGTGCAGCAGTCGCCAGTGATTTGCTTGGCCTCACCATGAAACAATTAGAGCAGGCAGTAAATAATGCTGTTGACTGGGATGCATGGCTGTTGCGTTTTCGCGAATGGAACAGGCAATGGCAGGACGATGGCTTTATGCCCATGTTCTACAGTCTGCTCAGCGCTCTTGAGTTGCCGAAGAAACTGGCAGGCCAGGCTGAAGGTGAGCGCATGCTCACCGACCTGATGCAGTTGGCTGAGCTAATTCAGGAGGCGGATCTGGATCATCATGGTATGGATGATGTACTGGGCTGGTTCCGTGAACAGGTCACCCTGGACATCCCCGGTGAAGAACACCGTATCCGTCTGGAAAGCGATGCCCAGCTGGTACGCATCGTGACCATACATGCCAGTAAGGGGCTGCAGTATCCGATTGTTTATCTGCCTTACCTCTGGTCGCACAACAAACGTGATTTAGCCAGTTATCACGACAGTGAAGGACAGAAAGTCGTCGCCTTCGATGCGGATACCGAGGCAAAGACGCTTACTGATCGAGAGCGCCTGGCAGAAGATCTGCGCCTGTTATACGTTGCCCTGACTCGTGCGGAGCAGCGCATCTACTGTGCCTGGGGGCCCTTGGGCCGATCCTTTAATGGCACGGCCCTGAGCTGGCTGTTGCATGCGCGGGAAGAGGATGACGCTGAACAACAGCAGTTCAAATGTTTCTCCAAACTTAAAAAGCCTGAAGAAAAATTCAATGCCGTACTTGCCGATCTCGGCAGCCTGGCAGCGCATGCTGACGGATTAATTTCTATACAGGACCTGCCTTCATCAACAGAGGTCTTTACCCCGGTAACACTGCCTGCTGAACAGCTTAAGCCCAGGGCCTTTACCGGCAAGATTCGTTTTGACTGGTATATCAGTAGTTACTCGGGTTTAACACGCGGTATTCATCACGCCGTCGATCACGATGTTGATGAAGGTGCTGAAGAAGAGCAGCCATTACATGTCTTTCCGCGTGGTGTGCGTACGGGTAACTTTATGCATAGCCTGTTAGAGCATATAGACTTTGCCGATGTTAGCCAGGAGAACAATGCTGTCCTGGTGCGACGCTTTATGCGCCGCTTTGGTATGGTCGATGAACTGGAGTCCGAGGTCTACAATTGGCTGGGAACCATAGTAAAGTCACCGCTACCGAGTGGCACTCGTTTAAGATCCATTGATCGTAGTCATCGCTTCTCTGAACTGGATTTCTTTTTCGCGGTAGAACGCCTTGATACCCGGCGCCTGAATGAAATACTTAAGCGTTGGGATATTCCCCCGCTAAGCAATATGCAGGAACGTAACATGACCGGCCTGCTCAATGGCCAGATCGACCTGGTTTACGAACATGAAGGGCAATACTTCATTGTTGATTACAAGACCAATGACCTGGGTGCTCCTGTGCACTATCTTGAGGGGCAACTAGAGCATGCCATGCTCAGTCGTCGTTATGACCTGCAATACCTTATTTATACGATCGCGCTTCATCGTTACCTGCAACAACGTATTTCCGATTATGACTACGAGCGGCACTTCGGTGGTGTTGAATACCTGTTCCTGCGTGGCATGGATGGAACGAGCAGTAATGGTATCTATGCGACGCGACCGCCTCTTGGGCTGATACAGGACATGGAGGCCATGCTGGCCGGCGAGGTGTGTGATGCTGGCTGAACTCAGGCAACGACAGGCCCTTGGTCAGTTACGCGCCATTGATTATCTGTTTGCTGAATTTGTTGCCGAACGTGGCGGTGGTAATAGCGACATGATGGCACTGACTGCCAGCGTGTTAAGCCTGAGTAATGGGCAGGGCGATGTCTGCCTGGAGCTGGACGGCATTGCAGGCAAAGAGGTGTTTCCAGGCAGTGACGAGCTGGAATTAGGCGCACGTCATATGCCGTCCCTGGATGAATGGATGTCTGAACTGGAGCAATGCCCCTGGGTTGGTAGTCCTGGTGATATCCAGCCCATGGTCCTGGATGGGCTGCGTCTTTACCTGGGGAAGTACTGGCAGTTTGAGCAGGGAGTCGCCGATCAGTTATTACGCCGTTTATCCCAGTCTGTAGAAGTTAATGCCGATTTAATGCGGCAGGGGCTGGAACAGCGTTTTGGGGCGCTCACTGATGCTCCAGACTGGCAGCGTATTGCTGCGACCGTGAGCGTACTGAGCCCGGTGAGCGTCATAACCGGTGGCCCGGGTACGGGCAAAACAACCACGGTACTCAAGGTGCTGCTCCTGCTGCTGGAACAACAGCCGCTACTGGACATTCGCCTGCTGGCACCTACCGGCAAGGCTGCCGCCAGGTTGTCAGAGTCGATTACACGCCAGCTGGCCAGTATGGAGATTCCTGATCAGGTACGTGAGCGGCTACCCAACCAGGTTTCGACCATTCACCGATTCCTGCGCCCCGATCATCGTGGGCGATTCCGTCATAACAACAGACATCCTGTTGTTACCGATCTCGTTATTGTTGATGAAGTGTCCATGGTCGATCTGCCCCTGATGAGCCGGTTGCTGGACGCGTTGCCTGAAACCACGCGGCTCATCTTCCTGGGAGACAGGTTCCAGTTGTCCTCGGTAGAGGCGGGTAGTGTGCTGGCCGATATCTGCGGGCCGGAGGGAAGCCAGGCATTTAGCGAGGAACGTGGCAGGCAGCTGGAACAGGTCGGTGCTGTTCAGGCAGGCCTGATTGAGGTGGCTGCCGAATCTGGCCCCATGAGCGATGCTATCGTCGAACTTCGACATAGCTATCGTTTTGATGCAGCCAGTGGCATTGGTGCCCTGGCAGGCCTGGTGAACCAGGGTGAGACACGCTGGGCCGATTATGAGCAGGTCTTTGAACGTTTCGATGACGTGGCTCAGTACGACTGGGGGCAGGGCAGTGAACTGCCTGGTGCGATGCAGCTACGGCTCATGCAGTGGTATGGCGAATATCTCAGGGCCGATGGTCTGGAACAGGCCTGGCAACGCCTGAACCAGGTTCGTGTGCTGAGTGCCACGCGCCAGGGCGTTGGCAGTGTCGAATGGATGAATCAGCTCATCGAGGAAGAGTTGAGCAGCCAGGGCCTGCTTCGTACCGGGGAAGAGTTTTATCATGGCCGCCCCATCATGGTGACGCGTAATGACTATGGGCTGGGCATTTTTAATGGTGATGTAGGCCTGGTCTGGGAAGATGAACAGGGCAGGTTCGCCTGGTTCGAAGACCCCGAGGGAGGCCTCAGGCCAATCTCAGTCCACCAGCTCCCCGAGCATGAAACGGCCTATGCCCTCACAGTGCACAAGAGCCAGGGCTCAGAATATGATCGCGTCCTTATGGTCCTGCCTGAGGAGCTGCTGGCCGTCGTGACGCGGGAACTTATCTATACCGGGATCACCCGAGCTAAATCCGAACTGGCTCTTGTTTCGAATCCCGAGGTACTGATGCAGGGCTGTGGCCGCCGCACCAGCCGTGGCTCCGGGCTGGCTCAGCGCCTCGGCTGGGCTTGACTCCGGGAAGGGGAATCAGCATAATGCCCGCCTTCTTTCGGGAGACCCCCGGAAAAAGTCAAAGCGCCCGTAGCTCAGCTGGATAGAGTACCTGGCTACGAACCAGGCGGTCAGACGTTCGAATCGTCTCGGGCGCGCCATATGAAAAAGCCTCTCAGATCGAGAGGCTTTTTTTTGTCCAGAATTTCGTGATAAATCTATCTCAGATATAGGTGGAGTACTTAGTGAGCAGGTTTTTCCTATTTAAGTTCGGAATAGTTTTGTCGGTCATCCTGAGCATGACTGTCAGTACTCTGCTGTTTGCTGCGAATGATAGTGATTCAGAAGTGTCTCTGGATACTATTGAGCGCAGCCTGGAACTCGACAGGCATGAACGGCTAATTGCGCGCATAGCTGAAAGTGATGCTGAGCAAAGTCGTTTTACTACGGATGGTTGTAGTGGTGGTCTCTCAGCAGGCTGGGAAAAGTTGGCCGATAAATTTCCTGAATTTGCAGAACGGCATGGGGGTCTACCGCCCTGGCAGGAATGCTGCGTCATACATGATCGAGTCTATCATTCTGGGAGCGCGGGAACGATTTCAGCGAGTGATAGTTTTGAACGCCGAAAGCAGGCAGATCTGGATCTGAAATCCTGTGTCATACAGACGGGTATGCAGCGATCGGCTGAACTCGTGAAAATTTACGGGCTTACTGAATCTCAGGTCAGCGACTTCTATGTCGCAATCTCCGAATTAATGTACCGAGCTGTACGCCTTGGCGGCATCCCCTGTACAGACCACCCATGGCGCTGGGGCTATGGTTGGCCTGTGTGTCGACAGGAATCTTAAGCATAAATAACAATTTTTCTGTCGTGATCAGGTAGATATACGACTCTCCCCATTTGTATACCTGAATACCTTACAGGGGGCGTATAATTATTGTGGGATGCATGCTCATGTGTGCGTTAATTTGAGGTTTGAATTTTAAAATTTCAAGAAAGGTGATTGCGATGTTAGTTACTTTTTCTTCTCCCGCTTATGCAGATATCACGATGTTCGGTGATGTTGCTGTTAGCCTGTTAAAACTGATGGGTCACAGCGGAACAGTACCTAGCGCGCTACTGGCAGAGGATGTTCAGCCAGCTTTAGAACAACTTGAGTCAGCGTTAAAAAAACAGGCAGCCTTACAGGAGCCGGACGAGTCTTCCGGTGATGAAGAGGATAATGTTAGCCTCATGCATCGTGCTATGCCGTTGATCGAGTTACTCAAAGCCTCGGCGGCTGACGAATGCAACGTCATGTGGAAAAGTAACTAATAACCCAGTGCATTAAAACGAATAACCCAGTGCATTAATATGTACAGTAAATGTTCATGGTGACCAGGTAGGTGCGAATGGAGTACAAAGACTATTATGACATTATCGGGGTTAAACGTGATGCGACTCAGGATGAAATCAAACGGGCCTATCGCAAACTGGCGAGAAAGTATCATCCAGATGTCAGCAAGGAGGCAGATGCTGAAGAGCGGTTTAAGGAGGTAGGCGAGGCCTACGAGGTCCTTAAAGATCCTGAAAAGAGAGCGGCCTACGACCAGCTTGGCGCGGGATGGCAAGGTGGGCAGGACTTTAATCCACCACCTGACTGGGATACCGGTTTCGAATTTAGTGGTGGTGGTTATACCGGAGGTGCAACGGATCATAGTGCCTTCTTCGAGGAGTTGTTCGGCCGCGGCTATGCTCAGTCTGGTGTCAGGAGTGGGTATACGGGGGGTGGTCGTAGCGGTTTTAAAATGCGTGGTGAAGATCATCACGCCAAAATTAAGGTCAGCCTGGAAGATAGCTTTAGTGGTGCGACGCGTTCAATTACTCTGCGTGTTCCCGAAGTGACACAGGACGGTCATGTCGCGACACGTGACCGAACCTTAAATGTACGAATTCCGAAGGGCATACGGCCTGGGCAGCAGATTCGCCTGGCTGGGCAGGGCGCTTCTGGTTTTGGTAATGCCGAGTCTGGCGATCTCTTTCTTGAGGTCGAATTTGACACTCATTCCCTATACCGTGTCGACGGCGCAGATATTTACCTGGATTTACCTGTTGCACCCTGGGAGGCAGCGCTTGGCGCCACTATTAAGGTGCCGACTCCTTCTGGATCAGTTGATCTTAAAATCCCTGCTGGCTCGAGTCAGGGGCGTAAGCTGCGGCTCAAGGGGCGCGGGCTTACCGGTAAAACGCCTGGAGATATGTATGTGGTACTACAGGTGAGTTTGCCACCAGCTGATAGCGATGTTGCCAGAGAACTGTACGAGCAGATGCAAGAGCGGTTCGACTTTAATCCGCGTGCAAATATGGAGGTGTCCTAAGCCATGAGTGAGAATAGTCTGCCGATTCCGCCTGACGAAATCATTGATGAACAAACCAGCTTCACGCTGGTGGAGCTATGCCGTTCCTGTGCTGTCGATGCTGCATTCATTGAAGATATGGTAGAGCAGGGCATTCTTGAGCCTATGGGTATCCGTGGTAGCCACTGGTGTTTTCCTTCAACTAGCCTCAGACGTACTCGAGTTACCCTGCATTTGAAGCAGGACCTGGGGGTTAACCTTGCGGGGGCTGCTCTTGCGCTTGATCTACTGGAGCGTATCGATGAGCTTCATGCCAGGTTACATGCGCTGGGGTATTCACAGGATGAAGATGAGTAGCCGGTTTTATTATATAGAACCGAGAGCAACGCAAAGAAAGGCCTTCCCGAGTGGAAGGCTTTTTATGTTTAGGCTTTAGCTGCAAGCCCTGAAATTAAAGAGACAGGGCGCGCTGATCAGGCCGCCACTTGGCCAGTTGTAACTGTGCTTCACCAATACCCAGTGCCCGCACCCACTTGGCCGAAGTGTCCAGGCTGGACCAGGTCTTGATATCCCCTTTGTTGGTCTGTGCAATGACCGAACCATTCGGTGTGAATATCTCTGCATGGAAGAATGCACCATCGCCGATAATCTTGATCTTCTTCACTGCACCAGCCTCTACGAGTGCCCTAATCGTCTTCTCATTCATCAGTTTCGCCATCCTGGAAGAGAACCTGTTGTTCAGGAATTGAGATGCCCGTCTGCTCGCAATAGCGACGCACCATGATCTCGACCATGTTCGCCACGCTGCGATGCTCCATACCTGCCGCAATCCTGACTGCCTCCTTAAGGGCAGGATCGATACGCAGGCTGAGCATGGCGGTCTTTTTTGGGGGCATTTTTTTGTCTTGTATTGCAATGTAAGCATAATGTACTACATTGTACTTATATGCAATACACGAGAGGGTGGGGGTAATGCAAGAGGTCTTTGAGGAAATCAGCTGGATTGAGGACCCAGAGGCCTGGGATGCAGAACATGAATCGGGGGAGTCGCCGAAGTGGCTGGTTGGGACGCCAGAGCAGGATGAACTCAGCCTGTATCTCTCCAGTGCCACGCCAGGACGGCAGTGGCTGGAGGCTGAGGTGATTGAATACTAACTAACGGCTTTAAAGATAAATATGGCTATATCTGGCAGGTCTCTTCTGACCGCCTCTTCCATCGCCAGTTGGCGAAATGTCTGTAGCCCCAGTCCATCAGCGGGACGATTCCGGGAAAAGCACATAGTTTGGCCAGCCACTGGTAATAGGGTAATTGTGACCACAGAGAGACAAAGGCGTAGGCGCCTGTCTGTAGTTGCCCCTGAGTATCGATAAGATGGATGCGTTTCATGGCGTCTACCCACTCAATACCATGAGGCGCCAGGACCTCGGGATCAGCATGTATATCTACCCAGTTAACGCGCTGTGCATGGTCAATCTTCTGATAATGACTGATCTCCCGGCTGCAGAGGGGGCAGCCGCCATCGAAGAACAGTGTGGCTTTGTTAGTTGTCATAAACCTTTCTCTGCTGTAAGTCTGGGTAAGTGGATGTACAATCTTTGTACATCATCTTAAAGCATGGTTCAGTTGGATGTCAGATAACGATAAGAATAGTGGGGAAGACCTGCTCAAGTACCCCATACGTACAGTGACGGATCAGACCGGGGTACACCCCGTTACCCTGAGAGCCTGGGAGCGCCGCTATGGACTGATCAAGCCGGCACGTACGCCAAAAGGGCACCGCCTGTATAGTCAGACAGATATTGAAACCATTCAGCGTATTACCCAGTTACTCGAGCAGGGTATAGCTATTAGCCAGGTGAGGCCGTTGCTTGAACGTGGCATGCCGCTAGCTGAAGAGCAGCTGCCTGTACAGCAGAGCGATGTCTGGCAGGAATACAGGGATGGCATGCTGAAGGCGGTCGAGCATTTTAACGAGCGTGAGATAGAGAACCTGTACAACGATGCCCTGTCGCTCTATCCCATGCAGCTGGTGCATATGCATCTGCTCATCCCGGTGTTACGCCAGTTGGGTGAGCGTTGGAAGGATCGCCCGGCCGGGATTGCCGAGGAGCATTTCTTCACTACCTACCTGCGTAACAAGCTAGGTTCACGCATTCTTCATCTGAATCAGCATAACCAGGGACCTGTCCTGCTGATGGCCTGTCTGCCCGGTGAGTATCACGAAGTCGGCATGCTGATGTTCGCCATGGCCTTGCTCGACAAGGGATATCGTGCCCTGGTTCTGGGCGCCAATGTGCCCCTGGAGCAAATTCCCCTGGTACTGGGCGAGCGTTCATGTGCGGGAGTGATTCTTTCAGCCTCTGCACGAATCTCAGGGAATCAGTTGCAGGAGGAAATCCCTGGGCTGGTTTCAAAGGTTATCGTGCCCGTACTTATCGGCGGAACGGCCTCGGAGCGTCATCGCCAGGCCATTGAGGAATCCGGTGCCGTTTTTGCCAGTAGTGACATGGCTTTTGCCCTGGATGTGATCGCCGAGAAGATTTCACCGATGGTCGAAGGCTGATCATGAGTCATGTACTCGTCTGGTTTCGGCGTGATCTGAGACTGGCAGACAATCCGGCCCTTATGGCCGCTATTGAGTCAGGGCAAACGCCAGTACCTGTTTATATTCATGATGAGCCTTCAGGCAGTTGGCCCCTGGGTGCCGCCAGCGCCTGGTGGTTGCATCATAGCCTCGGTGCATTGCAACAGTCGCTCAGGCAGCTTGGCAGCGATCTGTTGTTGTTTCGTGGCGATGCAGAAACGATCGTCAATGACCTTGTAGAGCAACATCAGTGCACGGCCGTTTACTGGAACCGTTGCTATGAGCCGGAATCCATGGCGCGTGATAAACGCATCAAGCAAAGGCTTCTGGACGGGGATGTTGATTGCCAGAGTTTTAACGGTAGCCTGCTCATCGAGCCCTGGCAGCATCTGAAAAAGGATCAGACTCCTTACCGTGTATTTACGCCGTTCTGGAAGGCGTTGTCTGCACGCCTGGACTTCATGGCAGTCAGGCCAGCCCCGGAGCAGTTGCCTGCTATTCCTGCCGCAGTAAAGAACAAAACAGTTAGCGTTGATGATCTTGAGCTTCTGCCCCGTATTCCCTGGGATGAAGAGATGCGTTTGAGCTGGCAGCCGGGCGAGGCCGGCGCGCATGCGCAGCTGGATCGGTTTGTGGAAGAGGCGATGATCGACTATTCGGTTGCTCGTGACATTCCGAGTCGGACGGGCACTTCACGAGTGTCCCCGCATCTTCATTTTGGTGAGATCAGTCCACAACAGGTCTGGAATTTTGTGCATCAGTTGATGCAGCAGGATCCTGGGGCTGGTGTGATTAAGGGAGGAGAGGCCTTCCTGAGAGAAGTGGGCTGGCGAGAGTTCAGTTATCACCTGCTGTACCATTTTTCGCATACACCGGACCAGGCGCTTGATCAGCGTTTTAATAACTTTCCCTGGCGGGATGATTACGACAGCGATTTAAAGCGTTGGCAGCAGGGGCAGACGGGCATCCCAATTGTTGATGCTGGAATGCGTGAGTTATGGCGTACAGGCTGGATGCATAACAGGGTGCGCATGATTGTGGCATCGTTGTTGACTAAGAACCTGCTTATTCCCTGGCAGGAAGGCGCGCGCTGGTTCTGGGATACCCTGGTTGATGCCGATCTGGCCAGCAACACGCAGGGCTGGCAATGGACAGCGGGTTGCGGCGCAGATGCTGCGCCGTATTTTCGGATATTCAATCCAGTGTTACAGGGAGAGCGATTTGATCCCGAGGGTAAGTATGTTCGGCGCTGGGTGCCGGAACTTAAAAACCTGCCCTACAAGTGGATCCACAAACCCTGGGAGGCGCCCGAGTCTGTGCTCACAGAGGCTGGGGTTGCGCTGGGAATAGATTATCCGAAACCCATTGTTGATCTTTCTACTAGCCGCAAGCGTGCCCTGGAGCGTTGGGATAGCGTCAAGAAACAGGAGCGATAAGTCTACAGGCTGTTCCTGAGCATAAGTTCTTCAGGATACGGTTTCATGTAGTACTGCTTTTCGATATAGGGATGGGGCTCACGTCTTAGATGATGTCTAAGCAGGGTAATGGGTACGATGAGCGGTACTCTACCAAGGCGGTACTGTTCGAGTATATCCAGCAATTCCTGCTTGTCATCACTGCTCAGTGCATTCTTTAAAAAGCCCATGACATGCATTAGTACGTTGGTATGGCGTTTGCGGGTGGCTGGTTTCTTCATGCCTTTCATGAGCATGTTGATGTACTGTTCTGCGATCGTTTCCAGGTTTTCCGGTGTGGCCTGTGCCACTAGCGGACCGAGCTCCCGGTAAATACTTTCATTGTGCGCCAGCAGGTTGAACTTGTGCGAGGCATGAAACTCCATCAGGTCTTTAACGGTCAGGCCGTTGTGCAATAGTTTCTGCCAGCGATAATAAACAAACACGCGCTCAATGAAGTTTTCTCGAAGCACGGGGTCCATCAGACGGCCTTCTTCCTCAATCGGCAGATTAGGGTGAGCCTCCATCAGCCTGGCAGCAAATAGCCCGCTACCATTTTTTTCAGGGATACCCTTTTCGTTATAGATGCGCACCCGTTCCATGCCGCAACTAGGGGAGTCCTTTTTAAGGATATAGCCGCTGAGGTCGTCCAGGCCCTTTACAGCCTGGTCAGAAAACCGGTTCATCTCGTCAGTAATGTCCAGGTCGGGGTCCTTGCTACCGACAAGCCTGATGACGTTGTCCTGTTTAATCAGGCGTATGGTTGGGCGAGGCACGCCCATGCCGATGGCGAGTTCGGGGCAAAGCGGTCTGAAATCAAAATAACTGGACAGGGTGTTGAGTATCCATGCATTGCGCTTGTGCCCGCCGTCGTGACGCACCTCCTGCCCGAGCAGGCAACTACTAATGCCAATTTCGATTTTGCTCATAACCGCCTGATTCCCGCTTAGAACAGAAGTGTGTTGATCTTTTTATTCAGCTTACCACTTTCAGGTGAGGTGAAACTGCCATAGCTGCCGACCAGCATGCCTTTGCGGTCAATCAGATACTTATGGAAGTTCCATTTTGGATATTCACCTGAGACCTCTCCCAGTTCGCGGAACAGGGGATCAGCATTTTTCCCGGTGACGCGTGTTTTTTCGAACATGGGAAAACGCACACCATAGGTACTACGACAGAAGTCCTGAATCTGTTTCTCGGTGCCGGGTTCCTGGTTACCAAAATCATTAGAAGGGAAGCCCAGTACGACCAGTCCGTCGTCCTTGTGTTTTTCATACAGGGCTTCGAGGCCTTCGTACTGTCCGGTGAAGGCGCATTTACTGGCAGTGTTCACGATGAGTATGACCTTGCCGCTGTATTCCTCAGAGAGTCGCACCAGGCGATCGTCATTGAGGGTGCGCACCTCGAAATCCAGGTTCACTGGCTTATTCAGTTCGGTTGCGAAGCCAGGCAGCGCCAGGGCGGCCAGGGTTGAGGCAAGAAATAGATGTTTCATGTCGTTGTGCTCCGATTCCAGGTTTGGTTTTGAGCAAATATTAGCCCATGTACAAAAAATGTACAGGGTTTATGTAAGAAAAACCAAGAAAACAGGCCATTTCCTATAGGTTATTGCAAAAAAGCTTGACGGACTTGTACAAGTATTCTATAAATTGTACAAGTTTCGTACACAGGTAGATCTGAATGTCAGCAGCACCACACAACGGCAAGCTTTTCCCTATCGGCGCGGTATCCGAGCTGACCGGCGTGAATAGTGTGACCCTGCGTGCCTGGGAGCGTCGCTATGGCCTGATCCAGCCTACGCGTACTGATAGTGGTCACCGCCTATACAGCGAGTCTGATGTACGCCTGATTGAGCATGTACTTGAGCAGCTCGATGGTGGCATGCCAATTAGTGGTGTAGCCAGGCAGCTACGTGCAGAGGGATTTGATGAAGTCCCGGTGCTGGATACCTGGCAGGACTACCATGAATCCATGATCGAGGCCGTTATGCAATTTAATGAGCCGGTCCTGGATGGTATCTACAACGAGGCCATGTCTCTGTACCCCGTGGATATCGTCACCAGTCGCCTGGTAGTGCCGCTGTTACAGGAGTTAGGAGAGCGTTGGAGTAAACAGGGAGAGGGTAGCATTGCCGAGGAACATTTCTTTAGTGTCTTCATGCGCAACAAGCTGGGTGCCCGTTTTCATCATCGCAATGCGCACAATACGGGGCCGTTAATCATTGCTGCCTGCCTGCCAGGCGAGATGCATGAATTTGGTTTACTTCTGTTTGCTCTTTCAGCACATGCCCGTGGTTATCGCCTGGTTTTGCTGGGTGCTGATATGCCATTGCATGAGTTGCCGCTGGTACATAAACGTACCCAGGCCGACAGCATTGTGCTTTCAGGTTCCATCAACGTGCATTGCGCAGAACTTGCCATGCAGATTACTGGCCTGACCAGCGTTGTGAATGTGCCGGTATTTGTGGGTGGTGAGGTGGCAAGCAAATGTAAAAACATCATCGAAGAGTCTGGTGGTATCCCCTTAGGCCCGGATCTCGCCGCCGGTATTCAGTTAATTCGAAAAACCCTGCCCGCTCGATCGGGTGAGGCTTCATTCCAGGAGGAAGTATGAAAAGCCAGATCGCCCATGAGCTGAGTGAAAACGGACTCGTTCCCGATACCCTTATTCGTACCGGTATCAGACATCTGCTTAAAAAGCGTCTGATTGATATTCAGTCGGATGATAACGAGTCGGTTTCACGTACCCAGGAAGCCTTCATTGCACACATGCGGGAAGCGGGTATCGCCGAGGTACCGCACAAGGCGAACGAACAGCATTATGAAGTGCCTGCAGCCTTCTACAAACCGATTCTTGGGAACCACTTCAAATATAGCTGTGGCTACTGGCCTGAGGGTGTTGAAACCCTGAATGATGCCGAGGCTGCAGCTTTAACTGTGACCTGTGCTCGGGCCAATATTGAAGATGGAATGAAGATTCTGGAACTGGGTTGTGGCTGGGGTTCATTAACCCTGTGGATGGCCCGGCACTTTCCAAACAGTCAGATTACGGCAGTTTCCAACTCGCGTTCACAGGGCGACTTTATTCGTGAACGTGCGGCTGATGCGGGGCTTCAGAATATCGAAGTCATCACAGCGGATATGAATGACTTTGATGCGTCTGAACAGTATGACCGTGTTGTGTCCTTAGAGATGTTTGAGCACATGCGTAACTGGCCCGAACTTTATCGCCGTATCAGTCAGTGGTTAAAGCCAGACGGTGAATTCTTCATGCATGTCTTTGTTCATCGCAATACGCCTTACCTGTTTGAAGACAAAGAGGCCAGCGACTGGATGAGTCGACACTTTTTCTCTGGCGGCATGATGCCCAGTACCGATCTGCCCCTGTTCTTTCAGGATCATCTGAAGCTGGAACAGCGCTGGCAGTGGGATGGTCGACATTATGAAAAAACATCGAATGCCTGGCTGGCCAATATGGATGCGAGTCGCCAGGAGCTCTGGCCAATTCTTGAGGAAACCTATGGCCATGATTTCGCCAAGGTCTGGTGGATGCGCTGGCGCATGTTCTTCATGGCCTGTGCCGAGTTATTTGGTTTCAACCAGGGCCAGGAATGGTTTGTGAGTCACTACCGGTTTAGTAACCGCAGGAGCTGATCCACATGTCTGTCATCCTGATTAATTTTCTTGTGTTCCAGCTTGGCTGGCTGGCCGTGGTGCTCGGGGGTGCCAGTAGCTGGCACTGGGCTGGGACTGTACTGGTAGTGGCCATTGTTACCTATCACCTGTTTCGTGCCACTCAGCCACGTCAGGAAGTTTTTCTTATTTTAGCGGCTCTCGGGATCGGTGCTGTCTGGGACAGTATGCTGGTCTGGAGTGGTCTGCTCAGTTATGCAAATGGGGTCCTCCATGGTGACCTTGCGCCTCACTGGATCGTCGCAATGTGGGCCCTGTTTGCAACTACGCTTAACGTCTCTTTGCGCTGGCTTAAGGGACGTTGGTTTCTGGCGGTTATCTTCGGTGCCATCGGAGGTCCGCTGGCCTACTACGCAGGCTTCAGGCTGGGTGCCGTAGATATGGCTAACCAGCCAGATGCATTAATGGCCCTGTCGATAGGCTGGGCAATGATTATGCCGCTGCTGATGTATCTGTCTCAGCACTTTAACGGCTATACGCAGCTTCAGGCGAGGTAGGGAGAACATTATGTGGACTACATACTTTGAAGCACTGGCTGTCATTATCAGCATGGGCCTGATCACCTGGCTATACAGTCTGTACCAACGCGATGTCAGTATTGTTGATAGTCTGTGGTCACTCATGTTTCTGGCTGCGTCGATCGTTTATGTCTGGCAGGCGCCGCAGACAGGCCTGTATACCATCGTAGTTTTTGCCCTGGTCGCGATATGGGCCCTGAGGCTGTCTATCCATCTTACGGTTCGTAACTGGGATGAACAGGAAGACCGTCGTTACCAGGAGATACGTCGCAACAATGAGCCAAACTTTGGCCTGAAGAGCCTTTACATCATCTTTGGCCTGCAGGGCCTGTTGGCCTGGATTATTTCTATCCCCCTGCTTTTCGCGCTGTTCGCAAGAAGTGGTTTTCACTGGCTCGATGGTATTGCGATAAGTCTGTGGTTAGTTGGATTCGCGTTTGAAGCCATCGCCGACTATCAGTTGCTTAGCTTCAAGAATAATCCCGACAACAAGGGCAGGGTTCTGGATGCCGGATTATGGCGTTACACGCGTCATCCCAATTACTTTGGCGAGTTCTGTATCTGGTGGGGTTTCTTCCTGCTGGCCATACCCGCGGGCGGTTGGTGGACAGTTTATGCCCCTGTCCTGATGAGCTTCCTGTTGCTCAAAGTATCTGGCGTTGTCCTGATGGAAAAGGATATCAGCACACGCCGTCCTGAATACCAGTCCTACATTGATCGTACCAATGCCTTTTTCCCTGGGCTCCCAAGAAGCGAGACTTCCGAGATCGTAAAGGAGCAGCAGTCATGAAACTAAAACTGACTTCTGTATTTGTGGCCTTTGTCCTGTTTGCTGTTTTTTTTGTTATCGCGATAGAGGCTCAGGCTAATACTGAAAAGCAATGGCAGTTCAGAGTTTTCCTTGATGATAAGGAAATCGGTTACCACAAGGTTCGCTTGACGCCTGAGGAAGATGGCAGGCGTGTCAGTGTTGAGGCGAAGTTTGATGTGAAGTTCTTCTTTATTACCGCCTATCGCTACGACCATCAGACCGAAGAATTCTGGGAAGGCGCCTGCCTGACTGACATCCAGTCTCGTACTGATAATAACGGTGAGCAGTTGTTCATTAGAAAACAGCCTGAAGGCAATAACTTCACCCTGGAAACACATGATGGGCAACAGGAGTTGCAGGGGTGTGTGCGTAGTTTTGCCTACTGGGATCCGGAACTACTTAAAACCAGTCGTTTGCTGAATACACAGACGGGAGAGTACCAGGATGTAGAGATTATCGAGATGGGTAATAACCCTATCGAAATTGATGGTCGCCTGGTTGAGGCAGTTCAGTATCGCCTGATGATTGAAGGCCGCAGCATAGATCTCTGGTACACGCCAGAGATGGACTGGCTGGCACTGAAAAGTATGACTGAAGGTGGTTACCGCCTGAGCTATTACCCAGCAGGAGAGACATTCTAATGAAGAAACTTGGCACATTAGCGGCAGCAGCAGGATTTATTGCCACTCTGACAGGTTGTAGTTCAAATCCGCCAATGAAGACTGTCGATTATGTTGATATCGATCGTTTCATGGGTGACTGGTATGTCATTGCCAATATACCTACCTTTATTGAAAAGAATGCCCACAATGCTATCGAGAATTATGCATTGAATGAAGACGGCACTATTGCAACCACCTTTACTTTCTATGAAGGAAGTTTTGATGGTGAGCTGAAAAAGTATCAGCCCACGGGGTTCATTGAAAATACTGAGACAAATGCACTCTGGGGTATGCAGTTTATATGGCCCATCAAGGGCGACTTCCGCGTTGTCTACCTCGATAGCGAATACACCCAGACCATTATTGGTCGACAGGCCCGCGATTATGTCTGGGTCATGACACGTAGCCCTACCATATCTGAAACCGATTACGAGGCCCTTATCCAGGTTGTTGCAGATCTGGGTTATGACGTTTCGAAAATAAACCGCGTGCCACAGCAATGGCCATCAGCAGAGGAAACCAGGCCATGAAGATTGCAGTTATCGGTACAGGGATATCTGGTAACGTTGCCGCTTATCACCTTAATAAACACCATGATGTGACGGTATTCGAGGCCAATGACTATGTAGGTGGTCACACGCATACGCATGATGTTGACTGGGGTGGTAAAAGCTATGCGGTTGATACCGGTTTCATCGTGTTTAACGAAAAAACCTATCCGCATTTTATTGCCCTGCTGGATGAGCTGGGTGTTGCATCCAGGCCTACTACCATGAGCTTTAGCGTGAAGAGCGAACAAGGTGGCCTGGAGTACAACGGACATTCCCTCAATACTCTGTTTGCTCAGCGCAGTAACATTTTTAACCTGTCATTCCATCGGATGATCAGGGACATACTTCGTTTTAATCGCGAAGCGCCCCTGTCACTGGAAAATGGCGATGCAGAGATTGGTCTGGGCGAGTTTCTAAGACGTGGCGGATATAGCCAGATGTTCATCGATCATTACATCATTCCCATGGGGGCGGCGATATGGTCGACAGATCCAGAGCAGATGCAGGAATTCCCTGCGCGCTTTTTTATTCGCTTCTTCCATAACCACGGTTTGCTTAGTGTTACTGATCGTCCGCGCTGGTTTGTAATAGAAGGCGGTTCGCGTGAATACGTTAAACCCCTGATTCGATCCTTCGAAGACCGCATTCGTCTTAAAAGCCCAATCGAATCGATCAGACGTTTTCCCACGCATGTGGAAATTAAGCCTTATAACGGCGAGGCAGAGCAATTCGATCAGGTCTTTATCGCAACCCATAGTGATCAGGCCCTGGCCATGCTTGATGATGCCTCCCGGGATGAAAGTGACGTGCTGGGTGCCATCAAATACCAGGAGAACGAAGCGGTGCTGCATACCGACCACAGTATTCTGCCGAGGAAACAGCGGGCCTGGGCCGCATGGAATTACCACCTGCTGGCTGAGTCACAGGAGCGTGTGGCCCTGACCTACAATATGAACATTCTGCAGGGTCTGGATGCACCCGTGCAGTTCTGTGTCACCCTGAATAACAGCAAGCCCATACACAAACGTTCTATTATCGATCGCATTACCTACGACCACCCGGTCTATACTCCAGATAGCGTTGCAGCACAGCAACGCCAGCACGAGATCAATGGCGTAAATCGAACTTACTTCTGCGGTGCCTACTGGCGTAATGGATTCCATGAAGATGGCGTCGTTAGTGCCTTGAATGCCCTTCAACACTTTGATGAGAAACATTATGAAGAGCTGTATCTACGAAGGGCAGGTTAGGCATCGACGCTTTGCGCCGCGTAGTCACGAGTTTAACTACGGGCTATACCTGATGTATATCGACCTGGACGAACTGCCCGGACTGTTTGATCGTTTCTGGTTATGGTCGGCCCGACGTTTCAACCTGGCATGGTTTAAACGTTCTGATCATGTGGGTGATTCAGAGCGGCCATTGATTGATGTGATCCGTGATCAGGTAGAAGCCGCTACAGGTGAAAGGCCCAAGGGTCCAATTCGCCTGCTCACCCATTTTCGTTACCTGGGATATGGATTTAATCCGGTGAGTTTCTATTACTGTTTCGATGAAAAAGATGAGCAGGTAGAAACCATTGTGTGTGAAGTTAATAACACACCCTGGGGCGAGCAACATATTTATGTGTTACCTGAAAAGGATAATCAGGGCCAGGGCACACACAAGCAGTTCAGGCATGGTAAGGAATTTCATGTTTCACCCTTCATGCCCATGGATATCGATTACGACTGGCGCTTCAACGAACCAGCTGATCGATTGAATGTACATATGGAGAATTACCGAGAGGGTGCCAAGTTATTTGATGCAACCCTGCAGCTCAAACGTTCGCCAATGACGGCCTTTAACATGGCGCGTGTGCTGGTCCAGTTTCCTGTTGTGACAGTCAAGGTTGTTGCAGGGATTTACTTTGAAGCGCTGCGTCTGTGGCTGAAGAAGACACCGTTTTATACACATCCAGGTAACAAGGAGGCGCCTGAACAGGCGAAGGGTGCATGAAGACATCAATTATTCCTTTATCAAAAGAATCTATTGAAGAAGATAAATCATTCTGGATGGACAGAGTGGCCAGAAAACTCGTTCATGCGCAGCTATCTAATATAGAAAATGGCGAGATCGTTATTCGTGAAGAGGGTAACGAGTACTACTTCGGCAGCGTGAGCGAAGAGTTTCCACTCAGGGTATACCTGGATATCCATCATTCCAGTGTCTGGAGTGATGTGGCATTCGGCGGCAGCAGTGGTTCCGGAGAGGCCTATATCAAGGGCAGCTGGAGCTGTAATAACTTACTGGGCCTGGTACGTATCTTTCTGAGAAACAGGCATGTGCTGCAGCAGATGGACAAGCGTATGACCCGCTTAAAGGCACCATTGCATAAGTCATTACACTGGCTTAGCCGTAATACCCGCAAGGGTAGTAGACGTAATATAGGCGCCCATTACGACCTGGGTAACGATCTGTTCGAGTTATTCCTCGATCCCACCATGATGTACTCCTGCGCCTATTACCCCAGCCAGGAAACGAGCCTGGATGAGGCCGCAGTTGCCAAGCTGGATCGTATCTGTCAGAAGCTCGAGCTCAAGCCTGAAGACCACCTGCTGGAGATTGGAACAGGTTGGGGCGGTTTTGCCATGCACGCTGCAAAATATTACGGCTGCCGAGTTACCACGACGACAATTTCACGTCAGCAATATGAGCTGGCGCAACAGCGTGTTCAGGACGCTGGTCTGGAAGACCGCATTACGCTTCTTTTCGAGGATTACCGGGATTTAAGCGGACAGTATGACAAGCTGGTTTCGATTGAAATGATCGAGGCCATTGGTCATCAGTACCTGGATACCTATTTTGATAAATGCAGTTCTCTGCTGAAACCCAATGGAATGATGCTACTGCAAGCGATTACCATTGCAGATCAGCGTTATGAGGAGGCTCTGCGCGAAGTGGACTACATCAAGAAGTTCATCTTCCCCGGTGGTTTCCTGCCCAGTATCGCTGCCATGAGTAAGTCTGTTGCCAGGGTGACGGACATGAAGTTATTCCACATGGACGATATAGGTCCGCATTATGCGCGCACCCTGGCAGACTGGCGTGAACGTTTCTTTGATCGCATTGACGAGGTGCGTGAGAGTGGTTATTCCGATGCCTTTATCCGTATGTGGGAGTATTACCTGTGTTACTGCGAGGGTGGCTTCGAGGAGCGTGATATTGGCACCGTACAGATGTTGCTGACCAAGCCGGAGGCACGCCGTGAACCAGTCTGTATCTGAAGCCTCACGTTTGCCTCCACTGGCCGCCCAGCTGGGTTATGCCGGGCTGATACCCTTTGTTGCCCTGTCTTTGGGAATGTGGTTATTGCCTGAGTCTTACCAGGGGCAGGCCAGTACAGCATTGCTTGCTTATGCCGCGATTATCCTGTCCTTTATGGGGGCAGCACATTGGGGTCTCGCGATTGCCGCTGAAAAAGTCGATGGCTGGCAACTGGGTTTGAGCGTCATACCTGCATTGATTGCCTGGTTTGCCAGCTTTGCGTCACCAATGATTAATTACTCAATCCTGATCATTGCTTTCGCGGGGCTCTGCGTGTTCGACGGTCGCATGGTCAAGCAAGGAAAAGCACCTGCCTGGTATCCGAAACTGCGTACGCCTCTGACAGCTGTCGTAGTTGCTTCGTTGATTGTTGCCGAACTCTCACTGCTTTGATTTATGGCCTACTGTGCTCAACGAAGATTAGTTCGTTAGTATTGAAACCGAGCGCGCTGGCCTTCTGAATAAAATGCTCTTTGAGTTCTGTACTCACCTCGGGTGTTCTGGATAGAAACCAGAGATAGGACTTATCAGGCCCTGCAACGAAGGCATGTTGATAATTATCCTGGTCCATTTCAAAGACTATATATGATCCATAGAAAGGGCCGAAGAATGAGACCTTGAGGAATCCCTGATCAGCCTCATTAACGAAATAAGCCTTACCTTCGGCCTCATTCCATTCTTTGTCTTCTGTTGAATATCCACGATTAATAACACGTACACCGCCATCCTCGCGCATCGAATATTCTGCAGTCACCTGTTCGAGTCCACGCTCAAAGGAGTGATCGAGTCGGGCAATTTCATACCAGGTGCCCAGGTAGCGATCCAGTTCAAAATCCTCGACGGGTGTAATGCCCTCTGGCTGGCGAACACAGGCGGATAACAGTAGCAACAGGAGTACAGGTAAAAATATTTTGCGATACATGGTCGGTTTCTCTTCAGCGAGTTAATACTAGGATAGCAGCGATCTGATCGATTCGGCCTGTTTTCGAATATCCAGTTTTTGTTGTTCATCCAGTCGTTCCAGGTTGCGCCATTGCAGGCGGGCGCGAGGATGCTGACTAAAACGCTCTTCATGGCGCATCAGAAAATCCCAGTACAGGGTGGTAAACGGGCAGGCATTTTCAC
>CAZXNH010000023.1:9085-48042 GCA_964641615.1 uncultured Ectothiorhodospiraceae bacterium | reverse complement strand
TTCTGAACCTGCTCACGCATCTGCTCGATCAGAACCTTGAGCTCGACAGCCAGACGGGTAGTTTCACTATCATGTGACTTGGAACCCAGGGTGTTGGCTTCGCGATTAAACTCCTGCATCAGGAAATCAAGGCGGCGGCCAACGGGTTCCTTGCGCTTGAAAACGCTTTTCATTTCTTCCAGGTGACTATCGAGGCGATCCAGCTCTTCATCAACATCCAGCTTCTGGGCAATCATAGCCAGTTCCTGCTCAAGACGCTGAGGGTCTGCCTCGATATCGAGTTCATCGATACGTTGTTTCATCTTGTCTCGCAACGCGGTCATTAACTGCGGACGTAGTACGCGTACCTGGGCAACAATTTCACCAATCGCTACACAACGTTGTTCCAGCATGGACTGAGTACGCTCACCCTCAGCAGTACGTGAGGCCACAAGGTCATCAATAGTGGCTTCCACTAGCGACAGCGCCTCTTTATGCAGGGGCCCCATATCTGTTTCATCTTCCATGATCACACCGGGCCAGCGCATGACCTCCATCACCGAAAGGCGCGCGGGATTGTGCATCCAGTCTTCTACCTCAGTGCAGGCCTTGAGCAGGGCCTTCGTATAATCCTCGTTGACCAGCACCTCAGTCGCCTTGCTTGCGGAGGGCCTGAATCGCAGATGGCATTCAATTTTTCCGCGGCCCAGACGTTTTTGCAGACGTTCACGCAGACCGGCCTCCAGGGCACGGAATTCCTCGGGGAGTCTCAGGCTGGCTTCCAGGTAGCGATGATTGACTGAGCGAATCTCACATACCAGATCACCGTCATTGGTACTTTTTTCCTGGCGCGCGAACGCCGTCATGCTACGTAACATTTGAATCCCCTGTAATTGTTCTGCCTATTCTAACCCTGCGTATACCGTGGAAACACCTAATTTATAAATTTTGACTGAAGCATCTACGCCCATCATTAAGTGCGTATAATTAAAGCAACTGTATTATCAAATCATCAGGAGTTCAGCATGCGCCCCAGCGGTCGCCAGCCCGATCAGTTACGTGAAATCCGTTTTACCCGTCAGTACACCAAACACGCAGAAGGCTCAGTACTTGTTGAGTTCGGTGATACACGCGTCCTCTGTACTGCAAGTATCGAGGAACGCATCCCACCCTGGCTCAAGGGTAAAGGTGAAGGTTGGATTACCGCGGAATACGGTATGCTGCCCCGCTCAACCGGTACACGTATGGGCCGTGAAGCTGCCCGCGGTAAACAGGGTGGACGCACCATGGAAATCCAGCGTCTGATCGGACGTTCGCTACGCGCAGCTATCGATCTGAAGGCCCTGGGTGAACGTCAAGTCATGATCGACTGTGATGTCATTCAGGCAGATGGGGGCACGCGCACCGCTTCTATTACCGGCGGATTCGTTGCCCTGCATGAGGCAATGTCTCATTTGCTCGACAAGGGCCTGATAAAAAAAAATCCTCTCTACGGAATGGTGGCTTCCGTCTCTGTCGGTATTTATGAAGGTACACCCGTACTTGACCTGGATTATGCCGAAGACTCAACCGCAGAAACGGACATGAATGTCGTCATGAATGATGCCGGTCATTTCATCGAAGTTCAGGGTACGGCTGAAGGACACGCCTTTCGACGCGATGAACTAGACTCCATGCTGGACCTTGCCCAGTCAGGAATTTCTGATCTCATCACAGCACAAAAGGCAGCGCTCGAGCTATGAAACGTATCGTCCTCGCAACGGGTAATCCTGCAAAGGTTAATGAATTTGCCGCGATCCTGCAGGACGATCAACTTTTACTCAGGCCCCAGTCAGACTTTGGCGTTCCTAACGTTGCGGAGACCGGCCTGAGTTTTGTAGAGAACGCCATTATTAAGGCACGTAACGCGGCTGCCCACACCGGTCAGCCTGCTATTGCCGATGACTCAGGGCTGGAAGTTGATGCCCTCAATGGTGCCCCGGGAATTTACTCCGCGCGCTATGCCGGCGCCGGCTCTAGCAGCGAGGATAACAACCGCAAGCTTCTGCGTGCGCTGGAAGGACTGCCCGACGCAGAACGTACCGCACGATTCATCTGCCTGATTGTCTACCTGCGTCATGCCGACGACCCTACACCTGTTATTGCCCAGGGCGTCTGGGAAGGGCGCATTCTTAACGAACCCCTGGGTGATAATGGTTTTGGCTACGATCCAGTTTTTTTTGTACCCAGCCATGACTGCAGTTCGGCCCAGCTTAAGCCTGAAGAGAAAAACCGTATCAGCCATCGCGGAATTGCGCTCAACATCTTCAAGCACCAGATGAGTTTCCTTCCCGGTTGATTCCGCTCAGTCTTTACATCCACCTGCCCTGGTGTGTGCGCAAGTGTCCTTATTGCGATTTTAATTCTCACGCCGTTGGCGAGACGCTCCAGGAACAACGTTATGTCCAGGCCCTGCTCGCTGACCTTGAGTCAGACCTGCCGCGCACCTGGGGAAGGCGGATACTGAGCATATTCATTGGCGGCGGTACACCCAGCCTGTTCTCACCCGAGGCCCTGGACACCCTGCTCAGCGGCTTACGCGCCCGACTACCCATCACCGCCAACTGCGAGATCACCATGGAAGCCAACCCCGGCACCGTGGAACAGGGACGCTTCAATGCCTATCGCGAAACTGGCATTAATCGACTGTCACTAGGCATACAGAGTTTTAATGATGCGCAACTGAAGGTACTTGGACGCATCCATGATGCCAGCGAAGCACACAGGGCGATAGAAACAGCCCGGCAGGCGGGCTTTGATAATTTCAATCTCGACATCATGTTTGGCCTGCCGGGACAATCAATTGCAGAGGGCCTTTCAGACCTGGAAGCCGCCCTGGCCCATCAACCCACTCACCTGTCCTGGTATCAGCTAACCCTGGAACCCAATACCTACTTCCACGTGCATCCCCCGACCCTGCCAGATGAAGAAACGATTGACCTGCTGTTTAGCCAGGGACAGGACAGGCTTGCTGCCCAGGGCTTTGAGCAATACGAGGTTTCAGCCTACGCGCAGCGGGGCCGCCTGTGTCAGCACAATCTCAATTACTGGGAGTTTGGTGATTACCTGGGCATAGGTGCCGGGGCTCATGCCAAGCTGACCAGTCCTGCCGATTTCACCATCGAACGCTTCCAGCGTATTCGAGACCCCGAGCAATACATGCAGGCGGCGGTGCAGGGCTCAGCTATCAGCCAGCAGCATAGCGTGAAGCCCGCGGACCGGGCATTTGAATTTATGCTCAACGCCCTCAGGCTGAGTGACGGTTTTTCCCAGCAGCTGTTTTCTGAAAGGACCGGGCTCGAGTATTCGTATATCGAAACACGGGTTAGCGAACTTGCCGATATGGGTCTAATATCCATAGAAGGCGACCTGCTCTCACCGACTGAACAGGGCAGGCGTTACCTTAATGAAATGACTGAGCGGTTTCTCCCGGACCATGACTGACGTACTCCAGGAACTCGGTGTGCAATGCCCCTATTGTGGCGAGACCTTTACCACAAGGATTGATTGCACAATTTCTGACCAGGACTTTATCGAAGACTGCGAGGCCTGCTGCCAGCCCATTCTTCTGTCGATACACTTTGATGCCAATGGCGAACTGCTCGGTGCAGAAAGCCATCGCGAGAATGAATAAGCAATACACGCCCATCCCCTGCGCCCTGTACAGCGAACTGGAACTGATGATCATGCATCGTGAGCAGTTACGCCTGTGCTATATCGGGGCCGGGGAAATCATGCGTATAGAACCCCTCAACCCTACGGACCTGCGCACTCGCAGCAAGGGTGAGTACCTCATTGCGCAGTCAGCTGGCGGTGCCTGCAGGGTCTTACGGCTGGACCGCATCCGTAGTTTCGATATTATCTAGAACAGAATCTGGCTATTCCGCAGGCTGTGCCCAGAGGTCATGCTCATCGGCATGGGTGACCTGAACCTTCAGGAAATCTCCTGGCTGCACGCCTTCCATCTGGGGCAGATAAATCATGCCATCAATCTCAGGGGCATCACCCGGGCCACGGGCAATAACGCCCTCTTCGTCCACCTCGTCGACCAGGACCTGGATAGCCTGACCGATCTTCTCAGACAAACGCTCGGCACTGATCTCGGCCTGCACGGCCATGAACTGTTCGAAGCGCTCTTCCTTGACCTCTTCCGGCACCTCGCCGGACAGATCATTCGCAGGAGCGCCATCAACCGGTGAATACATGAAACAGCCGACGCGATCGAGCCTGCCTTCACGGATGAAATCCAGCAGTTCATCAAATTCGGCCTGAGTCTCACCCGGGAAGCCGACAATGAAGGTACTACGCAGGGTGATATCGGGGCAGATATCTCGCCAGTGCGCAATGCGATTCAGCACCTTCTCCGTGGCAGCCGGACGTTTCATGGCCCTGAGCACGCGCTCAGACCCATGCTGCAGCGGGATATCCAGGTAGGGCAGGATAGTGCCTTCGGCCATCAGGGGGATGAGGTCATCGACATGCGGATAGGGATAGACATAGTGCATGCGTATCCAGATATCCAGCTCACCCAGAGACTTCGCCAGCTGGTGGATATTGGTCCTGAGCGGTCGCCCGTTCCAGAAGTCCGTGCGGTAACGCAGGTCCAGGCCATAGGCACTGGTGTCCTGAGATACGACCAGCAGTTCCTTGACGCCGGCATTGGCCAGGTTTTCCGCCTCCTGCATAACCTCCCCGATAGGCCGGGAGACCAGGTCACCACGCAGGTGCGGGATAATGCAGAAAGTGCAACGGTGGTTACAGCCCTCGGATATCTTCAGGTAGGCATAGTGCCTGGGGGTCAGCTTTAGCCCCTCGGCCGGAATCAGGCTGTTCCAGGGTTCATGGGGAGCCGGCAGGTTCTCGTGCACCGAGGACATCACCTCTTCATAAGCATGGGGACCAGAAATTCCCAGCACATTGGGGTACTTGTCCAGCACCTTGTCTGACTGGGCACCCAGACAGCCGGTGACAATGACCTTGCCGTTTTCATCCAGGGCCTCTCCAATGGCCTGCAGAGACTCCTCGACCGCGGCATCAATAAAACCGCAGGTGTTTACAACTACCAGATCTGCATCCTGGTAATGATTGGTCAGGCCATAACCCTCTGAACGCAACTGGGTCAGGATCCGCTCTGAATCCACCAGGGCCTTGGGGCAACCCAGGCTTATGAAGCCAACAGTGGCGTTAGTCTCTTTCATAGGGTCCTGCCTAGCATGGTTATTTCGATCCCGCAAGGGGGAAATCAAGCTGTTTATGCACAATTACAGTGCATTATTGCTCAGCATCAACAAAATTAGAAATTTCTAATGGATATTTTTAGCCTTGCGTATTATTAAGGATAAAAATCAACAACTTACGTCACTGGTTAAAATTTAACCAGTTTAACCGAAATGCAATAAAAAAGGCTTTTTTTAAGACTCTTTTACATTTCATCCACAAACTTATCCACAGGTTCTGTGGACAAGCTGCGCAAAGCCTTCTGGGGCGCGACTATGCGCTTTTTTTATCCCGGCAACAGCGGAATTTATGACTGTTTTCTGGTCTTTTCTGACTCTGTTCAGGACAAAGGTTTTGCATGTCTCTCCGCCGTAATCCTGACCGCAAAAACCTCGGCCGCAGGCCAGAACCCGGAAGAAAACCGACATTACCCCGGATAAGGGCTTGCCGTAACCGGCTTTAGGGCGTATGATCCGCTGTCTTTTTCGCGTTGGAATTTTCGAGGACGCTTCCATGAAAGCTGGAATTCACCCTGATTATCATGCTGTAAAAGTAGTCTGCAGCTGTGGCAACTCTTTTGACACACAGTCTACGTACGGCAAGGAAGAACTGAATGTTGACGTCTGCTCAGCGTGCCATCCTTTCTATACCGGCACTCAGCGTGTTGTAGACACAGCAGGCCAGGTGGACAAGTTCCGCCGTCGCTATGGCAACAAAAAATAACTGATGCCATCAGCTGCAGTTCGACTGCTAGGAAGGGCGCTCATAACGGGCGCCCTTCTTGTTTATGGCTCACTGAGCTTCGCCTGTGAGGCAGACCGTATTGACGACCGTTTCAAGGTCGCCTGGGTATATGATGGCGATACGATTCGACTGGAAGATGGCCGCAAGATACGCCTGACAGGTATCAACACCCCTGAGACAGGTCGCGGCAAACACGCTGCTCAGCCCGGGGCCGAACAGGCTGCACAGAGACTGCGCCAGATCATCGATGCCCACGATGGCCAGATAGCCGTTCGCTTTGGTGAAGACCGTTACGATCGTTATGACCGAATGCTTGCCCACCTCTACACCCCGGAAGGTAAAAGCATAGGCGCCACCTTAATCAGGGAAGGTCATGCTGCAGCGATCACAGTGCCACCTAATGCATGGAATGCCGACTGTTATTACGCAGCTGAAGACACGGCCCGCGAACAGAAACGGGGCATATGGAAAACAGGCACGCTAGGGCCAAGCCTTGCACGGGAACTGAGCCGCGAGAGCCGCGGCTTTCATATCGTTCAAGGCAGGGTTATCAGAGTTGGGCATAGCCGCAGCGCCACCTGGCTCAATCTTGAGGGTGATGTTGCCTTACGCATCAGCGAAGCCGACAAGTTTTATTTTCCTGAAACCGACTGGGATAACATGAAAGATCAGGTCATTGAGGCCCGCGGCTGGATTTATACCCACAAGGACCAGCTCCGTATTAAAATTCGCCACCCAAGAACATTACGTATTCTTAACCAGACAGATTCACCACTCGACGACACAGGTACCACGACCAATGAGTGAGCAGCTAAAAAAAGACGCCCTGGAATATCACGCACAGGGCCGTCCCGGAAAAATCGAAGTCACCGTCACCAAGCCAACCAATACCCAGCGTGATCTCTCACTCGCCTATACCCCCGGTGTCGCCGAGCCAGTACGAGAGATTGCCAGCAATCCTGAAAATGCCTACCGCTATACTGCCAAGGGCAATCTGGTTGCCGTCATTACCGATGGCACTGCAGTACTAGGCCTGGGCAATGTCGGTGCACTCGCCGGCAAACCGGTCATGGAAGGCAAGGGCGTCCTGTTCAAGCGCTTCGCTGATATCGATGTCTTTGATATTGAGGTCGACGCCACTGACCCGGAAGACTTCATCACTACCGTTGCACGCATCGCCGGTGGTTTTGGTGGCATCAACCTGGAAGACATTGCCGCTCCCCGTTGCTTTGAGATTGAGCAGAAACTGCAGGATCGTCTGCATATCCCTGTTTTCCACGACGATCAGCACGGCACGGCCATAATCATTGCAGCCGGCCTGATCAATGCCCTCGAGCTACAGAACAAGACTATCGAAGACGCAAAAATGGTCTGCCTGGGTGCAGGTGCTGCAGGCATCGCCTCCATGAACCTGCTTATCGCCATGGGTGCGAAACGCGAGAACCTCTACATGGTTGACCGCAAGGGCGTCATCCACTCCGAGCGTGACGATCTGAATCCTCAGAAACGCGAGTACGCCATCGAGACCGACAAACGCAGTCTGCTCGATGCCTGCACCGGCGCGGATGTCTTTATTGGTGTCTCCGGTCCTGACCTGATGACCGATGAAATGCTGATGGCCATGGCACCCAATCCCATCATCTTCGCACTGTCCAATCCTGATCCCGAGATTCGTCCCGAACGCGCTCATGAACTGCGTGATGACATCATCATGGCTACCGGTCGCAGCGACTACCCCAACCAGGTGAATAACGTGCTGGGGTTCCCCTACATCTTCCGTGGCGCCCTGGATGTCCGTGCCACCAAGATCAACCAGGAAATGCACATAGCAGCCGTCCATGCCCTCAGTGCCCTGACCCATGAGCCTGTACCTGCCGATGTGCTCGAGGCCTATGGCCTGGAGTCCCTTAGCTTTGGAGCTGACTACATTATTCCCAAGCCCCTCGATCCACGCCTGATCGATGTCGTACCTGCCGCTGTCGCCAATGCCGCTGTTGAGACCGGCGTAGGTAAACGCAACGAGTAAGCAGCTTTATCCCCAGTGTCTATACTGTGGAGATAATGGATAAGACGGGAGAGCCGTCATGCAGAAGATTGCCATCGTGGGCGCAGGACGCGTCGGTGAGTCCACCGCGCAGTTTCTGGCCAAGACCGACATTGCTGAAGAGATTGTCCTGACCGATATCCGTGAGGGTGTCGCCGAAGGGGCTGCGCTGGATATCCAGGAAACCGCCCCCCTGTTTGGCTTTGACACACGCGTTAGTGGATCAACCGACCCGGCCGCACTGGCTGGCTCCGATGTGGTCGTGATTACCGCAGGCATCCCGCGAAAACCGGGCATGACCCGCTCCGATGTGCTGGAGACCAACGTCAAGATCCTCGACGTTATCGTCGATGACATCGTCAAACATGCACCCGGCTCCATGATGCTGCTGGTATCCAACCCAGTCGACATCCTCACCTACCGCGCCTGGAAACGCAGCGGATGGCCACGATCCCATGTATTCGGTCAGGCCGGCGTACTCGACTCCTCCCGTATGGCCTCGTTTGTTGCCATGGAAACCGGTCTGTCAGTACAGGATATCCAGGCCATGGTGCTAGGCGGGCATGGTGATGCCATGGTCCCTATGATGCGCTATACCACCGTATCAGGCATTCCTGTCAGCAACTTCCTCGACAAGGAAACCACCGATCGTATTATTGAACGCTCACGCCATGGCGGTGCCGAGATCCTGGCCCTGAAACAGTCCAGCAGTGCCTACCAGGCGCCCGCTGCGGCCATCACCACCATGATCGATGCCATCGGCCATGATCGCAAACGTATACTACCCACGGTGGCCATACTCGAAGGCGAATACGGATATGATGAACTGGCCATGGGCGTACCCTGTATGCTGGGAGAAGATGGCATGGAACGCGTCATACAACTGGAACTGGACGATAGCGAAAGAGCCATGTTTGATCAGACCATTACCGATATCCAGAAAGACCTGGAGCGCCTCAGGACACTGTGACCGAAGTTAACAAGCCCGTATACCTGGTCGACTCCAGCATTTATGTCTTTCGATCCTGGTTCATTCTGCCTGACACCATTACCGACCGCGATGGCAATCCTGCCAACGCCGTGTATGGCTTTACCGATTTTGTTTACCAGTTTCTCGCGGAGCAGCAGCCGTCGCATATCGGCTTTGCCTTTGACGAGAGCCTGAAGACCTCGTATCGCCACGAGATCTATCCCGACTACAAGGCCAACCGCGAGTCAGCCCCCGAGGAACTCAAACGCCAGTTCCAGTATTGTCGCGCCTTCCTGCGCGCCCTGGGTTTTGCCGAGTTCGGTAGCGACCGCTTCGAGGCAGACGACATTATCGGCACGCTGGCCTGGCGCTATCGCGCCCTCGGGCATGACATTCACATCCTCACCGGGGACAAGGACCTCGCCCAGCTCATCCGTTCAGGTGACACCTGGTGGGATTATGCCCGCAGCAATCGCCTCGATAGTCGCGGTATCGAGAAACGCTTTGGCGTGCGCCCGGAACGGATTGCCGACCAGCTTGCCATCGCCGGCGACAAGACCGACAACATCCCCGGCATACCGGGTATCGGTATGGCCACAGCGGCAAAACTGCTTAAACGCTTCGATTCACTCGACAGGTTACTGGAAGATATCGACGAGATATCGACGATGAAGGTGCGCGGCGCGAAACGCCTGCAGGACCTGGTCACCGAGCACCAGGACATTTTGCCCATGGCCAGGAAGCTAACGGGGATAGTGACTGACATGGCGCTTGAAGAACGCCCGCTTGAGCCTGCAGAACCCGATATCGAAGGCCTCGATACGCTAACGGACCAGCTGGCCTTTAGCCCCGCGCGGAAACAGCGCTGGATGGCACTGGCAGAAAGAAAGCACGAAAACCTCAGGCCTGCAGACTGACACCATCCCGTCGTGGATCACCACAGCCGGTGAGCCCACCACCGGGTTCACGCAGCACGCTATGCGCGCCGCCAAAGAACAGGTTGATCGCATCCCAGATAACATGCTCAGGCCAGTCGGACTGTAACTGCTCGATAGTGGAGGCCGAAAAGCCTCCCTCGACACTGAGTTTGCTGCCTTCAAGATGAATACGCGAGGCACGTACCGCGGACTCGATATCCATACCCTGGTCAACCAGGTTCAGAATGACCTGTAATAGCGCCGTACGAATACGGTTAGAACCACCCGAACCCATGGCAACACTCCGGCCATCACCCAGCTGGACAATGCTTGGCGACATCATCGAGGTCATGCGCTGGTCAGGTTGCCAGCGATGGAAGCCATGCGGGTTGAGGTCTTCCTCACCCAGCATGTTGTTAAGCATGATGCCGGTATCGGCAACGATACTGCCGCAACCCTCTCCATTAGAGACAGTCGCAGTTGCAATATTGCCCTCGGCATCCATGACACTGATATGCGTAGTACCACGCAGGGCCCTGGCCCTTCCGCGCACAGCTTCCTGGTATTGCCTGAGAAACCCCGGGTCCAGCATGCGCGCACTGTCCAGATGCGATGCTTCGTCATCCAGATGGGCATCCAGGCGGGCCTGGGTAGTACGGTACATGACCTCGGCCAGCAGGCGGGTTCTGTCTGATTCGTTGGCGGGCCAGTCATCCGCCGGCACATCTTCCAGAAGCTTCAGGGCAAGGCCGATCAGGAGACCACCCGATGAGGGCGCCGGGTTGGTGAGTATGCGGGCATCACGGTAGGAAAATGACAGGGGCTGTCGCTCATAGACGCTATACGATTCCAGGTCCTGAAGCGTCAGGCAGCCGCCTCGCGTCGCAGCATCGGCCGCGATACGTTGTGCAATCTCTCCCCGGTAAAACAGGTCCTCACCCTCGCGGGCCAGCACGTCAAGAAGATCGGCAGTTTCCGGGTTCTGATAGCGTTCACCTTCTCGCAGGGTAGCGTCTTTTTCTGTCGGGCTTTCAAACAGACTTCGGGCCTCTGGGCTGGCCAGATAGATGGGCGCGACGATAGAGAAAATATAGGATTGCAGGGCATTGAGCGCGACACCCTCACGCGCCAGTGCAATAGCAGGAGCAACCAGTTCGTTCATGGGCATAGTGCCCAGCTCTCTCTGAATTGCGAATAACCCCCTGATCATGCCTGGGGTTGCAATCGAGCCCTGTCCTATATGGAATTCCTGCTGACTGGTGCCGAAGTCCGCAATGATGGGATAGAAATCCAGCTCTGATTCAGGCCGGTTTTGCTTAGGGGTCTGTACAAAGAAATCCAGAACACCGCTCCTGCCTTTTGCCGTCTGTCCCAGCAGGAAACCACCACCACCCAGGGAACAAAGTACAGGCTCGGTTACACAGGCTGCAAACAGCGCTGCAACGACCGCATCGAAGGCATTCCCGCCTTCCTTAAGAATGGAAACTGCCGCCTCGGCCGTCTGCTGATGGCCTGCAGCTACAATGCCACGTGCAGGCATTACCAGGGAATAAACTGATTCATAAAGTCTGCAGGTTCGCCAATACTACGATTCAACTGCCCCATATCTGTACCCATGCGATTCATGGAGCCAGTCATGATGGCAATATTCTGGTTCATGGTATAAATCTGATGATTCATATTAGTGATCGAAGAAGTCAGTTCACCGGTATCACCAGACATGTTCTGGATACTCTTCGACATGACAGTCATTTCATGAGTGACCTGCTGCATGTTTGAACTAACCTGCTCCATATTCTGGGTTACATTTGCCATGTATTTTGTCACCTGAGTGACATTAGTGGTCAGGCTATAGATCAGGTAAAAACCGTAGGCTGCGAGGATGATGAAGGCCAGCATGGCCGGATATACGATGATCTCCCAGCGACGTGCACTAGCCTGAAAAGTATCGGCAAACTTATCCAGCGCCTCCACCATGGTCCGGGAATCCAGACACTCCAGATCCTCATCACTGATAATTTTATCTACCTGGACTTTTTCCACGTCACTGCCTCACTCGCCTGGACTACCGCAACATCCTGTTAACTGCATAGGCCCTGTTTTATGTAACGTTCTTTATTCCTGAACATCATTTATCATTTAGCTTTTAAGTACAGCACAGTTCCCGAATAAATACACACGATCTGTATCAATTTATGAGCAAAATACTCGGCGTCGGTATCGCCACCTTAGACATTATCAATGAAGTCAACCACTACCCGGCTGAAGACGAAGAGATGCGGGCAGGCGCACAACAGATTGCTCGTGGTGGCAATTGCGCCAATACGCTCGATGTCCTTTCGCAGCTGGGGCATGACTGCCATCTCTGCGCCACCCTGGCCGACGACCCGGATAGCGGGCGCATTAAGGCGTCACTTATGCGTCAGGGGGTTGCCACTGCCCTTTGTCAGCATATCGAAGGCGGTCATGCGCCTACCTCCTACATTACCCGCAACAGACAAAATGGCAGCCGCACCATCGTCCATTACCGCGACCTGCCGGAACTCGAGGCCGACCATTTCTGCCAGCTGCCCATCGGTGATTTTGACTGGTTTCACTTCGAGGGGCGTAACCCACTGGAGGTCGTACGTATGCTCGAATATGTACAGGCTCAGCGTAGCGAGCAGCCGATCTCCATCGAGGTCGAAAAAGAGCGTCCGGACATCGATGCCCTGTATGCCTTTGCCGATGTGCTGATCTTTTCACGTAATTTTGTCATGGGCCGCAACCATGACAGTGCTGAGGAATTCCTGCGTATCATGCGTGCCCATGCACCAAGGGCCTTACTCGTATGCCCCTGGGCAGAAGATGGCGCCTGGCTGCTGGATCATAACGATCAGCTACACCACGCAGCTGCGCAGCCTCCCGAACAGATTGTTGACACCCTGGGTGCCGGCGACAGTTTTAATGCCGGCCTCATCCATGCCCTGGCCACCGGCAGTAGTGCCACCGAGGCCCTGGCAGAGGCCAACCAGGTAGCCGGCAGGAAAATCGGCCAGATCGGTTTTGCCCAGCTATTTGGTGGCCAGTCATGAGCCTGCATCGACTCTGCGCCACTTCAGACCTGGCAGATCCCGGCTCACGTGGCTTTAGCCTGATGCTGGACTCGGGTCCCCTCGATCTTTTTGTGGTTCATCGTGGGGGGCAGTTTCACGCCTGGCACAATAGCTGCCCGCACCGCGGCACACCACTGGACTGGAACCCCGATGAGTTTCTCGATGATGAGGGCGAACATATTGTCTGCGCCACCCATGGCGCACTGTTCGATATAGAAAACGGGATATGTCTGATGGGTCCCTGCAGCGGACAGGGCCTCAGCCCACTGAAAGTACTTGAAGAAAACGGCGAACTATTTCTGGAAGTCGACCCGGACTAGACCAGCACATCAATGCTATTACGGCCTGGCTGTCTCCCGGGGTCTTCAGCGTCCTGGTAGGCCTGCAACGCGGCCTGGCCCTGAGAACTCGCCGCGGATACTGAAACGGAGCGACTGCCGACCTCTGCGCTGTTACCGCCGGCATTCTCCAGGGCCTTCTGCTGATACTGACCTTCAATAATCTGGCCGCTTGCCGCTACGCCCTCGGAACTCCTTTGCGTCACCAGGTAACTATTGAGCTCCGGCCTCTGTGCACGTTCGTTATACAGCTCAGCATTCGAGCCGGTGTCCAGGGCCTGCAGGGCCCGCGCCTCTCGACTTATTAAGACCTCATCACCCTGGCCCTGACGCAATGAGGTATCGCGTGCAGGTGTCACCAGCGTACGCGGTACGACTGGAGCAATCAGGGTGGAATCAATACGTTCAGCGGCCATGGTCTATCCTGGAAACAGATACCGGATTTTAGCCAGTTTGGTCGCTGTTAAGCCAGCGCCATAGCAACCAGAGGGTTACCAGGAACAGGCCCGCGGCCCCTATCATGCTTGTGTTCGACGCAATCACGACATCCTGACTCAGGCTGTTCCACTGATAAAAGATATTTACCCAGTCGTGATCGCCGCCGCCTACCAGTGGCAATTCGCGGGCACGGGCATCAGCCATGTAACGGGCGATATTGAAAAAGTTCTGAAAAAACCAGGCCAGCGCCAGGGCAAACGACACCGTGTTGCGCTGCTTCCAGAATACCGTGGCAACAATGAGCGGCATCAGCAATTGGCCGAGCGTTCCCCCATACAGTGACGCCGTCTTACCAAAGGGCATAAAGAACAGGTGACCTGCCTCGTGAAAGGCCAGGTTGGCGTGATCAATGACGGGGATGAATCCGCCATACGTCTTAATTAACCAGGCCAGCACTGCCATGGCTGCGAGAAACGAAACACCCGTGACCAGGTTAACGGGGCGCCAGGGTTGTTCGCGTATATCACTAATGAAATCAATCAAGCCCGCTTTCCTCTAGGCGTCTCATGAATGAAGGCCTGCGCGAGGCTATGCCATCTGCCCAACGCGTGGTCTCAGGCAGACGATAACGCGTCAGGCACTGCATCACGATGTCCACGGCCGAAGCTAAATCGATCCGATGCCCTATTGAAATATACACCGGCTTAACGCCTTTACGGGTGCGCAACACGGCACCGATTTCTTCATCACCATCAAGCAGGCTGACCCAGGCACCCTTCTCGTCCGGGACCTCGTCATGTGTACCCGTTAAGCGGGTCTTGGCCACACCGATAGTCGGCAAGCCTGTCAACACACCCAGGTGACTGGCCACACCGAACCGCCTTGGATGAGCAATGCCCTGGCCGTCGCAAAGCAGGATATCGGGACGATGTTCGAGCTGTTGCATCGCATCGAGAATGGCCGGGATTTCACGAAAAGAAAGCAGCCCCGGCACATAGGGAAAACTCGTCGGACGACGCGCCAGGCCATATTCAAGTAATTCCAGTCCGGGATAACTCAGCACCGCCACCACCGCCCTGGTGGTCTGGCCCTGGTCTTCGAAGCCCACATCCACACCGGCCACGTAGCGGATATCTCCCAGCTGCCCTTCTCGTATAACCTCGTTGCTTAATTCAGATTGAATCTTCCGGGCCACCGCCGGTGTAACGTCCCAGTCGTGGGATAGTTCGTTGCCCATTAACCGATGCTACCGTATTCCTGAGCCCGACCCAGCCATCGCGTAATCAGCGGCTGCACATGATCCGGATACTGCTCCATGAGTCGACGTGCCGCCTGCTGCACCTCGGGTACCATGGCCTGATCACGCAGTAAATCGGCAATACGAAACTGCATCTCTCCGGTCTGGCGTGTGCCCAGCACCTCGCCAGGACCACGCAACTCCAGGTCAATACGTGCAATCTCAAACCCATCCGTTGTTTCGCGCATTGCGGTCAGACGTCTGCGCCCATTCTCTCCCAACGGGGGGTGGTACATCAGCACGCAGGAGCTCTCGGTACTGCCGCGGCCCACGCGGCCCCGAAGCTGGTGTAACTGTGATAGCCCCAGGCGCTCGGCATTCTCGATAATCATCAGCGATGCATTGGGCACGTCGACGCCGACCTCGATCACCGTGGTTGCCACCAGCAGGTCCAGCTCACCATTCTTAAAAGCCTGCATGACATACTCCTTGTCCGCAGACTTCATGCGTCCATGGACCAGGCCAATACCTACCTCGGGCAGCGCGTCGGCCAGCTGGGTTGCCGTTACCTCTGCGGCCTCACACTGCAGGGCCTCGCTTTCCTCGATCAGGGTACAGACCCAGTAGACCTGCCTGCCTTCTGTGCAGGCATGACGCACACGGTCGACGACCTCGGCACGACGCTTGTCGGCAATCGCCACGGTCTTTACCGGGGTACGGCCCGGCGGCAGCTCATCGATGATAGAAAGATCCAGGTCGGCATAGGCGGTCATCGCCAGGGTGCGCGGTATGGGTGTCGCCGTCATGATGAGCTGATGCGGGATATGCTTATCACTACGGCCCTTGTCACGCAGACTCATGCGCTGATGTACACCGAAGCGGTGCTGCTCGTCGATCACCACCAGCGCCAGGTCACTGAAGCTGACCTCGTCCTGGAACAGGGCATGGGTACCAATAATGATGCTCGCTTCACCACTGGCAATGCGAGCATTCATCTCGCGGCGTTCTGCGGCCTTCATACTGCCTGATAACCAGGCCACCTCGAGCCCGAGAGGCTCAAACCACTCGCGAAACTTTTCCAGGTGCTGCCCCGCGAGGATTTCGGTCGGTGCCATTACTGCCGCCTGGCGCCCCGCCTCTATGGCCATGAGGCAGGCCTGCGCCGCCACCACGGTCTTGCCCGAACCCACATCCCCCTGGACCAGACGCAGCATGGGTGCAGGTACTGACACGTCCCGGGCAATTTCGTCGAGCACACGCTGCTGGGCAGCCGTCAGACTAAACGGCAATGCCTGCCTGAATGCCGTAATCATGGCCCCTTCTGTCTTAAGTACATCCGCACTGAGACTACGCACACGTAAGCGCGCCCGGCCCAGGCTAAGCTGATGCGCAAGCAGTTCCTCGAAGGCCAGCCGTTGCTGGGCACGGTTACGCCCCTCCACCAGGTCAATAATTGAGACCGAGGCATCCGGTCTGTGCATTTCCAGCAGGGCATCTTTAAGGCCTGGCAGTCCCGCGTCCTGCAGGATTTCTTCGGGCAACCAGTCCTGCAGTCGATCCAGGCGATCGATGGCCTGGTCAATCAGCCGTGACAGGCTTTTCTGCTGCAGGCCCTCGGTGGCCGGATATACCGGATGCAGTGCAGTATCCAGCGGTTCTTCCTGGTCTTCCTTAAACACGCGATATTCCGGATGCACCATCTCCAGACTGGATGGGCCACGACGTACTACCCCATAACAACGTATGGAACGGCCACGCTCCATGGCCAGCTTCTGGCTGTTACTGAAATGGAAAAAGCGCAGCAAAATGCTGCCGGTACCATCTGAGACATGACACAGGAGGGTGCGTCGGCGCCTGAAGGCAATCTCGGCATAATCGATAGTACCCTCGACCAGAACCTCCATGTCATGCTGAAGGCTCCCCATGGGTGTGATACGGGTTCGATCCTGGTAACGCAGGGGCAGGTGGAATAACAGGTCCTCGACCCGGGTCAGGCCCAGTCGCTCGAGTTTCTCTTGAAGTTTGGGACCAACGCCCCTGAGTTCACGTAGTGAACCCAGGCCTGGCTGTTCCTGGACATCCGTCGTCATGATCTGAGCAGGGGGTCCCCGACCGGGAAATACAGGACGGGGTCAGTCATTCATCAGGCGCTGCCCAGCTCCATGATCGCATCCATCTCGACACCAGCATCCTTCGGCAGGGAAGCCACGCCAATGGCTGCACGGGCAGGATATGGCTCGGCAAAATATTCGGACATGACCTGGTTGACCAGGGGGAAGTGCGTCAGGTCGGTAAGAAAGATGTTCAGCTTGGCAATATCGGCCAGGCTGCCACCGGCAGCCTCGGCCACGGCGGTGAGGTTATCGAACACACGGCGGATCTGGGTTTCCATATCACCATCAACCATCTCCATGGTTTCAGGTACCAGTGGAATCTGGCCAGACAGGTAAACAGTGGTGCCGACCTTAACGGCCTGTGAGTAGGTACCAATGGCCTTGGGGGCCTTGTCTGTAGCTATAATCTCTCGTGACATGATGACTCCATCGTGTGTCGTTAACTTTGTATGGTTGATTTAGCCCTTGATACGGCTAATTCTGACGACCTGTGGCACCTTGCGCAGTTCTCGCATGATGCGCGCCAGATGATCTCGATCTCGGACAGTCAGGCTAAAGGTAATCGTTGTAGTCTGGGAGTCGCGCTCCTCGATATCCACATTCTCGATATTCGATTCCTGGTCGGCAATCTTTGCCGCCAGTGTTGCCAGCACACCACGCTCATTGCCTACCTGAAGGCGGATGTTTACAGGGAATTCTCCCATCACATCCTCGGCCCACTGCACCGGTTGAGCACGATCGGGGCGGTCGCGCTCCTCACTGATATTACGGCAGTCTTCACAGTGGATGACCATTCCGCGACCTGAAGTAATGACGCCAATAATTGGATCGCCTGGGACAGGGTGGCAACACTTGGCATATTTCACCACCATGCCCTCGGTACCACGGATTTCCAGCGCTCCTCCGGGTATCGCTCCTGACTCATCTTCTTCATCGATACCGGCGAGCTTGCGGGCCACCAGCACAGGCATTCTGTTACCCAGCCCAACCTCCTGCAGCAGGGTCTCCAGATCTGTCAGACCAAACTCCTCAAGCAACTGCTTTAGCCGATCTTCAGGAATCGACTCGATATCCATGCTATAGGGTGTCAGCACCTTTTCCAGGAGACGTCGGCCCAGCTTGATGGCCTCTTCATCCTTGAGCTTCTTCAGGAAGTGCCGGATATTTGAACGCGCCTTGGCCGTGACAACAAAGTCCAGCCAGGCTGGATTGGGGCGTGCACCCGGCGCGGTAATGACCTCGACGGTCTGCCCGCTTTGCAGGCGCGTGCTCAGTGGAGCCAGCCTGCGATCTATCTTGGCGGCAACACAGGAATTCCCGATATCAGTATGAACAGCATAGGAGAAGTCCACGGCCGTGGCGCCACGCGGCATCTCCATGATGTCGCCCTTAGGCGTAAAGATATAAATCTCATCCGGGAACAGGTCGACCTTGACGTGTTCCAGGAATTCCAGCGAGTTACCGGCACTTTGCTGCATCTCGAGTATACCCTTGAGCCATTCACGCGCACGGGCCTGGGCACTGGCGCTGTGCTGGTCGCCGGTCTTGTACAGCCAGTGTGCCGCAATGCCGCTTTCAGCCACGCGGTCCATCTCGCGTGTACGTATCTGAATCTCTATGGGCAGGCCACGCGGACCAAACAGTATGGTGTGCAGGGACTGGTAACCATTGGCCTTGGGTATAGCGATATAGTCCTTGAAGCGACCCGGCACTGGCTTGTACAGATTGTGCACGATACCGAGGCAGCGATAACAGGTATCGACACTCTCGACGACAATGCGGATGGCAAAGACATCAAACACCTCGTGGAATGACAGGTGTTTTTCACGCATCTTGCGATAGATGCTGAAAAGATTCTTTTCTCTGCCGAAGATACGGGCCTCGATACCGGCCTCTTCCATGCGGTTACAGATGGTAGCCTCGATCTGGTGCATGGGCTCACGGCGGTTACCACTGGCCTTGCGCACAGCCTCGTTCAGAACCTCGTAACGACAGGGGTACATGGCCTCAAAGCCCAGCAGTTCCAGTTCACGACGCATGCTGTTCATACCGAGGCGCTGGGCAATAGGCGCGTAGATCTCCAGGGTCTCGCGGGCAATACGGCGTTTCTTTTCCGGACGCATGACACCCAGGGTGCGCATGTTATGCAGGCGATCGGCAAGCTTGACCAGAATGACCCGCAGGTCGCTGGTCATAGCCATCATCATCTTGCGGAAACTCTCGGCCTGCATCTCGGCCTTGGATTCGAACTTGAGGTGGGTCAGCTTGCTGACACCATCGACCAGCTCGGCAACCTCGCTGCCAAACTCGTTGTTGAGCTGTTCCTTGGCGGTCTGAGTATCTTCGATAACGTCATGGAGGATGGCAGCAATAATGCTGTTATGGTCCATGCGCATCTCGGCCATGATCTTGGCCACGGCGAGGGGATGGTAGATATAGGGCTCGCCGCTCATGCGGGTCTGCCCCTCGTGAGCCTCGGCCCCAAATAAATAAGCCCGATAGACCTCGCGGATCTGATCGGGCTGTAGATAGGTTTCCAGGATGGCGCAGAGGTCGCTGGCCAGGAAGCGTGTCGAATCGGGCTGAGGTATTAGTCCGCTGCTTCCAACAGTCTCTGCCATGCTAACCCCGGATGATGTACGGATTAGATCTCCGCACGCACTTGTTCTTCAGTGATGCCACTTTCCTGAACGGGCTCATCAACCTTATCCAGGTAGGTCTTGTCGACAAACTCTTCAGCAATTTCACGCAGGGCCAGAACGGTAGGCTTGTCGTTTTCAAGTTCGACAAAAGGCTCTTTACCCATTGCTATATCACGTGCACGTTTGCTTGCCAGTAGTACCAGCTGAAAACGGTTATCAAGGTTTACCAGGCAATCTTCGACGGTAACGCGCGCCATATCTAACTCCGAAACAAATACTGTTTAATAAAGGGAACGTTCCATTCTAAACAAATTAAGCATTCAGGTCACGAGATCAGCCAGTAATTGCTCGTGATGTTTTTCCTGGCGCTCAAGCCGCATGCGGTTACCCGTCAGAATGGCCTTGAGTTCAGACAGGGCCTGCTCGAAGTCGTCATTGATTACCAGGTAATCAAATTCCGGGTAATGCGACATCTCATTCACCGCATCCTGCATACGACGGGCGATGATCTCTTCCGAATCCTGCCCCCTGCCCTTAAGACGGCGCTCCAGTTCATCGCGTGAAGGTGGAAGTATGAAGATCGACAGACAATCCGGCATCTGTTTACGCACCTGTGCTGCACCCTGCCAGTCGATCTCCAGGATGACATCCATGCCCTGGGCCAGCCTCTCCTCAACCGTCAGCCGGGAGGTCCCATAAAAGTTATCAAAGACCTGAGCATGCTCCAGGAACTCACCCTGTCCGACCTTTCCCAGGAACTGCTGCTCACTGACAAAGTGATAATCACTGCCATCGACCTCGCCGGGGCGCATGGCACGGGTGGTATGAGAAACAGAAACCTCTGCGCCATCGAGCTGCTCAATCAGCGCCTTAACCAGGCTGGTCTTACCCGCACCCGATGGTGCAGAAATAATATATAGCATGCCGCTTCGCACGCTTCCCCCTGTTATTTCCAGATAGTCATATCATCAATATTACGGTTCGGCCTGAACCAGGTCGCCATAAGGTAAACAACAATAAACATGACGACGTTGCCTATAATGCCAGTGTAATACAAATCAAAAGGTACACTCAGCATCTCGGGTAAAACCTCATTCTTCGACAATATCGTCCAGGCCGTAAACAGCATGGTGGCCACGATGCCCGCCCAGACGGCGCGGGCATCACCCTTGCGGGTCAGGAAACCAATCAGGTACATACTCAAAAGCCCACCGCCCAGTAGCGAAGCAAGAATGGTCGCTGCGTCCTGAAGAGTCTTGGTCTCGGCCTGGGTCAGATACCAGGCACCCAGCATCATGAAAACAGAGACCGCAGCCGTAATAGAACGGGCAACATTGAGATAATGCCTGTCACCACGCCCAGGGCTCAGGTGGCGTTTATAAATATCAACCACGCCTACCGCTGATATGGCATTGATGCTCGAATCGAGCGAGGACATTGCCGCCGCCAGCGCAGCCGCGATTACAAAACCGGTCACACCGGCAGGCAGGTAATGAGAGATAAAGTAGGGGAAGATATGTTCGGCCTTGCGCGTACCCTCCAGGATCTCTGTGGCCTCGGTAACCGGGAAGGCCTGGAAGAAAACAAACAGGCTCGTACCAAGAAACATGTAAAAGGCCCAGATGGGCAGACTGGAAGCCGCACAGATATACATCGCCCGACGGGCCTCTTTGGTGCTTTTTGCTGCACAGTAACGCTGCACCGTGTTCTGGTTGGCACTGTACTCGGTCAGCCAGGCAGTTAGGCCAAACAACAACATCATGGTGCCAGTCTTGGTCGAAAGGGCCAGCCCCCAGTCGACGGGCTGCGCCTTGCCATCCTTCCACTCAGAGAAAGCAAACTTGCCATGGTCAGAGGCCACATCGAAGATTTGACCCAGCCCACCGGGCAACAGGTCGACAATGACATAAAGCGCGAACAAACCACCCAGTAACAGCACGATGGTCTGAATCACATCAGTCCAGATGACCGCGTCTATCCCCCCGATCAGGGTGTAAAGGCCGACAAACACGCCACCAATGACAATACTGGCTATCGGATCCAGCCCGGTGATTTCCTGGATCAGCAGGGACAGCAGGTAAAGGATCAGGCTGATGCGTACGACCTGGGCAACAATAAAGGCAACAGCCCCATAGATCCGAATAGAAGGACCAAACCGCCCTTCCAGGTATTCATAGGCCGTCGTCGTATTGCCGCGACGGAAAAACGGCAGGAATACATAGGCCGCAATCACAACAGCAATCGGCAGCATGAGATTGGGAAGATATCTGAGCCAGGCTGTCTTATAGGCATCGGCCGGATAGGCAAGAAAGGTAATAGAGCTGATCGAGGTACCAACCAGGCTCAGGCCGATTACCCAGCCAGCCACCGAACGCCCGCCAACAAAATACTCTTCGGTCGAGGTGTTCTTGCGGGAAAAGTAAATTCCGATCGCGGCCATGAGTGCGAGGTAGGCCAGCAGGGTGATGATATCGAGGGTCTCTAGCTGCATGATGATTTTAATTCTTATCGATGAGGGATCATCTTACTGCTCCCGACCTTTTCTCGCATCCTGCCTGTTTGTTCACTGGACAGATGAGGACTGAGGCATAAGAATGCTCCTTCCTTATAAAAAGCACGCCAGCCGGAGCAGCACACGTAACATGAAATTTTTCTATAACATGAACCGCCACCAGAAGACTGCCCTGTTCCTGGCACCTTTTCTCGGCCTTTTCGCCTTTATTGCTACCGATTATTACCTTGCCTGGAAAGAGTCACAGAAACCCAAGGCCGTAACTCAGCTTGAACTGACCCAGGAATGTGTTTTATCTCAGCGCCCCTGTCAACTGGTTGAAAACGATCTGCAAATCATCCTGCAATCCAGTGTCACGCCCGGTGCAAGTTTACTAACCCTGGGTATTGAGGCTAACCAGCAGCTTCAGGGCATTACGATTGAACTGGTGCAGAACGGACAAAGCCTGGGACCCAGAGACATGCTGCCCCTGGGTGGCCTGAAACACTGGATGGCCGACCTGCCTGCTACTACTGCCGCGGGCTACAGTAATGACCCCCTGACCCTGCGTCTCGCTGTTACCACGCCAAAGAAAACACACTTTGCCGAAGTCGAAATACGTATCTAGACGTTAGCGGGCCATTAGGTCTGAAAGCCGACAGGAGGTTGGTGAGGCAATATCCGTCGCCATAGCCAGGAACAGTTCAGCCGTTGCCACAGCATCATTAAGCGCATTGTGAGAGCGGAACTTGGGTAGATGATATTCGTCTCTCAGGTTATAAAGCCTCAGGTCTTTCGGCTTGTAGCTCAGGTGCCTGCGATCCTTACTTCTCCGCGCCAGCGCCTCGGTATCAATGATAGTGCCCATGAAAGGTGCGCCATATAGATTACGGCAGGCGGCATCCAGGAAGCCTTTCTCAACGGCCGCATGATGCGCCAGTAATACCTTGCCTTTTAAGCGTTCCAGCAACCTCGGCAGGGCATCATCCAGCTTCTGCCCTTCGGCCGCCTGGTCGTCGGTAATCTGGTGTATCACTACAGTCTCTTCAGGCAGGGCCCGGTCGGTCGTGACTAGCTGGTGCCAGGCCGTATCCAGGTAAACACTCATACCGCGGATCTCGACCAGACCAATACTCAGAATATGGTCTGTCTTCGGATTCAGACCGGTGGTCTCAAAATCCAGTGCAACTATTTCCAGCTCGGCACAACGAGTGCCCGGGGACGGAGGCAATGCTGCCAGGTATTCCTGCATGGCCAGTGACTGCGTCGCACGCATGGCATGGCGATACCTCAGCCTGGTGAAAAAACGATTCAACATAGATCAGGACAGGCGCGTGGTCTGGTAACGTAATTCAAGGGTTTCCTGCATCACCTGGATAATCCTGAAGGCATCCTTAAGATGCGATCGCTCAAGCCCGGACAGATCAGCAGGGCGCAGATAATTATTCGGCGGCAGCCCCTGACGAATCAGATCGGCCTGGTGACGAATACGCAGGGTCTCAATATAGGTCAGGGCATGCATCAGGTCATCACCCATCTTGCTACTCATGCTTGGGCTACCCGACGTCAGCGCCAGGCGTTCAATGGTATTCGTTGCCTGCAGGCCTTCGGCCAGGACCGCCAGGCGGGCAATATCAATGATCGGAACACTGCCACGGTGCTTCAGATCCAGTGTATCGTCATGCTCGCCATCATGGACAAGCACGAAGTTGCGGAAGAAGCCCAGCGGCGGGCGGTGGGTCAGTACATTCACCGCCAGGTGCGCCAGGAAGATACTATCTTCACGAGTCTTTGCCAGGATGTGATCCTGCAATGACTGGAATAATTCACTCTCACCTTCTATTACACGCAGATCGAAGAAGATGCTGGCCTGCATCATGGCCTTGGGATTAGGGTGATCTATCCACTCGCTAAAACTGTCTTTCCAGTCTGATAGTTTCAAACGCCACTGTGGATTCGTCGCCATGGCATCACCCGGACAGTAGACAAAGCCACAGGTATTCAGACCATCACTAACGATACGTGCAAGGGCAGAGAAATATTCATCATGCTCGGGCAGCATTTCATCAGAAATCAGCAGGGCATTATCCTGATCCGAAAACGAGGTCTGCTCCTGCCTTCCCTGTGAACCTGCAGCCATCCAGGCATAAGACACTGGCGGAGGACCGATTTCGGCCTCAGCCATCTCCAGTAATCTTCGCGTCAGTGCATCGGTAACGGCAGTAATGGCGTGACCGATCTGCCTGGGAGTGGCCCCGGCATTGGATAGCTGCAGCTGCAACTCTGGTAACTTGGCTGCAATGGACTCCAGCACATCGATCGATTCAGCCTTACGTATATCGGATGCAAGAAAAGCCGTGTTGGTACTCTGGTAACGGGCAATATCGGTCAGAGAAATCATACCGATGGGGTTACTGCCTTTCATAACCGGCAGGTGGCGAATACGCAGGGCCGTCATCTTGTCGAGGGCCTGGGCTACCGTGGCACGATAGGAAATGGTTGAAGGATCGGCCCGCATGATTTTCTGAACCGGCTCCGTGATGGGAACACCTTCGGCTACGCATTGCTTGCGCAGGTCGCTATCGGTAATCAGCCCTGCCAGCTTGCTATTAGCCATGATCATCAGTGAGGAGATTTTTTCCTCGGTCATTAATCGCGCGGCTTCCTGCAAACTCGCATCGCAGTCGATAGTGACCGGCTCTCGCCTGATAACCTTGGCAATAGCAACGCCCAGTCCACCTGCATGACTCTCGGTGAACTGATCACCTTCAAGCGCCTTTTTAAGCCGCGACTTAAGACTGGAAGAGAATCGTTCTGCAAAGGCCTCAGAACTATTTTCAAGTGAGGCAAGTTCACCACAGGACAACTGATAAACCAGGCTGTCTTCTATAGCTACACCCTGTAGCCCATTATCACCTTCATCACCTGAGACATAACGATAGATGTCACCTTCGCCAAGACGATCCCGGATCTGATCATTCTGGTCACGCAGATCAACGGCACCACTACGCATAAGGTACAAACCTTCGTTGTCCTCAGCATCAGGGGGGAAAGTGCTGCCGCGACGTAGATAGCGAACCACCAGCTTGCGTGGCAATTCATTGAGCCTTTCTTCGGGTAATTCATCAAAGGGAGAACACGTAGCGAGAAAATCTCTGATCTCTACCAGTTCGATTTCCATTGCGGGAACCTGCTACAAAATTTATGAACAGTAAAAAAAGTAATGCCCCGCCGAGGCGGGGCATTACCAGTCTTCAGATCACTTAGTGATCCTGGGCAGTTCCTGCGCCCTTAGGTACACGAATATCCTCAACCAGATGCTGAATATGCTCTGGTGGCTCTTCGCTAACCTTGGATACCACAATGGCTACCGCAAAGTTAACCAACGCACCAACCGCACCGAAGGCGTTAGGCGAGATACCAAAGAACCAGTTTGGACTCATGTCACCCAGGAACGAAGTGCCTGGAATAAACATGATGCCCTTGTGCTGGAACACGTACAGCATGGTGATACCGATACCAGCGATCATGCCTGCAACTGCACCTGTACGGTTAACCCTCTTATTGAAGATACCCATCATCAGTGCAGGGAAGATAGACGATGCCGCCAGACCAAAGGCTATCGCTACCGTACCCGCCGCAAAATCGGGGGGATGCAGACCGAAGTAACCGGCCAGAGCGATCGCACCTGCCATGGCAATACGACCCGCCAGTAGCTCATTCTTCTCCGAGATATCCGGAGTAAAGACACCCTTCATAAGGTCATGCGAGATGGCTGAGGAGATGGCAAGGAGCAGACCCGCCGCAGTAGACAGTGCTGCCGCCAGACCACCGGCGACTACCAGGGCAATAACCCAGTTAGGCAGCTTAGCGATCTCCGGGTTGGCCAGTACCATGATGTCACGGTCAACCTTAACCATTTCGTTGCCTTTCCAGCCGAACTCTTCAGCCTTCTTGGCAAACTCAGGGTTCTTGTCGTTGTAGTACTGGATACGACCGTCGCCGTTCTTATCTTCATACTGCAGCAGACCTGTCTTCTCCCAGTTTTTGAACCACTGAGGACGATTTTCATAAACCAGGTTGCCGTCAGGCGCACCGACTTCACCGACCTGGATGGTGTTCATCAGGTTCAGGCGAGCCATAGAACCTACTGCAGGAGCAGTGGTGTACAGGATGGCAATGAATACCAGGGCCCAGCCAGCAGATGAACGTGCATCACGTACCTTGGGCACAGTGAAGAAGCGGATGATTACGTGAGGCAGACCCGCGGTACCAATCATCAGGGACAAGGTATAAACAAACATATTCAGCTTGCTACCCATGACCTGTGTCGTGTACTCGTTGAAACCAAGCTCTGCTACAACCATGTTCAGCTTGTCCAGCATGTGCACGCCACTACCATCAGCCATAGTGCTGGACAGACCCAGCTGAGGCAGCGGGTTACCCGTGATGTTCATGGAGATGAAGATAGCGGGAACGGTGTAGGCAAAGATTAGTACACAGTACTGGGCGATCTGGGTGTAGGTAATACCCTTCATGCCACCGAGTACGGCGTAGATGAATACGATACCCATACCGATATAGAGACCCATTTCATAGCTGGTCTCGAGGAAGCGTGAGAAGGCAACACCGATACCCTTCATCTGACCGATTACGTAAGTAACCGAGGCCAGGATCAGGCAGATAACCGCAACAATGCGGGCCGTCTGCGAGTAATAGCGCTCACCAATAAACTCGGGCACGGTAAATTTACCAAACTTCCTCAGGTAAGGAGCCAGCAGCAGTGCCAGAAGCACGTAACCACCAGTCCAGCCCATCAGGAATACCGATGCACCGTAGCCGTTAAAGGCAATCAGGCCTGCCATGGAGATAAAGGATGCGGCTGACATCCAGTCAGCAGCTGTAGCCATACCATTGGCAACCGGGTGAATACCCTTGCCGGCCACATAAAATTCACCCGTGGTAGAGGCACGCGCCCAGAAGGCGATACCGATGTAGAGTGCGAAGGTCGCACCTACCACGACATACGTTAGTGTTTGCAAATCCATGAATTACCCCCCTCAGTCTTCGTGGACGTCGAATTTGCGATCGAGGGCATTCATTCGATTCGCGTAGAAAAAGATCAATGCTACAAAGACGTAGATGGACCCCTGCTGGGCAAACCAGAACCCAAGCCCGGTACCACCAAGCTTAATTGAGTTCAGAGGTTCAACCAGGACGATACCAAACAGATAGGACACTGCGAACCAGACGGCCAGGCATCCCAGGACTAAGCGAATATTCGCTTTCCAGTATTGCTCTGCTGCGCTCATTGGTTATTCACTCCAGGTTTCATTCTTATTTATTTAGCGGACTGCCATGAAGCTTCCTGCGGCGGTTTTTCCAGCGTACTCCCCCGTACGACATGCCCGCGCTTATTACTTGCCAGTGATGGCAATTGACAGATTCTGCGTGCACGAGGAGTCAGTTGTCAAATAAACGCAACAATATTAGAAAATACTTATTTTTAAAGCACTTGCAACACACATTAACGTCAGTTCTGACATTAAGAATGCTGCCGCGCTGATCTAGGCAGCCCCGTCCATGGGTGTCCCATCATGTCGATCGAGGATGATGTCGAAGCGTGCCTCCAGCGAGGCCACTTCCTGCCCTGATTCAAGAAAATCGGCCGTTACCAGGTGACGTCGCTCACCAGGCACATGATTGAACAGGAAATCATCCTGGTTCCTGGGATCACCCCTGACGTAGAGCTGGGTGACGAATGGTTTTTCATTCTCGGGGAAGACGGCCACATGGATATGCGGGGTACGCCCCGGGTAGGGCACAGGCCGAATCGTCCTGAAACGATAGCCTCCCCGTTCGTCCGTGACCGTATGCCCATGCCCCTGGAAGTTCTCATCCCGTGGCTGACTTCCACGCTCATAGGGGTGACGATAACGGCCATTAATATCGCATTGCCAGATTTCGATGCGCAGGTTGCTGAGCGGGCGGCCATTGATATCCAGTATCCTGCCACCCAGGTCGGTAACCTGGCCCTGCGCCCTGTCATCACGCCCCTTAACAAAGGTCAGGTCGTTATCATCATCGAGCGGCAACTCCAGTGGATAAAAAGGACCGGCGCTTTGCCTCGGCGTCGAGACCAGGTTCTTTGATGCAGATACGCCGGGTATACCCACCATGGCACCTGCCATGGCCAGAAGCAGATCTCTACGTTTTACATTCACGACGATTCTCCCTTCCCCAGGGTTCGTTAATACAAAAGAGCGCCTGCCAATGACTACCTGGCTATGACATTCACAGCAGACTGATATCAGGGCACATAACCACTGAGTTCCAGATAGCCCTTGCCTTTATGGCTACCGGTGACTCGTACCGCACCCTCCCAGTAATGCACGGTATGTCGCATCTCCTGGTCATCGAATGCAGCCTCGATTACCAGATCAATCGCATATTCTGGAATTACCAGCGACCATTGAATCGGGTATTCCACACCATCGGCATTCTTCCAGCTACGTAATGCCTCCAGCTGCGTGTTCTCGAGGGACAGCTCATGCACACGACCGCTCGACTCTACCAGCACACCACGACTATAGGACTGTGCCTTACCCTGCTTATCGCGCATCTGATAAAACATGAGGTCGCGCCCATCATCCAGCTGCAGCGCAAACCAGTCCCAACCCGCCTGATCTTTCGAAAGGGCTGAACTCGACCATTCTCTGTCGAACCAGGAATACCCCTCCACATCAAAGGAGTGATCATCGACCTGGACCTTACCGCTGGTAGGTAGTCGCGTCATGGAGTAGTAATAAGAAGCGTTCCCGGGCTCGGGGCCCTTTTGCGATAAACCCTGCTCTCCCTGTAAAATAAGAGGACTACCGCCGCGCTCGATCGTCATGTCTATCGAGAACGCTTCGGCTGCTGCGCGAAGCTTTAATGGGAACAGGTCCTGCCCGCCTCCCTGGATAACCCATGGCCCCAGCCAGATACGAACAGGCTGCAGGCTGGCTCCAGCAAGACCTGCCGCTGCACGGCTAAACCGCTCGGCACTTAGGTGTTCAGCTGCATCGATATCACTGAGAGCCAGATGCCCCATGTAGACCTGGTGTGCGCGCCACTGGGAATCTGGCTCAGGCTTTCCAGGTTTCAGACCCACGCGAAACAGGGTGAACTGGTAACCAAATGCCTGCCCCTGATCGGACTGCAGGTTGCCGGTGAAGTACCACCATTCAGTCGCAAACTCAGGATGCGCCCCATGGTCTCGCGGAAACTCAAAGGCCCTTGGTGCCGTGGCTCGTTTGAAGCCAGGATCTGGACTGCCGCCCATGCGCTGATCCACGCGCACCGGTGTGTCACGGGTCTGGGATCCGGTCTGTGATTCACAGGCAGTCAGCAGCAGGAGTAACAGGAATAAGCTCAGCAGGCGCATCTCAATCCTCTCTGAGCTGCGGCGCCGGATCACTCCTGCTGGCCTGCCATGCGGGATAAAGGCTCGCCATCAGTGCCGCCACAAGCCCCAGGAATATCGTCAGCACTAATGGATCCGGATCTATGCGGAAAGGCATCGTCCAGCCAAATGCCCGAAGCTGTATGGCATCGGTCAGCACCCAGGCCATGATAAGCCCCGTAGGAATTGCCAGTATCGCAGCGATCAGACCCAGCATGACAGACTCGGCCATAATCAGGCCGCTGACCTGCCCCCGGGTCAGCCCCAGGGCCCTTAATACTGCAAACTCCTTACGACGCTCCAGTTGCACCGCCATCAGGGCAGTGAGAATGCCTATAAATGCGACCAGGATCGACAGGATTCGCAACACCTCGGTTATTCGGAATGTCCGGTTAAATACCGCCATGGATTCATCATATATTGCACGTGCATCCGTAAAGATCAGGGCACCATATTGCCCAAGCTGTTCACCAGCCCTTTGCCTGAGATCCAAGATGGCGCCATCCGACGAGAACAGTGCGAGGGTGTTGATCTCAGGATCTTGCCAGACATCAATATAGGTCGCCCTGTTGATGAAAACGCGACCGTGCTCACTGGCATAATCGCGGAAAATGGCAGCGACGATAAAGGGGGCCTCGCCCCTCGGTGTCGGTAACAGCAGCCGTTCGCCGGGCTGCAGGTCCATTCTGTGCGCCAGCGGCTCGGAAATCAGGACCCCACCCTGATCGTAGAGTTTCCAGGTATCCCGTTCAGAGACGGCTACCAGCTCAAAACCCAGGCGCGACTGCTCCGCCAGGCGAGCGGCAATCAGCCTGCTCTGTCTTTGCCCGATCACCAGGCGGCGATCACGGTACAGGCTGTAATCGCTGACCGAGTCGAGTAAAGGGGCCTCGATCACAACTGCTCGGGGCAACACCGCCCCCTCCTCAAATCCTTCGGCAGCGATATACAGATCGCCCGTGAGTAGATCCTGTAACCAGTCACTGACCGAGGTGCGCATGCTATCTACCATCACGGCGACACCAACACTGGCAGACAGGGCAATCATCAGTGCAGCAGCGGCCGTTCCCAGCCTGGAGATGTGTCGATCGAGATCTCGAGCTGCCATGCGCCAGATGCCACCCAACGGAAACTTTGACATTAGCCAGTGCGCTACTGGGAGACTCAGGGGCGTAAGCAATACCGCGCCCAAAAGGATAATGAATAAACCAACAAATCCGACGGTCACACCGCCGGGTATCGCAAAGCTGATCAACAACCCTGTCGCCAGTAAAACCATGCCAGTGGCTCCGAGCAGGGGAAGTTGTCTGTGCGTCGACTGTTCCAGGGCAGTGCGCGACAGGGTAGTCAGCGGGGGTATACGCGCTGCCTGGTGGGCTGGTATCCAGGCAGCGATAAGAGTGCCTGCAATGCCAAGCAAACTCGCCTTGATCAGAGATGCCATCTCCACACGCATCGCATCTTCGCTTACCTGGTAATAAAGCTCGCTGACGGTTGCTGCAACAATGCTGGTCAGGCCCTGACCGAGCAATATGCCTATCGCCAGACCCAGAAGAGTGCCTATCACACCCAGAACCAGGGCCTCGGCAAGCACGACACGGTAGATCTCACCGGTTTGCACCCCAAGCGAGCGCAGACGCCCCATCAGGTTTCGTCTCTGAACAATAGAGAAGCTAATTGCATTGAATATAAGAAACACGCCTACCAGCAGGGCTAGCAGGCTCATCGCCGTGAGATTCAGTTCAAAGGCCGCTGAAAGACCAACAACGCCCTCTTCCTGTTGCTGAATATCAACCAGCCTGACGGAGGGAGGTAATCGGGCGCTTAACTTCTCAGACTGAGTGTCGTCCAGAATGAGGTCAATATACGAAAGACCGCCACGAATACCGGTTATTGCCTGGGCAGTCGCAAGGTCCACCACCAGCAGGTCCTGGCTGCCTGCGCTCTCCTCCTCGGTAACAACCATGACCCTTAACGCATAATCCCTTCCCTGGTAAAGCACCACCAGGCTGTCTTCAACACCTACTCCTAGCTGAATGGCTGCAGAGGCACTGATGGCCAGGGCATCCGGCCTCGACAACCAGTCGCCAAGTGAGCTCTCACCGCGAATGGCTCCTGGAAGATTGTTGCGAATTCCGGCCTCGGCAAACAGGTCCAGACCGATGAGCTGGTACTGCCCGCGCTTACCGGCAATCCTGACTGGCGCCCTGATCACCGGGGCCATGGGCGGATGCCCTTCTGAGGTGGCGAGATCGGCATACAGGGACTGCGGCACGGGTTCGGAGATGCCGGTAATACGATGCGTAGCCGCCCCCCTTATCTGGGCAGAGGACAGCTCGAACGAGGCCCTGGCCGCACTATTGGCCAGGTCGACTGCCAGCACCACAGCTACCCCCATAGTAATTCCAACCAGGGCCAGGAGGGCCTGCCAGGGATGCCGCCACTGGTAGTTGAGCCCGGCGCGTAATAGTAATGAGGGAAAGGCTGATCTATTCACTTGCTGACAATACGCCATGCCTTATCTGAAAAACCCGGTCAGCGGCATCGGCAACCGCGCGACTATGAGTAACGATGAGCATGGTTGTGCCCTGATCCCGGGCCAGTTCGGTGAGCAACTGAACAATAGCCGCTCCGGTTTCTTCATCGAGGTTTCCTGTTGGCTCATCGGCAAGCAAAACCCGCGGATGATGTGCCAGGGCGCGCGCGATGGCGACACGCTGTTGTTCCCCTCCAGAGAGCGTCTCTGGGTACCGGTCCTGCATACCAGAAAGACCGACGCGCTCGAGCAGTTCAGCTACACGTTGCTGAATCACAGTCGCCTCCTGACCAGTAAGCTCCAGGGGCAGGGCCACATTTTCGCCAACGGTCAGGGTAGGTATAAGGTTAAAGAACTGGAACACGAAACCCAGGTAGTGTCTGCGGAACAGGGTTTTCTCAGGTTCCTGCAGGGCATGAATATCTCTGCCATCAATCAGGACCTGCCCTGAATCAGCGGTATCGATACCACTGAGCAGATTCAACAAAGTGGTTTTACCGCTACCACTGGCCCCTAGCAGAGCAACTACCTCACCCGGCTCGAGTTCAAGGTCCAGGCTGTCAAAGACTGTCTGGGTGCTGGAACCAGAACGGTATGTCTTACTAAGCCCATTAACAGAAAGCATGTTTATCCAATCTTGGTATAAATACCCTCAAAGTATTGGACATAAACGGGAAATCTCCAGTCTTCAGCACAGGTGACGACCACCATCCATGGGCAGGATCCTGCCGGTCACATAACTGCTACTGAGCAGGTAATCGATGGCATGCTGGAACTCGTCCAGGCCACCCTCGCGTTGCATGAGACTTTTCTTCAGCGCCTTTTCCCGGTAGGCCTCGTCGTCATGCTCATTAAACAGCACCAGGGCAGGCGCCACACTATTGACCTTCACCTTCGGGGCAAGCTTGGCAGAAAAAGATAGCGTCATATTATCCTGCGCCGCCTTGCTTGCTGCATAGGCAATATGCTTCTTACTGCCTCTACTACTGACATAATCCCCAACATGAATAATATCGGCATGAGGATGCTGACTCGCCAGTAGCAGATCCTCGAGGCCATGATTGAGCTGGTAGGGCGCACTCACATGCACCTGCATCATGCGCTGCATGACCTCGCTTAGTGGCACGTCTGCGCGTTCTGGCAACCATTCCGAGGCATTGTGAATAATCGCGCGAAGACTTTTGTGTTGCGCACGTACCGATGCCTGCAGTGATTCCAGTTGAGCCTCGTCGGAAAAATCACATTGATGCAGCTCAGCACCCGCCTCTCTCAGTTCTTTAACGCCCTCGCGCTCACTGCGATAGGTGCCGATGACGGGTAACCCCCGATCAAGAAAGGTCCTGGCCAGGTGCAGGCCAACGCGCTGGCCAACACCAGTAATCAAAATGGGTTCATACGTCATGGATTGAGGAACTCTGCCCTGGTGTGAATGTTCTCCCTGAAGCAGCCGCCCAGTGCGGTAGTGCTGGTCTGGGAGTTGCTGTCCTGCACACCACGAGATTTCACACAGTAATGGGTAGCATCAATGCTGACCGCAACATCCTCGGTCTCGAGCAGGGCCTGCAGGGCCACCAGGATCTGGCGGGTAAGCCGTTCCTGCACCTGTGGTCTCTGGCCAAAGAAACGCACCACGCGGTTGATCTTGGACAGGCCGATGATCTTGTCTTTGGGGATGTAGGCAACCTTGGCCACACCATCAATAGTCACAAAATGGTGCTCGCAGGTACTGGTCAGATCGATATCGCGGATCTTGACCATCTCATTGGCCCCCATCTTATTTTCTATCAGAGACAGCTTGGGAAAATGCCGGTAATCGAGCCCGGAAAAGATCTCATGCACATACATCTTGGCGATGCGATGCGGTGTTTCTGTCAGACTGTCGTCGCTTAAATCCAGACCCAGGGTGCTGACTACATCGCTCATGAGCCCCTTGATGCGCTCATACTTCTGCTCAGCAGTCATACCCGTCTCGATCATCGGGGTCTCCAGCCCATGCTCAATCAGGGTATTACGAACCAGGATAGCCTCGGGGCTAAGTTCTTCGTTGTTCGCAAGATAAATGGGATGAGTACTCATGATGCTTTCTCCAGGCAATGGGCTTGCGCTGCGTCATACTCCAGCGTGAGCGAGACGGAATCGGAAAATCTGAGGGCGTGCGGTTTATCGATGGTCACGCGAGCGAAATTCACACTCGGGTGGCGGCTACAGATCTCCAGCACATCGGCGACCAGCTTTTCCAGCAGGAGGAAGCGCCCTTCCTCAACATGGCTGATGACTGCCTTGGTGATCTGCTTGTAATCAAGCGCTGCTTCTACCCTGTCCCTGAAGATATCGGGTTTAAGCGTGTAGTTGATCCTGATGTTGATGATGACATCCTGCTGCTTGGCCTTTTCCTCGGGATTGAAACCGATATAGGTACGCAAGCGCAGGTTCTGAATATTGATTGTTGCACTGGTTGGCTGCATACATCTTCCTTCTGGTAGTTATTGTTCAGGCCAGGCAAGGAAAATTGTGTTGCATTGCAGAGCCTGACCAGCCATTTTTTAGCATGCTGGCAGGCCGACTGAAATTTCCGACTTTTTTACTAAGTTTTTTAGGGCCTGATGCCAGGCCAGAGAAAACAGCATACAAAATTAGAGATCAGGAGCTTGAAGCTGGAAAATCATGGTCGGAGTGAAAGGATTTGAACCTTCGACCCCTGCCTCCCGAAGGCAGTGCTCTACCAGGCTGAGCTACACTCCGAATCAGTAGGTTCTGTTGACCGAGAATTCGGCCAGAACGGTCAGAGCCTCTTTATAAGGTGAATCAGGCAGGGACTCAAGACAGGCAATGGCACGATTTACCTCGTCACGGGCCACCTGCTCGGTATAGGCAATAGCACCTGTTGCCTGAATGGCCTGGGTAACTGGCTCTATCAGATCATGGCCACCATCCTCGATAGCCTTGCGCACCACCGCAGCCTGCTCCTCAGTACCATTTCGCATGGCATAGATCAGGGGCAGGGTTGGTTTGCCCTCGGCAAGATCATCACCCACGTTCTTGCCCATCTCCTCACTGGAGGCACTGTAATCCAGCACATCATCAATAAGCTGAAAGGACGTGCCTAAATGCATGCCATAAGCCGCAAGTGCAGACTCAACTTCCTCAGACTGCCCTGAAAGGATGGCGCCTAGCTGGCTGGCCGCCTCGAACAACTTGGCCGTCTTGGAGTGAATCACCTCCATATAGCGTGCTTCTGTTGTATCAGGGTCATGGCAGTTCAGAAGCTGTAGCACCTCACCCTCAGCAATGACATTGGTCGCCTCGGCCAGGATATCCATCACGCGCATCTGGCCGATCTCGACCATCATCTGGAAGGCACGCGAATACAGGAAGTCACCGACCAGCACGCTGGCTTCATTGCCAAACAGGGCATTGGCAGTCTCTCGACCACGGCGTAGCTCGGAGGCATCCACCACATCATCGTGCAACAAGGTGGCGGTATGAATAAACTCCACGATGGCCGCAGCCTGGTGATGATGCATGCCCTGATAGTTACAGGCACCGGCTGAAAGCAGCACCAGCGCAGGACGCAGACGCTTGCCACCGCTACTGATGATATAATGGCCCAGCTGATTGACCAGCACCACTTCCGAATGGAGTCGCTTAAGGATCAGTTCATTTACAGCGGACATATCCTCTGAAATCAGATCCAGAACGGCTTGTATAGACGAATCACTCATTATTAATAGCGGGAATGGGTGCTAAAGTAGGTGGTTAGAAGCCACGCATGCTAGGTAGCACGGGTCTGAGTGTCAAGAATTCATACATTTACGCGCACATCAGGCATTGACTGGGTAGGGCTCAGGGAGTAGAATCCCGCCTCTTTTTTAGCGACATGTCATTCGGCGTGTTTAGTTGGAGCAGAAAATGTACGCTGTTATTGCTACAGGCGGAAAACAATACCGCGTCGCCGAGGGCGACACCATCCGTGTTGAGAAACTGACTGCGGATGAAGGCAGCGCCGTAGAATTTGAAAAGGTTCTGATGGTTGCCGATGGGGATGACGTCAAGGTTGGCGCTCCTTACATTGATGGCGGCAAAGTCAACGCTACCGTTAAGGCCCATGGCCGTGCCAAGAAGGTCGAAATCGTCAAATTCCGTCGCCGTAAGCACCATCGTAAGCAGATGGGTCATCGTCAAAGCTATACCGAAATCGAAATCACCGGTATCAGCGCTTAATTAAAGAGGTAACAGGCAAATGGCACATAAGAAAGCTGGCGGTAGTACGCGTAACGGTCGCGATTCCATATCCAAGCGCCTTGGTGTAAAACGCTTCGGTGGTCAGGAAGTACTGGCAGGCAACATTCTGGTTCGTCAGCGTGGTACCCAGTTCCACCCTGGCAACAACGTTGGTTGCGGCAAGGATCACACCCTGTTCGCACTGGTTAACGGCACCGTGGTTTTTGAAACCAAAGGTCCTAAGAACCGCAAGCATATCAGTGTTGTTCCCGCCTAAGGGCAACACACACTGGTATGCAAAGCCCCGCTCGTCGGGGCTTTTTTGTGTCATAAGGTTTACAATCCGGCCATGAAATTTGTTGATGAAGCAACAATCAAGGTAATCGCAGGCGATGGCGGCAACGGCATCGTCAGCTTTCGCCGTGAAAAATATATCCCCAAGGGCGGCCCCGATGGTGGTGACGGTGGTGACGGTGGCAGCGTTTACCTGGTTGCCGACGAAGGCATTAACACCCTCGCTGATTTTCGTACTATCCGTACCTATCAGGCCGAGCGTGGCCATAATGGCATGGGCCGAAACTGCACGGGCAAGGCCGGTGAAGACCTGGAAGTGCCCGTACCGGTCGGCACGATGGTCTACGATCAGGAAACCGGCGAACTCATAGGTGACCTGACAGAACCTGAGCAGGTATTAAAGGTAGCCCAGGGCGGTTTCCATGGTCTGGGCAATACCCGCTTCAAGAGCTCGGTCAACCGCACCCCGCGCCAGCAGACCAATGGCTCAGAGGGTGAGCGCCGTCAGTTACGCATGGAGCTCAAGGTACTGGCCGACGTAGGCCTGCTAGGCATGCCAAATGCCGGCAAGTCAACGTTGATTAGCGCGGTTTCAGGGGCGCGCCCAAAGATTGCAGATTATCCCTTTACCACGCTCTACCCCAACCTGGGCGTGGTAAGCACTGATCCACACAAGAGCTTTGTTATTGCTGACATCCCCGGTGTTATTGAAGGGGCATCAGAAGGCGCCGGACTAGGGATTCAGTTCCTCAAGCACCTATCCAGAACACGGCTTTTGCTACATTTGGTGGACGTTGCACCCATGGACGAGAATGTCAGCCCGGCAGACGAAGTTCGAAAAATTGCTGTTGAGCTGGAACGGTTCAGCCCTGAACTTGCCGCCAAACCGCGCTGGCTGGTGTGTAACAAGATTGATGTCCTGCCCGAGGAAGAAAGACAGGCATATTGTGATGCCCTGGTGAAAGAGCTCGGCTGGGAAGGTCCCTGGCATATGATTTCTGCCAGTGAGCGCCTGGGTACCCAGCAACTGATGTATGACATCATGAATTATCTGGAAGAACATACAGACGATGACTAAACGCTGGGTAATCAAGATCGGCAGCTCCCTGCTCACCAATGAAGGGCGTGGACTAGATCATGAAGCCATCCGCAGCTGGACCGACCAGATGGTTCAGCTCAGGAAACAGGGTATTGAAGTTATTCTTGTTTCCTCAGGTGCGGTAGCGGAAGGGATGAGCCGGATGGGCTGGAAGGCCCGCCCCAGGACCTTGCATGAACTGCAGGCCGCGGCTGCCATAGGCCAGATGGGCCTGGTTCAGGCCTACGAAACCTATTTCCAGAAACAGCAGCTACATACTGCCCAGGTACTGCTGACCCATGAGGACCTGGCAGATCGCAGACGCTACCTGAATGCACGCAGCACCCTTTGTACCCTGCTTAAACTGGGCGTAGTGCCAGTCGTGAATGAAAATGACACAGTCGCCACAGAAGAAATCCAGTTTGGTGACAACGACACCCTGGCCGCCCTGGTTGCCAACCTGACCGAGGCTACAACCCTGGTCATCCTGACCGATATCGATGGCGTTTATACGGCGAACCCTCGTACAGACAGTAGTGCTGAACTCATACCCGAGATGATGGCAACCGACCCCAGGCTGGACGAATATGCCGGTCCTTCAGGCTCTCACCTGGGCAAGGGCGGCATGAATACCAAGATCACGGCGGCACGTCGAGCTGCACGTTCCGGCGCCAGGACACTGATCGTCTCCGGCAGGGAAGAGAACATCCTGCCCCGTCTGGCAAATGGCGAGGCCATAGGCACCTGCCTCAAACCTGACCGGGAGCCACTGGTTGCCCGTAAACAATGGATAGCCGGGCAGTTAAAACCCAAAGGCCGCGTCTGGCTGGATGACGGCGCCAGCAAGGTTATTCGCACAGCCGGCAGAAGCCTGCTGCCCGTTGGTGTCACGCGCGTGGAAGGTGATTTTGATCGTGGCGAGGTCATTAGCTGCCTGTCACCTGACGGCATAGAGGTTGCCCGGGGGTTGAGCAACTACGCCTCTCAGGAAGCCCGAAAACTGGCAGGGCACCCCTCGGAGCAGATTGAAAGCCTGCTGGGTTACCAGGATGAGCCCGAACTGATACACCGGGACAACCTGGTCATTCTGTAAGAGCAGATCGATAAAATCTTACGGGC
>CAZXNH010000023.1:0-9075 GCA_964641615.1 uncultured Ectothiorhodospiraceae bacterium | reverse complement strand
AAAATAAAAAAGGGCCAGCTAATGCTGGCCCTTTTTATGAATGCTGGTTAAAGCTGATCCGGCTTACAAAGCCTTTACGCGGGCATTCAGACGGCTCTTATCACGAGCAGCCTTATTCTTGTGGATCAGACCCTTGTTAGCCGTATTGTCGATCATGGACTCAGCAGATTTGAAGGCAGCAGTAGCTGCTTCCTTATCACCTGCTTCAACTGCCGAAAATACTTTTTTGACAGCGGTACGCATGCGAGAACGCAGAGCCATGTTGTGCTCACGATTCTTAACGGCCTGACGGGCTCTTTTCCTGGCTTGGTTTGAATTGGCCAAGGTTCGCTCCTGAACGAAATACGTAAAAAAGGTCGCGTATTATGCTAACCAGGCAGCCCAGTGTCAAGCCTAAGCACCACCTTCTTTATCAGACTGATCGGATTTATCCAGAAGAGTCTCGGCTTTCTCGGGCCAGTTCTTGATATGCAGGTCGCGTTGAGGGAACGGGATCTCGATTCCCGCCTCACGGAATGCTTTATCAATAGCGAAGTTTAATTCACTTAAAATTCCCAGCCTTTTATCGACATTCTTTAGGAAACAACGCAGCTGAAAGTTCAGCGAACTATCCCCGAACTCTCTGAAAATGACGCTAGGCTCAGGCGCACGGCCATTGGTGATGACCTCGGGGTTTGCTCTGGCTACATCAAGCAAAATATCCTTTACCTGCTGGGCATTCGATCCGTAGGAAACACCTACTGGCACCACAACTCGCCCTACCAGACTATCCAGAGTCCAGTTGGTGACCTGGCCCGAGATAAACTCAGAATTTGGCACAATAATTTCAGCCATATCAAAGGTCTCGATAACCGTTGCGCGAATATTGATCTTCCTTACATAACCTTCAATACCCCCAACCACAACCCAGTCACCAATACGAATCGGCCTCTCGAACAGAAGGATTAAGCCTGAAATAAAATTACTGACAATATTCTGCAGACCAAAACCGATACCTACAGACAGGGCACCAGCGATTATCGCCAGCTTGCTGTAATCCATACCCATCATGCCGAGGGCAATCAGGATAGCAACGGTATAGACAAGGTAACCGGTCAGGGTCAGCAGGGTGTCACGGCCACTGGAAGATATCGGCAGCAGATTGAGCCAGCGCTTACGCATTCGACTCTTGATCCAGTTACCCACGATGACCAGTGCAGAGAAACTCAGCAAAGCCCAGAAAAATTTGGCCGGCACGATCTGGAAGGTGCCGATAGTCACGCCGCTAACAATGAAGGCCCTGACATCAGCCATCAGTGTGCTGGAAATACCAAACAGCTGCAGTACCAGGACGATAAATCCACCCCAGATAATGATGGCCGTCATCAGACGAAGCAGGAACAACCCTGGAAAGACCTTACCCTCCTTGACACCAACCTTGCGGCGCACCTGTTTACTCCATGTCGAGGCCCCATGATCCAGACTATCGAACAGGCTGCTTAGAAACTTATGAATAAATAGTGAAAATCCCCAGAGAAGCACGCCACCAATCAAAGTGCGTTTACCGAGATTACCCAGATTGACATAGCCAGCCAGGTGGGCAATCTGCGAAACAAATAACAGCAGATTCACGACTAATAGCGCCCAGCTAAATTCACTGAGGTACGAAGAATGTCGTAGCAGACGAAGCATCAGGATAATCTGCAGTATCATGATCGTCGTCATGATCATCAGGGTAAGACTGATCAGGTATTCCGGGAACTGCCCCACATGCATTACCGCGGCAACCACATACAGGACAAAACCCACGATAATCAGGCTTTGCAAGCGATGACGCAGTTTTACACCATATTTATATTCGATCTTAATAAATGGTTTTGCAGGTGCTACAGGAGACAGAAGCAACCTGGTGAGAAATAAGAGTGCAACAATTAAAGGCAAACCATAGGCAAAGATATTCACCACCGGGATAGGCCGAACAGAACCCGTAGCCACCAGGAAGTACACCGGTGCTGCCAGGGACAGCAGTAGCATGGGCAGGTAGCTCGCGCCAGTCGAAGTCAGGGCGAGCAGGAATTCATTGGCAAAACCTTCCTTCTTTTCCAGCCCCCTGGAAAGGGTCAGAAGGAATCGTTTTGCCCACATACCACCCAACCAGGCCGCGGGCATAGAAATAAACAGCAGCACCCATTCAAGTGTCGTAAGTAACTCAAGCCCGCTGTGCTGGGTCACGAAAGTGGAGGAAGTATTCCACCACTCTTCCAGGTTAAGCGCATTCTTAACCAGCAGGTCAAGCAGATGATCTTCTCGATGCAGCAGCTTCTTTGCCAGAAGCTCACTCTTGACCTTCTCAATGTTATTAACAAGCTCTTCACTGCGCAGCTGCAACAACTGACAGCGCGCCTGTAGCTTTTCAAGCTCAGCCTTTTCCTTATTCAGCAGGGTTCGTTTTTCCCCCACCTCTTTGGGTTCATCCGTGGTAGGTTCGCCAAGACCTTTCAGCCTTTGATCATATTCCTGTAACAGTGTCTCGTTTTCAGCCAGGCAGGACGAGGCAAACACCTTGGCATTAGCCAGCTCCTTCAGCCAGCTCTTTAGATTGGAATCTTCATACTTTTCACTGACCAGGATGGTCTCAATCTTGTTGAGTTCGGCAAGTCGGGCATCAACCGTAACCACCCGGTCTTCGGCTGCAATGACAACCTGAACAGGAATCAAAATCAGTAAAAAAACCAGAAGCCATTTGCTCAACGGGGAAACCATTATTCTGCCCTTGCCTGAAAAAATGAAATCGTGATCACTAATGGAAGATTATAACGCCTGAACAGTTCAACACCGTTAAACTATCCGCTATCTTGTAGCCAACATGACATAAATCAGACCTGGACAGTCCTCTGAGCAACTCATTACTTAAATCTTCTGCCATTTTCAGCGGACTTACCCTGCTCTCGCGGCTTTTTGGCTATGTCCGCGATATGGTTATCGCCATCGTTTTTGGCGCCACCGGCATGACGGATGCTTTTTTCGTCGCCTTTCGTATCCCCAATCTTTTCCGCCGCATGTTTGCCGAAGGTGCATTTTCCCTGGCCTTCGTGCCCGTGTTTTCCGAGTATCGAGAGAAACGCAGTGAAGAAGAGCTTCGAGACCTGAGAGACCATACTACCGGTACACTCACCCTGGTCCTGTTCATCATTACGGTTATTGGCATACTCGCCGCTCCCTGGATTATTCGCCTCTTTGCCCCAGGTTTCGAAACAGGCTCAGATCGTTATGAACTAGCAGTCGAAATGCTTCGCATAACTTTTCCCTACCTGCTATTCATTTCTTTAACTGCACTCGCTGCAGGCATACTCAATAGCTTCAATCGATTCGCGGTACCGGCCTTTGCGCCCGTCCTGCTGAACCTGTCCATGATCGGCGCGGCCCTGTGGCTGGCACCGTTAATGGATGAACCGGTAAAGGCCCTAGCCTGGGGCGTCTTTGTTGCTGGTATTGCCCAGCTGATGTTGCAATTACCCGCATTGATGCGCATCGGCATGCTGCCTCGCCCTCGCTTGAGGCGGGCACACGAAGGCGTAAAAAAGATTATGGGCCTGATGGCCCCGGCCCTGTTCGGCTCATCCGTCGCCCAGATCAATATCCTCATCAACACCCTGATCGCCTCGTTCCTGATCAGTGGCAGCATTAGCTGGCTTTATTATTCTGACCGTTTTGTCGAACTACCGCTGGCCCTGTTTGGTGTGGCCATCGGCACCGTCATCCTGCCCAAGCTGTCGCGCGACTTTAGTAGTGAATCTCAGGAAGAGTTTTCCGCTACCCTGAACTGGGCCCTGCGCCTGACCCTGTTACTGGCCATACCTGCCATGATCGGTCTGGTCGTCCTAGCCCGCCCGATACTGATCAGCCTGATCCAGTACGGTGCCTTTAACCCGAATGATGCCTACATGGCCGCACTAAGCCTGATGGCCTACGCACTGGGAGTGCCGGCCTTTATGCTGGTCAAGATACTCGCCCCCGGTTTTTATTCTCGACAGGACACACGAACCCCGGTGCGCATCGGCATCATTGCCGTGGCCGCCAATATCCTGCTTAACCTGGCAATCGTCCTGCCCTGGCACCTGTCTGGAACCATAGCCCCACATGCCGGCCTGGCCCTGGCCACAGCACTGGCCGGCTACGTCAATGCCGGACTGCTTTATTACTATTTACGAAAGAAAGGGATTTACCAGGTTCGCAAAGGAACTGGCCTGGTTGTCCTCCGATTATTACTGGCCGGCCTGGCCATGGGTGCCGCACTCTACTTTGCCAGCCCCCAGGCACCTACCTGGTATGGCTGGTCTGCACTGGAAAGGGCACTCAACCTGTTTGGGCTGATCGGCCTTGGCGCAGCAAGCTACTTCCTCGTTCTGCTGTTGCTGGGGCTGCGACCCGGACAATTCAGACAGTCAGCCTGATATACTGGGCTTTTTGAAGAAAACTCTCATGGAGCTGATCCGCGGCGAATACAATCTGCGCCCTGAACACCGGGGCTGTGTAGCCACTATCGGCAATTTTGATGGCATCCACCTGGGCCACCAGGCGGTGCTCGGACAGCTGGCCGAAAAGGCCGACGAACTTGGCCTGCCTACAACGGTCATCAGCTTCGAACCCCTGCCCAGAGAGTACTTTTCTCATGGACAATCCGCCACACGACTGGCGCGCCTGCGTGAGAAGGTCCAGGCCCTGAAGCGCTATTCAGTTGATCGCCTCCTGCTCCTGCATTTCAACGAAGCCATGGCCGCCCTGACCGCCGAGGAATTTGTTAAGCAGATTCTGGTCGACAAGCTCGGCATCAGGCACCTGGTCATCGGTGATGATTTTCGTTTCGGCAAAGGCCGTCATGGTGACTTTGAATACCTGACCGAAGCCGGCAAGCAATATGGTTTCCAGGTCTCTAATATGCTGCCCTTCCCCTTTGGCGAGGAACGCGTCAGCAGCACCCGCATACGTGAGGCTCTGATCCAGGGCGACCTGGTAACCGCTGAGAAACTACTGGGTCGCCCCTACCGTCTGAGTGGACGCGTTATTCATGGCAACAAGCTGGGCCGCGAGATCGGCTTCCATACCGCCAATATGCGCTTTGGTAATTACAATCCGCCGCTGAGTGGCATTTTCGTGGTTGAGGTCTACGGCCTGGACCATGAACCCTGGCCTGGCGTGGCCAGCCTGGGCGTACGCCCTACCATCGACGCCAACAACACCGAGTACTTCCTGGAAGTCCATTTATTCGACTTTGACCAGCTAATCTATGGCCGACACCTGATGGTCGATTTCCTGCATAAACTGCGCGATGAAGTGAAGTACGACAACCTCGATGACCTCACTGCGCAGATTCAGCAGGATGCCGAAGACGCCCGCGCCTACCTCGAACAACGCAAAACACGCTAAAAACCGCGTCAAATCAGGCAAACAGCCTATTTTAGTTCATGAATTTATTGCCTATAGGGTGTTAAGATAACGCCTGTTTTTTTGCCTGAAAATTATTAAACCCGTGACCGATTACAAGACAACCCTGAACCTTCCGGAAACTGAATTCCCCATGCGTGGCAACCTGGCCAGGCGCGAGCCCGACATGCTGGCCGAATGGGAACAGAAAGAACTCTACAAACAGATCCGCGAACACAGTGCTGGCCGTGAAAAATTCATCCTCCATGACGGCCCTCCATATGCCAACGGCAACATCCATATCGGTCATGCTGTTAACAAGATCCTCAAGGACATCATCGTCAAAAGTAAGACCCTGAGTGGTTACGATGCCCCTTATGTCCCCGGCTGGGACTGCCATGGCCTGCCCATCGAGCTGATGGTCGAAAAGTCCGTCGGCAAGGCCGGCGACAAGGTCAACGCCCGCGAATTCCGCGCCGCCTGCCGTGACTATGCTGCAGAGCAGGTCGATGGCCAGCGCAATGACTTCAAACGCCTGGGCGTACTCGGCGACTGGGAAAACCCCTATCTGACCATGAACTTCAGGTTTGAGGCCGACATCGTCCGCACCCTGGCAAAGATCATCGACAATGGCCACCTGCACAAGGGCTCCAAGCCTGTGCACTGGTGTGTCGACTGTGGTTCTGCCCTGGCCGAGGCCGAAGTGGAATACGAGGACAAGACTTCGTTTGCTATCGATGTCCGCTTCGAAGCCAGTGACCAGGATGCCTTCCTGGCAAAGATGAACGAGGTTTCCGGTTCCGGCCCGGTCTCCGTCATCATCTGGACCACCACACCCTGGACCCTGCCTGCCAATCAGGCCGTATCTCTCCACCCGGACCTGGAATATGTCCTGGTGCAGCTGGGTGATGAGCGCATCCTGCTGGCTAGCGAACTCATGGACCAGGCGATCGCCCGTTACGAGCTGGGCGATGGACAAGTGGTTGGACGCTGCAACGGCCAGGCCCTGGAAGGTCTGATGCTCAAACACCCCTTCTATGATCGTGTAGTACCCGTCATCCTGGGCGAGCATGTCACTACTGATGCCGGTACCGGTGCCGTTCATACCGCCCCCGGCCATGGTCAGGACGATTACATCGTCGGCCAGCGTTACGACCTGCCTGTTCACAATCCCGTCGGCAGCGATGGTCGCTTCCTGCCAGACACAGAACTCTTCGCCGGCGAAAGCGTGCACAAGGCCAATGGCCATGTCATCGAGGTGTTAAAAGAACACGGCACCCTGATCTGCGAAGACAAACTGCGTCATTCCTACCCGCATTGCTGGCGCCACAAGACCCCTATCATCTTCCGTGCTACACCGCAGTGGTTCATCAGCATGAATCAGAATGGCCTGCGCAAATCGGCCATGGATGCCATCAAAGACGTTCAGTGGATGCCTGACTGGGGCCAGGCACGTATCGAAGGCATGATTGAAAAACGTCCTGACTGGTGTATCTCACGCCAGCGCACCTGGGGCGTACCCATTGCCCTGTTCGTACATAAGCAGACCGGTGAGCTCCACCCGAACACCCAGGAGCTGATGGAACAGGTTGCCCAGCGCATGGAACAGGAAGGCGTTGATGCCTGGTTTGAACTCGACCCTGCAGAGCTACTGGGTGACGAAGCCGCTGATTACGACAAAGTCAACGATACCCTGGACGTATGGTTCGACTCTGGTGTCACTCATGCCTGTGTACTGGATCGCCGAGAAGAACTACGCTTCCCTGCTGACCTCTATCTCGAAGGCTCTGACCAGCATCGCGGCTGGTTCCAGTCTTCCCTGCTGGCCTCTGAGGCGAGCAAGCAACAGGCGCCCTACAAGTCTGTCCTGACTCACGGCTTTACGGTCGATGAGAAGGGCCAGAAGATGTCCAAGTCCAAAGGCAACGTTGTTGCTCCACAGAAGATCTGTGACACCCTGGGTGCCGACATCCTGCGTCTCTGGGTTGCCTCTTCTGACTACAGTGGCGAGATTGCCGTCTCAGATGAAATCATCAAGCGTACTGCCGACGCCTATCGCCGTATTCGTAACACAGCCCGCTTCCTGCTCGCTAACCTGCATGGCTTTGATCCGGCAACCAACATGCTGGAGCCTGAGCAGATGCTGGCACTGGACCGCTGGGCAGTCGACCAGGCACGTCAGTTACAGGAAGAAATCACTACTGCCTATAACGATTACCAGTTCCACGTGATCTACCAGAAGCTACATAACTTCTGCTCTGTTGAGCTGGGCAGCTTCTACCTGGATATCATCAAGGATCGTCAGTACACCACGCAGACTGATAGCGTGGCACGCCGCTCAGCACAGACAGCCATGTATCACATCATCGAGGCCATGGTGCGCTGGATGGCACCGATCCTGAGCTTTACTGCCGAAGAGATCCTGCCACAGATTCCTGGCGATCATGACCAGTCGATCTTCTTCAGCCAGTGGTACGAGAACCTGGCGGCACTGCCCGAAGACATCGAACTTAACCAGGTGTTCTGGGAAGAAGTGCTGCAGGTACGTACCCGGGTCAGCAAGGTGCTTGAGCAGCTACGTAACGACAAGGTTATCGGTTCTGCGCTGGATGCCGAACTCGACCTGTATTGCTCTGAAGGCCTGCTGGATCGACTGGGTAAACTGGAAGACGAATTACGCTTTGTCCTGATCACATCCTATGCGCGCCTGCACCCCATGAGTGATGCTGATGCGGCTCTTGAAAAGATCGAACTGACCAATGGCGAGGCCATCGCTATTCAGGCAGCTAACAGTGAATATGCCAAGTGTGTGCGTTGCTGGCATCACCGTGAAGATGTAGGTAGCAACGCTGACCATCCTGAACTGTGTGGCCGTTGTATCGATAATGTTGCTGGCGAAGGCGAGCAACGCCAGTTTGCCTGATGCTGCGTTATACCTGGATCACATTCGCCGTTATTGTCCTGGACCAGCTCACCAAGCTCGCCGCTGAAAACCTGCTGACGCTATATAGTCCAGTCGCTGTGATACCCGGCTTTAATTTCACACTGGTATACAACACGGGCGCAGCGTTTAGTTTTCTCAGTGATGCCGGTGGCTGGCAGAAGTGGTTTTTTATCCTGCTCGCATTTGGGGTCAGTATCGGCATTATCATCTGGCTAAAGGTCCAGAAAGATGACAACCGCTCCAGGTGGATGGCTATTGCCCTCTGCCTGATTATGGGCGGCGCACTGGGCAATGCCATTGACCGCCTGATATACGATCACGTCATCGACTTCCTGGATTTCTACTACAGCCGTTATCACTGGCCGGCATTTAATGTTGCCGATATCGCCATATCGGTTGGTGCGGGACTTTTAATTATCCAGGAACTATTTTTTCTCCGAAAACAGAATTCAGAACATGAACACTCAGAAAACGATAAGTCCTGATAGCACCGTACGCTTCCACTACAGCATTACGCTGCAGGATGGCACGGTTGCCGACTCAACCTTTGATGAAGAGCCTGTAGAGGTCACGCTTGGCCAGGGGCAGATGCACCAGTCATTTGAATTCTCCCTGCTCGGCCTGTCTGCTGGCGAAGAGCAAACCATAGAGATAGATCCGGAACAGGGCTTTGGTTTGCATGAACCAGAAAATGTCTACGAGTTATCTCGTGACGGTTTTCCTGAAAG
>CAZXNH010000022.1:0-48431 GCA_964641615.1 uncultured Ectothiorhodospiraceae bacterium | reverse complement strand
TGGCACGCCCGGCAGGATTCGAACCTGCTACCCTCGGCTTAGAAGGCCGATGCTCTATCCAGATGAGCTACGGGCGCAGTGCTAACCTGTAATCCCGCTTAAAAACTGGTCGGGGTAGAGAGATTCGAACTCCCGACATCCTGCTCCCAAAGCAGGCGCGCTACCAGACTGCGCTATACCCCGAAATACTCGCCTTCAGCGAGCCGCGCATCATACGCCGGACAGGTAAAATCGTCAATGCCCAAACTGAAGCAATCCGCATTTATCATACTATCAAGCGAGGCAGGGTTATTCTGCTTGTCCCTTTCCATTCCGACATGCGACAATCCGCGTCGCTAATCTAATACCGGTAGTTCTGATGTCTGCTCAGCTTATCGATGGCAAAGCCATAGCCGCCCAGGTTAAATCCGAAGTTAAACAAGCCGTCTCCGAACGCGTCGGCAAGGGTAAGCGTCCACCCGGCCTGGCCGTTATTCTTGTGGGGGAGAACCCTGCCTCCGAGGTCTATGTTCGCAACAAGCGCAAGGCCTGCGAAGAAGCCGGCCTGCTATCTCGCTCTTACGACCTTCCTGCCAGTACCAGTCAGGAAAAGCTGCTGAAAATAATAGACGAACTTAACGAAGATGCCGAGATTGATGGCATCCTGGTACAGCTGCCGGTTCCCGAGCATATAGATCCTGAAACTATTATTGAGCGCATCCGCCCAGATAAGGATGTCGATGGATTTCATCCCTACAACATCGGCCGCCTGGCCCTGCGCATGCCGGCGTTACAGCCCTGTACGCCTTTTGGTGTTATGAGATTACTTGACAGTGTCGGAGAACCCTATAAGGGGCGAAATGCCGTTATCGTAGGCGCATCAAATATCGTAGGACGCCCCATGGCACTGGAACTGATGCTGGCAGGTGCCACGGTAACGGTCTGTCACCGCTTCACAAAAGACACGGCAGAGCACGTGGGACGTGCAGATATCGTTGTGGTAGCCGTGGGCAAGCCCGGCCTGGTGAAAGGTGAGTGGATTAAACCAGGAGCCACCGTGATTGATGTCGGCATAAACCGCACTGCCGACGGAAAACTGGTGGGTGATGTTGAGTTTGAGCTCGCCGCTGAACGTGCCGCCTATATCACGCCAGTACCTGGTGGCGTAGGCCCAATGACCGTTGCCATGCTAATCAGTAATACCCTGACCGCCTGCGAAGAGATACACGACCCCAGCTAGGCAGCTGGTAGGTTAGATCAGCCTCTTCGCCAGGTAGTGCCCTGCGGGCCATCTTCCAGAATAATCCCTGCATCCTGCAACTGATCACGAATGCGGTCTGACTCTGCCCAGTTCTTTTCTGCCCTGGCCTGCTGACGTGCTTCAATCATGCTGTTGATTTCATCATCAGATAAACCACCCGCAGAGGCAGTATCCCCACCCTTCAGATAGTTTTCTGGCTCAGCCTGCAGCAGCCCCAGGATTCCACCAAGCTGGCGTAATAAGGCTGCCAGCTGTGTTGCCTGCTCGACATCTGTCTCTCTGGCCTTGTTAATCTCACGTGCCAGATCAAACATAGCCGCAAGGGCCTCCGCCGTATTGAAGTCATCGTCCATGGCAGCCACGAAGCGTTGCTCATAATCGGTATCAGCAGACGGCTCAACACCATCAAGCTCAAGGCCACGAAGGGCGGTATATAGCCGCGTCAGGGCCTGCCGGGCATTGTCCAGCTGTTCATCGGAATAATTCAGGGGGCTACGGTAATGGCTGCTGAGGATAAATGCGCGGATTTCTTCGCCCTGATAGCGTTCTAGCACCTCGCGCAGGGTAAAGAAGTTGCCCAGAGACTTGGACATCTTCTCTTCGTTAATGCGTACGAAACCGTTGTGCATCCAGTAATTCACGAAATGCTCGCCAGTGCAGCCTTCGCTCTGCGCAATTTCGTTCTCATGGTGCGGGAACTGCAGATCAAGGCCACCACCATGGATATCGAAGTGGTTACCCAGGAAACGCGTCGACATGGCTGAACACTCTATATGCCAGCCTGGACGGCCTTTGCCCCAGGGCGAGTCCCAGCTGGGCTCATCAGGCTTTGCCGCCTTCCAGAGCACGAAATCCAGAGGATCCCGTTTGGCCTCGTCGACCTCTACCCTGCTACCGGCCTGCAGATCTTCCAGCTTCTTGTGAGAGAGTTTGCCGTATTCAGGAAAGGCCTTAACAGAGTAATAGACATCTCCATTATCGGCACCATAGGCAATCGACTTCTGCTCCAGCGTCGAGATCATCTCCAGGATCTCATTGATATTGTCGGTTGCCTTAGGCTCGATGTCAGGCTGTAGTACACCAATCGCCCTGGCATCCTCGTGCATCGCCTCGATGAAACGCTCGGTTAAAGCGCCGTATTCCTCACCGTTTTCAATAGCACGCCTGATGATCTTGTCATCAATATCCGTAATGTTGCGGACATAGGTCACGTCATAGCCAAGCTGCTGCAGATAGCGGTACACCACATCGAACACGACCAGCACACGGGCATGCCCCACATGGCAATAGTCATAGACCGTCATACCACAGACATACATGCGCACCTTGCCTGGCTCGATGGGTTCAAAAGTCTGTTTTTCTTTGGTCAGGCTGTTGTAAATCTTTAGCATGGAGATTCGCGACTGGGGCTGGTTGATCGGCATTGACCGCGAAGACACGGTCTACAAAGCGGTGAAGGATAACGGAAAGCGGTGGATTTGCGAAGCTTGGCGCCCTATTATCAGCCACCCTGAGTATCACAAACACGAGGCAGGACATGCGCATCTTGAGTCAATTTTTGGTACTGTGTGCGGCTCTAATTCTATTCACGGGATGTAATGCAATGAGCGAAAGCAAGAATCCAGTCGTCACCCTTGAGACCACCAAGGGTAATATCACTATCGAACTCTATCCTGAAAAGGCCCCGGAAACGGTTGCCAATTTTATCCAGTATGTTCAGGACGGCTTCTACGACGGCACCATCTTCCATCGCGTCATCCCCAACTTCATGGTTCAGGGCGGCGGTTTCACCGATGATATGAGCGAAAAATCCACCCGTGAGCCAATCAAGAACGAAGCCAATAATGGCCTCGCAAACGAGAATGGCACCATCGCCATGGCTCGTACCCCTAACCCACATTCGGCTTCATCCCAGTTCTTTATCAACGTAAAAGACAACGCGTTCCTGGACTTCCAGAACGAAACACCTAACGGCTGGGGCTACTGTGTATTCGGCAAGGTCTCTGAAGGCATGGAAGTAGTCAGCAGCATCGTAGCTGTTCCTACTGGCAATCACGGTATGCACCAGGATGTGCCCGTAGAGCCCATCATTATTATGAAAGCCAGCGTCGCCGAGTAATCGTGGCAGAAACGCTATTCATATCGGACTTGCATCTGGACAGGGAACGTCCAGAGATCCGCAATATTTTCCACCAGTTTCTTAGTAACCGGGCCAGTCAGGCCGATGCCCTGTACATCCTCGGCGACCTATTCGAGTTCTGGATAGGGAGTGATGACCCGGCGGACACACATCTGGACACGCTTGAGGCACTGAAACAGTTAAGTGACTCTGGCGTACCCGTCTACTTCATACCTGGCAACCGCGATTTCCTGGTTGACCAGGTCTTTACCGAGCAGTCTGGCTGCCAGATCCTTGATGATCACACGGTCATCGATCTCTACGACAACCCTGCCCTCATCATGCATGGCGACACCCTCTGCACCGACGACATCGAGTATCAGAAAATGCGCCAGATGTTCCGGAACCCGGAATGGCAGGCAGGCTTTCTTGCCCTGCCCTATGAGGCCCGCCTGCAACAGGTTCTAGCGTTACGCAAGAAAAGTGCCGAGGCTATGCAGGACAAGGCCGAGTACATCATGGATGTAAACCAGACGGCCGTTGAGAATGCACTAAGGGAACATGAGGTGAGCAGGCTGATCCACGGCCACACGCACCGGCCCGCGATCCATGAGTTCGAGCTGGATAATCAGAAAGTCACCCGCTACGTCCTGGGTGACTGGTATGAACAGGGCAGCCTGCTCAGTTGCACCCCTGAAGGATGCAGTCTTACTGAACTACCGGCTGATCAGGGTCAAGACTAAATTGCCTGTAATCCCCGGGCAGCTTAAATACATCCGGCGCAAGTTCTACCGACTTCCGGTAATCCACCAGATATCTTGAATACCCCGTATTACTGGATTCCTGTATAGGAAAGCCATGCTCCAGGTGCGCCCCTGCATTAAATATCAGATTAGACAGCATGCATGGGTCCTGATACTCGACCGGGGTTTTGAACAGATTACGCGCCTGCTCTCCTGCCAGCACCTCCAGGTACTCTTTGACGGCCGAGGCCTCTGCATCAAGCACACCGGGCACAAGTACTGCGTCGAAACAACGCTGGCTGTTTACCATGTACACATGATGCTCTGGTTTCTGGCTACCAATAACAGGAGCACTGGCATCCTCGCGTACATCATCCACCAGTTTCAGTTCATAAGGAGGCTCAATCTCAATAGGGTGATAACTAATCTTCAGTATGCTCTTCTCGGACTGGGCAACACTGTAGATGGCACGTTCCTTTCTGTCGTAAAGAATAAAATCGCTCTGATCATGACCATCATCGAGTCGCAGATAATCTGGATTCACCAGCATACGACTCCCGTAGGGCTCCACCCCCATTTCCACTTCTTCAAAGTACAGAACGGTACCTGGGTTTTCGAGTTGCGGCTGTTCAGGCGTTTGCTCTAGCTTTTTCTGAGGAGCTTGCTCAGCTCCCTGTTCGGAACAAGCTGCAATGAAAAAAGCCGCCATCAGTATGAAAAATATTCTTTGTATCATTGTGTATCTCGCATTGCTTCAAGCCCATCAAGTTCTTCCTGGGTAAACCCAGCCTCAAGACGTGCCTCGGTGTGAAAAGGGCCACGAAGGCCACCCTGCATATATTCAGTTATCAGGTCTCTGAAGACCTGACTGGAGTCCAGGCCACGCTGATCACAAAGATACTGAAACCAGCGCGAACCGATGGCTACATGTCCAATCTCATCGCGAAGAATGATTTCCAGGCATTCAACGGTTTCACTGTCTCCGCCTTGTGCCAGCTTATCCATCATACCCGGAGTCACATCCAGCCCTCGAGCTTCAAGCACTCTGGGCACCAGGGCCATACGCACCATGGGATCGAAATCAGTTTTTACTGCCATCTCCCACAGACCGTTATGCGCCGGGAAATCACCATAGTCATATCCCAGTGATTTCAGGCGGTCGCGTAACAGACCGAAATGATAAGCCTCTTCCGAGGCAACCTGAAGCCAGTCCTTAACAAAGTCATCCGGCATCTCTCTGAAGCGATAAACTGCATCCAGCCCCAGGTTGATGGCATTGAACTCGATATGTGTAATCGCATGGATTAACGCTGCCCTGCCCTCATTACTGGAGAGCTTACGGTGCGGCACCATGTGCGGACTCACCAGTTCGGGCCTTTCAGGCCTTCCCGGGGCCTCGATTCTCACTACTTCATCATCTGCTTCACGGGACATACCGCCCGCACACCAGTCCTGGTAAAGACTGGAAGTTAGCACACACTTCTGTTCGGGTTCTGATGCCTGCAGGGCATCAAGCACGCGCTTGTAGAGAGATGGGTCAGACATAGTGATTATGATTTTAGGGCAATCACGAGATCCATGACATTGGTGCCGGTTGGTCCTGTTGAAACCAGGTCACCTGATAATTCCAGGAAGCTGCCTGAATCAGCCCGAATAAGCGCAGTCTCTGTATCCTGATCTTCGAGCTGGCCTCGCTGTATCGTACCACCATCAACCAACGCTCCGGCATCACTGCCGGGACCGTCTGTCCCATCGGTACCTACAGATAACAAACTGATGCCCGTTGAGCCTGACAATATCTGCGCGGCACTCAGGGCCAGGTGCTGATTACGACCACCTCGACCCGGGTTCTCCGGCAGACGGACCGTAGTCTCTCCACCCCAGATATGAATCCCTGGCTCCAGTTCATTTATCAACGATCTTGCAATTCGCTCACCCTCTTTAGCCGCATCACCGGTAAGCAGTTGCTCATGCATGAATACAGGCAAACCGATTTGCGCAGCTTTATCACGGGCCGCTGCCATTGCCTGACTCAGCGAAGCGACTATCTGATGCGGCACGACACGATCAGGTACCTTTTGCGGGCAGGCCTGCCACCAGTCTCGAATGGCATCAGGCAGGATAGATTCATCAATGACATCGCGTATCGGGAAGCACAGCCCTGAACCAATCGCTTCAAGGTCATCGCCCATGACATCAGAGATCAGCAGTACATCAACCGCTGCATCAGGATCGACATGAGCCAGTAGTTTCCCGCCCTTGATACAGGACAGGCTGCGACGAAAACGATTCATCTCCTGAATCGGCATACCACTGGCCAGCAACCAGCTGGTCAGTTCACTCAGCTGCTGCAGCCCAATCGAGTCCGGCAATACATCGACAAGGCTTGAAGCACCACCAGAAATCAGAAACAGAAATGGCCCTGAGGGCCTGTCAGTAACAAATGCCTGTAAGCGTGCACCCGCCTGGAGACTGGATTCGTCTGGCACTGGATGCTCGGCCTCCAGGCATTCTACCCCTGCCCTGTTACATACTGATTCAAGGTGCCCAACCTTGGTAATGATCAATACATCCCCGACGTTATCTTCCAGGACATCTATAGCCCCCTGTGCCATGGCACAGGCAGCCTTACCTACCGCAATGACATGCGGCCGATGGGCAACTGGCTTTTCTTCCAGATAGTTCCTGACTGCCGGTCTTCCGCTAACACTGGCCAGCGACGCCCGAAACAACTCCAGCAATATGGCTTTGTGATCGAGGTTCTCCATCAAACCTGGCCAAGCCCTCGCTCAAGATCAGCACGGATATCATTAATTGACTCCAGCCCAACCGATACGCGAATCAGGCCATCGCTAATACCCGCGGCATCACGCTCTTCAGGAGTCAGGCGCCCATGAGTTGTTGTCGCCGGATGCGTAATGGTCGTCTTGGTATCACCCAGGTTAGCCGTTATGGAGATAACCTCGGTGGCATCCACCACCTTCCAGCCTGCTTCCTTACCGCCAGCCACATCAAAGGACACGATGCCTCCATAGCCCTTCATCTGACGCTTTGCCAGTTCATGCTGGGGATGAGATTCCAGCCCAGGGTAATACACGCGTTCAATTTTGGGGTGCGCTTCCAGCCAACGTGCAAGCTCCAGGGCACTCGAAGAATGGGCATTCATACGCAGGCTTAGCGTTTCCAGGCCCTTGAGGAAGGTCCAGGCATTGAACGGACTCATGGTGGGACCCGCCGTTCTCAAAAAACCAAAGACTTCCTTGCCTACAAGCTCTGCATCACCAACTACAGCGCCGCCAACACAACGCCCCTGGCCATCCAGATACTTGGTCGCCGAATGGATCACAATGTCTGCGCCCAGGTTTAACGGCTGTTGCAGGGCAGGAGTGCAGAAACAGTTGTCCACAACCAGGAGGGTACCATGCTGATGAGCCAGATCTGCAATCTGTTGTATATCGATAATATCGGTCAGTGGATTAGAGGGTGTTTCCAGAAAAAGCAGCTTTGTCTCGGGACGAATCGCCCGTTCCCAGGCACCCAGATCAGTCAGAGAGACAAAATCCACATCAACACCAAAGCGCTGCATGTAATTATTGAACAATACACGTGTTGTTCCGAAAACTGACTGCGAAGAAACTACATGATCACCTGCCTTGAGCAGGGCCATGCAGGTCGAAAGGATTGCGGACATGCCTGAAGCCGTAGCGACACAGGCTTCACCACCTTCCAGGGCTGCCAGGCGCTGTTCAAATGTCCTTACCGTTGGATTAGTAAAGCGCGCATAGATATTTCCGGGCTCTTCACCGGAGAAACGTGCGGCTGCGTGCGCCGCACTCTCAAACACAAAGCTAGAGGTCGGGAAAATGGGCTCTGAATGCTCGCCCTCAGCAGTACGATGGATCCCCGCACGTATAGCTAATGTCTCAAATTCCTGTTCACTCATGTGCGTTTTCCTCACAAATCATGATCTTTAAGTGCGGGCGAAAAAAAACCTGCCACGGCAGCAGGTTCTTGTCCCGCTTTAGCTGCATTTGTATAGCGCCCGCAAGCTGTAGCTCAAATCAGCGCTAATGAAATACTAGGCCAGGCATATAAACCTGTCAACGCAATCCCATTACAGCCCATTTGCGTGCCGAATAATGCGAATGTGCACCCTGTCACCAGGATAAATAAGATCAGGGTTTCTGATTTTACTCAGACGCGCCAGTTCAGGATACCTGAAGGGATCATTAATATAACGGTTTGCAATATCCCACAGGGTGTCACCTTTCACCACGATATGCGTTACCTCTTCAACCCTCAAAACTGGTTTCAGAGATATTGGCATTTGAACACTTTCTGGCTCAACACCATCACTGAGCCCTGACGCTGGTACTTCCTGTGATGAATCAACAAGGCTTTGCCGTGCATGATTCCAGACAATAGCCAGATATTCCTGCGGAATAGACTTAACCGCAGGATCTGTTATTTCCTGTTCATAGGGTTGCCCATTAAATTCAGACCGCACTGTTTCCCTTGATTCTGATATCGAGTTTTCTGCTACTGTTTGTTCTTCGATGATGTCGGGGGCAACATCTTCATAGACCGTGATCGTGACTATATCTCCATCACGAGAAATACTCGAAGCCCCCTCCTCCCGTGTCTCAGGTGTTTCCTGCTCAGGTTCAGCCTCCGAAGATTGTTCTACAGGAGAAGCAGGTACATCGACCACCTGTATTTCTGCCTGTAACGGGTTAATCGGATCCTGCTGAGGAATATCTGTAGTTACAGTAAACCCTGGGGGCTCATCGCTAACTGAATACTGAACTTCCGGGATATGTTTGCTGGCAGCAACCGTTTCCTCAGGACCATAAAATACAGTCGTCGCCAGGTAGGCAAGTCCTAGTAAAACGACCAGACCTACAAATGCAGGCAGAGGCCAGAAAGAACTCTCTTCCCGGTCTTCCTGTTGTCGTTCAACCGGAACCCGTTCCTGATACGGTGGGCTGACTTGTGGACGGCTTTCCTTAGCAGGGACCTCAGGATGTGGAACGGGAGTGTCCATGCGACTTGCCGGCGCAGGAACCTGCTTATCTTTTCGGACAGTGACTGGTTCTGTAACTCTGGGAGTAACAGGACGTGGCTGTGGGGTATGCCTATGAGAAACAGAGGCCTGAACCCTGGCAGGTACCCGCTCTTTGCTGGGCTCAACATGTTGCTTCGCAGGCTGAGCAGTACGAGGCCTTTTTATTTGCCTGCCAAGCTCACTATGTGAGGCAAGCGGCGCTTCCGCCTGTACCTCATTATCGGTCAACTCTCCGACAGCTTCATCTGTATACAGACCACTCTCATAGACCCAGGGGGTGGCATCTGCATTGACCAGTTTTTCAAAATCGACATGCAATATCAGCTTGCCCTGCAAGCTAAAAGCTGCATCAAAAAGGGATCTGGGAACAACCGACGGAAGCAGACCCCACTTTCCTTCAGCATCTGAAACAATGGTCGAGACTTCATCCACCCAGTAAGCAAAAACCCCGGCACTGGTTTCAGCGATAATCAGCTTTTCATTTTTTCCTGATGCGTTCAGTCCAAACAGGCTACGCATATCGACGACACTAACAACGCGCCCCTCGTGCCTGAAAATAGCGGGATGCTTTATGTGGCCGGGCAAATGCACCAGATTTTCGGGAGGTTCGATAATACGATGGATAGAAACACTATCCGCACAGCACAATACCGGCCCAACAGAGAACTGCAATAGTTTTCTATCGCCGAACAACTCAGACATTGCACTGGACCAGATAAGATTTCATTGAAATTATTTTTTATTGCGCAACACTAGCTTAGCAAAAGTAAGCCAGCAGAACCTTCAGGGCAAAATGACTACCAGGGTTCCCACAGGCAACAGTTGATAAAGCTCGATCACATCGGCATTAAACATGCGGATACAGCCTTTGGAGGCTGGCTGCCCCAGCAGGCCTTCTTCATGCGTACCGTGTATATAGATATATCGGTCAAAAGAGTCGATTCCTAAGCCTTTATTGAGACCTTCTTCCTGACCATCCAGCCACATAATCCTGGATGTCACGAAATCATCACTGGTAACAACAGGCTCATGAATAATCTCAGCGAGCTGCTGAGTATTCACCCGGCTTTTAAAAATGGTGCCGACCTCAGCATCATCACCAATTTTTTTCTTAATACGATGAAGGCCAATCGGAGTCTTGAAACTACCCGCTTCACTGCCAGCACCATAACGTGAGGAAGAAATGATATAGGAATGCGTGGGAATGCCACTCTCGAGAACGAGAAGGCGCTGCTGAGAAATACTAATGACCACACCATCCATACCTTCCTGGCGTGGATAGAGTCGCTTAAGCTCGGCAAGTATCTCTGTCTGCATGTTGTCGCTCACATCGGCCATGACAACAAGGGGAAAACAAACCAGGAAAAATAACAGGTAAACTGAATATTTCTCAGGTGTTGTTATGGAGGTCAATAGCGACACTCTCTTTTGCGCGCTTTGACTTTTGCTTGTCTCCACGAATATCCTTGAGCTGTTCGAAATAGTCATCGCTAACTTCAGTCACGTAATCACCAGTAAATACCGAGCAGTCAAAACTGGCAATCTTCTTGTTACCTTTTTGCACTGATGCAATCAGGTCACTAAGATCCTGGTAAAACATGCGATCGGCTCCAATGGCTACGCCCACTTCTTCTTCAGTTCTTCCATGAGCAATCAGTTCTTCAGCACTTGGCATGTCAATGCCATAGATATTCGGATAGCGTATAGGCGGCGCTGCAGACGCAAAATAAACCTTTCTCGCACCCACGTCCCTGGCCATCTGTACAATTTCTCGAGATGTCGTGCCCCGCACTACTGAATCATCAACCAGCAGGACATTCTTACCTTTGAACTCGGCGGCAATAGGATTCAGTTTTTGGCGTACAGACTTCTTACGCATCTGCTGACCTGGCATGATAAAGGTTCGACCAATGTATCGGTTCTTTATAAATCCTTCGCGGTAGATAACCCCTAGCTCCTGGGCGAGCTCCATGGCTGAGGTTCGACTGGTATCCGGAATTGGAATAACCACATCGATGTCGTGATTCTTCCACTCTTTCTGGATTTTCTTAGCCAGCTTCTTACCCATACGCATACGTGCCTTATGCACGAATATATTGTCCATGACCGAATCAGGGCGGGCGAAGTAAACATGTTCGAAAATACAGGGACTATAGACCGGGTCTTCGGCACACTGGTGAGTAAAATAGGTGCCGTCCGCATCAATGAAAATAGCCTCACCAGGCTCAAGGTCCCGCACCAGCTTAAAGCCCTGCACATCCAGGGCAATGCTTTCTGAGGCGACCATGACTTCCCTGCCATTGTCTGTCTCGCGCACACCAAATACCGCTGGACGTATACCGTGTGGATCACGGAACGCGAGAATACCAATACCTGCGATCATGGCGACAACGGCATAAGCGCCTTTACAGCGCTTATGTACGCCAGCTACGGCATTAAAGACGTCCTGGGCGGTGACATCCAGGTTATCCTGCTTCAATAGCTCCTGGGCTAAAACATTCAGGAGAATTTCAGAATCCGAACGTGTATTGATATGACGACGGTCGTGCAAAAACAGGTCTTTCTTCAGCTCAACGGCATTTGTGAGGTTGCCATTGTGGCCAAGCACGATACCAAAAGGAGAGTTTACGTAAAAAGGCTGGGCTTCCGCAGATGAAGAGGTACCGGCCGTTGGGTAACGAACATGCCCGATACCCATATTTCCCTTCAGGGTCTTCATGTGGCGGGTATGAAAAACATCCCTAACGAGACCATTGTCTTTACGCAGGCTTAGCTGCCCATCTTCACAGGTCACAATACCTGCGGCATCCTGTCCGCGATGTTGCAAAACTGTCAGAGAATCATAGATTGCCTGGTTAACCGGCTCCTGGCCGACAATACCAACAATTCCACACATCAGGTAAACCTCAGTACAAAACGCGATTAGAAGGAAATTTCTTTGGCCATGTTTTCGGGGACATAGCCCTTGAGCCAGACGGCTCCATCCTCAAAGCCACTAATAAACTTTGAATCATTCCACCAGGATTCAGAAGGCAGTGTCGTCAGGCCTGCAAGCATGACGAGTATTACGACAATCAGGCCGCCCCTTAGAACACCGAAGACGACACCCAGTGCCCTGTCAGTACCACTCAACCCTGTCTTTTCAACCAATTGAGCAACCAGGAAATTAAAAATTCCTCCAAGAATGACGGTCACTACAAACAGAATGGCAAAGGCTACGGCAATGCGGGCAGTTGGACTATCGATCGTGCCATGCAGTGTTCCGGCAAGCTTGCTTGAGAAGGATAGCGCCAGCCAGAATGCCAGCACCCAGGTAGCCAGCGAAATGGCTTCTTTGGTGAAGCCTCGGAACAGGCTGATGACTGCAGAAATAGCGATGACACCAATGATGAATAGGTCCAACCAGTTCATGTAAGGCCCCTGTCAAAAAAATGTAGTGTAACAGACCGGCGACTGCCGGGATAAGTCAAAAGTCGCATTCATCGGTGAGTGTAGACCTTACCCTGAATGCCAAGTTCTTTAGTCAGCTTACTCTGCAACTGCTCTGCTTCGGACTTCTTCAGGACGGGGCCTACCTTGATTCGCACCATGGTCTTTCCCTGCGCAGTGATATTCTCAGCAAAAGCCGGAAAACCCGCTTTTCTAAGCTTATCCCTGAGCGCCAGAGCATTATTCCTGTCGCTAAAACTGCCCACCTGTACCACGTAAGAAGTCATCGGTGTCTCAGGGACTTCTTGCGCGGGTTTTTCTATGACCACTGGCTCAGGAGCGGGCTTATTTACCTTTTTGACGGGCTCAGGGGCTTTTTCCACAGATTTGGGTTTTTCTACAGGCTTTTCAGCTGACTCAGGTTTTGTGGGCTCAGGCAATGGCAGGGGTTCGATATGGCGCGGAAAGTCATATCTGGGCTTAGGCGGCATACGGACTTCCAGGCGCTCCTGCTCTTTCATCCCTGCCCCATCTAGCAACATAGGAATAAAAATAACGCCAAGGGAGATCAGAACGATGGCTCCAGCCAGTCTTTGTTTCAGTGTAAAGTCCAAACCTGTAGGGCCATCCAAGAAATTAAAACGAGATTATACTGCCTCAGGCATTGCCTCGGCCACGGTGAAAAAGGATCCAAAGACAATTATTCGGTCTTCTTTGCCCACTTCCTGCCGAGCCGCCTCCAGACCCTGCATTACCTCACCGCAAATTTTGCCCTGCAGCCCTGCCTCAGACAAAACCTCAGCAAGTGACTCAAGACTCATGGCACGGGCAACGTCTGGCTTTACCAGGTACCAACTTGAAATTAAAGGCCGCAGCACTTCCAGCATCTGGCCCACATCCTTATCTGCCATAACTCCCAGAACTGCTACCGTGCGGCCTTTCACGGGATACTGTGACAGATATTGCGCCAGGCTTCTGACTGACTGGGGATTATGGGCAACATCAATGATGATTTCAGGGCTTTGGGAAAGCTGCATCATGCGGCCCGGGCACTGAGCCGTGCTCAGTCCCTGTACCACCGCCTGATCACTAACAGGCATGTCTGCCTGGAGCATTTCAATTACCGCCAGCACTCCAGCTGCATTCTGATACTGAAACTCACCCTGTAGTGCCGGTGCCGGCAATTCTGGGTAATGCACATCACCCAGTGACCACTCCCATCCCTGTTCATGACGAAGAAAATGATAATCCCTCCCTGCCTGTACACAGTGCGCGCCTACTTCATCTGCATAGTCACTGATCGACTCAGGTGGATTAGGGTCGCTGACCACAGCAACATGGCCCTGCCTCATAATTCCTGCCTTCTCCCGCCCTATGGTCTCCCTGTCTCCGCCCAGCCAGTCGACATGATCGATATCGATTGCAGTAATCAGGGCCACATCAGCATCAACTATATTGACTGCATCCAGACGACCACCCAGACCGATCTCCAGTAACAGAATATCCAGATGACTTTCCGAGAATATCTGCAATGCAGCCAGCGTCCCGAACTCAAAATAACTCAGAGATATCTCGCCCCTGGCCTGATCAACCGACTCAAAGGCCTGGCATAGCAGATCATCCTGGACCTCCAGGCCATTGATACGTATGCGCTCGTTATATCGGTGAATATGTGGAGAGGTGTAAAGACCGGTCTGATAGCCTGCTGCCCGATAAATCGATTCCAGCATCGACAGTGAGGATCCCTTGCCATTGGTGCCGGCAACGGTAATAACCTTACTTTGGCTTTGCAGCACACCCATGCGCCGGGCTACTTCGGATACTCGATCAAGACCTAGTTCAATTTCACTGGGATGCAGGGTTTCCTGCCATTTAAGCCAGGCATCAAGATCGTTAAAACGCATTGAATCAGATTAAATCGCGGGCTTCTTCTGCAACATGGACAGCAGGTTGACGATACGGTCACGCATCTCACGGCGATCGATAATCATATCGATCGCACCATGTTCGAGCAGGAATTCGCTACGCTGGAAGCCTTCTGGCAGGGTTTCACGCACGGTCTGCTCAATAACACGCGGACCTGCAAACCCGATCAGGGCATTAGGTTCTGCGGCGTTTACATCACCGAGCATGGCCAGACTGGCTGAAACACCACCCATGGTCGGATCAGTCATAACCGAGATGAAGGGTATACCGCGCTTTGACATCTTGGCCAGCACTGCGCTGGTCTTGGACATCTGCATCAGGGAGAACAGGGCCTCCTGCATACGCGCTCCACCACTGGCAGTGAAACAAACCAACGGAATACCATCCTGCAGACAAACATTAGCGGCACGCACAAAACGCTCACCGACGACTGACCCCATGGAGCCACCCATGTAACGAAAGTCGAAGGCTGTAGCGACCAGGGGAAGACCTTTGACCTGACCACGAATGGCAACCAGGGCATCTTTCTCACCTGTTGCCTTCTGCGAGGCAAGGATACGGTCTTTATATTTCTTGCTGTCCTTGAACTTCAGGATATCGACAGGCTCAACTTCACCCCCAATTTCGATGCGTGGCTCCTCGTCCAGGAAAAGCTCCAGACGCTCACGCCCACTAATGCGCATGTGGTGATTACATTTTGGACATACCCGCAGATTTCGCTCTAACTCAGAACGGTAAAGAACAGCATTACAGGCGTCACATTTAATCCAGACACCTTCGGGTACGCCTCTTTTCTCAGTGGCATCGGTACGGATGCGCGAAGGCATTAATTTTTCAAACCAGCTCATGCAGCTATTCCTCTATGATCGTGCGGTATCGTCCATTGCCTTTCGCATCGATGCGATCAGCGCCGCAATTTCATGGGTAAATCGCTCGGGCTCTGTCACGTTGGCAGCAATCCTGTTTACGATAGCACTACCTACCACAACGGCATCCGCAACCTGGGAAACTCGGGCCGCTGTTTCAGCATCCTTGATACCGAAACCAACACCAACAGGTGTTTTTGCATATTTTCTCACGAGATCGAGCTTTTCCGCGACCTCTTCGACATTTAACTGGGTCGACCCTGTCACACCCTTGAGTGAAACATAATAGACAAAGCCACTGCCTGCCTCGCAAATACTCTTAATGCGGTGCTCAACAGTGGTTGGCGCCAGAAGAAAGATCGTATCCAGTCCTGTCTGCCTGAAAGTCGATACCGTTTCCTTACCTTCCTCAGGTGGGAGGTCTACAATCAGAACGCCATCAACACCTGAATCTGAAGCCTTACTGGCGAAGTGCTCATAACCCATGATTTCGACAGGGTTGAGATATCCCATTAGTACAACAGGGGTTTTGTCATTCTGCTTCCTGAATTCAGCCACCATATCAAGAACATCATCCAGGCTAACATGATGTTCCAAAGCCCTCTCACAGGCCTCCTGGATTACGGGGCCGTCCGCCATAGGGTCTGAAAAAGGCACACCCAGTTCCAGCAGGTCCGCTCCGGCTTCTACCATGGCATGCATCAGGGGGACCGTCACCGAGGGTTCCGGATCACCGGCTGTCACATAAGGGATTAAGGCCTTACGTCCCTCGCTCTGAAGGGCGGAAAACATTTTCTCAATCCTGCTCATAGGGTAATACCCTCGAGACGCGCTACGGTATTGATATCTTTATCTCCACGTCCAGAAAGATTAATCAGGAGTATCTTGTCACTGGACAGGGTTGGGGCCAGCTTCATGGCGTAGGCCAGGGCATGGCTGCTTTCCAGGGCGGGGATAATACCCTCGATCTGGGTCAGGGCATGAAAGGCCTGCATGGCTTCTTCATCAGTTACTGCCACATACTTAGCGCGCCCGGTATCCTTTAACCATGCGTGTTCGGGACCCACACCAGGATAGTCCAGGCCCGCCGAGACAGAGTGCGTCTCGATAATCTGGCCATCTGCACTTTCCATCAGATAGGTACGATTACCATGCAAAACACCAGGCTTGCCAGCGCACAGTGGTGCCGCGTGGCGTCCTGTTTCAAGACCAAAGCCTGCGGCCTCAACGCCATACATCTCAACAGACTCATCTTCCAGGAAGGGATGGAAAAGACCAATCGCATTGGAGCCACCACCAACACAGGCAATCAGGGCATCAGGTAGCCGTCCTGCCATTTCCTGAATCTGCTGGCGCGCTTCACGCCCGATAACGGACTGAAAATCGCGCACCATGGCAGGATAGGGATGTGGGCCTGCCACGGTACCAATGATATAGAAGGTGTTATCGACATTGGTCACCCAGTCACGCATGGCCTCATTGAGTGCATCCTTCAGAGTGCGTGAGCCGGAAGTTACGGGCACGACCTCAGCACCAAGCAGTTTCATGCGATAGACATTTGGCGCCTGACGCTCAATGTCCTCAGCACCCATATAAACCACACACTCCAGACCCAGACGTGCAGCAACAGTAGCAGACGCTACGCCATGCTGGCCTGCTCCGGTTTCAGCAATAATACGGGTCTTACCCATACGCTTGGCCAGCAGGGCCTGGCCAATAGTGTTATTTATCTTATGCGCGCCAGTGTGATTAAGGTCTTCACGCTTGAGATAGATCTGCGCACCACCTAACTCTCGGCTCCAACGCTCGGCATGGTAAAGGGGGCTTGGCCTGCCGACATAATGCGCGAGATCCGCATCGAACTCGGCCTGAAATTCTGCATCATCCTTGAGTCGGGCATAGGATGCTTTCAGCTCATCCAGTGCCTCCATAAGGGTTTCAGAAACAAAACAACCACCATAAGGGCCAAAATGCCCTTTCTCATCAGGAAGCTGACTCCAATCCTGGTTACGGACAGCCTCATTCTTCATCTGCTTTCCTCACTTCGGAAATAAAGGCCTGCATCAGGCCCGAATCTTTAATACCGGGCGATGATTCTACCCCACTACTCACATCGACCGCATATGGACGTACTAATCGTACGGCCTCCGCGACATTTTCTGGACGCAAACCACCTGCCAGGATCATGGCCCTGGGTAATTCCGGCATCTCGCTCCAGGAAAAACTTTGCCCAGTACCTCCAGCTTCTCCCGGTGCGTGACTATCCAGCAAATAGCCCTGAGCATTTGGATAGGTTGCGGCATAGGACAGAATATCTGTATTACCTTTCATGCCAATTGCCTTGAAATAGGGGCGGCCATAAGTGTTGCAGTCTGCTGGGCATTCATCCCCATGAAACTGAAGCACATCAATGGGAACCTGGGCCAGCACCTCCCTGATAGCCGCATCCTGTGCGTCCATAAACAGAGCCACAGTCGATACAAATGGGGGAAGCGCTGAAACAATTTCGGCGGCCTGCTCAGCAGTAACAAATCGTGGGCTTTTCGGGTAAAACACGAGGCCAATAGCATCGACACCAAGCTCAGCAGCTGCCACGGCATCCACGGGGCGAGTGATACCGCAAACCTTGACCCGTGTTCTCTTCATTTAGAAGTACCCAAAAGATAATTAGAGTACCAAAATTCGGCCCTAGGCATAAGATGGAAAGGCAGGTGTCGCGGGTAAATTAAAGTGTTCTGGGTACTCAACATCAACCAGGTATAGACCCGCAGACGGTGCTGTCACACCGCCCAGAGCACGATCCCTGTGTTCCAGCACATCTCTTGCCCATACAATTTCTTCTTCACCCGTACCAATAGCTATGAGAACGCCAGCCAAGTTCCGCACCATGTGATGCAAAAAGGCATTTGCACGTACATCCATGATCACGAACTCGCCCTGCCTGAAAACATCCAGCTTCTGGATCTCACGCACCGGGCTATTTGCCTGGCATGCCAGTGAACGGAAACTGGTGAAATCATGACGACCCAGTAAATACTGGCTCGCGTCTGCCATACGCTTTTCATCAAGAGGATTTCGTTCCCAGGTAACACGATTATGGAATATAGAGGGCCTGACCCAGCGGTTATCAATGATGTAGCGATACGACCTGGACAGTGCTGAAAATCGTGCATGGAACTCTTCGTTGACTTCAGTGACCCAGCGCAACGCAATATCATGCGGAAGATTTACATTGGTGCCCAGAATCCACGAACGGTCACTCCTGATCGCATCCGTATCAAAGTGTACGACCTGTGAGGTCGCATGTACCCCGGTATCGGTTCTACCTGCACACACAACCTGTACGGGGCGATCTGCCACCTTTGAAAGCGCCGTTTCCAGCTCTGTCTGGACAAATTTCACTTTCTGACCATGCTGAGACTGCCAGCCGGAATAACCCGAGCCATCATACTCAACACATGCAGCAAACCTCATACAACGCCCCTTATCTTCGCCAGGCAGAATTTTAACACGAGGTCACTATAGTCCCCTGAAATCCTGGCATAAAAAAAGGCCGGACATAGTCCGGCCTTTCTATTCTACTGGTAATTAATTTCAGGAAATCTGGCCCATAAGTTCCTGGGCTTCTTTCTTCTGATCATCATTACCTTCATTCATAACTTCTTCCAGTGTACTACGGGCTCCATCATTATCGCCCATATCGATATAGGCCTTTGCCAGATCCAGCTTCGTACCTACCTCGTCTTCACTGTCAGGCAACCCGACCTCTTCATCAAGACCAAGGTCCTCATCCAGTCCGAAATCGATATCTGTATCAGCAGATAAATCTACTGTTTCTTCGGTCTCACCAAAGTCTACATCCAGGTCGAGACCTTCTGCGCCCACATCCAGGTCATCTTCAGTGACATCCAGTTCGCCAACATCCAGAGTGCCTGTATCGCTGGTTTCATCAACGACCTCGTCACCCTCTTCGATATCGAATGAAACAGGAATATCCGTTTCCAGGGTTACATCAGCGCCAAGATCTTCTTCAGGAATTGAAGGCGGCTGATCCATGGTCAACGTACCAGAATCACTTCCTGGTTCTTCCATAAGATCGTCAGTCAGATCCAGCGTTTCGGTCTCTGATGCCTCATCAATCGTGAGTAGTTCATCATCACCTTCGCCAAGATCCAGTCCACCCAGGTCGATATCACCAACATCGAACTCCAGGCCTTCATCTGCAGACTGAATTACTTCTGCAGTGACATCCAGTTCTTCTGTAGGCTCAGCCTCGGCGATATCGATAGACTCTTCCATATCGACACTACCGATTTCCAGGTCGGGTGATTCATCACCGGCACCCAGGTCTATCGAGAGGTCGAACTCATCGGCTTCTGGCTTTTCACTAACGATGTCATCAAGACTTACATCAGCCACATCGCCCGAGAACAGGTCATTGTCAGGTGCCAGCTCCTTGCCCATGACAACGGTACGCACCCACATTTTGTCAGAGGTATCACCCAGCTTGCCATGTAACTCCTGCGCCATGGATTCGAACTTGTCTTTTTCCTTGGCAGCAAAATAGTTTTCAAGCAGCTTGGCGCGGTAATCGTTGCGCTCAGGACGCTCCTCAAGGGCCTTGGTCAACAGGTCTTCACACTGATCATGCAGACCATAAGCAAGATATACATCTGCCTCAGAGAGCGTATCGTCAGCCTCTTCAGCAACCTCTCCAGATCCGGCAAGGGCTTCTTCAGCTACGGGTTCATCTTCAGAAAGGTCCATCACCTGAGTCGATTCACCAGAGAACTCCTGCTCAGCCGCAGGCTCTTCTGCTGGAGTCTCTTCTTCAAACACAGGCTGTTCCATGACCTGGGTTTCTTCAATTTCTGGTACTTCTTCTCCAGCTCCTTCTACAGCTGAAAAATCTGGTTCGGGCTCAGTGGGGGCAGGAGCAACTTCTTTGGTTTTACCCATGCGGCGAACAAGACTAACAATCAGGGCAATAACAAGCAGGATACCGCCACCAGCGATACCCAGCATTTTGGGATCAGCCAGCAGGTCGTCTAAAAAACTGGGGGCCGCCTGTTCGGGCTCAGGCGCTTTAGCTACTTTCTGTTCAGCAGGCTCTGGTTCAGAAACCACTTCCTGAACCTCTTCTTCAACAACCGCAATTTCTTCTGCGGGCTGCTCTTCTGCAGGAGCTGCTTCTGCAACGATTTCTTCAACTACTTCTTCTGTGGCCGCTACTTCCTCTGTAACTGCCATTTCTTCTGTCATGGGTGCTTCAGTAGCAGACTCTTCGACGACTTCTACCGCAGCAGGCTCTTCTTCAACAGCCTCAGTCTGTGGTTCTTCTGCTGGCGCCTCTTCATCGGCTTCTTCTACAGGAACAACCGCTTCAGGTGCCTCCTGCATCTGAGACTGCAGGTCAGAAATCTGCTCATCTTTAAGATTTAACAGGCGTTCCTGCTTCTGAAGCATCTGCTCGAGTTGCAGAACGCGACTTTCCAGATCTGTGTTTTTCTGACGTGCAGATTCCAGGGACTCTTTAGCCAGACTCAGATCATTCTGTAAAGTAGACAGGTCATCGCCACCTGCCATGACAGTTTCGCCACTAGCTGTTTCAGACTCTGGAGCAAGAATCTGCAGCTCACCCTCTGGTGCTGTGGCTACTTCGGTTTCTGCGGATTCAGCAACTTCCTCAGATGCAGACTCGGCAACGGTTTCTTCAGGTGCTGCTGGTACGGCATCCTGAGGGATCGCGGTACCTGCTACCTGCTCACGATACTCACGCCATAGCGCATACTGCTCTTTTACCTCTGCATTCGCTGTTGCGACTTCAACGGCATCCATCTCTTCGCGTGTTGGCATGCGCAGGATGACACCCTGCTTGAGATTATTAATATTGTTCTGGTGGAAGGCATCAGGATTAGCGCGAAGCATAGCCATCATCATCTGATTGACAGACACGTCGTCAGGACGATTCGCATTGGCGATTTCCCAGAGCGTGTCATTGGCCTGAACCTTATAATCATCAGTAGGTGCTTCACCATAGAATGAAGCGGCATCATCGACACCGATCGGGATAAGTGGGAACAGGGGGGCTTCTGCGACTTCTGATTCTTCGCTAACACCTGTGTCAGGACGAATCATGGGCTCTGCAGCAGGGGTAACTGCTACAGGCTCTGCTGCTGGAGCTGGCTCAGGCTCAGCGACAGCAACTTGCTCGGGTTCGGGGGCAGGCTCCGAAACTGCAACAGGCTCCGGCGCTGGTTCGGGAGAAGGCTCGGCAACAGGTTCAGGAGCCGCTTCTGGCTCCACACTGACAACAGGGGCTGGGGCAACAACAGTCTCTACCTGGGGTTCGGTAGCGGCAACTTCGGGGGCCTGGGTAGCAACCGCACGTGATTCCATCAGGACGGGGGGATCCAGAAGAATGGTGTACTCACGAAGCAGACGACCCTTGGGCCAGCGTAGATCCAGGAGAAAATCCAGGAATGGTTCTTTGACCGGCTGACGCGTGGTAACCACGATAACCGGAACACCCTCACGAACCGCAGGCTTGAACTGAAGCTTGGTCAGCCCATAAGGACGCTCAAGACCGAGCCTGTCGAAGGCTTCCTGGTCTGCGAGCTTTGCGACGATGTCGATGACTTCGTCAGGGTTTGCCGACAGGACTGTAATTTCAGCTTTCAGCGGTTGATTCAAAGCAGAATCAACCTTGATCTCCCCCAGTCCTAGTGCATGAGCCAAACCTGGAATCAGGAATCCAGTCAGGACAACCAAGGCCAGTTTACGCACGATTTAATCCCCTCTTATTTATCGTTATTGCAGCCTTTATTTCGGCTTTTTCCCCAAAAAATCCACTCTTTTGAAGCCAGATGGAGCAGAAACTGAAGAAGCCACTTTAATAAAACGACTCTAACTATTGCACGTAACTATAGATTATAGATAGTCTTTTATCAAAATTTCTGCGATCTGTACACTATTCAGTGCAGCCCCCTTGCGAACATTATCTGAGACTACCCACAGGTTCAGGCCACGGGGATGAGAAATATCATCACGAATTCGGCCTACATAAGTGGCGTCATTATTCGCCCCTTCGGTGACTGCCGTGGGGTATCCGCCGTCCTCGCGGGTATCCAGAACCGTAACACCCGGCGCATTTTCCAGCAGGGCTCTGGCCTGATCCGCAGACAGCTTTTCACGGGTTTCTATATGTACAGCCTCTGAGTGCCCATAGAAAACTGGCACCCTGACAGCAGTAGGATTCACCTGGATCGAGTCATCTTCCATGATCTTGCGGGTCTCCCAGACCATCTTCATCTCTTCCTTGGTGTAGCCGTTATCCTGGAATACATCGATATGTGGCAGGCAGTTGAAGGCGATCTGCTTTGGGTAGACTGAACAATGGATGTCCTTTCCATTTAATAATGCCGCAGTCTGGCTGGCCAGCTCTTCGATGGCTTCCTTCCCCGTACCTGAAACAGCCTGATAAGTAGCAACGTTGATACGCTCGATACCTGCCGCATCATGCAGTGGCTTCAGGGCCACCAGCATCTGGATGGTTGAACAGTTCGGATTAGCAATGATGCCGTGCCTTTTATGCTCGGCAATAGCATGCGGATTCACCTCGGGCACTACCAGGGGAATCTCATCGTGATAACGGAAATGAGAGGTGTTATCGATAACAACACAGCCCGCTTCAGCAGCGCGTGGCGCATATTTCTCAGATACGGAGCCGCCGGCTGAGAACAGACCAATCTGCACCTTTGAAAAATCGAAGGTATCAAGATCTTCAACCGTCAGCTGGGTCGATCCAAACTCAACCTTCTTACCTGCAGAGCGACTACTTGCCAGGGCATAGACCTTTCCAACAGGGAATTTACGCTGTGAAAGAATCGACAACATGGTTTCACCTACAGCACCTGTTGCACCTACTACCGCGACGTCATATGTCTTGCTCATTTTTCCTGCCTCTCAAATAAACTGGTTTAGGACTGGGAACGCAACGCGTTCACGACGGCATCACCCATGCCAGCCGTTCCTGTCTTTGTCATACCTTCTGAAAGGATGTCCGGAGTACGCAAGCCCTGATCCAGAACATCACTTACAGCCTTTTCGATGCGATCCGCCATGTTGGCCTGATCCAGGCTATAACGCAGCATCATGGCAACCGACAAAATGGTGGCCAGTGGGTTAGCAACGCCCTGCCCTGCAATATCAGGCGCAGAGCCATGAATAGGCTCATACATGCCACGGTTCTGGGCGTTCAGCGAGGCAGAAGGCAACATACCAATTGAGCCTGTCAGCATAGCTGCAGCATCCGACAGAATGTCGCCAAACATGTTCTTGGTCACCATCACGTCAAACTGCTTAGGTGCACGGACAAGCTGCATGGCGGCGTTATCTACATACATATGGCTCAACTCAACCTCAGGGTAATCCTTACCTACCGTAGTCACGACTTCACGCCAGAGTTCAGATACCTCAAGAACATTCGCCTTGTCGACAGAGCACAGGCGACGATCACGCTTCATGGCAATATCAAAGGCGGAACGTGCAATCCGCTCGATCTCGGACTCGGTATATTCCAGCGTATTGAACCCTCGGCGCTCACCGCTTTTCAAGGTTTCGATACCGCGAGGCTGCCCAAAATAAATACCACCGGTCAATTCACGTACGATCATGATATCCAGGCCGGCAACAATGTCTGCTTTCAGACTGGAGGCACTGGCCAGCTGCGGATAGAGGATGGCTGGACGCAGGTTAGAAAACAGATCCAGCTCAGAACGGATAGCAAGCAGCCCCCGCTCGGGGCGCAGCTCTCGTGGCAGGCTATCGTACTGAGGGCCACCTACAGCACCCAGCAATACAGAGTCCGCTTCTTTAGCCATTGCCAGGGTTGCATCAGGTAGCGGGTGACCTGCGGCATCATAGCCAGCACCACCAATCGCACCCTCTTCGGTTTCAATCTGAAGACCGAAGTCAGTCTTCAATACCTCGAGGACCTTGATAGCCTCAGCAACAATCTCCGGGCCAATACCGTCACCGGGGAGAATCAGAATCTTATTCGACATAGATGTTTACCTTACTCAAATCTAGCAATACCTGTTGAATACCCGATCACGCATTGGGCGTATTAAATAACCAGGGCGCCTCCTGCTGACGACGATCTTCATAGGCACGAATCTCATCGGCATGCTTCAGCGTCAGACCTATATCATCGAGCCCGTTCAGCAAACAGTATTTCCTGAATGCGTCCACCTCGAAAGCGATTTCCTCACCCTGGGAGGTCGTTATGGTCTGGGCTTCCAGGTCAATTGTCCATCGCACAGGCTCGTTGCCCATGGCCTCATTAAACAGGCGATCGACTACAGCCTCATCCAGGGGGATAGGCAGCAGACCATTCTTAAAACTGTTATTGAAAAAGATATCCGCAAAGCTCGGGGCAATAACCGCCCTGATACCATAATCCTCAAGAGCCCACACCGCGTGCTCGCGTGAAGAACCACAACCGAAGTTCTCTCTCGCCAGCAGGATTTCTGCGCCCTGGTATCGTGGTTCATTCAGTACAAAGTCAGGATTCACCTTACGCTTTGAATGATCCATACCGGGCTCGCCTGGTTCCAGATAACGCCAGTCATCAAAAAGATTTGGACCAAAACCGGTACGCTTAACCGACTTGAGGTACTGCTTGGGAATAATCGCATCCGTATCCACATTGGAACGATCCAGAGGCAATACGAGACCATCTAAAGTTGTAAATGCTTTCATCGTCATTAAGCTCCCGGAGTCTAATCGCCGAAACTGAAAAAGTCGTCGAGCCTGGCACCCATACGTTCGAACCAACTTTGCGTCTTATCTGCCGCCTTATCCATACCGGGTTCGATTTTCTCGGCAGTGTTATCAAAAAACTCACCCGTGCTTGTGGCCGCGCGATTTAGTGAGGCATCGGCCTTTTCTGCCGTACGTTCTACTGAGGCGCCAAAACGCTCCATGCTTTCACTAAAACCTGCATAGGCATTTAGCGGCAGCAGGATGATCAACAACATAAGAATTTTCATAATAATCTCCTGCTCTAGACAAGCTGACGACTATCAACGAAGTGACCACTCACAGCTGCCGCTGCAGCCATGGCCGGGCTTACCAGGTGGGTGCGCCCGCCCTGTCCCTGACGACCTTCGAAATTACGATTGGAAGTCGAGGCACAACGCTCACCACTCTCAAGACGGTCAGCATTCATGGCCAGGCACATGGAGCATCCTGGCTCGCGCCATTCAAAACCTGCGTCGATAAAGATTTTATCCAGGCCTTCCTGCTCTGCGATCTGTTTGACCAGGCCGGAGCCTGGCACAACCATTGCCAGCTTGACGTTATCAGCAACCTTGCGTCCCTTAACGACAGAGGCCGCCTCGCGCAGATCTTCGATACGTGAGTTAGTACATGATCCAATGAAGGCCTTATCAATCTGGATCTCACTGATCGGTGTATTGGCCTCAAGCCCCATGTATTCCAGGGCACGCTTAATGCCTGCTGCACGAACCGGATCAGACTCTTTTGATGGGTCAGGTGTCATACCATCGATACCCACCACCATTTCTGGCGAGGTACCCCAGGTAACCTGTGGCTGGATGGTGGCTGCATCAATACGCACGACACTATCGAACTCGGCATCATTATCTGATTTAAGTTCTGCCCAGGAGGCTACCGCTCTATCCCAGTCTTCACCCTGCGGCGCGTATGGACGCCCCTTTACATATTTAATTGTGGTTTCATCACAGGCAATCATGCCCGCACGTGCACCGGCCTCGATGGCCATATTGCATACTGTCATCCGGCCTTCCATGGAAAGATCGCGAATGGCTTCACCACCAAACTCGATGGCATAGCCGGTTCCGCCAGCTGTACCAATCTCACCGATAATGGCCAGCACAATGTCCTTAGCTGTCACACCAGGACCGACCTTGCCGTCGATAGACACCAGCATGTTCTTCATCTTTTTCTGGATCAGGCACTGGGTAGCCAGCACATGCTCCACCTCAGAAGTACCTATACCATGAGCCAGGGCACCAAAGGCACCATGGGTAGAGGTATGGGAATCACCACAGACCACCGTCATACCCGGGAGGGTTGCGCCCTGCTCCGGACCAATAACATGCACAATACCCTGACGAATATCGTCCATCTTAAATTCGGTCAGCCCAAATTCATCACAGTTGCTATCAAGAGTTTCAACCTGAATCTTCGAGACAGGGTCGGCAATACCTGCGCTGCGGTCAGTCGTAGGTACATTGTGATCGGGAACCGCCAGGATTGAACTGGTTCTCCAGGGCTTTCTACCTGCCAGACGCAGGCCTTCGAAGGCCTGGGGGGAAGTCACCTCGTGAACCAGGTGTCGATCGATATAGATGAGTGCCGTACCATCATCTTCGGTTCGCACCACGTGGGCATCCCAGAGTTTGTCGTAAAGTGTCTTGGCTGACATAAGCGCTCCTCCTGTATGGGCTGCAGTCTAGATTTACCCAGCACATAACACAAATTCATATTTTTTATGTTATATATTCCATATTGGAATATACGGTGACGATATGAATCTTTCTAGCCTGCAGGCCTTTATCAAGGTTGCCGAACTGGGCTCGTTCTCGGCTGCTGCCGAGGAGCTATTTCTGACACAACCCGCGGTCAGTAAGCGCATAGCCCAGCTTGAAGATGAGCTAGGCGTACAACTTTTCGATCGCATAGGTCACAGAATCTCTATTACCGAGGCAGGTAAAACCCTGCTTCCGGGAGCAGCGCGCATTATTGAAGAGGTTAAGGATACCCAGCGCCAGGTTGCAAACCTGTCCGGAGAAATACGCGGCGCCCTGCGCATTGGCACCAGTCACCATATTGGACTGCACCGCCTGCCGCCTTATCTGAAAGACTTTACGCGGAATTATCCCGAGGTCGAACTGGACATACGCTTCATGGACAGCGAGGCTGCCTGTCAGCAGGTCTCTCATGGTGAGCTGGAACTGGCCGTTGTAACCCTGCCCTCAAAGCCAGGTGCTGAACTGGAATGTAAGGAAATATGGGATGACCTACTGGTACCCGTTGCATCAACAGACCATCCACTGGCCCGTAGTCAGGTAATAGAAATTTCGGAGCTATGCCCGCACCCCGCTATACTGCCAGGAACCGGCACCTTCACGCGTGTCATTGTCGAAAACGCATTTAGCCAGGCTAAGCAGACGCTGAATGTAGCCCTGGAGACCAATTACCTGGAAACCATCCTGATGATGGTCAGCATCGGACTGGGCTGGAGCATACTACCAGTGAGCATGCTGTCCGATGACGTCACTACACTCAAAGTCCCAAAACTGGAGCTTCATCGTCAACTGGGACTGGTTACTCATAAGGACCGAACATTAAGCAATGCCGCCCAGGCCTTTGCTAGCTCACTTCACGCTGCCTGAGCCCCAGAAAAGCGATCAGCAAAGCCAGCAAGCTGATGATAGCCGCCATTCCAAAGCTCCAGCTTGCCCCCCAGCCTTCCCAGATATAACCGCTGAACAGGGCACCTACAGCCCCACCGAGCCCAAAACTAAAACTGGCGTAAAGGGCCTGCCCCCTGCCCTGCAACCTGCCCGGGAACATGCTGTATATCATGTGTATAGCCGTGGCATGGAAGAGCCCATAACTAGCTGCGTGCAGTAGCTGTGAGAACAGCAATACGGGCAGGGAATCAACAAACAGGGCCGTCAGTATCCAGCGCAGGGCGGTCAGAAGAATGCTGAGCTGAAAAAGATGCGCTGAACGAAAACGAACCAGCAGGCGATGCATCCAGAGGAAGAGAATCACCTCTGCAAAAACACCCAGGGCCCATAGCTGCCCAGCAAGGTCAAGCGAGTAGCCAGACTCCTGCACATAAATGGTAAAGAAGGTGTAATAAGGACCATGACTGACAAGCTGCAGAAAACAGGCCAGCAGCAGGGCTATAACATCCACTCGCTTCAGGGTGCTGGATACTGAAAGGCGATCTCCAAGCTCTTCCCGGGGAAAGTCTTTCATGCCCACGGTCATCATGAAGATCATGACCAGGGCCGCAAGCACAACCCCTGGCAGATAGGCAATATGCTCGCCCTCCAGGACAGTAGGCAGCCCCATAGCCATGAGAATAAATCCAATCGACCCCCAGACACGTATACGACTGTAGTGATGGGCATCCTCGCCCAGGTGGTCCATGGTGACAGCCTCAAACTGAGGCAGGGCTGCATGCCAGAAAAAACCGAAAACTGCGCTGATCAGGGCAAGCTCAATATAATCACTGAGCCAGAGTGTGAGAGAAAAGCTTAAGGCCGCGCCGAACGAGGCATAGCCAATAATGCTGATACGCTCTCTGCTATGATCCGCCAGCCAGCCCCAGATATACGGTGCAAAGATCTTCGGCGCCATAAGCACGGAAACAAGCTGACCAATCTCGACCTTGGAAAACCCCAGAGATTCGAGATAAAGACTCCAGAAAGGGACTAATGCCCCCAGGCTGGCGAAATAGAAGAGATAAAAACCGGAGAGTCGGAAATAAGGAACCGAGCGCATCAAACAGAGGCTGGTATATCTTTCAGCTCCACGTCGACATCGGCGTTCTGCGCCCTGTGCCTGAGCATGTGATCCATCAGGACGACGGCTAGCATGGCCTCGGCAATGGGTGTCGCCCGAATACCTACGCAGGGGTCATGACGTCCCTTGGTCACCACTTCGACAGGATTACCTTCACGGTCGATACTTTTCCCGGGAAGACGCATGCTGGAGGTTGGTTTTAGCGCAATGCTGACATCGATATCCTGACCACTGGAGATACCCCCCAGAATTCCACCGGCATGGTTACTTAGGAAACCCTCGGGCGTCATTTCATCACGATGTTCCGTACCCTTTTGCGCTACGGAATCAAAACCTGCACCGATCTCAACACCCTTAACGGCATTAATACTCATCATGGCGTGCGCGATATCGGCATCGAGGCGGTCAAAAATGGGTTCACCCCAACCAACCGGAACACCTTCAGCGCGCACATTAACGCGGGCACCAACCGAATTCCCTTCCTTGCGCAGATCATCCATGTAGTTTTCTAGCTCAGGAACCTTGTCCGGATCAGGACAGAAGAAGGGATTGGCATTCACGCTATCCCAGTCCTTTAAGTCAACCTCGATCGGACCAAGCTGCGAAAGATAGCCGCGGATCTGAATACCAAACTTTTCAGCCAGGTACTTCTTGGCAATGGCACCGGCAGCCACACGCATGGCTGTTTCCCGTGCAGAAGAACGACCGCCGCCACGATAATCACGCAGGCCATACTTCTTGTAATAGGTGTAATCGGCATGACCAGGACGGAAGGTGTCCATGATATTGCCGTAGTCCTTGGAGCGCTGATCGGTGTTATGGATGATCAGTGCAATCGGTGTGCCCGTAGTCTTGCCTTCAAATACGCCGGAGAGAATTTGCACCTCGTCTGCCTCACGGCGCTGCGTGGTATGGCGACTGGTGCCAGGTTTGCGGCGATCCAGATCTCCCTGAAGATCGGCTTCGGTAATAGAAAGTCCGGGAGGGCATCCATCAACAATGCAGCCAATGGCAGGACCATGGCTTTCACCGAATGAAGTGACTGTGAAGAGTTTTCCGAAGCTGTTTCCTGACATGGCGGCGATTGTAGCAGAGGTTCAGTTATCGAGACATAGCGTTAGATGACGCGCGAGAAACGCTGCTCAGTTTTTTCACGCAGGTAACGATCAAAGACCATGCAGACATTGCGGATCAGCAAACGCCCAGCGGGCAACACTTTGATGGACTGACTATCCATTTCAATCAGGCCATCGGCCTTCATGGGTTCCAGGTCAGCAAGTTCCACCTCGAAATACTGAGCAAAGTGAATACCGAATTGCTGTTCAACGGCTGAGAACTCCAGCGAGAAGTTACAGATCAGATGCGTGATCACTGCGCGGCGTAATACATCGTCCTGGTTAAGTTCGACCCCACGGAATACGGGCAGACGATTTTCCGCCAGGGCCTGACCATAGGAATCCAGGTCACGGTGATTCTGTGCGTAACTGTTGCCGACCATGCCGATCGAGGTCACACCCAGACCAATCAGGTCACATTCGGCATGGGTCGAGTAACCCTGGAAGTTTCTATACAGGCTGCCCTCGCGCTGGGCGATCGCCAGCTCATCATCCGGCTTGGCAAAGTGATCCATGCCAATGTAGACATAGCCTGCATCGGTCAGGTGCTTAATCGTGGACTGCAGGATAAGTAGTTTTTCCTGCGGGCTTGGCAGCTCAGACTCGTTGATACGACGCTGCGGTTTGAACAGAGTCGGCATGTGCGCGTAGTTAAAAACAGACAGCCGATCGGGTTGCGCCTCGATGACCGTATCCAGAGTTTTCAGGAAACGATCGGCACTCTGGTGAGGAAGACCATAGATGAGGTCCACACTAATCGATTTGAATCCGGTGGCACGCGCATCATCCATTACCCGCATGGTTTCTTCATAACTCTGGATGCGATTAACCGCCTTCTGTACCTCGGGGTCAAAATCCTGCACACCCAGGCTCATACGATTAAAGCCCAGTTCACGTAACAGGGCTATCGTATGCGTATGTACTTCACGTGGATCGATCTCAATCGAATATTCACCCGTGTCATCTTCATGCAGGCTGAAATGCTGCCGCGTCTTGTCCATCAGCTCTCTCATCTCATCATGAGAGATGAAGGTGGGTGTACCACCACCCCAGTGCAACTGATCCACCATGCGTTGTGTATCAAACAGCCCTGCCTGCAGATCCAACTCCTTATAAACCTGGTCGAGATAAGGAGCAGCCTTAGATCGATCCTTTGTCACTACCTTGTTACAGGCGCAGTAATAACAAACCGTGTCACAGAAAGGCAGGTGGAAATACAAAGACAAAGGACCCTGTCCAGCATTGGTACCCTCTGCGATCACGCTATACCTGTCTGCCGAAAAGTCTTCCGTAAACTGTACTGCAGTTGGGTACGAGGTATACCGAGGGCCTGCCTTGTCATAGCGTTTTAGCAGTTTCTCATCGAATTCAATTTTCTGTTCCAGCTCAATCATTAGCCACTATCTCTTTACTGCTTCTATCAGTTGCCGGAATTCCAGTAACTGCTCACGCGTCAGAATAAAAACACCATGTCCGCCGTGTTCGAAATGCGGCCAAAGGAAAGGTACTTCTGGCAACAACTCGACCAGGGCCTCGTCACTATTACCTACCTCAACAACCAGGATACCTTCTGGATTGAGATACTCTGGAGCCTGCAACAGAATGCGAAGCGCCAGGTCCAGGCCATCATCTCCGGCAGCCAGCCCTAGCTCGGGTTCATGATGGAATTCGTCCGGCATACTCTCAAGGTCATCACGATCCACATAAGGGGGATTGGTCACGATCAGGTCATATGACTCACCAGCGAGGTTATTAAATAGATCAGACTCTACCGCTCTGACCCTGCCATCCAGCCCATGCCGATGAATATTCTCCCAGGCTACATCCAGGGCCTCCGAAGAAATATCTGCAAGATCCACCTCGGCCTGATGAAAGGCGTAAGCGACGGCAATACCGATACAGCCACTACCTGTACACAGATCCAGCACCTTATGGACTGAATCCGGATTCAGCCAGGGCTGAAAGCCGGCTTCGATCAGCTCGGAGATGGGAGAGCGCGGTACGAGCACATGCTCATTGACCATGAAGGGTAAGCCACAGAACCAGCCCTCCCCAGTCAGATAAGCCGCCGGTTTACGTTCAGCAATCCTGCGATCAATCAGTTCCAGTATGGACTGGCGTTCTTCAGAGGTAACCCGTGAATCAAACCAGTTCTCTGGAAAGTCCGGAGGCTGATGCACAGCATGCAATACCAGGTAGACGGCCTCATCAATAGCCGAACCCATACCATGACCAAAATACAGACCTGCCTCAACAAAACGGCTGGCACCCCAGCGCATAAAGTCACGCAGGGTGTGTAATTCGTCGTTTGGTGGCAAATTGGTCATTGGGAATCAGCAAAACATCCGGGGTGCATATTATGACATAAAGCCGGAAATTTAGGTTTTGATACTGATTGCCAGCCAGGATTCTATACAATAGTGATAAAGCGCACTTTCAATAAGGATATGCCTGACCATGTATGCCAGTGATGTGATGGACTCGAACCCCACGGTGGTTCACCCAGATGACACGATAAGTAAGGCAACACGTTTTATTATGGAAAATCGCTACCGTAGGCTACCCGTCGTCGATCATGATGGAACCTACCTGGGCGCGTTTGGACTCCACTGTCTGCTAAGGCTCTCCTTACCTAAGTCCGTGATCATGGAAAAGGGGCTGGAGAATATCCATTTCATGCGAGAATCCCTGTCGGATCTACATCAACGTTTTCACGAGATCGAAAACGAGCCAGTTTCACTCTGCATGCATTGCGATGTGCCTATTATCAGACCAGATACGCCACTGATGGAAACCATGAGGATATTGTATGACCACAGAGGCAGCTTGCCCGTTGTGGAGGCAAAGACGAATAAACTGGTGGGAGCCATTTCCTACTTTGACGTACTCGAAAAGATGATGGCCGCGGAAATCTGATGCTCCATCAAACTACCAGCGAGCTTAATATCTTTTTTGGTCTGAACCCGGCCTGGTATGCCATCACTATTTTCGTGCTGGCCTACCTGGTCATTATGTCGGAAAGACTGAACCGGGCTATTGTTTCACTGCTGGCTGCAGGACTCATGATCCTTGGCGGTGTACTTACTCAGAAAAGTGCCCTGGAAGGCATCGATTTTAATACTATTGGTCTGCTGACAGGGATGATGATCATAGTCACTATCACGCGCCAGTCCGGCATTTTTCAGTATCTAGCCATCTGGTCTGCCAAGCGTGTTAACGCCAGCCCATGGGGCATACTGGTGATGCTATCCCTCGTAACGGCTGTGCTCTCAGCCCTTCTGGATAATGTCACCACGGTCCTGCTTATTGTGCCCGTCACACTGCTGATCACAGATTCTCTGAAGGTTAGCCCTTACCCTTACCTGTTCGCTGAGATCTTTAGTTCAAACCTTGGTGGCACGGCTACCCTGATTGGTGACCCACCTAACATTATGATCGGATCTGCAGTCGGCCTGTCGTTTAACGACTTTGTGATCAATCTTGCTCCACTGGTTCTTATCCTGTTACCAACGCTATTTATTCCACTTTATCTGATCTGGGGAAGGAAACTTAAGGCCTCAGACAAGGATCGGGCAAAAGTTATGAACTTCCAGGAGCGTGATGCCATTACCGACACTACCCTGCTGATCCAGTCCCTGGTCGTCATCACCCTGGTAATCGCAGGTTTTATGCTGGGACATGATATTGGCATTCAGCCGGCAACAATCGCCATGTTTGGTGGTGCAGTATTGTTACTGCTACATAACTTCCCTCTGGATATGCTCGGGCAGTCCAGACGTGTTGAAAAGACACTGGCCAGCATTGAGTGGACAACCATCTTTTTCTTTATTGGCCTGTTTATTACTGTTTATGGCCTGGAGAAAACCGGCGTCATCGAGTCTCTGGCGCATTATCTGCTGGAAGTCACTGAAGGTGACCGCTTATCAAGCGCCATAGCCATACTCTGGGTATCAGCCCTGGCATCCGCGCTTATCGATAATATTCCATTCGTTGCCACCATGATTCCTATTATCGAGAATATGGCTCCATCCCTTGGGGGCAAAGAGGCGTTGTTGCCCTTGTGGTGGTCCCTGGCCCTGGGAGCCTGCCTGGGTGGTAACGGAAGTCTTGTCGGAGCAAGCGCAAACCTGATTGTGGCTGGGTTTGCAGAACGTGCCGGCCACCCAATCCATTTTACCCGCTTCATGCTGGTAGCCTTTCCCCTGATGATTTATACGATTGTCGTCAGTACGGTGTATGTCTATTTCAGGTATTTCTAGCCACTATTACCTTTTCAGGCCGGCTGCGTTAGCATTAACAGGTGTTCAATTGACTACAAAAAGGTAGATTCCAGACCCATGAAATCACATCACTATATGCTGTTAGCCATTGCAGCGGCATTGGCCATTGCACTGGGTTTCTGGACTGGCTCAGTCAATAAAAACGAACAGGAAGTTCATACCGCACCATCCATTCTTTCTGTCCCTGATCACCTTCCCGCCTTCACATTGACCGACCACAGGAACCAGGTCTTCGATAATCAACGCCTCAAAGGACAGTGGAACCTGGCATTCTTTGGCTATACCTATTGCCCGGATATCTGCCCCACGACTTTGTACATGCTCAAGCTAGCCATGGAAAGCTACAGGGCACAGGGCGGAGATCCCGCTCAATGGCAGGTGGTTTTTGTATCTGTCGACCCTGGGCGCGATACGCCAGAACAGCTGGGAAACTATGTGAAGTATTTTAATCCTGACTTTCTGGGCGCGACCGGATCTGCAGATGAAATCAGGAAACTGGCTGACAGTCTGAATGTTATATATGCACGCGTAGAGAATCCAGCCAGCCCTGAAAACTACCTGGTTGACCATAGCGCCTCGATCATCGCCATTGATCCCACCGGCAAACCCGTGAAGGTGTTCAACCCACCACACCAACCAGATGAATTTGCACAAGGCATGATGGCCCTGAGCTCTGCCAAACCATGATCGACTCCATTAAAGCTGGCCTAATTGCGTTACTACCTACGCATGTCATCTCAAGAATCGTCTTTCGACTCAGTCGCTGCCGCGTTCCTTTCGTCAAGAACAACCTGATTCGTATTTACTTAAGTCTGTTCGATATAGACCTTAGCCAGGCACGCGAGAGCAACCCCTTGGCCTATTCCAGCTGGAATGCATTCTTTACCCGATCTCTACGCGATGATGCACGCCCGATCGACCAGGACGACAACATCATTGTTTCCCCGGTCGATGGTACGATCAGCCAGATTGGTTATATTGATGACAACCAGATTTTACAGGCCAAGGGGCATTACTATTCAGCTGAAGCCCTGCTGGGAGACGAGAATCTGGGCCATGAGTTTCGTAATGGCGCATTTATCACGATTTACCTTTCACCTCGTGACTATCATCGTATACATATGCCCTGCACGGGCGTTCTGCAGCGTATGCTGCATATTCCCGGTCGCCTTTATAGCGTTGCACCGCATACGGTCAATACGATCAAGGGCATGTTCGCGAAGAATGAGCGCGTGATCAGTCTATTTAATTCGAGTTGTGGCGATATGGCGCTTTCCCTGGTCGGGGCAATTAATGTTGGCGCCATCGAAACCACCTGGTCAGGTCTTGTGACACCTCCCATGGGGCACTCGATTTCAGATATCAGCTACCCGCCAGAAGAGCAGGCCCACCTTGCAAAAGGCCAGGAAATGGGGCGCTTCAACCTTGGCTCCACTGTCATCCTCCTGTTCCAGGAAAACCAGGTGAAATGGCTGGAAGGCCTGAGTGAAGGCGACCGGCTACTCATGGGGCAGGCTATCGGTCAAACCCTGTAACGACCTCCTTGCAGAGGGAAGAACCCGTAGTACTCGTATATATCATGTGTATTATTCATAACTGATAGCATCATGTCGGAAAAGCATAAAATCGTTGTTGTAGGTGGTGGCGCTGCAGGCCTGGAACTAGTCTCTCGCCTAGGAAGAAAACTCGGAAAGAGGGGCCTTGCCGAGATTACGCTGATTGACGCCAAGCGAACCCACATCTGGAAACCCCTGCTGCATGAAGTCGCTGCTGGCAGTCTGGATGTGGCGGAATACCAGTTGGAATATCTGGCCCAGGCTCACTGGCGCCATTTCAAATATCGTCTGGGACGCATGGCCGGCCTGGACCGTGAGCGCAAACTAGTTCATGTCGCCCCTACCTGTAACGCACAGGGCGAGGTCATCATCCCCGATCGCCAGTTTGCCTACGACACTCTGATTATTGCGGTAGGTAGTGTAAGCAATGACTTCCAAATCAAGGGTGTCCGGGAACATTGCCTTTTTCTTGACACCCTCAGTGAGGCGGAAAGTTTTCAGCGAAGACTCCTGGAAACGCTGCTCCACATACACACCAACAAACAGTCTGGCCCCGAGCAGCTCGGCGTTGCGATCATCGGAGCCGGTGCGACTGGCGTTGAGCTCACCGCCCAGCTTCACCAGGTTACCAGACAGCTCAATGCCTACGGGCTGGACGAACTTAATCCTGAGCAGGACATCAGGCTTCATCTGATAGAGGCTGGTTCACGCATTTTGCCGCAGTTACCAGAGGCCATCGCTACCGAGGCCCGTCAAAAGCTAGAGGACCTCGGAGTGCATGTGCACGAGAACGAACGAGTTGTTGAGGTGACCGAGGAAGGCATACACACGCAGGGAGGCGACTTTATCCAGGCAGGGATTACCGTATGGGCCGCAGGCATAAAGGCGCCCGACTTCCTGCATGATATCGATGGGCTCGAAACCAACAACATCAATCAGCTCGTCGTCTCGAAGAACCTGCAGACCACACGAGATCCCAACATATTTGCCCTGGGCGACTGCGCAGCCTGTCCTGATGACAAACTGGGTTTCGTCCCTCCTCGGGCACAGGCCGCACATCAGCAGGCAAGCTTTCTGGCAAAAAATATTGAGCGCACCCTAATAGGGAAAAAGCCTGTCAGGGAGTATCAGTACCATGATTATGGCTCACTGATCACCCTGGGCAGGTACAGCACCGTTGGCAGCCTGATGGGGCAGATCCCAGGCAGCATCATGATTTCAGGTTTTGTTGCGCGAACGGTTTATCTTTCCCTGCACAAGATGCACCAGATAGCTCTGTTTGGCTGGTTAAGAACAGCCCTGCTGACCCTTGCGCATCTCCTGCGCCGGGGCGTAGACCCAGAGGTCAAGCTGCACTAATTACGAAGCTTTAAGCTCGATTAGACGATCCCGGTAAGCCAAGAATTCCGGATCAGCCTGATGCTCTATCAAGCTTGCCAAGGTAGAGCGGATCAAAGACAGGGCTTCACGCCTCCCTGAAAGCTCAAGACCCTGCGCAGCCTCGGAAACTGTTTGCAACTGAACAATGCAACGATCGAGCAAATCTTGCTGCAGAGGGGCAATCTGGGTCAGGTAATGCCGATCCGGATACGCATCGAGATAGCCCCTAATAGCAGGCAGGCTTAGCTCCAGCCCTCGATGCGCATAGGTGAATGCCAGTAACTCATGGTCGAAATCAGGCATTGTTTCAACCTGAATAGAAGTGACCTCTTCCAGCTGTGTGCATATGTCCTCATCAATCTCGGCATATGCAGTCTCTCTGAGTACTTGGTAACGTTGAATAAACCGTGACAGCGCTTCCTTGTATACCTGCTCTCCTACCAGCCCCAGCGGCCTGAGCATTAATATGGGATAACTCCCCGTGGTGTGTTCCCTCATTACCCCAACATGCACAGGACTGAAATGATGATTGCGCCAGAAACGCATCACTCGTGTATCCGCGGCAAAACTGGCACCCAGGGCGACATAGCCAGATGCATGCATACTCCTGGTCACTTCTTCGAGTAGTCGAGAACCCAGGCCCTGCCCCTGTACATCAGGATGAACGGCGATGCGCACGATGCGTGCATAGCGATAGACAGGGGCCAGTTCCACACCACAGTGCGCGGCCAGAGATTGTGCCAACAGGTGGCCTCGTGGTCGTCTTATCCCCGCGTAAATTGCATCGCTGGTTTCAACATCAAAGCCACCCTCGGTGGAGATCATGACGACGGCTACTACATGCCCTTCGTATAACAGCGCATGTATTTCTACATCAGGCGCATCCAGTAGATAACGAAGATCAAAAGGGCGTGTCCGATAATGCGCCATCACCAGGAGGCCAAACACCTCGCTTAATCGAGGTTCATTATCGACTAATTCATCTCTGGACAACTGTACATAACTGCATTCAGAAGCACGAACCGATTGTTTATCCGGTATAGAGGCAGGCTGTGCATCAAGTAGTAGCAAACGAAAGGAGAAGGATTCCAGAGGGTCGCCTTCTGCCCAACGCACTGGCTGATGCATAACTAACTTTTTCCAGCCGGGCCTGAGTTCATTCAGCAAGCTGGAAAAACGAATTTCAAAACCACGTCCACTGCCCTCATAACCATGCACCGTCGTGGCAAAAACGACGCGGGGATAATGTTCCAGCAAGCTGACAAGTATCTGAACAGGGATTGCCGCAGCCTCATCGATCATCAGTAAATCAGCTGTCTGAGGGTTTCGAAGCAATTCATCTGGAGCTACAAACTGAAACCGCTCCTCAACACCACTGAAATTTTCATATACCTGACTTACCGCAGCAAAACGGGGCGCCGTCAGAATAATCCTGCCCGCTTCATTCTGAACGATTTCTGAAGCTGCCATGCCCAGGGCCGAGGATTTTCCCCTGCCACGATCAGCAATCATGGCAAATACACCTGGGGCCCTCGACGCAGCAAGTGCCTTTATGGACTCGATGGCCTCCACCTGGTCAGAAGTCTTTCCCAGAAGCTTATACTGCTGAGCAAATTTCTCCCCGGGCACTTCAATCTCAGGCAGATCAGCGTTTTCTTCGACAACCAGCACCTGACCATCCGATTCAATGACCCGGATAAAGCGTTGGAGATAACGCCCCAGGTTAGGCAGGCAAGCACCCGCTATATGCATTTTTTCAACGGCCGGATCAGAATAAGTGGCCCACTGTGCAAATGGGGGGCACAACAGAAAGAACATTCCACCGGCTTTAATAACACCGACAAGGGCACCAAGATCATCAACATCCAGACCTGACCAGGCATCCAGGATAACGGCATCAAATTCCTGACCAAGAACTGTATGGGCCAGGCCGGAATGCCTGTGCTGAAATCCTTCAGGTGCATCATCGCCGACCCACAGGATGTGCGTAAAAGGAAGTGTTCCGATTAAATGTTCAACCGTTTGACGAGACCATGCCCTGTCCCCCGACAAAACCAGGGCACCACGATGTCTGGCATTTTCAGCTGTTGCCCGGACATTCTGGACACGCCCCTCCAGGGTGTCATACGAGTTAGTCTGGGCATTCAAAACAGAAATACTGCTATGGAAGACAAGTAAACAAAAAGAACAATGGCGTTATTCATGCTGGTTTAGCAAGTTCAGAATCTGACTCTGCGTCCTGACACCTAACTGCACCTGCTCAACACAACCCTTATTAATTACAGCGAGCGCTGGTGTGCCCATGACACCAAGTTCACGGGCAAGTGATGCCTGATCTGCCAGGTTAATGGCATGCACATCATCACGTGCATCCATAAGTTCATTGATCACCAGCGTCATAGACTTACAGTGACCGCAGGAAGGGGACCAGAAATACACAAGGTGGCGCTTATTATCCAGTCCCATCACTTGCTGTAACTCGGTGGCATCCCTCCCCTTGGCCTTACGTGCCGCCCACCATGGAAGAACTGCACTTATAAGCATAAACAGGATAAATAGCACTAGAAATAGAATAACCAGGAAGTCCACTACAGCACCTGCAAGATTTTAATAATTAAAAGGTAAAAAGTTCATACATCGACCGCGATGGCAGCTGATACGCATTTCTCAATATATTTATTCAGGACAAATCCATACTAATAGAAACGTTACGCGAGACAAGCCCCTTCTGATCAGTTAGTCCATGCACGCAACCAAAAAAAAGCCACACCAATAGGGTGTGGCTTTTCTGTAACAGGTCTGGTGAAGGACCAGGAGTGCTAAAACTTATTTCTTTTTAGCTTTGCGACGTGCCTTTTTCTTGCCTGATACGCGCTTTTCAAGGTCCTTCAGGGCCTTCTGCTCCCATTTTTCACCAGCGGCAACCATTACCTGAACCTTCTTGGTTACCATCTTGACGATTTCCTGCTCTCTCTTCTGTGCAGCAGATAGGGCTGATTTCAGCTCCTTAATTTCGCTGGTTGCCTCTGCCTTTAGCTTCTGCAGCTGGGCCTTTGCATCCATAACTGCGGCTCTTAGCCTCGCCATGCGATCCGATGATGCTGAGGACTTTTTCTTAGCGGCTACACGTTTCTTCGCAACTCTCTTCTTGGCCGCTACTTTTTTCTTAGCAGCTACCTTCTTCTTGGGAGCTGCACGTTTCTTTGCTGCTGCTTTTTTCTTGGCAGCAACCTTTTTAGTAGCAACTCTCTTCTTAGCGGCTACCTTCTTTTTAACTGCTGACTTTTTAACTGCAACTTTTTTGGTTGCAGCCTTTTTAACAGCTTTCTTCTTAACGGCTTTCTTAGGTCGTGCCATCTGGAGAATCTCCCGAAATGAATGAGGTGACAAATGGATTATATGCAGTAACTAAGGTTTTTCAAACGAATTAATAGGAAAAGTGCTTGATAAAATTCAAATAAAGTGTTTTTTAGTTAAAAAATTTTAAATTTTTGAGAATATTGTGCAAATCTCTATCTGATTTTGTTTTGTGAAAACTTTTATTAGCCATGTTTCTGAGAAATTTATTTTTATAATTACCGTGTAGACTGGTTTCAGAGTAAGCAGATTATTTTGCAACCGCTGACCTGGAAACTTCAAAGTTCAGAGAACCATTTATGTCAGATCAGTATCCTTCTCTCGTAAAACGCCTGCTGGCCATCCTGTATGACCTGTTATTACTCTTTGGCGCACTTTTTTTTGCTGCGCTTATCCCTCTGTTGATATTTGGTGAGGCTGTTTCCGGGAATCCCGCCTTCAACATTTATCTATTGACCGTCTGCTTTCTATTCTTTGGCTGGTTCTGGACCCATGGTGGGCAGACCCTGGGCATGAAGACATGGAGAATCTCTGTCTGTATGCCTGATGGCAGTCAGATTAGCTGGGGAAGAGCCCTTTTACGCTTCTTTGCAGCCTGCCTTTCCTGGTTGTTGCTGGGAGGAGGCTTTCTCTGGGCACTTTTTGACCCGGAAAACCAGACTTTGCATGATCGGCTGTCTGGTACACGACTCATATACACTACTTCCAAATAAGAATCAGGCTAGCGGATCCTTTTCAGAGCCCAGACTGCGCCACCCGCAAAGATAATTAACGGGAATGTTGCGCTGAGGATGGGTGGCAGGCCATAAACCAGACCCATATGATTCAACAACCTGTTCAGCAGGAAGAAAGACACACCCAGTACGATGCCAATAAACAGACGCTGGCCAAAATCTCCCGTCCGTTGGGAACTGAAAACAAACGGCAAAGCGATTAGCAACATAACGATACTGGAAAAAGGTGTAGTAAAGCGCACCCAGAATGCCAGCTCATAGTGTGATGCATCCAGGTTATTATCCTTAAGGTATTGCATGTATCGCCACAGCGACAGGGCCGACATTTTTTCGGGTGACACGACAACAACCTGAAACAGGTCAGGCGAAAGTAATTCCTGTACCCGATATTCATCATGTTGCTCATTTCGAATATTCAGACCGTCCCCGTACGAAACCCTGGCCTTATTTAATACCCATTCCTGCGTGCTCTCGTCATAATGGGCCCGTGGTGCTGAAATAGCGGCCTTAACATTTCGACTTTCACCAAGTTGATAGATAGACACACCGCGCAGACTCATATCTGGCAAGACCGTGCGTATACCCACGAACTGATTGCCTTCACGCACCCACAATCGAGTTGCCCCGGCAGACACCAGGCTACCGGTCTGCGCTGAGACCTTCATACTTTCCGCCTTTTCTTCTCCCAGCGGTGCAACCAGCTCACCAATAGCAACCACACAAACAATTAATAGCGCGCCAGCCTTAAGTACTGATCCAATCATACGATTCAGGGTAACGCCTGCCGCCCGAATGGCCACAAGCTCAGAGTTGGTTGCCATGGCACCAAGACTTAACAAACCACCAAGCAACATGGCTGTAGGAAAATAATCGTAGACACGCCTTGGCAGGGTATACAGGACATACAGAAGAACTTCCGCCAGTCCGAAATCACCCCTGGCATGGCTGGTGAACTGGTAGATAAAAGCCATCAGGGCATCCAGGGACACCAGTACCATCAGCGCCATCATCACGCCGATAATAATGTTCTTGCTGAGATATGAGTCGATTAGTCTCATGTCGCACGCCTGCCGAAGGCGTTTTTCAGTGTCCAGGCCACGCCATACTGATGCATAACCAGTAATAAGGTTAACAGCAGCAGAACGGCATGCGCCCACCAGTTACCAATTTCAGGCGCAAGCTCCCCCTTTTCTACCCAGGTCCGGCTCATGATTAACAGGTTGGCATAAAGGCCATAAACAACAATCGCGATGGCAAGCTTGCCAAAACGCCCTTTACGTGGTGAAGAGTAACTCAGTGGAACGGCAAGTATGGCCAGGATCAGAGCTGAAATTGGAAAGCTCAGGCGCCACTGAAGCTCTGCCTTTAGCTTAGGGTCATCTGAACGCCAGAGATCCTCGATTGGCAGGGCGTCACGTGCACGTTCACCGCTTCTTCTAACCTCGGGGATCAGTACACCATGCTCACGATAATAAATACGTGAAACCTCTCCCTGGCTATGAGGGGAGTCATATCGGTATCCATTCTCCAGAACGATATACCGGCGTCCGTTTTCGGGGTCTATTTCCTGCCGGGCTTTTTCAGCAGTCAGAATGACGTCTTTATCCTTTTCCACGACACTGATAAATATGCCATGCATCTCTTCCCTGTCCTCACTCATCTTTTCGACATAAAGAACACGACGCGCGCTGGAGTCGGCAATAAATCGCCCTGGTGTAATGCCCACAATGTCCGTTCTCTTGGAGGCCACTTCCTTCATTTCATCACTGACAGCAACTACCCAGGGCAGCACCCAGGCCACCATCAGGGTGAGAAACAGGGAAATAACGACTGACATCATGACAATAGGACGCAACAGATCGGTGTACCCCGTACCTATCGCGCGCAGAGCAGCCATTTCGCTATCACGGTAGAAACGCCCAAGACTGAGCAGGACTGCCAGGAACAGACTGACAGGTATAAACATGACAACCCCCTTAAAACTGGCAAGCGCAAGCAGGGGCAGGATAACGTCCTGGGGGATTTTGCCTTCCGCGGCTTCTCCGAGCAGCCGAATAAACAGGTTCCCGATAATAACAAGCATGAGAATACTGGTAACCGCCACCAGGGTGCCGAAAATCTCACGGGCTATATATCTGTCAAGCAAGGTGGGAAACAAACACTTCACCCCTCAGGTGATAAAAAAGATATTTTCCAATAGAATCGAGGCTTCGCGTTAACACACTATATATATGATACCGCAGGCAACGTTAACCCAGACACCCTAGCCCTGCAAACCTGGAGAACTGAATGGAATACTCGGTCAAGAGCGGCAGCCCTGAAAAACAACGAACCTCCTGTATTGTAATCGGCATTTTTGAAAATCGTCGTCTCTCAACTGCTGCCAAGTCGGTGGACAAGGCCAGCGGCGGCTATATCAGCACCCTGCTCCGTCGTGGTGACTTCGAAGGTAAGGCTGGCGAAAGCCTGATGCTATTCCAGGTACCTGATCTACTTTGCGACCGTGTACTCCTGGTCGGATGCGGCAAGGAACGTGATTTTGATGTCCCCACCTTCGACAAGGTCAACCTGGCTGCCGCAGAGCAGGTCAACAAGAGTGGCGCTACCGATGCGGTAAGTTACCTGACCGAACTGGCTATCAAGAAGCATGATGCCGAGTGGAAAGTACGCCGGGCCATTATGATCACTGAAGAGTCTCTCTATTCATTCAACCAGCTTAAATCCAAGAAGCCGGATACCAAGAGACCTCTGAAACGTATGATCCTGAGCGTTTCATCCCGACGCGATCTGCCAAGGGGTGAAGAAGCCGTACGCCAGGGAACAGCCATTGCATCTGGGATTCGCCTCACCAAGGACCTTGCCAATCTGCCAGGCAATATCTGCAAGCCCGAATACCTCGCTGAACAGGCCCGCGTCCTGGAGAAGACCTATCGAAAACTCAAAGTTGATGTGCTTGATGAAAAGCAGATGGAAAAGCTCGGTATGGGTGCCCTGCTTGCTGTTGGCCGTGGTAGCGTAAACCCACCCAGGCTGATTTCCATGCAATACCATGGCGGCTCAAAAAAACAGAAACCCATTACACTGGTTGGCAAGGGCATTACCTTTGACAGTGGCGGCATTTCGCTCAAGCCGGGCGAAATGATGGATGAGATGAAATATGACATGGGTGGTGCCGCCGCCGTGCTGGGTGTGATCCGTGCCTGTGCTGAAATGCAGCTACCCATTAACGTCACTGGCGTCATCGCCTCAGCCGAGAACATGCCTGACGGTAACGCAAGCCGTCCCGGCGATATCGTCACGACCATGTCCGGGCAAACCGTAGAAATACTGAATACCGATGCCGAGGGCCGTCTCGTTCTCTGCGATGCCCTCACCTATGTCGATCAGTATGATCCCGAGGTCGTCATCGACCTGGCCACACTTACCGGCGCCTGCATTATTGCCCTGGGACACCAGGCCAGCGGCCTGATGAGTAACCACAGGCCATTGGCCAACGACCTGATCAGCGCGGGTAAAACCAGTTATGACCGTGCCTGGGAACTACCAATATGGGATGAGTATCAACAGCAACTGGACAGCAACTTTGCCGACATGGCCAATATTGGTGGCAGACCCGCTGGCTCTATTACTGCGGCCTGCTTCCTTGCCCGCTTCACAAAGAAGTATCGCTGGGCACATCTCGATATTGCCGGCACAGCCTGGAAAAGCGGCAAGGATAAAGGTGCTACCGGGCGTCCTGTTCCCATGCTCATGCAATACCTGCTGGACAAGGCTGCAGAGAAATAAGCTATGACGCAGGTTGAGTTTTATATCCTGGAAAATGACCAGTCTCGAGAATTGATGGCATGCCACCTGGTGGAGAAGGCCTGGCAACAGCAGCACCGTGTGCATATTCATACGGAGTCTGCAGCACAGTCAAAAAAACTGGATGACATGCTCTGGACATTTAGCGAAGACAGTTTTATACCTCATGAAATTGGCAGCCATAACGAGAAACTGGCGACCGTAAGTATCGATCATGCTTCAGATCCTGTCTGTCATGACATGCTGATCAATCTTGCCGTCGAGGTCCCGGTTTTTTTCAGTCGCTTTGAACGTGTCTCAGAAATCATTGATGATGACCCGCAAAATAAAGAGAGTGGCCGGGAACGCTATCGCTTTTACCGTGACCGCGGCTACGAACTGTCGACACAGAAAATAGGTCAGCCCTGATGGCAACGGATATCGACAATGATCCAAGAATCCCTACGCTCACCGATGTGGTGAAGCAGGGCAATCCCAGCCTGATGTTCAATCTTCGCCCACCACCCTCATCTGTGGCAGATGTCGAAACAGATACCGGTGATACCGATACTACCGCTGGCGACCCGGAAGACGTTATGGAGCTCGAGGTCTTTGAGCGTGAAGTTCAGGCCGAGATGTTCCAGGTCACCGGCCATCCTGATGACTCAGACCTTGTCATGACGGAAAAGCCCGATGAAGATAGCACTGTTGTTGCTGAAGGCTCCGCTGTAGTCGCCGAACCAGAGGCGCCAGTTGACGAAGATGCAGGGCAAGAGCCTGAACCGCCAAAGTCCAGTTTCAGCCTGGAAGCCCTGGGCCTGCCCTTCGACTTTTTCAACAAGGCGACCCAGGAAGATAAAGCTGAGGAAACCACTTCGGTTACTGATGAAGAAGACCCCGTAATCAGCCAGGAACATGCAGAAACCCAGCCGGTTAGCAGCCCACCAGAAATCCCGGGCGATGAAAGCAACGAGCTGCCTGATCTGGATGTAGAATCCGTGCTCATGGCCCTGGAAGCCCCCATTTCCGAGATCCTCCAGAGGCATATGGATTCAGCCCGGGATGAGATTCACGGACTGATCCGTGAACAACTGGAACGCCACCACCAGAATTAATCCGCTTTTGGAGGATGTTCTACCTCCAGCCACCATGATGATTGCCCCCTACTGCGCTATAATCGCCGGCTTTCGCGCAACCGTTCCTTAAAGATTTCATGGAAAAGACTTACGATCCCCACGCTATAGAACAGTCCTGGTATCAGACCTGGGAAGACAAGGGCTACTTTGCCGCCGGTAGTGAAGGTGCCCCCTACTGCATCATGATCCCACCTCCCAATGTGACAGGCAGCCTGCACATGGGCCATGCCTTCCAGGACACGATCATGGATGCCCTGATCCGTTACCACCGTATGAAGGGCGACAACACCCTCTGGCAGGCCGGTACCGATCACGCGGGTATCGCGACACAGATGGTCGTGGAACGCCTGGTCAACGCAGAGGGTCAGACTCGCCACGATTTTGGTCGTGATAAGTTCATTGAAAAGATCTGGGAATGGAAAAAAGAGTCCGGTGGCACCATCACCAAACAGCTCCGACGAATGGGCTCCTCGCTGGACTGGTCACGTGAACGTTTCACCATGGATGAAGGACTGTCCGCAGCTGTACGTGAAGTCTTTGTCCGTCTCTACGAAGAAGGCCTGATCTATCGCGGCAAGCGCCTGGTCAACTGGGACCCTGTACTACATACCGCAGTTTCTGATCTCGAGGTTATCTCCGAGGAAGAAAACGGCCATCTCTGGCACATGCGTTACCCACTTTCGAACGGCAAGGGCCATCTGGTGGTCGCCACCACCCGACCAGAAACCATGCTGGGTGATGCCGCCGTGGCCATACACCCCGGTGATGAGCGTTATAAACACCTGCTGGGTGAGTTTGTAGAACTGCCCCTGACAGGCCGTCGCATCCCCATTATCGCCGACGACTATGTAGACCCCGAGTTTGGTACCGGTTGCGTCAAGATCACCCCGGCCCATGACTTTAATGATTACCAGGTCTGGCAGCGTCATCGAGACGAACAGGCCATTGCCAGCCAGCCTCATGGCGGTCTGATCAACATCATGACCATAAATGCCGACATACGCGCCAACGAGGAAGATGAAGCCGAACTGATCCCCTCAGCCTATATCGGCCTGGATAGATTCGAGGCCCGTAAGCGTGTGCTTGCCGATCTTGAGCAGCAGGGACTACTGGAAAAAATTGATGACCATAAGCTGATGCAGCCACGTGGTGACCGCTCAGGTACTGTCATCGAACCTTTGCTTACCGATCAGTGGTTCGTCAAGGCAGGTCCACTGGCAGAACCTGCTATCGAGGCCGTTGAATCCGGAAAAATCCGGTTTGTTCCCGATAACTGGAAAAACACCTACTTTGAGTGGATGCGCAACATCGAAGACTGGTGTATCAGTCGCCAGATCTGGTGGGGACATCGCATCCCGGCCTGGTACGATGATGAAGAAAACATCTATGTAGGTCGTAGCGAAGAAGAGGTCCGTAAAAAACATGGCTTCGCTGCCGATTACCCACTACACCAGGATGAAGATGTACTTGATACCTGGTTCTCCTCTGCCCTCTGGCCCTTCTCGACACTGGGCTGGCCGGAAAATACCGAGGAAGTGAAGACTTACTATCCCACCAGCGTACTGGTGACCGGTTTTGACATCATCTTCTTCTGGGTTGCCCGCATGATCATGATGGGCCTCAAGTTCATGGATGATGTACCCTTCCACGAGGTCTATGTACATGGACTGGTCCGTGACGGAGAAGGTCAGAAGATGTCCAAATCCAAGGGCAACGTACTGGATCCCATTGATGTGATTGATGGTATTGACCTTGAGTCCCTTGTCAAGAAGCGTACTAGCGCCATGCAGGTGCCCAGGGAAGCCGAACGCGTCGAAAATATGACACGAAGGTTACACCCTGATGGCATCCCCCCCTTTGGCACTGATGCCCTGCGCTTTACTTTCGCGGCGCTAGCCTCTACCGGACGTGATATAAAACTCGATATCAGTCGGCTTGAAGGCTATCGCAACTACTGCAACAAGCTGTGGAATGCGGCACGTTACGTCTTAATGCAGTGCGAAGAGAAAGACACCGGTCTAAATCCTGAAGATGAAGCCACCCTGTCTCTAGCAGATCGATGGATTATTTCCCGCCTGCAGCAGGTCGAGGATGAAATTGCCGGCCACATAGAAG